>JBBQZQ010000003.1:0-162582 GCA_038207565.1 Mycobacteriales bacterium
CTCGTTGGAGGAGGAGCAGGCGCTCTCAACTGCCATCCCCGGTTCCCGGCTCGTCGTTTACGAGGACACGGGTCACCTGGTTCTTTGGGAGCAGCCGGACCGAGTTGCTCAAGACGCGTCTGACTTCATCGGCGACATGCCCATCTAACGCGCATAACGCTGAAGTGTTCGTCGGGAATTGCCTTGAAGGCACATCGCCGATAGGTACCCCGAAACCTGGCGTACAACGCAGGACGCGCGACGTACAATGGACTCATGAGCGTCGACTACGTCATGACAGTCAGCGGGAACGGGCAGGTGTCGATTCCTGCCGAGGTGCGGGCGCGGTGGCGCGCTGACACGCGAGTCGTCGCCGGCAAGGTTCGGGTCGTTGATCTTGGTGACCGCGTCGTCGTCGCCCCCGTGTTCGAAGATCCGGTCTCAGCGCTGCGGGGCAAGTACGCCGGTCAAGGCCTCAAGGTGGATGACGCACGACGCCGGGGCAGGCGTGAAGAGGACGACGCCGACCAGCGGAAGCGGGCTCGCAGCGGTTCGCGGCGACGCACCTCGTGACGCTGCTTGATGCGTACGCGGTCATCGGCTTCCTCGCAGATGAACCAATCGCAGACGACGTCGACCAGCTGATGCGCCGAGGTGGGTGCCGCATCACCACTCTCGGCCTGGCCGAGGTGATCGACCGGATGACTCGTCTCTACGACGCAGAGCCGGACGGGATCGCCGTCGACATCGCCACGCTTGGCCTTGAGTCGCCCATTCCGCTCGACGCAGCGACCAGCGTGCTGGCGGGACGGTTACGCGCGCAGCACTACCACCGCACGACTCGCGCCGTGAGCATGGCCGATTGTGTGCTGGCCGCCGCGGCCCAGGCCGCCGGCGAGCCGGTGGCGACGTCCGACCCGCATCTGCTCGGCCTCTGTCACGACGAGGGCATCCCCGCCAGGTCATTGCCGGGCTCGGATGGGTCGGTCTGGTCACCGTCGTGAGCGTTGGACCGGGTGAAGCCGCGATGAGGGGTCTCCGCGAAGTCGCTCCCGAACCTGCCAACTAGTGTGGCTGCACTTGTGGCTATGACTGTCGACCCGTCGATGCCGCTTCGCGACGTCAAGAACCGCCTGTCGGAAGTCGTTGACCATGTCGAGCGTGAGCACGACCGCGTGGTCATCACCAAACACGGCAGGCGAGCGGCTGTGGTCATCAGCGTCGACGACCTGGAGTCGCTGGAAGAAACGCTCGACGTCATGGCTCGTCCGAGGCTGCTGGCCCAGATCCGTGACAGCCTGGCTGAGGTGCAGACCGCAGATGCACCGATTCTCACGAAGGACCAGGCGCAGGCCTTATTGACGGGCTGATGTGGCCTACGAAATCGCGTGGACGCCGACGGCACAACGAACTCTGCGGAAGGTCCCGACCAAGGTCGCGCACGCGGTCGTTGAGTTCGTCTACCGGCCGTTGGCCGAGAATCCACGGCGTGTCGGCAAGACGCTGCGGCTTGAACTGGCCGGGCTGCACAGTGCGCGCCGCGGCGACTTTCGCGTCATCTATCGCATCGACGAGGAAGCCGACCGGGTTGACGTCGTCGCGATCGAGCACCGACGCGACGCCTATCGTCAACGCTGAGCACACCATGATGCTTCGAGCGTTGGACCCGAGCCGGGTCAACAGCCGTGATCCAGTAATTCACGTCCGCGCGAGTTGCTGGATCGGTGTTGACGCTCGAGCCGTTGGGGTGACCAGATCGGACGGAGTTGCGATCGGCCATTGCGGTTGTGCAGCATCCGCCGCTGATCGCGGTTGAGCTAGCCGACATCACAGCGAGCTAGCCCACCCGGCGGCGGTGTCGTCTTTGCTCGTGCTTCAAACGGGGACGGAGTTTCGGGTGCTCGTGCTGGTCGCGTGAGAAGGTCATGCTGTGGCGATCCCCGACTACCAATCGTTGATGAGGCCGGTTCTCGAGGTCCTCGCGGACACCGACACGCTGGCCATGCGTGACTTGACCGAGCGAATCTCGCTGAAGCTCAACCTCTCCGACGATGAACGCCGCGAGACCATCACGTCGGGAATGAGCCTGGTCGCCAACCGAGTCCACTGGTCGGTGACCTACCTGTTCAAGGCGAAGGCGGTGGACCGACCACAGCGCGGGCACGTTCAGATCACCCAACGCGGCCGCGAGCTCCTCGGGGAGGGCGGCGAAATTCGTAACACAACCTTGGAGCAGTTTCCCGAGTACCGGGAGTTCTACGACAAGTACCGGAGCAGTAAGGGCCGCGCCAGTACGGCAGCATCACCCGCCCCGACAAGCGAGGTGGACGAGAAAGATGAGTCGCCCGACGACCTGATCGCACGAGCCGAGGCTGACGCGAAGGCCGTGCTGGCCACCGAGTTGTTGGAGAAGGTCCGCTCGATCCACTACTCCGACTTTGAGCGGTTGGTGCTGACGCTGCTCGGCGCAATGGGCTACGGCGGTCTCGGCGAGCACCTGCACACGGGCCAGAGCAACGACAAAGGACTCGACGGGATCATCACCGAGGACAAACTCGGTCTCGATCGCATATACGTGCAGGCCAAGCGCTACGGCGATGGGAATACGGTCGGTCCGGAACAGATTCGCGGATTCCTTGGCGCGATGTTGGGCAAGGGCGACCGCGGCGTGTTCCTGACCGCGAGCACTTTCACTAAGGGCGCTCGCGAGGCTGCGACCGGCGTACCTGCGCGGGTGGTGTTGATCGACGGAGAAGAGCTGGTCGAGTTGATGATCGACCACGGGGTCGGCGTTGAACCGGTCCGGGTGGCGACGCTCCACCGCATCAACGAAGACTTCTTCGACGCGCTTTGAGCCGGCAGATGGATCGGTGAACAACCTCGATGTGATCGCCGCGGGCCACGCACCTCTGACTCTGCGCGCCGCGTTGTGTAGCGAAGACGATCAGCCGAATTGACGGGTGGGCGAGCGGGCTCACTCAGATTGGCTACACTGTAGTCATGAGTAGTTCCTCGCCGCGGTCGATCCGCTTCGATGGACAAGTGAACGCGCGCCTGTCGGCCTACGTCGCTCGGCATCCGGGATCGTCAGGGTCCTCGGTAGCGAACCAGTTCGTCGATGAGGCGATGCGCATGGACGAGCACCCGAGCGTCTTGTTCCGTGACGGTCGGACGGGTCGGCGGGCGGTGCTCGTCGGCGGCCCGGACGTGCGTGATGTGATCCGCGCGGTGAAGTCGGCACGAGTGGCCGAACCCGACCTGGATGCGACCGACGTCGTGGCGCTCGTCGAGGCGAACACGGGTGTGCCGGCGCGGCTGATCGATTTGGCGGTGCGCTACTGGTCGAGCTACCCCGACGAGATCGACGTGTGGATCGCCAATGCCAACGCTTTCGAGGCTGAGGCAGTCGCGGCGTGGGAGCGCCAACAGGAATTGCTTGCACCGTGAGCGACGCTCGCGCGGCGAGCGATCGACGCTGGCTGCGCCGGCAGAGGAGCTCGAGGCCGTGACGGCGCTGCTGCTCGATGAGATGTTGAGTGGCGCGATCGCCGAGCAACTGCGCGCTCGCGACATCGACGCTGTCGCCGTCGTAGAGAACGCCGAGCTGATCGGGACACCCGACGAGGAGCTGCTCGTTCACGCCGCAACGCAGGAGCGCGTGATCGTCACAGCGAACGTCGCCGACTTCGCTGCCATCGCCACCGACTGGCGCGCCGCCGGTCGTGGGCATGCTGGCCTCGTCTACGTGACCAGCCGGGCGTTCCCGCAGGATCGGTCGTTCATCGGCGCGATCGTGTCCTCGCTTCTCGCGCTTCACGACTCTGGCAGCCTCCCTCCACCCAGCACCGAGACCTTCCTGCGCCGTACCTGATCGAAATCACCGTCGATAAACGCCGTCAATAACAACTGTCGTAAACTCGACGCGCTGCTCGCCCGCGACCAGATCCGCATCTACGCCAGCGACACCGATCGGGTCGCAGCGCTCGCTCAGCACGCCGGCCGCCAGCAAGACATCGCCACCGTCGTGGTCGCGGACACCAACGAACAAGTCGGCCCGCTCAATGACGCCGTCCGCGCCGAACTCGTCGCGGCCGGAGAAGTGGACGATACCCACA
Source organism: Mycobacteriales bacterium (assembly GCA_038207565.1). Classification (GTDB taxonomy): domain Bacteria; phylum Actinomycetota; class Actinomycetes; order Mycobacteriales; family Jatrophihabitantaceae; genus JALZAI01. The sequence continues at coordinate 4,095 of JBBQZQ010000003.1, forward strand.
CCACCGCCGGCCACACCTCACGCATCAGCGCCGGTGACCGTCACGGGCGAGTGTGGCGAGCGCGTCCTGCCTGCCGGTTACGTGCGTCAGCATGTCGAGCTCGGCTACGCCAGCACGGTGCACGGTGCACGGTGTGCAGGGCGACACCACCACCGCGGGGCACCTGGCCGTGGGGGAGCACACCAGCGCGGCGTCGGCCTACGTGGGCATGACCCGCGGCCGCACCGCCAACGCCGCTCACCTCGTCGCCGACTCTGTCGCCGACGCGAGGGAACAGTGGGTCGCCGTCTTCGCCCGTGACCGCGCCGACCTCGGCCCCGCCCACGCGGCAGAACTGGCGGCCCGGGAGGCGGAGCGCTACGCCCGACTCCGCCCGCTCGAACATGTCCTGGGGGAGTTGCGTGACGCCTGGACGACCGAGACCAACGCGCAGACCCGCCTCGACGACGCCCAGCATCGACGTGACTTGTTGCGCGACATCGTCGCCATCACCGAACAGCGTGACGCCGTCGTTGCGGCCCTCCACGACGACTTGGACAAGACGCGACGGGCGGCGGACAACACTGCCGCGCAGCTTCGGCCGCTCGAATCGGTCGTCACCGGCAACGCTGAGGCTCTCGCCGCGGCGCTGAAATCCGAGTGGGAGGCGCAACGGCAGCCCGCCCGCGATGCCGCGCAGACAGTCCGAGCCGGCAGCGGCCGACTCGGACAACGCCGCGCCGCCGTCCGCGATGCACGGGAACACCTCGAAGGATGGGCGCAGACCTGGCGGCCCTACCTTCCCGCCATGCCGGCCGACCCCGGCCAGGTCATCAGCTTCGCCGCCTGGTTCGACGACTTGCCACGACACCACGCGAGTTTCGATGCCTACGCCCGCGCCGCTGTTGAGCACGCCCACCCCGACTACCTGGTCGTACGGGAGGCGGCGCAGCACGCGAGCCAGGTCAAGAGCGTGGCGTGGCACGAGTGGCGCGAGACCCCACGGCACTACTCCATGGCGCTGCAGCACTACGGCAATCTCGGGACCGTCGACGACCCGCATGGTTACCTTGCTCAGGTCGAACGAGCCATCGGCACCGACACAGCCGAACTGGCGAGGGCGCGCAGCCAGATCGCTGCGTTGCGCGCCGAACCGACCCTCCCGGCCCCACCAGTCGACGTCGTCGACCTTTCCCGCACAACGCGGGAAGTCGACCGCGAGCAGCACGCTTCGTGGCAGGCCGTCCGCGCACTCACCGAGCATGAAGAGAGGCTTGGATTCGCGCCACGTGTACTGGGCAGCTCTGAAGGCGCTGCACGCGGACCGGACGCCGATCACCGCCACGATCGACGTGATCGCCAGCACCTCGGCCGGCGGGATCACGGCGTCTCCGGGGCGAGCCCGCACACCGAGCAGGTTCGCCAAGCGTCCTGGCTTGATCTGGCTCGAGCGACCCGGTTGGGGGAGCAACCAGGTGCATCTGTTCGGTCTGCCCGCGCAACGCAACCACTCGACTCGCTCCCCCGAACCAGCGGGAGCCCCTTCATTCGGGTCGATTGCAGGACACGCCCAGGCAGTCCGGTTGGGGTGTGTTGCCGTGTGCGATGTTGCCCCCGCCGTCCACGGTTCCGTCGACAACCCAGATTCCGTGGTTTCGGTTGGAGTTGGCGACGTTGGCCTTCAGGACGTTGCCGGTGGAGTCTCCGGGCTGGTCCTCGTATACGGCGACGCCGACATCGAGGTTCCGGTTCGCCACATTGCCGCGCACCATGTTGCCCGTCACGGCGAAGAGGATGATGCCGCCGCCGTCACCGGGGCTGCCCTGATTCGCATTGGCAACGTTGCCGACGATGACGTTGTCGTTCGCACGGCTACTGACCACGATCCCGACATGAGTGTTGTGGCTGGCATCGTTGTGCTCGATGCGGTTTCCGGTGGAAACGTTCTGGCCGCCTTCCAGGTCGATACCGGCCCCGTTCCCATGGGCACGGTTAGCGCTCACCCGGCTGTTCATCAGGTCGAACATGAACAGGCCCGTGTCGCGGTTGCCCGTCAGGCTGTTGCTCTTGATCCGGGCACCGGAGATTGCTCCGACCACCAGTCCGTCGCTGACGTTGTTGCTGGCGTGGTTGAAGGCAAGGACGGTGCCATCGGAGCCCGAGTTCACCTCGATTCCCTGGTTCTGGTTCCCATCCAGTGCATTAGCGATGACCCGTGTTCGGGGAGAAGCGAAGACGAACATGCCATTGAAGGCGTTGTTGAATATGCGGTTCCTGACGACCGTGGTCCCCGCCGAGAACAACACGTCCACCCCGTCGGACTGGAATGCGGACACATCGTTCGTCACCGTATTGGCAAGGACCAGGGTGTTCGGTGAGTCCTTGACCAGCACACCGGCCGAGGCGTTGTTTTCCACGCCCCCGGCGCCGATCTTGCGGATCGTCAAGTGGCTCACCGTGCTGCGCGGCGCGCCACGCAGACCCACTCCGTTGAGGAAGAAGTTCTCAATAGTCCCGTGCTGGATGCGGACCCCGCGGTGACCATCGTCGGCGATGCCCTCGCTCCCGGCCGCGTTCACACCGCTGATCGAGTGCCCCGCGAGGTCGACCGTGATGTTGTCCGCACCGATCACCAAGCCGTCACCGGAGCAGCCGACCAGGCTGTTCGCGAGTCGAATGCTGGAGGTGAGCGTCTGTCCGCACCTCGCCACCGTCGACATTGGGGCCGCACGAGCAGCCACCGGCGCGGCCCAAGCCGCCAAGGTCAGACTCGCGACGGAGAAGAAGTTAGTCAAATGGCTCCTACGCAAGATGATCAACCCCCGTGATCGGTGAAACCAGACGCTGTTCGCGCTGAGGGTGTTTTACACCTACGCGCGAACCCGCACCACTGTTTAAAGCCGCGCGTACGCACGAGAGAGTCCCGCCGAGTGGTGTACATCGGGTTACTGATCACGGCGGCCCGGAGTGTCGTCGGATGTGAGCCCCGGTGTGCCTGACGACGCGGCATGTTCGAACCAGCCGCCCCTAGACCCTCGGGCTGTCGACACGGTCACCGCCGTCAATCGGGACCTCAGTCAGCCGATATTCAAACCAGCGGTCAGAACAGGTAACCCAACAGCGACAGGGCAGCGGCAAGGCCAGGCGCCCGAGGCGTGCAACCTCGATGAACACCGGCTCTACTTGAGGAGCTGACTGGATTCGACCCCTGATCCCTCGATGCAACCAACCTGCAGCTTCGACCGCTGATCTCGGGTAACCAACCCGTGGATCCGCCACGCATATCGACAGCGTGGCGCATCCGGCAAAGGCACACGCCGGCGCGTCCATAGTTGTCGGCGTAATGCCGAGGTCGGCATTACGCCGATCATGCCGACCTCGTGGTTATGCCGACCCCGATGCTGGACCGGCTGAAGGCAATCCGGTGCGCGTGAGCCGGTCGGCATAATCCGGCGCCCTGGGCTGAGCCTCCTTGGCCGGCTCGGAGAGAAAGAGAAGCGTGTGTCGTACGCGGTAACGGATTTTGGCGGCGCGGATCTGCGGGCAGTTCCTGGGGTGGGAGGTCGAGCCTTCCTCGGCCCGCCACCGTTATGCCGACCTCCCCCCGTCCGGATTCGTTGTGCCGCAGGGAGATTCCGGTCGAGTCGGCATAACGGTGAGGTCGGCATGATCGGCGATCGCGGGTGCGCTGGCGGGCGTAGACGCAGCCATGCCTATGGCCGAGTGAATCGAACAGCCGCGTTCGCACGGGTGTAACCGCATTCGTCACGTGAAATCGAACAGGAACGCGAGCGGGGTCTCAAGCAGCGAAACAAGCACGCAAGCTTGATCCCGATGTGTACCCGATGTGTACCCGTGGTCTATTTCGTGATCATGGAACTAGTCCAGAAACGACTGCGGGCCCCGTAATACGGGACCTGCGTCGTGGTGCCCCCGGCAGGATTCGAACCTGCGCCACCGCCTCCGGAGGGCGGTGCTCTATCCCCTGAGCTACGGGGGCGGCAAACCCGGGACAGCCTAGCAAGCGGATGCGTTCGCGATCTGCCGATCAGGCCGACGCCGCAGTCAGCGGCGTGCCGCCGAACTGCCCATTATCGGCGGTGGTCAGGTGCGGCCGCTGGTCCTCGTCATTGCCCCTTCGGGTTCCAGAGCGGGTTGCCGAAAGTGCTTGGGTTCTGCTTGAACGTCGGCTGCGAGCAGGTCGCGCCGAACTCCGGCGTCACCTTCTTATTACTGCGCAACAGCGAGATGAACTTCGCGATGCGCGGGTCGAACGCCTTCTGCACGAACAACTGGTAACCCCAGCTCTGCATCGAGATCGGCGTCTTGAGGTTCGGATAGGGCGAGAGCGCCATACGGTCCTGGCCGTCGACCAGCTTCTTCAACGTGGCGAGCTGGCCCGCTGACAACGTGTCGGCGTTGTAGGTGATCCAGATGGCGCCGTGCTCGAGCATGTGCACGGCGTTCTCGTTCGCGATCGGCTGCGCGTAGACGGTGCCGGCGCAATCCGCCCAGTACTGGCTGTGGTTGCCGCCGACGGGAGGGGTGTGGTCGTACTTGATGTCGCCCTGGACGTGACCGTGCTCGCCCTCGACGCGGTAGGCGATACCCGAGATCGCCTTCGCGGCTGGCAGCTCCGGCTGGCGATAGGCGTCGGATGCATCGACCGGCTGACCGCCGGTGGTGGTCGCGGACCCGGAGGCGCTGTCCTTGCTGACTACCGCATAGGTCACGATCGCGCCCGCGAAGAGCACCAGCACGATCGTGGTGATGATCAGGCCCCACGGCGTCTGCTTCTGGTTGACGATCGATTTGCCCGGCCGCTTCGTCGGCGGGCGGCCGGAAAGTCGGGTCGTCGTCCCGGCCGGGGTGTTCCTTGCCGTCGCGGTGGGCTTTTTGGCGGCACCGGCCTTCTTCTTCGCGGCCGATGCCGATGCCTTCGACGTTGCGGTGGCGGGCTTGCGCTGAGCCATGGGCGGTGTGTTCTCCCGGCGGATGACGAGGTCGCTCGTCCGCTGAAGGGCGGACCTGACCGGCCCAGTTTAGGTTCTCTTGCTGTGAGCGGTCTCCTGCCCCCGACCAGGACGGCGTGAGGGCCGGGATTGCCCGCGACAGGTCCCTCTACGATTGACCAGTGACTCCCGCAGATCTGTCCGCCGCAGTGGTGGCTGCCGTGGCGGCGAGCATCGATGCCGGGGAGTTCGCGGGCAACGTTCCTGCCGAGGCCACGATCGACCGTCCCAAGAACCCCGAACACGGGGACTACGCGACCAACGTCGCGCTGCGCCTGGCCAAGCCCGCCGGTAAGCCGGCCCGGGAAGTCGCCGAGGCGATCGCGACCCGCCTGCGCGAGCAGACCGGCATCGCCGCAGTGGACGTCGCCGGTCCTGGATTCCTCAATGTCACCCTCGCGGCCGGCACCCTCGGTGGGCTCGCCCGCACCGTCGTGACCGCGGGTGCCGGTTACGGCCGGGGCACGCAACTGGGCGGGCGCCGGCTCAACCTCGAATTCGTCTCGGCCAACCCCACCGGTCCGGTGCACATTGGGGCGGTCCGCTGGGCCGCGGTCGGTGACGCGCTGGCGCGTCTGCTGCAGGCGGGCGGCGCCGACGTGTCGCGTGAGTACTACTTCAACGACGCCGGTAGTCAGATCGACCGGTTCGCCCGTACGTTGCGCGAGGTAGCCAACGGCCGCGCCGTCCCTGGCGACGGCTACGCCGGCGCCTACGTCGACGACATTGCCCGCGCCGTGGTGGAGCGCAACCCCTGCATCCTTACCCTCGCCGACGACGAGCAGCTCGAGCTGTTCCACCACGACGGCGTCGAGCTGATGTTCGCCGAGATCCGCGATTCGCTGGCTGAGTTCGGTGTCGTGTTCGACAGGTACTTCAACGAGCGCGAGTTGCACGACAGCGGTGCGCTGGACGCCGCCCTGAAGCGGCTGCGCGATCAGGGCCACATCTACGAATCCGACGGCGCGACCTGGCTGCGGACGTCCGATTTCGGCGACGACCGCGACCGTGTGCTGGTTCGCGGCTCGGGGGACTGGACCTATTTCGCCGCTGACTGCGCCTACTACCTGAACAAGCGGGAGCGCGGCTTCGACCGCGTGGTCATCATGCTCGGCGCCGACCACCACGGTTACATCGGACGCCTGCGTGCGGCGGCGACCTGCTTCGGCGACGACCCGGACGACACACTGGAAATCCTGATCGGGCAGCTGGTGAACCTGGTCAAGGACGGCGAACCGGTGCGGATGAGCAAGCGTGCCGGGAATGTCGTCGTGCTCGCCGACCTGGTCGACGCCATCGGCGCCGACGCCGCCCGCTACGCCCTGGTGCGGTACTCCGTCGAGCAGAGCATCGACCTCGACCTGGACGCATGGGCGCGCCGGACGAATGACAACCCCGTCTACTACGTCCAGTACGCCCATGCCCGGCTCGCGTCATTGCAGCGCAATGCGGCCGACCTCGGTATCGACCGCGGCACCGATCCCGATCTCGGGCTGCTCATTCACGAGCGGGAGGCCGACCTGCTCGGGGCGCTCGGCGAGTTCCCGCGCGTCGTCGCCTCCGCTGCCGAACTGCGAGCACCGCACCGCATCGCGCACTACCTCGAGTCGCTCGCCGGCACCTACCACCGCTTCTATGACGCCTGCCGAGTGCTGCCGATGGGCGATGCCCCGGCAACCGAGCTGACCCGGGCGCGGTTGTGGCTGTGCGAGGCGACCCGGGTCGTGCTGGCCAACGGTCTGGCCCTGCTCGGCGTCTCGGCGCCGGAGCGGATGTGAGGACGTCATGAGCAGGTCTGCCCACCCGGCGGGGCCACGGCACGCCGACGTGCTGCCCGAGGCCGGCCACTCCGCTGAGCCGGCCGACGCCAATGTCATCGACCCGGCGATCTGGCCCGCATCGGCCGAACGTGTCGGGGGGGTGCTCCACGTGGGTGGAGCCGCGGTCACCGACCTCGCGCGCGAACTCGGCACCCCCTTCCTCTTGCTCGACGAGGGCGACCTGCGCTCGCGGGCGCGTGCCTACCGGTCCGCGTTCGCCGGCGTGGACGTCTACTACGCCGGCAAGGCGTTCCTTTGCACCACCGTCGCACGCTGGATAGCCGAGGAAGACCTGGGCCTGGACGTGTGCACCGGTGGCGAGCTGTCGGTCGCACTCGCGGGCGGGTTCCCTGCGGAGCGCATCGCCCTGCACGGCAACAACAAGTCGGCTGGCGAACTACAGCGCGCTGTCGACGCCCGGATCGGCCACATCATCGTCGACTCCTTCGAGGAGATCGCCCGGCTTGCCGACATTGCGGCGGCAGCGGGAATCCGGCAGCGGGTCCTGGTCCGGGTGACCGTCGGAGTCGAAGCCCACACCCACGAGTTCATTGCCACGGCCCACGAGGACCAGAAGTTCGGATTCTCCTTGCGCGACGGGTCGGCCGCGCAGGCCGTGGCTGCGGTGCTCGATGCGGACGGCCTGGACCTCACCGGACTGCACTCGCACATCGGGTCTCAGATTTTCGAGACCGCGGGCTTCGAGGTCGCCACGCACCGCGTGGTGGGGCTCGCGGCGCAGATTCGCGACGTGCATGGGGTCGAGGTCGACGAGATCAACCTCGGCGGCGGGCTCGGCATCGCCTACGTGGCCGGCGATGATCCGGAGACACCGAAGCAGACCGTTGACCGATTGGTCGCAATCGTCGAGCGAGAGTGCGTTGCGTCCGGCCTGCGGCGTCCGCGATTGGCGGTCGAACCCGGGCGTGCGATTGCGGGGCCGAGCGGTGTCACGGTCTATGAGGTCGGCACGGTGAAGCGGGTGACGCTCGACGGCGGGCTGGTCCGCACTTACGTCTCGGTCGACGGCGGTATGAGTGACAACATCCGCACCGCGCTCTACGACGCGCAGTACACCTGCACCCTCGCCAACCGCGAGTCGAGCGCGCCACCGGTACTTTCGCGCGTAGTCGGAAAACACTGCGAGAGCGGGGACATCGTGGTGCGCGATACGTGGCTGCCCGCCGACGTCGTCGCCGGTGACCTCGTCGCAGTCGCAGCGACCGGCGCCTACTGCCGCAGCATGGCAAGCAACTACAACCACGTCCCGCGCCCGCCGGTCATCGCGGTCCGCGACGGCATCGCCAGCGTCATCGTCCGCCGCGAGACCGAGGACGATCTGCTCCGCCTCGACATGGGGGTCGGGCATGCCTGACGCATTGCGGGTCGCGCTGCTCGGCTGCGGCGTCGTCGGGTCGCAGGTGATGCGCCTGCTGCACGAGAACGCCGACGAACTGGCCGCGCGCATCGGCGCGCCTCTCGAACTCGCCGGTGTCGCGGTGCGCCGTCCGGGGCGCCACTCCGAGCTGCCCGCAGAGCTGGTCACCACCGATGCCACCGCGCTGGTCGCGCGCGACGACGTCGACATCGTGGTCGAGGTCATCGGCGGCATCGAACCTGCCCGCAGCCTGCTGCTATCGGCCCTCACCGCTGGCAAGAGCGTGGTGAGCGCGAACAAGGCGCTGCTGGCCGAGGACGGCGCCGCGCTCCACGACGCTGCCGCTGCCGCAGGGGTCGACCTCTATTACGAGGCGGCCGTCGCCGGCGCGATCCCGCTGCTTCGCCCGCTGCGCGAATCGCTCGCCGGCGACCGCATCACGCGGGTCATGGGCATCGTCAACGGCACGACGAACTTCATCCTTTCGCGCATGGACGCGACCGGAGCCGGTTTCGACGAGGCGCTCGCCGAGGCCACCGCGCTCGGCTATGCCGAGGCCGATCCGACCGCCGACGTGGACGGCTTCGATGCGGCGGCGAAGGCCGCGATCCTCGCCGGGCTCGCCTTCCACACCCGAGTGACGGCGGGCGACGTGTACCGCGAGGGCATCGGCGGGGTGAGCGCCGCGGACATGGCAAGCGCGCGGGTGATGGGCTGCACGGTCAAGCTGCTGGCGATCTGCGAGCGCGTCGGCTCACCGGACGGGGGCAAGGAACAGGTGTCGGTGCGCGTGCATCCGGCGATGATCCCGCGCACCCACCCGCTTGCCTCGGTCGGTGATGCGTTCAATGCTGTCTTCGTCGAGGCCGAGGCTGCCGGCTCGCTGATGTTCTACGGACGCGGTGCGGGCGGCAGCCCCACTGCGAGCGCAGTGCTCGGCGACCTCGTGGCCGTTGCCCGGCACCGCGTGAACGGCAGCCGCGGCGCGGGCGAGAGCGCATATGCCGAGCTGCCGGTGCTGCCGATGGGCGACGCCGCCACGCGCTATCACGTCGCCCTCGACGTTGCCGACCAGCCGGGGGTGCTGGCAGCTGTGGCCGGCGCGTTCGCCGAGCACGGGGTCAGCATCCAGACCGTGCGCCAGGAGGGTCGCGGCGACGCCGCCACTCTCGTCCTCGTCACGCACAGCGCGACCGACGCCGCGCTCGCCAAGACCGTCGCGCACCTGAGCGACATGCAGTTCGTCCGCGGCGCCAGCGTGATGCGCGTCGAGGGCATGTCGGCGGACTAGGCCGGACCGGGGGAGATCGAGATGGCTGTCGACACGAGGGTGCAGCAGGGTTTCCGGCCGTGGCCGGGGCTGATCGAGGTATTTCGCGATCGACTTCCGGTCACCGACGCGACCCCCGTGATCACGCTGTGCGAGGGCGGCACGCCCCTGGTCCCGGCACGCACTCTGTCCGAGCGCACCGGCTGCGAGGTGTATCTGAAGGTCGAGGGAGCGAACCCGACCGGATCGTTCAAGGACCGCGGCATGACCGTCGCTATCTCCAAGGCCGCGGAGGACGGGGCGCAGGCGGTCATCTGCGCGTCGACCGGAAACACGTCGGCCAGCGCGGCCGCCTATGCGGTGCGCGCGGGGATGACCTGCGCGGTGCTCGTGCCGAGCGGCAAGATCGCACTGGGCAAGATGGCGCAGGCACTCGTGCACGGCGCGCACCTGCTGCAGGTCGACGGCAATTTCGACGACTGCCTCGAACTGGCTCGCAAGCTTGCGGTGGACTATCCGGTGGCGCTGGTCAATTCGGTCAATCCGTTCCGACTGGAGGGGCAGAAGACCGCTGCGTTCGAGATTTGTGACGTGCTGGGACGGGCGCCGGACGTGCACTGCATCCCGGTGGGCAACGCCGGGAACATCACGGCGTATTGGAAGGGTTATCGCGAATACGCGCGCGACGGGGTTGTCTCGGCCACGCCTCGCATGTTCGGGTTCCAGGCAGCGGGCGCAGCCCCGATCGTCAACGGAGCGCCGGTCCTGGCCCCGATGACGATCGCGACAGCCATCCGCATCGGCAACCCGGCCTCGTGGCAACTCGCCGAGCAAGCACGCGACGACTCGTCCGGGCTCATCGACGCGGTCACCGACAAGCAGATCCTCGAGGCCTACCGCCTCGTCGCGCGCAAGGAGGCGGTGTTCGTCGAACCCGCCTCGGCCGCCAGTGTCGCCGGACTGCTGCAGACCTCGGCCGACGGACGGCTGCCACGCGGTTCGTTGGTCGTGTGCACGGTTACCGGCAATGGACTCAAGGATCCGGAATGGGCGATCACGGGCGCGCCTAAGCCGGTGACGGTGGCCGTCGACGCGCACGCGGCGGCGACTCGCCTCGGCCTGGCCTGAGCCGCGTGAGCCCGACCTTCCGCGATGACGCCGTGCACGTGCGCGTTCCCGCGACGTCGGCGAACCTCGGTCCGGGATTCGATTCCCTCGGGCTCGCGCTGACGATCTACGACGACCTCACCGCCCGGGTCCGCGGCGAAGGCCTCACCATCGACGTCTCCGGGCAGGGCGAGGCGGTCGCTCGCGACGAGACACACCTGGTGGTGCGTTCGATGCGCGCCGCCTTCGACCGACTCGGAGGACAACCGAGCGGGCTCGAACTGTCGTGCCTCAACCGGATCCCGCACGGACGCGGGATGGGGTCCTCCGCCGCTGCCATCGTCGCCGGCATCCTGCTGGCGCGCGCGCTCGTCGTCGGGGGGGACGAGGCGATGCCCGATGCGTCGGCGCTCGCCCTCGCCGCCACCATCGAGGGCCACCCGGACAATGTCGCCGCATGTCTGCTCGGCGGGCTCACCATCGCCTGGACCGAAGGAGAAACTGCACGTGCGTTGCACCTGTCCACCGGCAGCACCGTGGTCCCCGTCGCCTTCATACCGCCGTACGAGGCGCTGACCGCACAAGTGCGGGGTCTGCTGCCCGAGACCGTCCCGCACTGCGACGCGGCCTTCACGGCGGGACGCAGCGCCCTGCTCGTCGCCGCGCTCAGCACTGCTCCGGAGGCCGTGTTCGCGGCTACCGAGGACCGCCTGCACCAGCCGTACCGGGCACCGGCCATGCCGGAGGCGGCCGAGCTCGTGGCACGGTTGCGCACAGCCGGTCTCGCAGGCGTCGTGTCCGGTGCCGGGCCGTCCGTTCTCGTCCTGGCTCGAGGTGACCTCGAGGTGAAGTCTGCAGGGGCGCTCTGTCCCGCCGGTTGGCGCTGGGAGGTGCTCGGCGTCGACCCGGCCGGGGCCCGCGTGGCACCCCCGGGAATGGACTGATCCCCGACCGGTGTTGCTGCTAAAGGAGAGAGCGTCTACGCTCAACACGATCAGTTCCGGCGCCACCCGTCTCAGGATCGGGTATGTGCCGAACCCGTTCCCAGTCCTTGGACGTCGCGCGCGTTGAACGGGCGCAGTACTGGTCGCTTCCACCCAAACTTCCCGGCTCGTGTTCGGGAGAACGGGATCCCGTCGCAGTTACGGCGGCGTTCCCAGCCACCGGCCGCCCCGACGTATAGGGCTTCGCGGCCGGTCACATCGGAAGGATCCGACAGCACGTGACAGACATTCAGGAGCAGGTCCCCGGCGCCGACTCGGCGACGAACCCGACCCCCGCCCCCGCTCGGGCTCGGCGCGGTTCGCTGAACTCGATGCTGCTGCCCGAATTGCAGCAGCTCGCCGGCGGCATGGGCATCAACACCACAAAGGTTAAGAAGACCGATCTCATCGCGGCCATTCAGGCCGCCCGCGCGGCCAACGCAGCAGCGCCGGCCGCGACGCCGCCTGCTTCCGGAGCGCCTTCTGCCGCCCCAAGTGGACGCAACGGCTCGCGCCGTGAGCCACGCGCTTCCCGCTCGGCCACGGAACAGGATGCTCCGCGCGATACCGCACCGCAGCCCGCACGCGCCGAGCGGCCGGCGGCAGGTGAGGACCCCCGCTCTGAGCCGGGCAGCACGGCGACCGGTCAGCGCGAGGAGCGTGCCCCCCGTCAGGACCGCGATCGCGGCGACCGAACCCAGCGCGACGACCGCGCCGAGCGTGGCTCGCGCCCGCATGGCGATCAGTCCAGTCAGAACGATCAGCTCACTCAGCCGGGGCGCAGCGGGCAGTCGACGCAGAACAGCCAGTCGACGCAGAACAGCCAGTCGACGCAGAACGGCCAGAACGGTCAGAGTGCGCAGCTCGGTGGTCGCGGCCCGAACAACCAGAGCAATCAGGTCGGCCAGGGCACTCAGGTCGGCCAGGGCACTCAGGTCGGGCAGAACGGCCAAGGCGGCCAGCGCAACCAGGGCAACCAGGACGACGACGACTTCGATGCCGGCCGCCGCCGCGGTCGGCGCTATCGCGATCGGCGCGGGCGCAGTCGGGAGCGCCCGGCCGGCGGCGGATCGGTCGCCGGCAACAACCAGGACGCCGAGCCCACCGTCTCCGACGACGACGTCCTCGTACCAGTGGCCGGCATCCTCGATGCGATCGAGGACAAGAACACCTGGTTCATCCGCACCGGCGGGTACTTCGCGAGCTCGGACGACGTGTACGTCGCGAACTCCTATGTGCGCAAGTTCAACCTGCGCCGCGGCGACGCCGTCACCGGCGCGACCAAGCAGATCGACGGTGAGCGTCGCGAGAAGTACAACCCGCTGGTTCGTCTGGACACGGTGAACGGCAGGGAGCCCGAGCCGAACCAGCAGCGCGTCGAGTTCACCCGGCTCACGCCGCTCTACCCGCAGGAGCGGCTGCGCCTGGAGACCGAGCCGCATATCCTGACAACGCGCGTCATCGACCTGGTCATGCCGATCGGCAAAGGCCAGCGCGCGCTGATCGTGTCGCCGCCCAAGGCGGGCAAGACGATGGTGCTGCAGGCGATCGCCAACGCCATCGCGACCAACAATCCCGAAGTCCACCTCATGGTGGTGCTCGTCGACGAGCGCCCGGAAGAGGTCACGGACATGCAGCGCTCGGTGAAGGGTGAGGTCATCGCCTCGACCTTCGACCGCAAGCCGGTCGACCACACCACCGTCGCCGAACTGTCGATCGAGCGGGCCAAGCGCCTGGTCGAGATGGGTCACGATGTGGTGGTCCTGCTCGACTCGATCACCAGGCTGGGTCGCGCCTACAACCTGGCCGCTCCGGCCAGTGGGCGCATCCTCTCCGGTGGTGTCGACTCGACGGCGCTGTACCCGCCGAAGCGCTTCCTCGGCGCCGCACGCAACATCGAGAACGGCGGGTCGTTGACGATCATCTGTACGGCCCTCGTCGAAACCGGCTCGGCCGGCGACACGGTGATCTTCGAGGAGTTCAAGGGCACGGGTAACGCCGAGCTCAAGCTCGACCGCAAGATCGCCGACAAGCGCGTCTTCCCGGCGATCGACGTCGACCAGTCCGGCACGCGCAAGGAGGAGATCCTGCTCTCGCCGGACGAGCTGGCGGTCACGATCAAGCTGCGTCGGGTGCTGCACGCGCTCGAGTCCCAGCAGGCGCTCGACCTGCTGCTCGACAGGTTGCGCAAGACGCGCACCAATCTCGAGTTCTTGATGCAGATTGCGAAGACCACGCCCGGCCAGGACTGAGCCCGCACGCCCGGCACGCACGACGCGGGCAATTCGGCGGCGCGCACGCTACGGCTTGCGCGTCGCTGCTATCTCTTCCAGTCGTGCGCCGACTCTGTGCACGGTCGCGCGCGCCTTCTCGATCTTGGTAGGAAGCGCGGGCTGCAACAACGCGGGTGGGACGTCGACGAACGTCCCGTCCAGGCGATAGATCCGAACGGTGCTGGCACCGCGTCTGCTGTCGATGACATCGACGTCACGAAGGTCGTACCAGGGCACGACCTTCTCACCGAGGACGTTGCGGACCCAGATCCCCGTCTGATCGGCGACCAGCAGGTACCTCGTCGCGAGAACGGCTCCCACCAGAAAGACCAGAGCCAGGAAGCCGGTGGCCACCACGACGGCGGTGGACGGCCGGCCATAGATGTCCAGGGCCGCGAGAGCGGAGACGGCGAGCAGGAGCGCGGCCGGTTGCCAGGGCGGAATCCGCCACTCCTGAGGCAGCTCGACGGACGGGGCCGGCGGGGGCGGGCTGGAGGGCCCGATCGCTGGCATGGCGCCAGCATACGAGCACTGCGGCCCGGTCGACCCGTATGTCCTGACGTGTCCGACCACCCCTGCACACGTCCTGTTTCCGGTTGGGCGCGCCTTGGTAACGGTTACGTATCCCCGACGGCAAACTCTTCCCATCGCCGCGGCTGCATGAAAGGTTGTCCTGCGACCCGTAAAGGCTTTCGGGCGTGGGGAACCAGAAGGGACTTATCGATGGGTGCGAAGAAGACGGCTGTTGCGCTGGCCGTGCTGGCTGTAGGTGCTACGACGTTGGCTGCCTGTTCCTCCAGTGGAGGCAGTGGCAGTGGTTCGAACGCGGGGACCGGACCGTTCACCTTCGTGACGGGCAAGGACAACAGCGGCACGATCCCGAACATCGCCAAGAAGTGGAATGCTGCGCACCCGAAGGAGAAGGTGACGATCAAGCAACAGTCCGACCAGGCCGACCAGCAGCTGTCCGACCTCGAGCAGCACTTCCAGGCCAAGGACGCGAACTACGACGTGGTCACCGTAGACGTGGTGTGGACCGCCGAATTCGCTGCAAAGGGCTGGCTCGTACCGCTCACGGGTGACAAGAAGATCGACACCGGCAAGCTGCTCCCCGTGACAGTCAAGGCAGCGACGTACGCCAACACCCTCTATGCCGCTCCCTACGCCTCCGACGGTGGCCTGCTGTACTACCGCAAGGACCTCGTCCCGACCGCACCCAAGACGTGGGATGAGATCATCTCCGACTGCAAGGGCAAGACGTCCAACACGATCAGCGGGTCGAAGCCAGCCTGTTATGCCGGGCAGTTCAAGAAGTACGAAGGGCTCACGGTGAACGCGGCCGAGGCTATCAACGCGGCAGGCGGCACGATCGTGAAGCCCGACGGCAAGACACCGGACGTCGACTCGACGAAGGCGGCGGACGGCCTGAACTTCCTGGTCAACGGGTTCAAGCAGGGTTACATCCCGAAGGAGGCGCTCGGCTTCCAGGAGACCGAGAGCTTGAACGCGTTCTCGGCCGGCCAGCTGCTCTTCATGCGTAACTGGCCCTACGCACAGGCAATCCTCTCGGCCAAGCCTTCGAAGGTCATCGGCAAGTTCGCCATCGCACCGCTGCCGGGCCCGTCCGGCCACGGAGCCTCGAGCCTCGGCGGCCACAGCCTCGCGATCAGCAAGTTCAGCAAGCACCAGGGCTCGGCGCTCAAGTTCATTAAGTTTGTAGAGGCCGCGGATATTCAGAGGGACAACCTGACCATTGGCACGCTGGCTCCGGTGCTGCAGTCGTTGTACACCGACCCGGCGCTGGTCAAGAAGTTCACCTACCTGCCGACGCTGCTGGCGAGCATCAAGACGGCCGTGCCGCGGCCGGTGACGCCGTTCTACTCGAGCGTCACGGAGGCGATCGAGACGAATGCCTACGCAGCGTTGCAAGGCCAGAAATCGACCGCGCAGGCGTTGAAGGACATGCAGGCTGCGATCAAGTCGGCAACCTCCTAACAGCCGATCCGCCATGACAATGCAGTAGTCGCGGCCGACGGAGCGATTCAGAATCTTGAACAGCTTCGTCGGCCGTGAGACTGTGAATCCCGTAAGTGGTTCTCTGTGCCGCAGGAGGCCCCAATGACACTCGCCGGACCCGTCGAAGAAACAGCCACCGAGCCGTCCAAAGCACCGAAGCGCGAGAAATCCAATCGAACTGCGGGTGAGGGCCGACTCGCCCTCTACCTGATCGCCCCTACGGTCGCCCTGCTGGGCTTCGTCGTCGGTTATCCGATTGTGAAGGCGATCTACCAGTCTTTCCTGACCGACCAGGGCCTGGACAAGGTGACCGGGTTCTTCGACCAGGGTGGCGCCTGGAACGGCATCGCCAACTACAAGTACTGGCTGTTGCAGCAGTGTCCGCAAACGGGGGGTGGTACGTCCACCTGCCCGCCGGGCACGCTGGGCGCGCAGTTCTGGGACTCGGTCTTCTTCACCCTGTTCGTCGCGGTCTTGACGGTCGTGCTCGAAACGATCATCGGCATGGGCTTTGCGCTGATCATGAACAAGGCGTTCAAGGGTCGGGCCATCGTCCGTGCGGTCATCCTCATCCCGTGGGCGATCCCCACCGCGGTCACCGCCAAGCTGTGGTCGGTGGTCTTCGACCCACAGGGCATCCTGAACTCCGTCCTGGGGACGAGCTTCGCGTGGACGTCAGAGAAATGGCCCGCCCGGTTTGCCATCGTCATCGCCGACACGTGGAAGACCACGCCGTTCATCGCACTGCTGATCCTCGCGGGCCTGCAGGGCATCAGCGCGGATCTCTACGAATCGGCGAAGCTCGACGGGGCGTCCGCGTGGCAACGATTCACCAAGATCACGCTGCCGCTCGTGAAGCCGGCGCTCGCCGTGGCGGTCATCTTCCGGGCCCTCGACGCGCTGCGCATGTATGACCTGCCGGCAATCCTGACCGGCGGCGCGAACGGCACGACGACGATGTCCGTCCTGGTGGTGAAGCGGCTGAACGACACCCACCTGAATTCAGCATCGGCGCTCTCGACCATCACGTTCATCTTTATCTTCGCGGTCTCGCTGCTGCTGGTGAAGCTGTTCAACGCCAACATCGTCGGCGCGCAGAAGCCGGTCAAGGAGGGTAAGTAGTCATGGCCACTACGCTCGCCGACGCTCCGAACCAACCGTCCACCTCGCACGGAGCCCAGCCCTCCGCGCCGAAGCAGAAGTTTCAGTGGTCCAATGTCGGCAACCTCGCCGTCCTGGTCCTGATAGTCCTATGGTGCTTGATCCCGTTCTACTGGATGGTCGTCATGGCCTTCCGGGACAACAATTTCACCTACGACAACACGCCGTGGTTCACGCACACCACGTTGCAAAACTTCAAGTTCGCGTTCAGCACGGTCAACAACCACTTCGGGCGTTCGCTGGTCAACAGCCTGATCATCGGCACGTGCGTCACGCTGCTGGCGATGGCGATAGGCGTCTTTGCCGGATATGCGCTGGCCCGGCTCGCGTTCCGGGGTAAGGGCATCGTTCTCGCTGCCATCCTCGCCGCATCGATGTTCCCTGGCGTGGCGATCCTGACACCGATCTTCCAGCTGTTCACCGACCTGGGCTGGCTCGGTACCTACCAGGGACTGATCCTGCCGCAGATCTCGTTCTCGCTGCCGCTGGCGGTCTACACCCTGACCAGCTTCTTCGCAGACATGCCGTGGGAGTTGGAACAGGCAGCGCGTGTCGACGGGGCGACACCGGGCCAGGCGTTCCGGCTGGTGATCCTGCCGCTGGCGGCACCGGCGATGTTCACCGTGTCCATCCTGGTGTTCCTCGCGTCGTGGAACGAGTTCCTCCTGTCCAGCGTGCTCTTCAACGGCAACGACAACGTGGCGCCGAGCACGGTGGCCATCGCGAAGTTCACGGCCGGCCCGCACATCGTGCCCAACACCCAGATCATGGCGGCGGGCCTCGTCGTCACGGTCCCACTCGTGATCGTGGTGCTGCTGTTCCAGCGGCGCATCGTCAGCGGTCTGACCGCAGGCGGCGTCAAGGGCTGACCGAGCGACGATGACGGCCGGCCGGGGAATGCCCCGGCCGGCGGGCACGTTGTGTCCATCGTTTTGGTCGACAGGGCACCACCCTGGCAGACTGGGACGGCAACAGCACCCGGCTCCGGTTCACGTCCCGCCATCCGCGGGCGACCCGGGGTCAGACGAAGGGACCCAGACAGTGAAGACCGACATCCACCCCGAGTACGTGCTCACCGAGGTGAGCTGTTCCTGCGGCAACACGTTCACCACGCGCAGCACGGCCAAGTCAGGTTCGTTGCACGCAGACGTCTGCTCTGCCTGCCACCCGTTCTACACGGGCAAGCAGAAGATCATGGACGTCGGCGGCCGCGTCGACAAGTTCGAGAAGCGCTACGGCAAGCGCGTCCGCAACTCCTAGTTCTGTCCACGGCGCCCGCCGTCCGTTCCCCCGCGTGGGTTCGGACGACGGGCGCCGTTCGCTGTGCCGGTAGCTGATCGAGACTCGAGAGGAGCACCCAGAGGTGAGTGAGTCGACCGGTCGCCTGCCCGGGCTCCTGGCCGAGTACGGCGACGTCGAGAAGGCGCTGGCCGATCCGGCCATCCACGACGACCAGAACGCGGCCCGTAAGCTCGGCCGCCGGTTCGCCGAGCTGGCACCGATCGCCGCCGTCGCCACCGAACTCGACACCACCCAAGGCGATCTCACCACAGCGCTGGAACTGGGCGCCGACGACGAGTCGTTCGCCGCCGAGGCGATCTCGCTGCAGAGCCGGATCGACGAGCTGGAGAGCAGGCTGCGCGAGCTGCTGCTGCCCAAGGACCCCAATGACGGCAAGGATGTCATTCTCGAGATCAAGGCGGGGGAGGGCGGTGACGAGTCGGCACTGTTCGCCGGTGACCTGCTGCGGATGTACCTGCGCTACGCCGAGCGGCAGGGCTGGGTCACCGAGGTGCTCGACGACGAGCCGACGGACCTTGGCGGGACGAAATCAGCGACCGTCGCGGTGCGGGCGCGCCGCAGCGTGGACGCTCCGTGGGCGCGCCTGAAGTACGAGGGCGGCGTGCACCGGGTGCAGCGCGTGCCGGCCACCGAGTCGCAGGGACGCATCCACACCTCAGCCGCAGGCGTGCTGGTGATGCCCGAGGCCGAGGACGTGGAGATCCAGATCGACCCCAATGACCTGCGAATCGACGTCTTCCGCTCCTCCGGCCCGGGTGGGCAGAGCGTGAACACGACTGACTCGGCCGTCCGCATCACCCACGTGCCGACCGGCACGGTCGTATCCATGCAGAACGAAAAGAGCCAGTTGCAGAACCGCGAGGCGGGTCTGCGGGTATTGCGAGCGCGGTTGCTCACCGCGGCCCAGGACGAGGCGGACGCGGTTGCCTCCACCGCCCGCCGCTCGCAGGTGCGCACCGTCGACCGGTCCGAACGGGTGCGCACCTACAACTTCGCCGAGAACCGCATCAGCGACCACCGCGTGGGGTTCAAGGCCTACAACCTGGACCAGGTGCTCGACGGGTCGCTCGACGACGTCATCGACGCCCTCACCCGCGCCGACAACGAGGCCTTGCTGGCCGGCGAGGGGTGACCTCGGTCCGATCGGCCCTTGCCGGGGCCGCCGCCGAGCTCGCTGCGGCCGGGGTGGCGACGGCGCGGGTCGATGCCGAACTGCTGCTCGCGTACGTCCTCGGGGTGGCCCGGCCACATCTGGTGCTGGCCGGCGATCTGGACGTCGGTGCAGTCGCGGCCTTCGCCGAGGTGGTGCATCGCCGTGCGTCCCGCGTGCCGCTGCAGCACATCGTGGGCCGGGCGCCCTTCCGGCACCTGGAGCTGATGGTGGGCCCGGGCGTTTTCATCCCGCGTCCCGAGACCGAGCTGCTGGTGGACGCGGTACTTCCGCTGCTCGCTGAACTCGAGTACCCGATCGTCGTGGATCTGTGCGCGGGCTCGGGGGCGCTGGCACTCGCAATCGCTTCCGAGACACCGCGAGCGCTCGTCCTCGCGGTCGAACGCGCGCCGGCCGCCCTGCAATGGCTGCGGCGCAATGGTGCCGGCTCGGACGTGCAGATCGTTGCCGGCGACGTCACCGATCCGTCGTTGCTCGCCGACCGGCGGGCAACGGTGGACGTCGTGGTGAGCAACCCGCCCTACGTTCCGGTCGCGACCCGCGTGCAGCCGGAGGTCGCGGCTGATCCGGCCGACGCCGTCTTCGCGGGCGCGGACGGACTGGCCGTGCTGCCGGCGGTGATCGCGCGCGCCGCCGAGCTACTGCGCGGAGGTGGCCGGCTGGCCGTCGAGCACGACGAGACGCACGCCTCGGCAATGCTCGACCTGATGCGTGCGGACGGGCGATGGGACGACATCGAGGACCACGCCGACCTCTCCGGACGGGATCGGTTCGCCACAGCTCGCCGGGTTGGCTCCGCGGACACAGCGGACTGAGGCAGGATGACCCCTGACCAGGGGGTGTGTGTGGCGCTGATCTACGACTGCAACGACGCGACGATGCGCAGCGCCGCGCTGTCGTCGGCCGCGCATTGCGTCGCCTCCGGCCAGCTGGTCGTGTTGCCCACCGACACCGTCTACGGCGTGGGAGCGGACGCATTCGACACCGCCGCGATCGCCGACCTGCTCGCGGCCAAGGGGCGTGGCCGTGACATGCCGGTCCCCGTCCTCGTCGGGTCGTGGACCACGATCGAGGGGCTGGCCAGCAGCGTGTCCACGCGGACCTGGGACCTCATCGAGTCGTTCTGGCCGGGCGGGCTGACGCTGGTCGTCGAACACGCGCAGTCCCTCAGCTGGGATCTCGGTGACGCGCGCGGCACCGTCGCGGTGCGGATGCCGCTGCATCCGGTGGCGATCGAGCTGCTGGAATCCACCGGGCCCCTGGGTGTCTCGAGCGCGAACCGTACCGGCCAACCGCCGGCCCTGACCGCGGCGGATGCGCAGGCGCAACTCGGCGACGACGTGGCCGTATACCTCGACGGCGGGACGGCGCGGACGGGCGTCGCGTCCACGATCGTCGACGTGACCGGTGAGGTGCCGCGGGTGCTGCGGGCCGGCGCCGTGGGACTCGACGAGCTGCGTGCCGTCGTCCCGGACATCGCCGGATAAGGGCGATCGGATGAGTTCCGTCGGCACGCATCCCAGCCTCGAGTACCTGCTCGTGGCCGCGGTGGCCGGCGCCGGTACCTACCTCGCGACGCCGGCAGCGCGCGCGATCGCGGTCGCCTGGGGTGCTATCGCCCGTCCTCGCGACCGCGACGTCCACGCGGTCGCCATCCCCCGCCTTGGTGGGCTCGGCATCCTGCTGGGCCTGTCCTTGGCGGTCTTCGTGGCCCGCCAGCTGCCCACCTTGGGTGCCGCGTTCCACAACGGGCCGGAAATCCCGTGGATCATTGCGTCGGCGCTGCTGATCTGCTTCATCGGTGCGCTCGACGACCGCTACGAACTGGACTCGATCACCAAGCTCGCCGGGCAGGTGCTGGCGACCGGACTGATGGTGACTCGGGGCGGCGTCCAGCTCGCCTACATCTACCTGCCCTTCGGCAATACCGGAACGCTGATCCTGAGCCGCGACATCGCGATCCCGCTGACGATCCTGCTGACCGTCCTGACAATCAACGCCATCAACTTCGTCGACGGGCTGGACGGGCTGGCGGCCGGGGTGACGGCGATTGCAGCGGCGTCGTTCTTCGTCTTCTCCTACCACCTGGCGCAGAGCAACTTCATCGACGTCGCCGCTGCCCCGACCCTGCTGAGTGCGGTACTGCTTGGCGCGTGCGTCGGGTTCCTGCCGCACAACTTCGTCCCCGCCCGGGTGTTCATGGGCGACTCGGGATCGATGCTGATCGGGCTGATGCTCGCTGCGGCCGCGACGACTGCGACGACGAGTACCGACCCGCAGACACTGAACGACGCCGGGAAGTACTTGCCGATCGCACTACCGTTACTGACCACGATCGCAGTGCTCGCCATTCCGTTCGTCGACCTGCTGCTCGCGGTGATCCGTCGTCTTGCCCACGGTCAATCGCCGTTCGCTCCGGACAAGCGCCACCTGCACCATCGGCTGCTCGAGCTCGGCCACAGCCACCGCCGCGCGGTCCTGCTGATGTATTTCTGGTCGGCGCTGCTCGCGTTCGGAGCCACCGGCTTCTCGATCTTCCACGGCGCGTGGGTGCTCGTGATCATGCTGCTGGCGGGTGTCGCGATCGGCACCATCATGCTTGTCGTGCCGCGCCTGCAGCGGCGTCGTAAAGTGGCGCATTACCCCGATCAGGCCCAGTGGCGCACCGAAGCCACGCGCTCCGGTGCGGGTCGGGGTGCGCCATGAGCGCCTACTGAGCGCTGTGATACCTTCGCCACGCCGCTGAAACGGGAGACTCATTCCTTTTCGAGTGAGCGGAGACCTGCCTACTTTTCGGACGTTGCGAACTCTAGGAGCCGCCCGTGAGTGATGTCAGAGCACAGGCGTCCACGACTCGTTAGGCGATAGGACATCAGTGGCCCGCACAGAGCTCGGTTGGCCGCAGTTCCTGACCATGGGATCAGTAACCGGGGGTGTCGTAGTAGCCGGGCTCGTCCTCGGATTAGTTGTCGATACTCTGCTCGACACGGCCCCGGTGTTCTTGTTCGTCGGGCTTCTTTTGGGCATTGTCGGAGCCGTCGTGTACATCGTCGTCACCATCCGTACCTATCTCAAGACCTGAGTGGAGACCAGACTCGTGGAACCGGCCGTATTCACACCGGTGTCTGCCGTTGCGAACCTGCGCAGATCGGCGATGCTGTCCGCCGTGATCGGTGGTCTGAGCATCGTGGTGCTCGCGTTCGCCGGGCACCCGCTGATCGGTGTGTTCGGCACGCTCGGGCTCGCCCTCGGCGCCGCCAACAACTGGCTGCTGCAGCGCTCAGTCCTGCAGTTCGCCTCCGATCAGACGATGAACAAGGCGAAGTTGAGTCGCGGCGTCATGGCCCGTCTCGGAGCGTTGACGCTGATCGCCATCGGGCTTGCGTTACTGGTGCGTCCTGACGGCATCGGGGTATTCGTCGGACTGGCCGTGTTCCAGGTGATGATG
The DNA here is from genome assembly GCA_038207565.1 of Mycobacteriales bacterium. Taxonomy (GTDB): domain Bacteria; phylum Actinomycetota; class Actinomycetes; order Mycobacteriales; family Jatrophihabitantaceae; genus JALZAI01. The sequence goes on from JBBQZQ010000003.1 coordinate 27,015, forward strand.
CTGGTCGGCGCGGCGGTTCCGGTCTTCCGCAGTCTGCGACCCACGGTATGAGCGCCGCACCCATGGCCGTCGAGATCGAGGTCGGCCACCACATCGAGTGGCACGTCTTCGGCGTCACGCTGAACGGCGACACCATCACCGGCACGCTCATCGCCGGCGGCATCATCATCGCGCTCGGCCTGCTGATGCGCCGCCGGCTCAGTGCCCGTAAACCCGGCGGCATCCAGCTCTTCTTCGAGACCGTCGTGGACCAGGTCGAGAAGCAGGTCGAGGACTCGATGGGCATCAAGACGGCGCCGTTCGTCGTGCCCCTCGCCATGACGCTCTTCCTGTTCATCCTGGTCGCGAACTGGCTGGCGATCATCCCCACCGGGCACAAACCCGAGTTCGTCCCGCCTCCCGCGTCCGACGTGAACCTCACCTACGCACTCGCGGCGTTCGTGATCGGCTGGATGCACGTCACCGGGATCCGCAAGAAAGGCGTGCGCGGTTACTACCACCATCTCGTCACGCCGAAGCTCTGGATGCTGCCGCTGAACCTGATCGAAGAGGTCATGCGTCCGGTCACGCTGGCCCTCCGACTCTTCGGCAACATCTTCTCCGGCGTCATCATGCTGTCGCTGATCGCGCTGTTCCCGGCCTACATCCTGTGGGCGCCGGAGATCATCTGGAAGCTGTTCGACGCTTTCATCGGTCTCATCCAGGCCTTCATCTTCGCCCTGCTGACGATCCTGTACTTCAGCTCGGTCAAGCCTTCGCGGGAGGGCGCGCACTGACCCGGGTAAGGCGCCGAATCCCGGGCAAGAACAATGCATTCGCACGACTTCATCGTCAGACGTAACAGAAGGAACCAGAGGAGAGCTCATGGCAACAACAGGATCGATCGAGATCGCCGGCGGTCTGATCGGCGGCGGCATGGCGCTCGGCGGCGGTGCCGTCGGTGCCGCGATCGGTGACGGTCTGGCCGGCAGTTCGCTGATTCAGGGCGTGGCTCGGCAGCCGGAGGCGCAGGGTCAGTTGCAGACGCTGTTCTTCCTGACGGTCGGCCTTGTCGAGGCGGCATACTTCATCAACCTCGCCTTCGCGGTCCTGTTCGTCTTCGTCATCCCTACCTGACCCGGACCGAGACACCGACGTCATGGCACATTCTGGAACCGTTCTTGCGGCGAGCAACTTCCTGCTCCCGAACGCGACGTTCATCGCGGAGTTCATCGCCTTCCTGCTGATCCTCGTGATCATCAGGCGCTACATCGTGCCCCCGGTGCAGAAAGCGATGCGGGAACGCCAGGCAATCATCAGCCAGCAGATGGAAGACGCCGACAACGCCCGCAAGCAGCTGGCCGAGGCCGAATCCGCACATCAGCAGGCGTTGTCGGAGGCACGGACCGAGGCGGCGCAGATCCGGGAGAACGCGCGTGCGGAGGCGCAGCGCACGGTCGAGGAACTGCGCAAGCAGGCGCAGGAGGAGTCGGCCCGGATCGTCGCCCGTGGCGAGGAGCAGCTGGCCCGTCAGCGCAGTGCGATCGTGCGTGAGTTGCGTGCCGAGATCGGGACGCTGGCGGTCGAGCTCGCGGAGAAGATCGTCGACCAGCGTCTGCGCGACGACGCACAGGTCAGCGCGACGGTCGACGCGTTCATCGCGGGCCTCGACGCCAAGGACAATGCGGATGCCAGTGCGCGCTCCACGTCCTCGCCGGGTCCGTCGGCTGGTTCCTTGACATGATGCACGCTGCCAGTCGCCAGGCGCTTGAGACCCTGAGTCCGCGCGTCCAGGCGGCTCAGAGCAAGTTTCAGTCGATGGACAGCCGGATTGGGTTTGCCGCCGAGCTGTACTCGGTGGCAACACTGCTGTCCGCCCAGCCCCGGCTACGCCGGATGCTGGCCGATCCGGCGACCTCCGGGGACGCCCGGGCGGGCCTCGCGTCGGCGCTGCTGGAGAACAGGGTCAGCCCGAGCGCCCTGCAAGTGGTGAAGGACGCCGTCGGGCTTCGTTGGTCCTCACCGTGGGATCTGCTCGACGCGATCGAGTGGGCAGGCGACGACGTCCTGCTGGCCTCGGCCGAGCAGGAGAACGTCACCGATTCGGTCGAGGACGAGTTGTTCCGCTTCGAGCGCATCCTGGACAACGAAACCAACCTGACCACGCTGCTCGACGAGCAGTCGGCGACGCCCGAGCGGCGGCGCGAACTGCTGCACAGTGTCGTGGGCGAGAAGGTGCACCCGGTCACGCTCGCGTTGCTCGAGCACGCGGTGAGCAGCCAGCGCAAGCGCAGCGTGCTGCTGGCCATCGACGACCTCATCGAGGCAGCCGCGAAACGTCGCGACCGCTCCGTGGCCCGCGTTGTCTCGGCGGTCGAGCTCACCGGCGACCAGGAACGCAACCTGGCGAGCGCGTTATCCACCTTGTACGGCCGGCGCATCGACGTGCGCTACGCGGTCGACCCTCGAATTCGCGGCGGCCTGGTCGTGCGCGTCGGTGACGAAGTCATCGACGGCAGCGTGGCCGCACGATTTGTCCAGGCCCGTATCGCTTTCGCGAGCTGATCAGCTCCACCGGCACCACCCACGAAGCCAGCCGAACATCCGAACAGCAGAGGACATACAAGATGGCAGAGCTGACGATCTCCGCAGATGAGATCCGGGGAGCGATCGAGAGCTACGTCTCCTCCTACTCGCCCGAGGCCTCGCGCGAGGAGGTCGGCATCGTCGCCGAGACCGGCGACGGCATCGCCCGTGTCGAAGGACTGCCGAGCGCGATGGCCAACGAGCTGCTCGAATTCGGTGGCGGCGTGCTGGGCATCGCGCTCAACCTCGACGTCCGCGACATCGGCGTGGTCATCCTGGGCGACGCGTCCAAGATCGAGGAAGGCCAGGAGGTCAAGCGGACCGGGGAGATTCTCTCGGTGGCGGTGGGTGATGCCTACCTCGGTCGCGTGGTCAACCCGCTGGGTGACCCGATCGACGGACAGGGCGAGATCGCTTCCGACGAGCGCCGCGCGCTCGAACTGCAGGCCCCGACGGTGGTTCAGCGCCAGGAAGTCCGCGAGCCGCTCCTGACCGGCATCAAGGCCATCGACGCGATGACCGCGATCGGCCGTGGCCAGCGCCAGCTGATCATCGGTGACCGGCAGACCGGCAAGAGCACGGTCTGCCTGGACGCGATCATCAACCAGCGCGACAACTGGAAGACCGGCGATCCGCAGAAGCAGGTGCGCTGCATCTACGTCGCTATCGGCCAGAAGGGTTCCACCATCGCAGCGTCGCGGCAGACGCTCGATGCCGCGGGGGCGATGGAATACACGACGATCGTCGCTGCACCGGCGTCGGACTCGGCAGGCTTCAAGTACCTCGCCCCCTACACCGGCTCCGCCATCGGCCAGCACTGGATGTATCAGGGCTTGCACGTGCTGATCGTGTTCGACGACCTGAGCAAGCAGGCCGAGGCCTATCGCGCCGTGTCACTGCTGCTGCGCCGCCCGCCGGGACGCGAGGCGTACCCCGGTGACGTCTTCTACCTGCACAGCCGGCTGCTCGAGCGTTGCGCCAAGCTTTCCGACGAACTCGGCGGCGGGTCGATGACCGGCCTGCCGATCATCGAGACCAAGGGCAACGACGTGTCGGCCTACATCCCGACGAACGTCATCTCGATCACCGACGGCCAGTGCTTCCTGGAGACCGACCTGTTCAATGCCGGTGTGCGCCCGGCCGTGAACGTCGGCATCTCGGTGTCGCGCGTCGGCGGTGCGGCGCAGCCCAAGGCGATGCGGGACGTGGCCGGACGGCTGCGGGTGGACCTCGCCCAGTATCGCGAACTGGAGGCCTTCGCCGCCTTCGGTTCCGACCTGGACCGCGCCAGCCAGCAGCAGTTGGCCCGTGGTGCCCGGCTGGTGGAACTGCTCAAGCAGCCGGCATCCTCGCCCTATCCGGTGGGCCGTGAGATCGCGTCGATCTGGGCTGGCACGCGCGGTCACCTCGACGACATCGACGTCGGCGACGTGCGCCGCTTCGAGGGTGAGTTCCTCGACTACATCGGACACAACGCCGAGGGTCTTTACGAGACGTTGGCCACGGCGAAGAAGTTCGACGACGAGCTGAACGAGCAGATGGAGAAGCTCACGGCGGACTTCAAGAAGCAGTTCCAGCCGACTGAGAAGACGTCGGGGAACTAGCCGGTGGGGGCCCAGCTTCGCGTCTACCGACGGCGGATTCGATCCGTCCAGTCGACGCGCAAGATCACCAAGGCGATGGAGCTCATCGCCGCTTCGCGCATCGCCAAGGCGCAGGCGCGCATGAAGGCTGCCAGCCCGTACTCGCAGGAGCTCACCCGGGCGCTGGCGGCAGTGCTGCAGGACGACTCGCTCAAGCACCCGATGCTGACCGGCGTGGAGGATCCGCGTCGTACCGGCATCGTCGTGATCACGAGCGACCGCGGGCTGGCCGGCGGTTACAACGCCAATGCGCTGCGCGCCGCGAACGAGCTGGCCCGAAAGCTCGAGGCCGACGGCCGCGAGGTCGCGCGCTACGTCATCGGACGAAAGGGCCTCGCGTTCTACCGGTTCCGCCGTATCGAGCTGGCGGGTTCCTGGACCGGATTCTCCGAGCAACCCGCCTTCGAGAACATCCGCGAGCTGACCGAGCAGCTCGAGATCGCACTTGCCGCGACGTCGAAGAACGACAGTGAAGGCGTCGAGGGTCTGGATGAGCTCTACATCGTCTACACCAAGTTCAAGAACTCGGTGTCGCAGGTGCCGGTCGCGGAGCAGTTGGCGCCGGTGAAGGCGGTCGAGGGCATCACCGATGCCGTCGAGGGCGGCGAGGGCAGCGATGACGAGAAGAAGGATCAAGTCGTCTACGAGTTCGAACCCGAGCCCGACGAGCTCATCGGGGCGCTGCTGCCGCGCTACATCAGTGCGCGCATCTTCACCGCGCTGCTCGAATCGGCGGCGTCGGAATCTGCTGCCCGGCGTCGCGCCATGAAGTCCGCGAGCGACAACGCCAACGAACTGATCAACACCTACACCCGGCTGGCCAACCAGGCCCGCCAGGCCGAGATCACCCAGGAAATCAGCGAGATCGTCGGTGGCGCCGACGCGCTCGCAGCAACAGGGAGCGACGAATGACCACACTGTTCGAGAGCGACACCGACAAGGGCGAGGCCGGCACCAGTTCGGGCCGCGTCGTGCGCGTCATCGGCCCGGTGGTCGACGTCGAGTTCGGCCGCAACGCCATCCCGGCTCTGTTCAACGCCCTCACCGTCGAGATCGAGTTGGGCGAGCTGTCCAAGACGATGACACTCGAGGTCGCGCAGCACATCGGCGACGACATGGTGCGTGCCGTCGCGCTCCAGCCGACCGATGGACTCGTGCGCGGGTCCGAGGTCACCGACACCGGTTCGCCCATCACCGTTCCAGTCGGCAACGTGACGCTGGGGCATGTGTTCAACACCCTCGGCGAGCCGCTGGATGTGTCCGCAGACGAGCTCGACATCCAGGAACGGTGGTCGATCCACCGCGAGCCCCCACCGTTCGACGAGCTTGAGAGCAAGACCGAGATGTTCTCGACCGGCATCAAGGTGCTCGACCTGCTGACGCCCTACGTCGTCGGCGGCAAGATCGGCCTGTTCGGCGGTGCCGGCGTGGGCAAGACCGTGCTCATCCAGGAGATGATCTACCGGGTCGCCGAGAACTTCGGTGGCGTGTCGGTGTTCGCCGGTGTCGGCGAGCGCACCCGGGAGGGCAACGACCTCATCGCCGAGATGACCGAGTCGGGCGTCATCGAGAAGACCGCGCTGGTCTTCGGGCAGATGGATGAGCCCCCGGGCACGCGGCTGCGTGTGGCTCTGTCCGCGCTGACCATGGCCGAGTACTTCCGCGACGTCCAGCAACAGGACGTGTTGCTGTTCATCGACAACATCTTCCGGTTCACCCAGGCCGGTTCCGAGGTATCGACCCTGCTGGGCCGCATGCCGTCGGCTGTGGGTTACCAGCCGACCCTGGCCGACGAGATGGGTCAGCTGCAGGAGCGCATCACGTCGACGCGTGGTCACTCGATCACCTCGATGCAGGCGATCTATGTGCCGGCGGACGACATCACCGACCCGGCGCCGCACACCACGTTCGCTCACCTCGACGCGACCACGGTGCTCTCCCGCCCGATCTCGGAGAAGGGCATTTACCCAGCAGTGGACCCGCTCGACTCCACCTCGCGCATCCTCGCCGCCGACTACGTCGGTCAAGAGCACTACGAGGTCGCGCAGCGCACCAAGGAGATTCTGCAGCGCTACAAGGAACTGCAGGACATCATCGCGATCCTCGGGATCGACGAGCTGTCCGAAGAGGACAAGATCATTGTCGGCCGAGCGCGTCGGATGGAGCGGTTCCTGTCGCAGAACACGTTCGTGGCCGAGCAGTTCACCGGGATCCCCGGATCGTTCGTCCCCGTCGAGGAGACCATCGACGCGTTCAAGCGCTTGGGCAACGGTGATTTCGACAGCTACCCCGAGCAGGCGTTCTTCATGTGCGGTGGCATCGAGGACCTCGAGCGCAAGGCACACGAGCTCAAGGACTCCGAGTAACGCATGGCCACGATGGAAGTCAGGCTCGTGTCGGTCGAGCGGGCGATCTGGGAGGGGCAGGCCACCGCGGTCTTCGCCCGCACCCCGGAGGGCGAGCTGGGCATTCTGCCCGGGCACACCCCGCTGCTCGGCGCGCTCGAGCCGGGATGGGTCGTGCGCATCGATCGGGAGGGTGAGGAGCCGCTGCGCGTCGCTGCACACGGCGGGTTCCTGTCGGTCAGCAAGGACGGGGTATCGGTTCTCGCCGAGATGGCCGAGGAAGCAAACGACATCGATGTGTCCCGCGCCCGAGCCGCCCTCGACCGCACGAAGGACGATGAGAGCCCCGAGGCGCTCGCCGCGCACAACCGTGCACTCGCCCGCCTCCGCGCCGCCGGCGAATCGGTTTAGCCGGCAGCTGACCGGGGACCGAGGCCGTGCACGTCGTCGACCTCATCGGGGTGTCCGCGGCTGCTCTCGTGCTGGTGGCCATCGTGCTCATACTCGCCCGGCAGCGATTCATGTTGCGGGCCCCCGGCACAATCCCGCTCGCGATCCGCGCGAGGTCGAACCACTGGCAATACGGGGTGGCGCGTTTTTCCGGCGGGGAGCTTTGCTGGTACCGCTCGCTGGGCCTGGCTACCCGGCCCAGCCGGGTGCTGCAGCGGGCGCGACTGTCGGTTCTGAGCAGGCGCCCGCCCGTCGGTGCGGAACTTCAGTCGTTGCCCGCCACCGCCGTGATCGTGGAATGCCGCGTCGGCGATTCTGCCGTGTTCATGGCCCTGGGGGAGAGCGCGTACACCGGTTTCGTGTCCTGGCTCGAGGCCTCGGCCCCGATGGCGTAGTTCCCGCCGTCGGCACTGCTGGTTTCCTAGATCAGGGGCTGGCCAGGCCCAGCCTCTGCACGATCTCGCTCGCCTGAATCGCTGCGGGGGGCCCGATATCGATCGTCACGGCCCGCTCGTCCGGCGCGGGGGGTTGCAGTTCGGCAAACTGCGAGTCGAGCAGCGCGGCGGGCATGAAGTGGCCGTGTCTGGCCGCCAGGCGCCCGGCGATCTGCTCCTTCGTGCCGTGCAGGTACACGAACACGACATGCTCACCGCTGAGCACGTCGCGGTAGGACCGCTTGAGGGCCGAGCAGGTGATGATCCCCGGGCGCCCAGCGCCGGTGTGCTGGCGGATCCAGGAGGCGACGCGGTCGAGCCACGGCCAACGGTCGTCGTCGGTGAGCGGGTGGCCGCTCGACATCTTGGCGACATTCTGCGGGGGGTGCAGGTCGTCGCCCTCGGCGAAGTCCCATCCGAGTTGCTCCACCAACACGGCGGCGACCTTCGACTTCCCGCAGCCGGAGACACCCATCAGCACCAACACGGGGTGCTGGGTGCTCAACGCTCGCCGCCCGGCTTCCAGAGCACATCACCGGCGGGGTTGGCCACGCGCGCCAGGATGAACAGCAGGTCGGAGAGGCGGTTGAGGTAGAGCATCGCCTGCTTGTTCGTGGCGTCCGGGTCCGACTCGTACAGTGCCCAGGCGCTGCGCTCGGCCCGGCGTGAGAACGTGCGCGCCTGGTGCAGCAGCGCGGCTCCGGGCGTGCCGCCGGGCAGGATGAAACTGGAAAGCTTCGGCAGGTCGTCGTTGAACTCGTCGCACCAGCTCTCGAGACGGGTGACGTAGCCCGCCTCGACCCGCAGCGGCGGGTACTCGGGATCAGGACGCACCGGTGTGCACAGGTCGGCGCCCACGTCGAACAAGTCGTTCTGGATCGTCCGCACAACCGCGACCACGCGTTCCGGCAGCGCGCCGAGGGCCAGCGCGACACCCAATGCTGCATTGGTCTCGTCACAGTCGGCGTACGCGGCCACCCGTGGATCGGTCTTGCGCACCCGCGACATGTCGCCGAGCGCTGTGGTGCCGTCGTCACCGGTCCGGGTGTAGATGCGAGTGAGATGTACGGCCACACCTGGACGATAGTCCGAGCCCGCGGGAGGCGAACGATAGCCTTCCGGCATGCAGGTTCTGCGGGTGACAGGTGGTGCGCGTCTGGATGGCGACGTGTCTGTCGTCGGCGCGAAGAACAGCGTGCTCAAGCTGATGGCCGCAGCGCTGCTGGCGCCGGGGGAGACCACGCTGGGCAACCTGCCCGCGATCTCCGATGTGGGAATCATGCACCAGCTGCTCGAGCGGCTCGGTTGTCAGGTCAGCGAGAGCTTGCAGGGGCGTACCGACGAGGTGCGTGTGACCGTTCCGGAACATCCGTTGTGGGAAGCGCCGTATGAGCTGGTGCGCAAGATCCGCGGCTCGATCTGCGTGCTGGGACCCCTGCTGGCGCGCACGGGGCGGGCGAAGGTGGCCCTGCCGGGCGGGGACGCGATCGGCTCGCGCCCGCTGGACATGCACATGTCCGGACTGGAACGGATGGGCGCGGAGATCCACGTCGAGCACGGCTTCGTGCTGGCCCAGGCACCGGACCTGCGGGGTGCGTCGATCTGGCTCGATTTCCCGAGCGTGGGCGCGACCGAGAACCTCATGACTGCGGCGGTGCTCGCGAAGGGCACCACCGTCATCGACAACGCGGCGCGCGAGCCCGAGATCGTGGACCTGTGCCGGATGCTCGTGTCGATGGGCGCGCAGATCGAGGGCATCGGCTCGTCGACCCTCGAGATCACCGGGGTTGAAGGGCTGCGGCCGACCACCCACGACGCGGTGGCCGACCGCATCGTGGCCGGCACGTGGGCGATTGCGGCAGTGGCGACCCGCGGCGACGTGACCGTTCGCGGTGCCAACGCCGCGCATCTGGAGATCGCGCTGGACAAGTTGGTGCGCGCCGGTGCGTCGGTGGACGTTCGCGCCGACGGCTTCCGGGTGTCGATGGACGAGCGCCCGCGAAGCTTCGACGTGGTGACGCTGCCCTATCCCGGCCTAGCGACCGACCTGCAGCCCCAGGCCATCGCGTTGCTGTCGATAGCCGACGGTACGGCGATGATCACGGAAAACCTGTTCGAGGCTCGCTTCATGTTCTGCGACGAGATCGCCCGCATGGGCGCCGACGTACGGACCGACGGCCATCACGCCGTCGTCCGTGGTCGGGACCGGCTCTCCAGCGCTCCCGTCCGGGCGACCGACATCCGTGCCGGCGTCGGGCTGCTGATCGCCGGCCTGGTCGCCGAGGGTGTCACTGAGGTCGCCGAGATCCACCACATCGATCGCGGGTACGTCCGCATCGAAGAGCAGCTGCGCGCGTTGGGTGCCGAGGTGGAGCGCGTCGACGTCGAGTCGCGCTGAGCGAGCGCCGGTCGAGGTAGGGCAGGTTCAGGCTTCCAGGATGCGCCGCGCCGTGTCGGCGTCGCCGTGGAACACCAGCACGTCCACATCGCCGTCGTTGCGTCGGGACGAGGACGAGCGGATCCCGACCTCGCCCAGCTGGGCACGCCGCGCTTGCGCTTGGGGTCGTGGCACTGTGGCCACGACGGTCAGCAAACCCAACTCGCGTGAATCGGTGGCATTGACCGGGCGGGCCGCCTGCCGCTTGCGTGCGGGCTTGAACACCCAGCGCATGACGAAGACAAGTCCACCCACGACCACGAGGGCGATGACTTCGGCGGAACCGTCGGCGGGCAGCGCCATGATCAGCCGCCCAACGGCAGGGTGCGGTGCGTGCGCGAGTCGCTCACCCACCGGATGATGGACAGCGCGACGAAGTACCCGCTGCCGGCGATCAACAGCGGACGAACGATCCCCGGATGGCCGGGGTAGCTGAACGTGCCCACGATGATCCCCCCGATCCAGACGACGGTCATCACCACCGTCGGCACCCGGGCGAACTTGGCCCGCGCAATGTGCGGGAAAGGCATGTTCGTCAGTGACACCACCGACAGGATGAGAGTGATGACCGCGCCGGTGCTGGTGCGTGCCTCGAGCAGGAACATGACCGGCGCGACCAGGTTCCAGGCAGCCGGGTAGCCGCGGAACCAGTAGTCGTCGCTCATCATGTCGCGCCGCGCGAACCAGATGGCGGAGGTGAAGACCAGCACGCACAGCACCGCGATGCCGAAGTTGTCCTGCGGCACCACCTTGAACTCGTACATGAAGCAGGCCGGGACGATCACGCAGGTGACGTAGTCGATGATCAGGTCGAGGGTGAACCCGTCGATGCGGGGTACCCGCTTGGACACCTCGAGCGCGCGCGCGATCGGGCCGTCCACGCCGTCGATCAGCAGCGTTATCAGCAGCCACAGGATCGCGTAGTCGGGGTGATCCGTGAGCACGTCGCGCAGTGCGAGCATGGCCGCCACGATGCCAAGTGCCGTGAACCCGTGTACCGCCCAGGCGCTCGTGCGCTCGCCGCGGGTCGCAGGCGAGGTCACGGGAGTCGCCACCCCGGGTTGGGGTCCGGTCGGGGACGTCCCGGCTGAGGTCACCTGGGCAGCGTAAGCGACAGCGCGGTGCACGGGTACTGCGGCTTCGAGCGTCGGTCAGGCGTCACGGTTGGCCGTACCGACGACCGGCGGGTCGACCGACCAGGGAAAGTTGATCCACCGGTCCGTCCGCCGCCAGACGTACTCGCACTGCACCGCCGAGCGGGGCTTCTCGTAGATCACCGCGCAGCGCACCTCGGCGACGTGCTCGGTGCAGAAGTCCTTGACCAGTCGCAGCGTCGCCCCGGTATCGGCCACGTCATCGGCCACCAGCACATGCGCACCGGAGACGTCCACGGGCTGGGGTAGGGGCGGCAGCATGACGGGCATCTCCAGGCGCTCGTCCACGCCGGTGTAGAACTCGACGTTCATCACGTGCAGGTTCTTGACGTCGAGGGCGTAGCCCAGCGCGCCGGCGACGAACAGGCCGCCGCGGGCGATGGAGAGGATCAGGTCGGGTCGGAACCCGTCCTCGTCGATCCGCACGGCAAGTTCGCGCGCGGCCGTCCCGAACAGCGACCAGGTCAGGTTCTCGCGATCCTCGCCGAGCGCCTGCATCGCCATGCGTGCCAGCCTGCCAGAACCGCTGCGAGGTCGGCCACAGAACACGACCGCCCGGCAACACGCCTGAGACACTCAGGCATTGCACTGGAGGTGCACCATGCCGTTTCCGTCAGACGAGCATCGCGACAAGCCATGGCTGATGCGGACCTATGCCGGCCACTCCTCGCCGGTGGAGTCCAACGCCCTGTATCGCCGCAATCTCGGCAAGGGCCAGACGGGACTCTCGGTCGCGTTCGACCTGCCCACGCAGACCGGTTACGACCCGGACGCCGAGCTGGCGCGCGGCGAGGTCGGCAAGGTCGGCGTCCCGGTCTCGCACATCGGTGACGTCCGCGCGCTGTTCGACGGCATCCCGATGGACCAGATGAACACCTCCATGACGATCAACGCGCCGGCGATGTACCTGCTCGCGCTCTATCTGACCGTCGCCGAGGAACACGGCGCGGACCTCGCGCAACTGACGGGCACGACGCAGAACGACATCATCAAGGAGTACCTGTCGCGCGGGACGTATGTGTTCCCACCGGCCCCGTCGATGCGCCTGATCACCGACATGATCGCCTATACCGTCGCCAAGGTGCCGCGGTGGAACCCGATCAACGTCTGCAGTTATCACCTGCAGGAGGCCGGCGCGACGCCCGTGCAGGAGGTCGCCTTTGCGCTCTGCACGGCGATCGCCGTGCTGGACTCGGTGCGCGATTCAGGACAGGTTCCGGAGGACGAGTTCGACGAGGTCGTCGCGCGCATCTCCTTCTTCGTCAACGCCGGAGTGCGGTTCGTCGAGGAGATGTGCAAGCTGCGCGCGTTCGGTGCGCTGTGGGACGAGATCACACTGGAGCGCTACGGGGTGCAGAGCGCGAGACTTCGCCGCTTCCGCTATGGCGTGCAGGTCAACTCCTTGGGGCTGACCGAGGCGCAGCCGGAGAACAACGTCTACCGGATCCTTCTCGAGATGCTCGCCGTGACGATGTCGAAGGATGCGCGGGCACGGGCGGTTCAGTTGCCGGCGTGGAACGAGGCGCTCGGCCTGCCGCGCGCGTGGGATCAGCAGTGGTCGTTGCGCATGCAGCAGGTGCTCGCCGACGAGTCCGACCTGCTCGAATACGACGATCTGTTCGAGGGTTCGAAGGTGGTCGAGGCAAAGGTCGCCGAGATCAAGGACGGCGCGCGCGCCGAGATCGACCGCATCCTCGAGATGGGCGGCGCGGTTGCAGCGGTCGAGACCGGGCACCTGAAATCGGCTCTCGTGTCTTCGCTGGCGCTGCGGCGGCGGCGGATCGAATCCGGCGAGGCCGTCGTCGTCGGGGTGAACAAGTACACCGAGACGGAGCCGAATCCCCTCGTAGGCGGGACGGACGGCGGCATTCTCACCGTCGACCCGGCCGTCGAGGAGGCCGCCGTGTCGGCCGTTCGCAGCTGGCGCGAGGGTCGTGACCCGGTCGACGTCGACGAGGCGCTCAACACGCTGCGGGACGCGGCGAAGACCGACGAGAATTTGATGGCGGCCTCGCTGGTGTGCGCCAAGGTCGGTGTGACGGTGGGGGAGTGGGCCGGCGTCCTGCGAGAGGTGTTCGGGGAGTACCGGCCCCCGACCGGCGTGGCCGGCGCCACCGGCGGCGGTCATGAGGGCTCGCTTGCGCAGGTGCAGGCACGGGTACGCGCTCTCGGTAGAAATCTCGGCCGTCCGCTCAAGTTCCTGATGGGCAAGCCCGGCCTTGACGGCCATTCGAACGGTGCGGAGCAGATTGCCCTGCGCGCCCGCGACGCCGGGTTCGAGGTCGTCTACTCGGGTATTCGCCTGACCTCGGCGCAGATCGTGGCCGCGGCGGTCGAGGAGGACGTCGACGTGGTCGGGCTCTCCGTGCTGTCCGGGTCGCACATGTCGGTCGTCCCCGATGTCGTGGCCGGGCTGCTCAAGGCCGGGCTGGATGACGTCCCGGTGATCGTGGGCGGCATCATCCCGGACAACGATGCGGCATTCCTGCGTGCCCACGGGGTCGCTCGGGTGTTCACCCCGAAAGACTTCGAGATCACCGACGTCCTCGGCCAGATCGTCGACGCGATCGAGGACGCCCGCGCCTGACCGCCGTGTGCAGCCGTCCGGCGTGTCTAGGCGGGGTTGAACGTATCCGGGTCGGGACCCGTCCGCTCGTCCTTGTTCAGTTCGCCGACGGCAGCGACGTCGGCGGCGTCCAGTTCGAAGTCGAACACGTCGATGTTGTCGCGGATGCGCTGCGGGGTGACCGACTTCGGGATGACGACGTTGCCGAGGTCGAGATGCCAGCGGATCACGACCTGGGCGGGCGACTTGCCGTACTTCTCGGCCAGCGAGGCGATGACCGGGTCGGTCAACAGGTCGCCGCCCTGCGCTATCGGCGACCACGCCTCGGTCGCGATGGTGTGTTTTTCGTCGAACTCGCGCAGCGGCTGCTGGGTCAGGTACGGATGGCACTCGACCTGGTTCAGCGCGGGCGTCACGCCGGTCTCGTCGAGAATCCGCTCGAGGTGCGCGGGCTGGAAGTTCGAGACGCCGATGGAGCGGACCAGCCCGTCCTGCTGGAGCTTGGCGAAGGCCTTCCAGGTGTCGACGTAACGATCCTTGGCCGGAAGCGGCCAGTGGATCAGGTACAGGTCGAGATAGTCGAGGCCCAACTTCTGCCGACTCTGTTCGAATGCGGCGAGTGCCTCGTCGTAACCGTGGGCGTTGTTGTTCAGCTTGGTGGTGATGAACAGGTCCTCGCGCGGCAGGCCGGCGTCGTTGATCGCCTCGGCCACGCCTTCCTCGTTGCCATACATCGCGGCCGTGTCGATCGATCGGTAGCCGGCCGCGAAGGCGGCGTTGACGGCTGCGCGGGTTTCGCCCAACGGAATCTGGAACACGCCGAAGCCGAGCTGCGGCATCACGGCACCGCTGTTGAGGGTGACAGTTGGCTGATCAGCCATGAATTCCTACCTCCTGCTTGTCGACTTGTCAGCTAGGTACCCAGGGCCGCTCCATGGCAACCGGCTCGGCCGGTAATCTGCCAGGCGTGCGCCTCGTCATCGCCCGGTGCAGCGTCGACTACGTCGGCCGGCTGACCGCGCACCTCCCGCTCGCCACCCGGCTTTTGCTCTTGAAGGCCGACGGTTCGGTGCTGGTGCATTCCGACGGCGGTTCGTACAAGCCGTTGAACTGGATGAGCCCACCCTGCTCAATGGTCGAAGGCGAAGGGACCTGGACGGTGACCAACAAGGCGGGGGAGCAGCTCGTGATCACCCTCGAGTCGATCGAACACGACTCGGCCCACGAGCTCGGCGTCGATCCGGGCCTGACGAAAGACGGAGTGGAGGCGCATCTGCAGAAGCTGCTCGCCGAGCAGATCGTGCTGCTGGGCGAGGGATGCCGGCTGGTCCGTCGCGAGTACCCGACCGCGATCGGGCCGGTCGACATCATGGCCCGGGACCGCAATGGTGTGGCGGTGGCGGTGGAGATCAAACGGCGCGGCGAGATCGACGGTGTCGAGCAGCTGAGCCGATACTTGGAGCTGCTCAACCGTGACTCGCTGCTCGCACCCGTCCGCGGGGTGTTCGCCGCGCAGGAGATCAAGCCGCAGGCCCGCACCCTCGCCGAGGACCGCGGTATCACCTGTCTGGTACTCGACTACGAGGCGCTGCGGGGCATGGACGACCCGTCCCAACGGCTGTTCTGACATCCTTCGTCTAGCGCCCGGTGCGGATCGCGATTGTCGGTGAATGTCAGGAGGACGGTTGAATGACTCGGGATTTCCAGAACGTCGGCGTGATCGGTCTCGGCACGATGGGTGCCGGGATCGCGGAGGTCTTCGCCCGTAATGGCCTGTCGGTGCTCGCCGTCGAGGCCGACGAGGCCGCTCTCGAGCGGGGACGTGGCCACGTCGAGGGATCGACCGGACGTGCGGTCAAGCGCGGCAAGCTGACCGAGCATGCCGAGCAGGAGCTGCACGCCCGCATTACCTACACGACCGACATGACCGCGTTGGCGGAAGCTGATCTGGTCATCGAGGCGGTGCCTGAACACCTGGCCCTCAAGCGCGCGATCTTCGCCAAGCTCGACGAGGTGTGCAAACCCGAGACCGTCCTCGCGACCAATACCTCGTCGCTCTCGGTTACCGAGATCGCAGTCTCCACGACCCGTCCCGGCAAAGTGGTGGGGTTGCATTTCTTCAACCCGGCGCCGGTGATGAAGCTCGTCGAGGTCATCCGCAGTGTGGTGACCGAACAGGACGTGGTCGACGACGTCGAGGCGTTCGCCCAGAAGCTCGGCAAGATCGACGTGACGGTCGGCGACCGGGCGGGTTTCATCGCCAACGCGCTGCTGTTCGGGTACCTCAACCATGCCGTCGCGTTGTACGAGTCACGCTATGCCAGCCGGGAGGACATCGACGCGGCGATGACGCTGGGCTGCGGGTTGCCCATGGGCCCGCTTGCGCTCTGCGACCTGATCGGGCTCGACACGGCCTACGAGATCCTCGACACGATGTACAAGCAGGGCCGCAATCGTCTGCACGCGCCGCAGCCGATCTTCAAGCAGATGATGACGGCCGGACTGCTCGGTCGCAAGAGCGGTCGCGGCTTCTACACCTACGACGCGCCGGGCTCGCCGAAGCTCGTGGTGGACGCGCACACACCGGCGCCGGGTGCTGCCACCGGCGCCGTGCGGGACGTCTCGCGGGTGGGTGTCGTCGGCTCCGGCACGATGGCGACCGGCATCATCGAGGTTTTCGCCAAGGGCGGCCATGACGTGCTGTTCGTCGCGCGGACGCCGGAGAAGGTCGCGAAGGTGACGGCTGCGATCGACCGCTCGATGGAGAAGGCGGTGCAGCGCGGCAAGCTCGAGTCTGCCGACCGCGACGCCGCGCGGGCCCGGATCTCGGGGACGACCTCACTCGACGATCTTGCCGGTATGCAGCTCGTCGTCGAGGCCGTGATCGAGGACCTTGCCGTCAAGCAGGCGCTGTTCTCCAACCTCGACGACATCTGCGCGCCCGGCACGATCCTGGCGACGACGACGTCCTCGCTGCCCGTGATCGAATGCGCTGCTGCCACGTCGCGGGCGTCGGAGGTCATCGGCATGCACTTCTTCAACCCCGCGTCGGTGATGAAGCTGGTCGAGGTGGTGACGACGGTGGCGACGGCCGCCGATGTAGAGGCCACGATCGTGGAGGTGACGCGACGGATCGGCAAGCATCCCGTGCGCTGCGGGGATCGGGCGGGC
Organism: Mycobacteriales bacterium; assembly: GCA_038207565.1. Classification (GTDB taxonomy): domain Bacteria; phylum Actinomycetota; class Actinomycetes; order Mycobacteriales; family Jatrophihabitantaceae; genus JALZAI01. The sequence continues at coordinate 43,780 of JBBQZQ010000003.1, forward strand.
TTCATCGTCAACGCGCTGCTGTTCCCGTACCTCAACGACGCGGTCAAAATGCTCGAGGCGCATTACGCGAGTGCTGATGACATCGACTCGGCGATGAAGGTCGGCTGCGGGTACCCGATGGGTCCGTTCGAGCTGCTGGACGTGGTAGGTAACGACGTGTCCCTCGCGATCGAGCGAGAGCTGTACCTAGAATTCCGCGAGCCGGGTTTCGCGCCGGCGCCCTTGCTCGAGCACCTGGTCACCGCCGGCCGGCTCGGTCGCAAGACCGGCAAGGGCTTTCGCGACTACTCGTGATCGCAGATCGGTGATGGCGCGTCGCAACCGGCGCCTGCCCGTGCCGCCTCCGTCGCCCCTGTTCGGAGGTGGTGAGCGCCGCGAGGCTTGGGGCGACACGCTGTACGTGGTCCGGTCAGTCACCGGCTCGGCGGCGGTGAAGGCGTACCGCTGTCCTGGGTGCGATCACGAGATCAGCGCCGGGGTGCCGCATATCGTCGCCTGGCCGACCGCGTCGATGGACGCAGGTGAGCGCCGGCACTGGCACACGGCCTGCTGGGCCGCTCGGGAACGCCGCGGTCCAGCCAGGCGGTGACTCCATGTCGCTTCTTGCGCGCCCCGTGATCTTTCCTGCCGTGATCTTTCCTGCCGTGATCAACACGGTGTAACGCGTGCCTGGGGTCGCACTTCGCCGTGTCGATGTCCCTCCCGTCGGGCGGCCCGGGCCCCGTGTCCCGCGGCTGTGGGTCTGCTCGGTCGACCGCGTTCCGCGGGACGCGCCATGACGAGCCGGCCTTGTCTGGAACTTCGCAACTCGGATCTACCGCACACTTCCGCGTGTACCGGCACCTGTTGCGCTCCGCGGACGCGTTCCGCAGGAACGCGCTCTGGCCCGGCCTGGTCGACCGCGTTCCGCGGGACGCGGTCGGGCTCAGTGGTCGGGGTTGGGAACGAGGATGCCGCGGGCTTGGCGGACGTTGATTGTTGTGCTGGTGGCGGGTGCGCTGACGGTGCCGACGATGTCGATCCAGGGCCCGCCGTCGACGCGATACTGACCGTTCCAGGTAATGGTGGCGGTGATGGTCGGGGCACCGACGTCGCGGTAGGTGTGGCCGTAGTAGTCCGCGCAGGTGACGGTGTCGCAGGGATTGTCGGAGCGGTAGGCCGGTTCGGGGTTGTCGGTCGTGTCGGTGCTTCCGTCGCCGAAGTCCCAGCTCACCTGAGTGACGTGGGCGCGCAGGCTGACCTGGTAGCCGAGCAGGGCCACCATGCCGAGCGTCCGGTCGGCTGGGGTATCGATCCAGAAGACGGTCTCGATATTGACCAGGGTGGGCGAATTGCCACCGGTGGTGCGAATGTCAGGATGGGGCAGAAGACGACGTGCTTCGTCAGTGGCCATCTGTGCGGTGACCTGCGGCCGGGCGGCCTGCCCCGGCACGACGTTGCACTGCGGTGCCCCAGGCGTCCAAGACCCATCCGGCTGCTGCGTGAGCGTAATCTGCGTCGTTACTCTCGGGTCCTTAGGGAGTTGCGCGGGCGTTGTGACTGCGCAAACCTGCTGCGCGATCGCACAGACATTGGTCTGCTGACTGCTGATGTGCCCAGCGACCTGTGGCGGTCCACAATTCTGGACGCGTGTTGCCGCGACTCGAGGGGAGAAGGGGTAGCCGGCCCCCTCCGAATGAGTCGGGGGATACGGATTCTTCAATGTGGTAGATGCGGTAGCGCCGTAACCGGCCGTTACAGGTTGCGCGTCGACGGGGTCAGGCGGCCTTCCAGCATTGGCCCAGGCAGAACTATCAGTGATCAATGCCGTCATAAACGAGAATAAAACTACTACCAAGGGCCATCGGAACGAGAATGGCCTCATCTCGCAGCCACCTCCACGACTCTCCACGCGTCTGTTACCCAGGAAACAAACACAAGAAAGTGAGCATTAGAAACTGCGGGCGCCGCATTGCTTTGTAGGCCTGAAGGTCGGGTAATAGTGATTGATTGTTCAGTAATAGCCACGTCGATCGCTTGATCGGCCTTAATTGTGAAGGGCCCGTGGGCGCGATCAGCAGACCGAATCTTGATACGTCCGCCGGTCAAGGTAGCCCCCGCGCGACGCAGCTGCAAAAGGCCATTAATGTAGACATTACATCCCTCGCATGTAGTGAGGCTAATCTGCGCTACGAGGAATGGGTCATTCGTGGCGTAGCCCCAATCGAATGCCCTAAAGTAGTAGCTGGCAAAGACCAAAGCCCCGTTTGGCGAATGTTGTTTAGCGAGGGGCGGCACGACCGGTGGTCTATCTCCAGGCTGCAGGTTCGGTCCGGTGGTGAGAGGGCCGGAGGGTGGGGCGCTGGATGTCGGTCTTGCGGAGGTGGGTGGCACCGGCGCGGACGTCGTGGTCACGGAGCTGACGGTGGGGGTCGGCGTGGGGCCGGGATCGGCGTCGCCGCTGGTGCACGCCGTCACCGCACAGGCGGTGGCGACGGCTAGGACGCCGAGCCGGACATACACCCGGTCATCATTGCCGCTGTCCTAACCCCCGGCAACCAGCATCGCGACCCTGTGGACAACGCCATACGATCCGACGCACTGATCGGTGGCCGACCGAGGAGAGCACTGTTGATCAAGGAAGTCCGAGACGTGCAGGTTATCCTGGCCGCTGGTCATCTGTTCGACGAGCGACCGCAGCAGCACCCAACCGAACGCTTCGTGAACAGCCCCGACCATCACGTGCTCATCGCCTACGACGGCGACCGGCCGCTCGGCATGGTGACCGGCGTCGAACTGACCCACCCGGACAAGGGCACCGAGATGTTTGTCTACGAGTTGGGCGTGGACGACGCCGCGCGGGGGCGCGGCATCGGTACCGCGCTCGTCCGTGCGCTCGCCGATCTTGCCCGTGGGCGTGGTTGCTATGCGATGTGGGTTGCGACCGATGCCGGCAACACCGCCGCGCTGGGCGCCTACCGCAAGGCCGGCGCGACGGTCGAGGAGCAATGCGTCGTACTCACTTGGAACTTCGAGACCCAGCGATCCGAGACCCAGCGATCCGAGACCCAGGACCGGAGACCCTAAACTCGCGCGTCCACGGACCCGCCTGCTGATCGGGACTCTTCGAGGGCCTTTCCGAGGCGGGCGTGCAGATCCTGCAGGTGCGAATGCGACTCGTCGCGCAACGACTGCACGCGCCGCATCTCAGCGTGAGCCTCGTCCCGGATTCGGCCGGCCTCGGTCTGGGCGTCAGCCAACGCCTTCGCGATTTCGGCGGTGGCGGCCGCCTTGTCTTGCGCGATCTTGGTGTACTCGCTCGAACGCCGCGCTCGCAGCGTCACTTCGAAGTCGGCGTCGGCCTGTGCGCGCCTGGCCGCAGATTCTGATTCCAACCGGTTGCGCTCAGCCTCCGATTCAGCCTCCAGGCGAGCGCGCTCGGCTTCGGACTCCGTCTCCAAGCGCATGCGCACCGCTTCCGATTCAGCCTCCAGCCGGGTGCGCTCGCCAGCCGACTCGCTCTCCACCCGCGCGCGCTCAGCGGCCGATTCGCTGTCCAAACGCGCGCGCTCGGCGTTCGACTCCTCGCTCAAGCGAGTGAGCTCGCCGCGCGTGCGTTTGTCGAGATCCGCGAGCTCCCTCTCGACGCGGGCCTTGCGGGCTTCGATCTCGCCCATCTGCTTCCGGGACGTCTCGTCGGCGTGGGCGAGTCGTGCCGTCGACTCGCTGCGGACGCGCTCGGCCTGGGCGTTCGCGGCCGCCTTCGTCCGCGCGGCGGCATCGGCCCCGCCGTTGCGGATGATTTCAGCCTCCTGCTGCGCCCCGGCACGGATCTTGGCGCCCTCGGACTGCGCCTTCTGCAGGATGAGCGCGACGTGATCCTCGACGTTGTCCGCATTGACGTCCTGCTGCGCAGCCTTCAGCTGCCGGCGCAGCGACTCGATCTGCGCCTGCGCTCCGGCCAGTTGCGCTGCAACGTCCGCGCTACGGGCCGCGATTGAATCTCGTTCGGAGTTCAGCGCGCGGAGATCGGCGTCGACCTGCGCTGCCCAGCCGTCGACCTGGGCTCGGTCATAACCGCGTATCGCGGGGTCGAAGCTAGGGAGCGCCTCGGAAAGGATGGGGAGGACATCGTGGGTGTTGTCGGCCGCCATACGGTGATTTTCGCACCTTATGCGCCTGACCCCAACCCGCTACCGGTCACGGAACCTGTTGATGGCCTCGACGTGCTGCGCTCGCAGCGTCTGATCGCGCACGCCCAGCCCTTCCACAGGAGCCAGGCAAAGCACACCGACCTTGCCCTGATGCAGGTTGCGATGCACGTCGAAGGCAGCCTGGCCGACCTCCTCGAGCCGGTAAACCTTCGAGACGGTCGGGTGGATCGCGCCTTTGGAGATGAGTCGGTTCGCCTCCCAAGACTCGCGGTAGTTCGCGAAGTGTGAGCCGACGATGCGTTTGAGCATCATCCACAAGTAGCGGTTGTCGTACTCGTGCACGTACCCACTCGTGGATGCGCAGGTGACGATGGTGCCACCGCGCTTGGCCACATACACCGAGGCGCCGAAGGTCTCGCGTCCGGGGTGCTCGAGGACGATGTCGGGGTCGTCGCCACCGGTGAGTTCCCGGATCCGGGCGCCGAGGCGCTTCCACTCCGACGGCTGCTGGACGTCGTCCTTCCAGAAGTCGTACCCCTCGGCCGAACGGTCGATGACCAGGTCTGCACCCATCGCATGGCAGATCGCCGCCTTCTCCGGCGAGGAGACGACACAGACGGGGGTGGCGCCGCCGTTGAGCGCGTACTGGGTCGCGTATCCGCCGAGCCCGCCGGACGCGCCCCAGACCAGGACGACATCGCCCTGCTTCATGTTGGCGCCGTGGTGCGAGACCAGTTGGCGGTACGCGGTGGAGTTGACAAGGCCGGGGGCGGCGGCCTCCTCCCAGGTCAGGTGTCCTGGTTTGGGCATCAGCTGGTTCGACTTCACCAGCGCCAGCTCGGCAAGACCGCCGAAGTTCGTCTCGAAGCCCCAGATGCGCTGCTGCGGATCCATCATCGAATCATCGTGACCCTGTGGATCCTCGAGCTCGACCGAGAGGCAGTGCGCCACGACCTCGTCGCCCGCCTTCCATCTCGTCACGCCCGGCCCGACGCGCAGCACGACACCGGCGAGGTCGGATCCCACGACGTGGTAGGGCTGATCGTGCTTGGCGGCCAGTGCGGAGGAGCGTCCGTAGCGTTGCAGGAACGAGAAGGTGGAGACGGGTTCGAAGATCGACGTCCACACTGTGTTGTAGTTGATCGCGCTGGCCATCACGGCGACGACCGCCTCGCCCGGACCCAGTTCGGGGGTCCGGACCTCCTGCACGTGCAGGCTCTTGCGCGGGTCCTTCTCCTTGGTCGGCATGCCTTCGAACATGTCGACCTCGTCCGCCAGCACTACGGCGCCGCGATAGGTGCTCGGTAGGGGCAGGCTCGCAAGCGCCGCCAAGTCGTCGCCGAGGATGGCGTTCTTGATGTCGTCCACGAATGGCCTCCGCATGTGGATCGCCGGCGTCCAGATGTTACTTGAGAGTAACCTAGTCGGCCGGCTGCACGAGTTCCACGAGAATGCCGCCCGCGTCCTTGGGGTGGATGAAATTCACGCGGCTGTCGGACGTGCCCCGGCGCGGCTCGTCGTAGAGCAGGCGCATCCCACGCTCTCGCAGGGTGACGGAGACCTTGACGATGTCCTCGACGGTGTAGGCGACCTGCTGCACGCCGGGTCCATTGCGGTCCAGGAATTTCGCGATGGTGCTCGCTGGGGACAGCGGGGCGAGGAGCTGTATGCGGGTGGCGCCGTCGCCGACTGCGAGCATCGCCTCGCGCACGCCCTGGTCCTCGTTGACCTCCTCGTGCACGCTCAGCACGCCGAATGTGTCGCGGTAGAACGCGATCGCTTCATCGAGGTCCGCGACGGCGACGCCCACGTGGTCGATCTTGGTGAACAGTGGCTCGGCTGGCATCGCGCCATATTCGCAACTGCAAGCGCTGTAGGACGAGCGGGCGTGCGGTTGTTCACAGTCCCCGTGCCGCCGTTACACCCTCGATACAGTAGGGGCTTCGCATAGCCGCCGAGGAGGGCATCGCCATGGCCGGATCGGTCATCGTCAACGGTGCGCGCACGCCGATGGGACGACTGCTGGGCTCGCTCAAGGACTTCAGCGGCGCCGATCTCGGTGGTGTCGCGATCAAAGCGGCGCTCGAGCGTTCGGGTGTCGCTCCCGCTCAGGTGCAGTACGTGATCATGGGACAGGTGCTGCAGGCTGGCGTGGGTCAGATCCCCGCCCGCCAGGCCGCGTATCAGGCAGGCATCCCGTTGTCCGTACCTGCCCTCACGATCAACAAGGTGTGCCTGTCCGGACTGGACGCGATCGCGATGGCCGACCAGTTGATCCGCGCCGGCGAGTTCGACGTGATCGTGGCCGGCGGGCAGGAGTCGATGACGAACGCGCCACACCTGCTGCCGAAGTCACGATCGGGCCACAAGTACGGTGCGATCGAGATGCTGGACTCGATGGCCTTCGACGGCCTCACCGATATCCTGGACAACGTCCCGATGGGTGAGTCCACCGACAAGGTAAATGTCAAGCTCGGTCTGGGACGTGAGGAACAGGACGAGTTCGCTGCCCGTTCCCACCAGCGCGCCGCGCTGGCGCAGAAGAACGGCGTGTTCGACGACGAGATCGCCTCAGTGTTCATCCCGCAGCGCAAGGGTGACCCCGTCGAGTTCCGTGAGGACGAGGGCATCCGCGCCGACACCACCGTCGAGACCTTGGCGCGTCTGCGGCCCGCGTTCGGCAAGGACGGCACGATCACGGCCGGGACCGCGTCCCAGATCTCCGACGGTGCGGCCGCTGTCGTGGTGATGAGCAAGGCTAAAGCCGAGGAGCTCGGCCTGAGCTGGCTTGCTGAGATCGGTGCTCACGGAAATGTCGCCGGCCCCGACGACACCTCGCTGCAGTCGCAACCGTCCAACGCCATCAAGCACGCGCTGGGCAAGGCGGATCTGACCGTCGCCGACCTCGATCTCATCGAGATCAACGAGGCGTTCGCCGCGGTCGGCATCCAGTCCATGAAAGAACTCGGCGTCGAGCAGGACATCGTGAACGTCAACGGCGGTGCCATAGCGCTCGGCCACCCGATCGGCATGTCCGGCGCACGCCTGGCTCTGACGCTCGCCCTGGAACTGAAGCGACGCGGCGGCGGGACCGGTGTGGCGGCGCTGTGCGGCGGTGGCGGGCAAGGCGACGCGCTCATCCTGCACGTTCCTGCTGCCGGCTGACCGGTGCTGCGCAGTCGCCGCACCGCCGACGTCGACGAACTCGTCGCGCGCACCCGCTGCGGGGATGCGCGGGCGGTCGCCCGGTTGATCTCGCTCGTCGAGAACGATTCGCCGGTGTTGCGGGACGTCGCCGCTGCGCTGACGCCGTTCAGCGGCACCGCGCAGTTCGTCGGCCTCACCGGAGCCCCTGGTGTCGGCAAGTCGACGTCGACCGCCGTCCTCGTGGCACGCCTTCGTGCCGACGGTAAGCGGGTCGGCGTCCTGGCCGTCGACCCGTCCTCACCGTTCTCCGGCGGTGCCCTGCTCGGTGACCGCGTGCGAATGCAGGAACACGCTACCGACGACGGTGTCTTCATTCGCTCGATGGCCTCTCGCGGACAGCTGGGCGGACTCTCGGCGGCGGTGCCGCAGGCGCTGCGAGTGCTGGACGTAGCGGGCTGCGATGTGGTGCTCGTCGAGACCGTCGGCGTCGGTCAGGCCGAGGTCGAGGTCGCGTCCCTCGCCGACACGACGCTGCTCGTCCTGGCACCCGGTATGGGGGACGGGATCCAGGCGGCGAAGGCCGGGATCATCGAGGTGGCAGACATCTTCGTCGTGAACAAGGCCGATCGCGACGGTGCGGACCAGGTCGCGCGCGACCTGCGTTACATGCAATCGCTCGGTGGTCGACACAGCGACGCGGGGGCGTGGCGTCCGCCGATCGTCAAGACCGTTGCCGCGCGAGGCGAGGGCATCGACGACCTCGTCGCTGCGATCGACAAGCACCGTTCGTGGATGCAGGAGCACGGCGTGCTCGAAGAGCGCCGGCGGGCACGCGCGGCCACCGAGATCGAGGCCATTGCGCTCGGGGAGGTAAAGCAGCGCTTCGCCGACGTGCACGGGTCGGCCGCCCTCGACGCCGCTGCGGCACGAGTCGTCGAGGGCGAGACCGACCCGTATGCGGCCGCCGCGGAACTCATCGCCTCGCTCTGAGAATGGGTGGCAGCGCGGCGAGTTCGGGTAGCTCGGCGATGAAGTCGGTCGTGTACTGCGCGGTCAGGTCGGGATGCTCGAACTGCGGCACGTGTCCGCAGTCGTCCAGCACGATGCTGCGTCCCCGCGGCAGTGCCTCCCGCACGAACCGATCGAAGCCGGCGGGGACGAGCACGTCGCGGTCGCCCCACAGGAACAACGCGGGCGGACGCAGACCCGGCAGCCGATCCCAGAACCCGTTGCCGCCGAACGGTTCGTCGAGGTAGATGTGGCGCATCGCGCTGAAGGTTGCCAACCTGTTGCGCCGCACGGACAGCACGCGCAGGAACTCGTCGATCGCGGAGTCGTACCAAGCGTCGGGCAATCGAGCTGGGTCGGCGAACAGGCTGCGTAATCCACGCATCGCCATCCGGCGCGGCACCCGGAACGGCATCGCCGCGAACTCGTCGCGCACCACGCGCACGAACGGAACGAACTGTCGCAGCCTGCGGAAGGCGACCGCTGGGCAGAGCAGCACCAGGCCACGGACCAGCTCAGGGTGATCCAAGCCGGTCTGTAGGGCGGTGCGCCCGCCCAGGCTGTTGCCCACCAGCACGGCGGGGCGGTCGCACGTCTCGCGGATGAACGCCGCAAGCCAGCGGCCGAGGTAGGCCGGTGCATGGCGCTCGCCGGTGGCCTGCGACCCGCCGTGGCCGGGCAGGTCAGGGGCGAATACGTGGAACTCACGCGAGAGCGCCGGGATCAGCGGCAGCATCGAAGCATTCGTGGCGCCGAGGCCGTGGACCAACACGACGGGCGGCGCATCGGTGCGTCCGGATTCGAGATAGAACGTATCGATGCCGCCTGCGGGCACCGAGCGCGTCGCGGTGCGCGTGATGTCCTCGACGGTGCCCGGGAACAGACCGTCCAGCTGCAGCGCCAGAGCCAGGTTGCCGCGCACCGTGAGATCGCCGTCGAGGAAGGCGCGGACGCCGCTGCGCGTACCCGCGACGACCTCGTTAAGTACACGCAGTGCTGCCCGCACGGTCGTGGTCGGCTGCGGCGGTCCGCCGTGTCGCGCGACGGTACGGCCCCGGTCGATCTCGACGGTCCAGTTCGCCATTCCACCCGCCGTGAACAGGATGGAGGCGGTGGTGTCGGCCAGGAGCGGTGAGTAGAGCCCGGTCAGGCGTGCGTGCAGCAGCGGCAGCAGATCGCTGTCCACTCAGGCCTCCTCCGTGCTCGGGTGGGCGGTGCCCGCGCCCTACTGATGCGTAACATCTTCCGGGTGCCAGCACTCGATCGCGACGGCGACGTCTTCGTCCTCAACCTCGGGGACACCGAGAACCGCTTCCACCCGGACTGGCTCGCCGAGGTGCGGCTGCACCTGGAGAAGGTGGCCTCCGCCGACGGGCCGCGTGCCCTGGTGACGACGGCCACCGGAAAGTTCTTCAGCAATGGCCTGGATCTCGACTGGCTCTCCCAGCACGCAGCCGAATTCCGCAATTATGTGATCGACGTCCAGGCCATGCTCGCACGACTGATCTCGATCCCGGTGCCGAGCGTGGCCGCGATCCAGGGCCACTGTTTCGCGGGTGGGGCGATGCTCGCACTCGCCCACGATTTCCGGGTCATGCGCGCTGATCGCGGGTTCTTCTGCCTGCCCGAGGTCGACATAAACATCCCCTTCTCGCCGGGCATGTCCGCACTCATCCAGAGCCGGTTGGCGCAGCAAACGGCTCACGAGGCGATGACGACCGGACGTCGCTACGGCGGCACCGACGCACTGGATCACTCGATCGTGGACGCCGTCGCGCACGAGGACGACGTCCTGCTCTCGGCAATCGAGATGGCGCGCCCGCTAACCGGCAAGGCGGGCTCGACGCTCGCCACCATCAAAGAGCGCATGTACGCCGACGCGCTCAAGGCGCTGCGCGACATCGACACCCCGTTGGACTAGGCGCCGGCCGCACGGGTGTCGGCAGAGGACTCCTCGACCTCGAGCAGCGACACCTCGTGCAACTGCTCCTCGTACGCGCGGCCACCACCCCTGATCCCGAACAGCCGCTTCGAGAACAACAGGTACAGCACAGCGCCCACGTTGATCAGCAGCACTGCGATCTTCAGCCAGCTGGCCTTCTCGACCACTTCGTAGATCTCGAACGGGATGAACAGCGTCGTCCCGACCACGGCGACGTACTCGCCCCACCGCTTGAGCGACCACAACCCGATACCTTCGGCAATCTGGAGCAGTCCGTAGAGCAGCAGGCCCACCGCGATCAGGTTCAGGGTTGATGCCTTCGCGTGCAGGATCTTCTGCACCGATCCGATCGTGCTCGAGTCCGACACCTGGACATGAATCTGGTCGAAGAACGGCTTCAGCGACTTGAGGTCACGGTTGAACAGGTCCTGCAGGCTGACCCGCGTGCTCTTCAGTTCGAAGACCGCCACGGCCAGCAGGATGAGGATCAGGCCGCGGAACCACCGCTCGATCGCCAGTGCCCGCAGGATGAACGCAGCGCGCAGCGCCTCGCCACGCAGCAGGACCGGCGCGTCGTCGGCGGGGCCGCTACCGTGCGGCTCGCCCAACACGTAGCTGCCGCAGCGCAGGCATCGCCATGCGGCGCCCAGCGGAGTGCCGGCCTGTAGCTTCGCGGTGTACTCGGCCTCGTCCGGTGCATAGGTGACGTGTCCTTCGCGCGCACAGGTCCGTAGGTTCCAGTCCATGACGGCGCAGCCTATGCGGAACGGCGGTTCGTGAACTGTCGATTCGCCGCCCGGCCGTTCGTCGATATAGCAACGATCCGACCGGCGGATCGCGGACGTGAGGAGTGACATGGCCAAGTACCTGGTGCTCATCTATGAGACCGAGAGCGATCCGGGTGCGCCACCCGACCCGGCGCTCGCCGAGGAGTATGCGAAGCACTGGAGCTTCGTGGAGGCGCGCAAGGAGGCGATCATGGCAGGCGAGGCGCTGCAGTCGACGTCCACCGCTACCTGCCTGCGCGGTGACGGGGTAGGCGGATTCACCGTCACCGACGGCCCCTTCGTGGAAACCAAGGAGGCACTCGGCGGCTTCTACCTGCTCGAAGCACCCGACCTGGACGCTGCGATCGGGCTCGCCAAGGAGATCCCGGCACCGCGCGGCGGCGTGGAGATCCGCCCGATCATGACGTTCGACAACTGACCGTCAGGGTGGCCGACGTCGCGGCTTCAGTCGCGGACGCGCACCGGCGCGAGTGGGGTTTCGTCCTCGCCGCGACGGTGCGCGTAACGCGCGATCTGGATCTCGCGGAGGAATGCGTGCAGGACGCCTATGCACGCGCGCTCGTGAAGTGGACCACGGACGGGGTACCCGCGACGCCCGCGGCGTGGCTCACTACGACGGCCCGACGCCGTGCGCTCGACGTGCTGCGGCGCGATCAGGCATTGCGCCGGCTGCTGCCCGAGCTCGTGCTGGACGAGGCGGTCGAAGCGTATGAGCACGGCGATGCGATCCCGGATGACCGGTTACGCCTCATCTGCACCTGTTGCCACCCGGCGCTCGCCATCGAGACGCAGATCGCGCTCACACTGCGCCTGGTGTGCGGTCTGTCGACCGCCGACGTGGCGCGAGCTTTCCTGGTCAGCGAATCGACGATGGCGGCACGGATCACCCGTGCAAAGAAGAAGATCGCTGCCGCGCGCATCCCCTATCGGGTCCCCGACGCGGCCGATCTGCCAGCGCGTATCGATGGCGTGCTCGCTGTCGTCCACTTGCTCTTCACGACCGGACATACCGCCCCGTCCGGGGCCGAACTGGTGCGCCGTGACCTGATCGAGCGCGCATTGCAGCTCGCCCGGATGCTGCATGCCCTGCTGCCGTCCTCGCCGGACGTGGGAGGACTGCTGGCGTTGCTGCTGTTGTCCGACGCCCGACGCCATACGCGGCTCGACCCGTCCGGGGAGCTGACGCTTCTGGCCGATCAGGACCGCACCAGGTGGGATCGCGGCGAGATCGCCGAGGGTGTCGCGCTCGTCCGGGCGGCGCTGCGAGTCCGACCGCCGAGCAGGTACGCGCTTCAGGCGGCCATCGCGGCGGTTCATGCGGAAGCCGCGAACTGGGCAGCTACCGACTGGGCCGAGATCGTCGCCCTCTACGGTGTGCTCGGCCACATCTGGCCGTCGCCCGTCGTGTCGCTGAACCGCGCGGTAGCAGTCGGTTTCGCCCACGGGCCGGAGGTCGGCCTCGCCGCTCTTGACGCCCTGAGCAGCGAACCGCAGCTCGCGGGATATGCATACCTACCCGCCGCACGCGCCGAATTCCTGCGGCGATTGGGACGGCAGGCGGCCGCGCGCGCTGCGTTCACCGAGGCATTGCGCTGCACCGAGAACGACATCGAGCGCGCGTTCCTTCTCCGGCGGATCGAGGAGCTGAGCGAGTAAAGCCCCCGTAGGCAAAGGGTCAACTCGAGATCGAGGCTGTTTGCTCCTGCACTGACCGTCGCCTAGCGTGTCCCGTAATCCGTTCGTGACCTACGGTGCGCGACCCCCCAAGACCCCCCTCGAGAGGCCTCGCCGAATGTATGACTCATCGAACTCTGCGGTGTCCGCTGCCCGTTACCGGTCAAAACATCGGCGTCACCGCGCCGGCCGGGCGCTGTCGACGCGGTTCGCCGCAGTCGTCGCCGCAGCCGGCATCGTGACTGCCAGCCTGATTGCGGCTCCTGCCGCGCACGCGTCGGGCACGGTATGGGACCGCGTCGCATCCTGCGAGAGTGGCGGGCGGTGGCACATCAACACCGGAAATGGTTACTACGGTGGCCTGCAGTTCTCCGGCTCCACGTGGAGTGGTTACCACGGTGGTTTCTATGCCTCGCGTGCCGACCTGGCAACGCGTCTGGAACAGATCGCCGTCGCCCAGCGAGTCCTTGCCGCCCAGGGACCGGGCGCGTGGCCGGTGTGCAGCATCCGCGCGGGCCTGACACGCAGCAACGGCGGCGCCACCTCGGCCCCGCTGCGGCAGCTGTTCACCGACGTGGCTGCGCACAACCCCTTGCACGCATTGCATTTGATCGGCCACGCACACTCGGCGACCGTCTACGGGTGGACGTTCGACCCTGACCAGCGCGCGATGACGAAGACCTACACCGCCCGCCACGACGGGTACTGGTTCGCGCGGTGGCGCACCCGGCACCCGTCGCCGGACGTCAACCTCACGTATCACCTGTCGAATACGCACCGTTACAGCTTCACGCTTCCGCTGCGGGCCGGTCGGCACGAGGTCTGCCTGACGTACTGGAACAAGGGCGTCGGGAACGTCAGCCCGCGGGTCTGCAAGTCCGTGGTGGTTGGGTAACGTCCACTGCATGAGTGACGCGCTCGAACGGATGGATCTGCTCGATCTCGACGAAGAACTCGGTGACGAGGATCGCCTGCTGCGCGACACGGTGCGCAGGTTCGCCGTCGACCGGCTTCGCCCGCACATCCGGGGGTGGTTCGAGGACGGCGCGCTGCCCGTACGTGATCTGGCGTTGGAGTTCGGCAAGCTCGGTGTGCTCGGCATGCACCTCAAGGGCTACGGATGCCAAGGAGCACAACCGTCGCAATACGGCCGAGTTTGCGCCGAGATCGAGGCCGTCGACTCGGGGCTGCGCTCGCTCGTCAGCGTGCAGGGATCGTTGGCGATGTACGCGATCCACGCCTACGGCAGCGAGGAGCAGAAGGAGCGCTGGCTGCCCCGCATGGCGGCCGGGGAGGCGATCGGCTGCTTCGGTCTCACCGAGTCCGACTCCGGCTCGGACCCCGGCTCGATGCGTACCCGCGCGCGACGCGACGGCGAGGACTGGGTCCTGTCCGGCAGCAAGATGTGGATCACCAATGGGTCAATCTCCGACGTCGCGGTGGTGTGGGCGCGGACCGAGGACGGTATCCGCGGGTTCCTCGTCGAGAAGGGGATGGCGGGTTACACGGCGCAGGACGTGCACCACAAGATCTCCTTGCGCGCTTCGATCACCAGCGAGCTGGCTTTCGATGACGTGCGGCTGCCCGCCTCGGCAGAACTGCCTGGCGCCATTGGATTGCGCGGACCGCTCGGGTGCCTGACCGAAGCCCGCTTCGGCATCGTCTGGGGCGTCACCGGTGCCGCACGTGACGCCCTGGCTGCGACGCTGGACTACGCCGGCAGCCGCACGCAATTCGACAAGCCCATCGCCGGGTTCCAGTTGACCCAGCGCAAGTTCGCCGAGATGGCCGTCAAACTCCAGCAGGCGCAGCTGACCGCCCTTCGGCTCGGCGAACTCAAGGACGCCGGACGGATCAAGGCGCACCAGATCAGCTTCGGCAAGTTCGCGAACGTGTCAGCCGCGCTGGAGATCTGCCGCGAGGCGCGCTCCATCCTCGGCGGCAGCGGCATCACCACCGAATACCCGGTGCTACGCCACGCGGTGAACCTGGAAACCGTCTACACCTACGAGGGCACGCACGAGGTGCACACCCTTGTGCTCGGATCGCGACTGACCGGGCTCGACGCCTTCCGGTGACACCACCGGCGAAGTAGCGCGCTACCGAACCAGATGTCCTCATGATCGACGGTGCGCGTAGGTATGTCTGGCACGTCTGACTACCCTGCCACCATGCCTCCGCAGCCGCTCGGGTTCGATCCGATCGACCGAGCAGGCGAGCTTTGGGAACAGAAGTGGCCCGGTGAGGAGCCCGAGGTCTACGCCGCGATGCGTGCCGTCACCTCGATCATGCGCGCGCACCAGATCCTGCTCGCCGAACTGGACGCGATGTTGCGCCCGTACGGCATCACCTTCAGCCGGTACGAGGCCCTTGTGCTGTTGGTGCACTCCCGCACGGGCGCCCTGCCGTTGTCCAAGATCGGTGAGCGCCTGCAGGTGCACGCCACGTCGGTCACCAATGTCATCGACCGGCTCGAGGGCGCCGGGCTCGTACGCCGCGAACCCAATCCCCGCGACGGGCGTGGCACGCTCGCGGTCATCACCAGTGCCGGCCGGGACGTTGCGCAACGCGCGACAGCACGGTTCAACGAGTCGCGGTTTGCCATGGCAGGTCTCGGCGACGGCGAGCTCGCCGAGATCTTCGCGATCCTTCGCCGCCTGCGTCGGCAGGCAGGCGACTTCGCCGATTGACGGTGTTTCCGGCCTCGGACGTCAGGTGCGCGCGCCGGCCTTGGCAGACGTCAGACGGCCCTCGACGATTACGTTGTACTCATAGTCGACGCCGTCCAGCTCGGCGCAGGTGATGATCACGAGCCGCCGCTTGGTCTGCTCGTTCATCAACGGCGCGACCGACGCCGCCGACGTCTTCGATACGCCGAACGCCTTGTTCACCGTGTAATGCAGGGTGCCGGTCGGGGTCCACAGGGTGATCACGTAGCCGTCGAGGGAGTGGACGGGGTAAGTGGCCACACCGCTGACATCGATTGGTTTGACATTCAGGATTTCCTGGGTGGCCGACTCCGATATCTTGTTCAGCACCTCGAGCCGGTCCTGCCCCCAGGAATGGCCCAGGACGTAGGTGGTGGCCGTCCGGCTGCCGGGCGCCACCCCGAAACCCTCCTGCACCCAGCACACGGTGTGGTGCTGCTCGCCCGGCGGGTCGAGCGGGCGGACGTTGTCCATACCGCAGACGTGAGCCTTGATCTGGAATCTCGGCCCCTTGATGCGGAACGACGTCGGCGCGGCCGCGGCGACGAAGTCATGCGGGATTGTCGGTTTCGGGGCAACCGTGCGCTTCGGTGTCGGGGCGACCGTTGTCGGCGGAGTGTGGACGCGCGTGGGAGTCGGCGCGGCCGCCAGGCTCGGCGTTGCGGTCGGCACGGCCGATGTGGTCGGCGCGCCGGCGAGGACTGCCGGCGGGGCACCCGTGGGGTCGTCGCCGCGGTTCGACACGAAGAACCCGGTCGTCGCACCGGCACCGACCAGGACGCCGACCACGGCGAGCGCTAGCCCGCGCCGCCGCCGACGGTCCGCGGCGGGCGGTGTCGGGTCTGCGGCGTCGGCGGTCACTGCTCCAGGATAGGACGGGCATCTCGTTTTCTGGCATTTACTAGGACGTCCAAGTAAATTCACAGGTATGGACGCCGAGAAGATCGACAGCGACACCGGTACCGCCGCCGAGAACGACGCCTTTGACGATATCGAGGCGGGCCGCGACCGCTGGCAGGCGCGCTATGACGCCGCGAGGAAGTCCGAGCGCGACTTCACCACGCTGTCGGGGACCGAGCTCGACCCCGTTTATGGTCCGACCGGCCCGGACGACCGGATGGGCCGCATCGGCTGGCCGGGCGAATTCCCCTACACCCGCGGCATCCACCCCACCGGATACCGCGGCAAGCCCTGGACGATCCGGCAGTTCGCCGGGTTCGGGAACGCGCGGCAGACCAACGAGCGGTACAAGATGATCCTGGCCGCGGGCGGCGGCGGCCTGTCGGTGGCATTCGACATGCCGACGCTGATGGGCCGCGATTCCGACGACGAACGCGCACTCGGCGAGGTCGGGCACTGCGGCGTCGCGATCGACTCTGCCGCGGACATGGACATCCTCTTCGACGGGATCGACCTGGCCGCGACGACCACGTCGATGACCATCAGCGGACCGGCCGTCCCGCTGTTCTGCATGTACGTCGTCGCTGCCGAGCGGCAGGGCGCGGACACGTCCAAGCTCAACGGCACGCTGCAGACCGACATCTTCAAGGAGTACATCGCGCAGAAGGAGTGGATCTATCCTCCCGAGCCGCACCTCAAGCTCATCGGCGACCTGATGGAGTACGTCGACGCCGAAATTCCCGCCTACAAGCCGCTGTCGGTGTCGGGGTACCACATCCGCGAGGCCGGTTCGACGGCTGCGCAGGAACTCGCGTTCACCCTCGCCGACGGGTTCGGCTACGTCGAACTGGGGATGTCGCGTGGCCTGGACGTCGACCGGTTTGCCCCAGGACTGTCGTTCTTCTTCGACGCCCACATCGATTTCTTCGAGGAGATCGCGAAGCTGCGCGCCGCGCGCCGCATCTGGGCGCGCTGGATGCGCGATGTGTACGGCGCCAAGACCGAGCGGGCGCAACGGCTGCGCTTCCACACCCAGACCGCCGGCGTCTCGCTCACCGCGCAGCAGCCCGAGAACAACATCGTGCGAACCGCCGTCGAGGCTCTGGCCGCAGTGCTGGCAGGGACGAACTCGTTGCACACGAACGCGCTGGACGAGGTGTTGGCCCTGCCGTCGGCGAAGGCGGCGCAGATCGCCCTGCGCACCCAGCAGGTGATCGCCGAGGAGACCGGCGTGCTCAATGTTGCCGATCCGCTCGGTGGCTCGTGGTACGTCGAGGCGCTCACCGACAAGATCGAGGCGGAGGCCGAGAAGATCTTCGAGCGGATCAAGGACCTCGGCGGCGACGCAACGATGCTCTCGGGGTTGTTGCGTGGCATCGAGGACGGGTGGTTCATCGGCGAGGTAGCCGATGCGTCCTTCACTTACCAGGTGGCGATGGAGAAGGGCGACAAGAAGATCGTCGGAGTGAACACGCTGACTGGTGACGTGGGCGAACCGCTGGAGATCCTGCGCGTATCGCACGAGGTAGAGCTGGAGCAGCGTGCCGTGATCTCGGCGCGACGGTCGGCGCGCAACCAGCCAGCGGTCGACGAGGCGATCGCGCGGATGCTGCGGGCGGCCGAGAACGACGAGAACACCCTGCCGGCAATGCTCGACGCTGCCCGTGCCGAGGCGACGCTGGGCGAGATCTGCGACGCGTTCCGCCCGATGTGGGGCGAGTATCGCGAACCCACTCGTTTCTGAGCGCTCCTGGGCCGAATGTTGGTGATGTGGTCAACCGTCCGAACGCCGGCGGTGCAGCGTGAAGCGTTCGAACACCGAGAGCGCGCCCGAGGGCTTGTTGACGTTGTAGTACGTCACGTGGAACGAGGTCCGGCCGCCGCGACGATGACCCGGGTCGACCGTGAATGCCGCGAAGCCGTGGGATGCGCGCTGTCCCCGACGGCGCGCCAGACCGCCTGCTCCTTCGTGAACTCGATGTGCGTTTGCCGTTCGCGCCCGGCGTCGCGGATACCGACGTGATCACTTTGGCGGTCCCGTCGGAGAAGAACGTCTGATTGCTCGTGCCCGAGACGCCACCACCACCGAGCACCATGTGCACCGTGCCGAGCGAGGTGTCGATGTCATCGGTCGCGGTCGAGGCCGGATTCGGGGTCAGCGTCGTGCTGCCCGACACCACGCCGCGCACGGCTAGCGAGCGTTCGTAGTCGTGCTCATGTCCGCACACGACGAGGTCGACGCCGTAGCGGTCGAACAGCGGGCCGTACGCCTCGCGCAGCCCGAGGTCGGCGCCGTTGAAGTCCGCCGAACTCACCATCACCTGGTGCATCGCGACCACGACCCAATCGACGTCGCACGATGCGCGCGCACGGCGCAGCTCGCGCTCGAGCCAGCGCACCTGGCGGCCGCCGGAATAGCCCCTGACGTAGTAGTCGCCGCGGTCCTGCAGGCAGTGGTCGTCGTTCTGGTGCCGTAGCGGACGGCGCACCTGCCGGTCGGTGATCCACGAGAGGACCATCTGCCGCGCGGGGTCGGCACCGAATGTCAGGTGCAGACCCTGCACCGGTGTCGTGGCCGCAGCGCGGGTGCGCAGACTGGTCACCGCCGTGGCCGGGGTGCCGCCGAGCAACGGTGCCGCTGCGGCGCCTGCGCCGGCGGCGCCGAGCAGAACGAGCGCGGTGCGACGGGACAGATGTGGCGATTCGCTCATGTCCACCGACGCTAGGGACACCAGTGGGCGACGCGGTGAACGGCATATTGCCGGGAACGGTCAACGGCGGAAGGACGAGTGCCCGCGCCCTGGGACCCTGCTGCGGAGTGTTGATCATGTACGGACGGGCGGTCGGCTCACCGGCCGCCCGGTGCGGCGTCGAGATCTGCAAAACTGGAGGTCATGCGTCCCGGTCGCCCGAATCCCAGCCGCCCCACCCCGCCCGATCCCGCCGCCGTAGCGGCGATGACAGGCGCGGTCGACCTTGCCGCGCTGAAGGCGCGCTCCGACGCACAGGCACGTGCCGCTGAGGCGCCGCTGCCCCCGGCCGGCTCGGTCGTGATCGAGGTGACCGAGGCGAGCTTCCAGGCCGAGGTGCTCGACCGCTCGTTCCAGGTGCCGGTGCTGCTCGATCTCTGGGCCGAGTGGTGCGAGCCCTGCAAGCAGCTCTCGCCCATGCTGGAGAAGCTTGCTGTCGAGGGCAACGGTACGTGGATCCTCGCCAAGATCGACGTCGACGCGAACCCGCGTATCTCGCAGGCGCTGCAGGTGCAGAGCATCCCGACAGTGTTCGCCGTACTCGGCGGTCAGCTCGTGCCCGGTTTCCAGGGCGCCCTGCCCGAGGCGCAGGTCCGGGAGTTCATCGACGCGCTCATGCAGGCATCCACCGAAGCCGGCCTGACCGGTGCACCGCCCGAGGCGGACGGGGAGTCCGACCTGGGCGAAGACCCTGAGGGCCCGGAGGACCCGCGCTTCGACGCAGCCGAAGCGGCCCTGGCCGACGGCGACTACGACGACGCGCGCAGGCAGTTCCAGGCAATTCTCGACGCCGAACCGACCAACGCCTCAGCGGCGCTCGCGTTACGTCAGGTCAATCTGCTCGCGCGGGTGGGGAGCGCGGATCCGAATGTGATCGCGTTGGCCGACGCGGCGCCCGACGACGTGGCCGCTGCCCTGGCCGCGGCGGACCTCTCGCTCATGAGCGATGACGCGCCCGGCGCGTTGCGTCGACTGCTCGATCTGCTGTCGCGCACGAGCGGTGACGACCGCGACCTGCTGCGCGAACGGCTGGTCGAGTATTTCGAACTGCTCGGACCGGAGGACGAGCGGGTTCCTCCGGCACGGCGCGAGATGGCCCGCGCGCTGTTCTAGGCCGTCGCGCTCTAGAGTCGCGGCGATGACGACTGCACACGGCACCCACGACTACGCCGACGACCATCGCAACGCCGGGGTCCTCATCTACGTCAACGGGGCCGTCGTGCCGCGCGCGGAGGCAATGGTCTCGGTGTTCGACGCAGGCTTCGTCCTGGGTGACGGGGTGTGGGAGGGGCTGCGGGTGAGCGGGGGTCATCCGGCCTTTCTCGACCTGCACCTCGACCGGCTCTACGAGGGCGCTGCGGCGCTCATGCTCGACATCGGGCTCTCGCGTGCCGAGCTCACGTCCGCGATCTATCGCACGCTCGCCGCCAACGAGATGACCGACGGTGTGCACATTCGTCTCATGGTGACCCGCGGGCCGAAGTCGACGCCGTACCAGGACCCCCGCCTGTCCAGCGGGCCGGCGACCGTCGTGATCATCTGCGAATACAAAGACCCGTTGCCGGCCACCGTCGAGCGCGGCCTGACGCTGTTCACGGTGCATGTGCGCCGCGGCGCGCCGGACACGCTCGACCCGAAGCTCAATTCGCACAGCAAGCTCAACGACATCACCGCATGCATCCAGGCCTACACGGCGGGCGCCGACGAGGCGTTGATGCTCGACCCGCACGGCTTCGTCGCGACCTGCAACTCGACGCACTTCTTCATTGTGCGGGGCGCGGAGGTGTGGACGTCCTCAGGCATGTACTGCCTCGGCGGGATCACCCGCTCGACCGTGCTGCGAGCCTGCAGTTCGGCCGGCATCGTCACGCGGGAGAAGAGCTTCAGCCTCACCGATGTCTACGGCGCCGACGAGGCGTTCGTGACCGGGACGTTCGCCGGCGTCGTACCGGTGCACACGGTGGACGGGCGGCGCATCGGCTCGGGCGCGCGTGGACCCATGGTCGAACGGCTCCAGGGTCTCTACACCGACCTGGTGCGCGCCGACGTCGCGGGCCGATCCGCCTCATGACCGTCCGGCTGGCCATGTGGTCCGGCCCGCGCAACATCTCGACCGCGCTGATGCGCTCGTGGGAGAACCGTCCCGACAGCGTGGTCGTCGACGAGCCGCTCTATGCCTACTACCTGCAGCAGACCCAGCTCGACCATCCGGGGCGCGATGAGGTGATCGCCGCGGGGGAGACCGACTGGCGGCGGGTGGTCGCCACGCTCACCGGCACCTGGCCGGGCGGGCCGCGCGTTCACTACCAGAAGCACATGACTCATCACCTGATCCCGCAGCTAGCACGCGACTGGATCCCCGAGCTGCACAACGTCCTGCTGATCAGGGATCCGGCCGAAGTCGTCGCGTCCTACGTGCGTTCGCGCGCGAACGTCGTCGCCGCAGACATCGGGTTGGTCCAGCAGACCGAATTGTTCGACCAGCTGCGCGGCAACGTCCCGGTGATCGACGCCGCGGACTTCCTGCGGGCGCCGGAGGCATATCTGCGCTGGCTGTGCGATCACGCCGGCGTCGACTTCGTACCGGCCATGTTGCACTGGCCGGCCGGTGCGCGGGAATCGGACGGGGTATGGGCCGAATACTGGTATGACTCCGTGCGCTCGTCCACCGGTTTCGCGCCCTACCGCGCGCGAGAGGTGCGCCTGACAGGTGCAGCGCGGGCAGCGGCCGAGGAAAGCAACCCGCACTACGCACGCCTTCGCGACGTACGGGTCGTTCTCTAGGCGCGTACTCGCGCTGACCCGGGTCGCGACGCACGACGTCGACCCGGACGGTCCCGGCTGCGGCTCAGACGCCGGTGTGCGGCATCAGGGCGTTCTCCGGGATCACGCCGAGGCGACCGGCCTGAAAATCCTCCATGGCCTGGATGAGCTCGTCTCGGGTGTTCATCACGAACGGCCCGTAGTGCGCGACAGGTTCCCCGATGGGACGCCCGCCGAGCAGCACGACCTCGAGGGCCGGGCGGTTCGAGTCCTGACTGCCGTCGGCTGCGACCGTGATCCGGTCGCCCGCGCCGAAGACGGCGAGTTGTCCGCCGTGGATCGGGCGTCGCTCGGCGCCGACTGTGCCCTTGCCCGACATCACGTAGACCAGCGCGTTGTAGTCCGGCTGCCATGGCAGGGAGAGCAGCGCTGCGGGCTGGATGGTCGCGTGCGCCATCGTGATCGGCGTGTGCGTCGAGCCGGGACCGCTGTGGTCCTCGATCGAGCCGGCCACGATGCGTACCAGGGCGCCGCCGTCGCTGGAGCTGACCAGCCCTGCCTCTTCGCCCTCGATGGCCTGGTAGCGCGGTGTTGCGAACTTGTCCTTCGCCGGAAGATTGACCCACAGCTGCAGGCCGTGGAAGACGCCACCGGACATCACCAGAGCCTCTGGCGGGGTCTCGATGTGGAGCAGTCCGGCGCCGGCGGTCATCCACTGCGTCGCGCCGTTGTTGATGACGCCGCCGCCGCCGTGGGTGTCCTGGTGCTGGAATGTGCCGTCGATCATGTACGTCACGGTCTCGAAACCACGGTGGGGGTGCCAGGCAGTGCCCTTCGGCTCTCCTGGCGCGTAGTCGACCTCACCCATCTGGTCCATGTGGATGAAGGGATCGAGGTCGCGGGTGGGGACCCCGGCAAAGGCTCGTACGACCGGGAAGCCCTCGCCCTCGTAGCCGCGCGGCCCGGTCGAGATCTGCTTGACCGGGCGCTCGGTGTCGCCTAGGGTGGCGGCGGCGATGCGGGGCAGGGTAAGCGTGTCAGCGCTGACGGCGGGCATATCGTCCTCCAACGGGTTGCAGCATGAACTATATGACACGTCAACTGCCGAGGTCACCTGGGCATTCCCGGCCTTTGGCACGGCGAGGGGCCGCGCCCGCGACCGGTTCGGGCGGTTCGGGCGGTTCGGGCGGTTCGGGCGGATGATTTCCCCGCCCGCGACCGCGTCCACCCGAGCACTGGCGGGGAAAACCCGCGTCCACCCGAGCACTGGCGGGGAAGCGCTCAGGACGGCCGGTAGCTCAGCCACAACGCGCCGAGCGGCGGTACGCGCAGGGCCGCCGAGGCGGGCCGCCCGTGGCAGACCTCATGGACGGCGTCGACCCCGCCCCAGTTGCCGACACCGGAACCGAGGTAGGTGTCGGCATCGGTGTTGAGCACCTCCTCCCACCGTCCGGCGAATGGCAGCCCGAGCCGGTAGTTGTCGTGCGGGATCGAGGAGAAGTTGGCGACGCAGGCGAGCACGGACCCATCGGTTCCCCAGCGCAGGAACGAGTAGGTGTTGCCGGACGCGTCGTTCGCGTCGATCCACTCGAATCCGGCCGGATCGGAGTCCTGCGACCACAGCGCCGGCGACTCGGCGTAGGTGCGGTTGAGATCGGTGATAAGGCGGCTGACCCCGCGGTGGTCGGGGGCGTCGAGCAGCCACCAGTCCAGCGAGCGCGACTCGGCCCATTCGCCGCCCTGCGCGAACTCCTGGCCCATGAACAACAGCTGCTTGCCGGGGTGTGCCCACATGTAGGCGTAGAGGGTGCGCAATGTCGCCATCTGCTGCCAGCGGTCACCGGCGATCTTGTTCAACAACGAGCCTTTGCCGTGCACGACCTCGTCGTGCGAGATCGGCAGCACGAAGTTCTCGGTGTAGGCGTACATCATCGAGAACGTCACGTCGTTGTGGTGGTACTGCCGGTAGATCGGCTCCCGGGCGATGTAGCCGAGCGTGTCGTGCATCCACCCCATGTCCCACTTGAAGCCGAAGCCGAGGCCGCCCAGGTGCGTCGGACGCGTGACGCCTGGCCAGGACGTCGACTCCTCAGCGATGGTGATCACCCCGGGCACCCGCTTGTAGACGGTCGCGTTCATCTCCTGCAGGAAGCCCACCGCCTCGAGATTCTCGCGGCCGCCGTGGACGTTGGGCACCCACTCGCCCTCGGTGCGGGAGTAGTCCAGGTAGAGCATCGAGGCGACGGCGTCCACACGCAGGCCGTCGATGTGGAACTCCTCGAGCCAGAACAGCGCATTGGCGACCAGGAAGTTGCGCACCTCCCGTCGACCGAAGTCGAACACGAACGTGCCCCAGTCAGGCTGCTCACCGCGACGCGGGTCACCGTGCTCGTAGAGCGCGGTGCCGTCGAAGCGGCCGAGCGCGAACTCGTCCTTGGGGAAGTGCGCGGGCACCCAGTCCACGAGCACGCCGATCCCGGCCTGATGCAGGGCGTCGACGAGGTGCCGGAACTCGTCCGGGCTGCCGAAACGCGCCGACGGAGCGTAGTAGGAGCTCACCTGGTAACCCCACGAACCGCCGAACGGGTGCTCGGCGACAGGAAGGAACTCGACGTGGGTGAATCCGGTCTCGGTGACGTAGGCGACCAACTCCTCGGCCAGCTGCCGGTAGGACAGCCCCATCCGCCACGAACCCAGGTGCACCTCGTAGACCGACATCGCCGAGGCATGCCAATCCGTCGAGGCGCGTCGCTCGAGCCAGTCGGCGTCCGCCCATTCGTAGGCGGGCGTGTGCACGACCGACGCCGTCGCGGGCGGGATCTCGGTGGCGAAAGCCATGGGATCGGCCTTGTCGCGCCAGTGCCCGTCCTTGCCGAGCACCCGGAACTTGTAGCGCGCGCCGTCGCCGATGTTGGGGACGAACAGCTCCCACACCCCCGACGAACCGAGGGCACGCATCGGGAGCGCGTGACCGGACCAGAAGTCGAAGTCGCCGGTGACGCGGACGCCCATCGCGTTCGGCGCCCAGACCGCGAACGACGTCCCGGTGACGTTTCCGTTCGGCGTCGAGTACGAGCGAACGTGTGCGCCGAGCACCTGCCACAGATTCTCGTGACGGCCCTCGCCGATCAGGTGCAGATCGATTTCGCCGAGCGTCGGCAACCAGCGGTACGGATCGTCGACGGTGTAGCTTTCCTCGCCGTAGCTGACCTCGAGCCGGTAATCGGGGGTGGGTCCGTCGATGATCGCTTCGAATACGCCGCTGTCGTGAATCAGTCCCAGTGGTGCATGGGTCTTGCCCACCACCAGCTCGACGGACGTGGCGTCGGGGCGCAGCGTGCGGATCACGGTCCGTCCGTCACCGGTTGGGTGTGCACCCAACAAGGAGTGCGGATCGTGGTGCGCTCCGCGCAGGAGACGTTCCAGTTCGGCGGAGTTGACGCTCGTGGTCATCGGCTGTCCTCGCTTCGCGTACCGCGCGGGTTTGTGTTGTCGAGGGCGAGGCGTGACAGTGACGCCAGCGGTATCGCCAGCCACGCCGGTCGGTTCCGGGCTTCGTAGAGGGCCTCGTAGACGGCCTTGTCGGCCTCGAATGCCCGCAACGGAATGGCATGCTCGCGCGGATCGTGGCCGGCTGCCCCGGCATATCCGTGCAGGAACGCATCGCGGTTGCGCCGCGTCCACTCCGCAGCGCGATAGGCGAGTTGCGGCTGGAATCCGTTCTCGATGATTCGATGGTTTCCGGCGTACTCGAAGGAACGCAGCATTCCGGCAATGTCGCGCAGCGGCGAATCGGGTATCCGCCGGGAGGAGAGCTCGGCCATCGGCTCGCCCTCGAAGTCGATGACCACCCACCGCTGTGACGTGCGTAGCGCCTGACCCAGGTGCAGGTCTCCGTGGATCCGCTGCACTTCGACCTCGGACGCCGCGTCGGCGAAGGCGTCGTAGGCCGCGCGCAGACCGTCGGCCATCGGCGCGAGCTGCTCGACGATGGTGAGCGCATGTTCGAGCCTCGCGTGCATCGCTGCCGCCCGCTCACCTAGATCTCCGGCCGGGGAGACGCCGAATGCCTCGGCCAGATCCGCATGCACCTCGGCCACCGCGACCCCGAGCCGATGCGCCTCTCCGGCGAAGTCCCCGCCGGCCTCGTCCGCATGCAGGTCACCCTCGGCCATCAGGTCGCGGACGCTGTTTTTCGCCAGCTCCCAGCCGTCTGTGGCGGTGGTCATGTACTCCTGCAGCATTGCCAGCGCGTAGTCCGCGCCGTCTCGCTCGGCGATCACCGACCCGAGCAGGCGCGGCACATGCCGCGATCCGGTCTTGGCGAGACCTACGCCGATCTCGATGTCGGGATTGACACCGGGCTGCAGTCGCCGGAACACCTTCATGATGGCCACGTCGCCGTATATGAGCGAGGTGTTGGACTGCTCGCCGGTGAGCACGAGGCTGCTGTGTTCGACGGGAATCCGGTCCGCATCGGCGTAGCGAGCGAAGTGCACGCCGTCTGCGTCGCGCTCGTCACGAATCGCCGACAGCCAGACCCCGGTGACGTCCTTGTCGTGCAGCGCGTCGTATATCCAGCGCCACCTGCCGTCCCGCTCGATCGTGCCGAGCAGGACGTGCTCGAGGCCCTCGTGCCGTTCGGTGCGAGCGGTCAGTGGCAGTTGATAAAGCTCGTGGCTGCCGTCCTGATAGGTCACCCGAACGAGCCAGACCTCGACCTCGGGAGAGAGGTCGGCGAAGTGCTCCACCTCGACGGTGCCGCCCCGTCCCTTGCCTGCGAACCAGCGCTGACTATGGAGCCAGCCTTCGACGAGTGGACGAAGTTCCTCACGCGCGATCATTCAGTGACCTCGGTTCGTCGCCGCGCTGCGCGTCAGCTGCTGCCGCATCGGCGGCAACCAACACTTCGGCGAGAGCGGCAGGTTCGGCCGTCGACTGTTGACGGCGAGGGATGCGCAGCCAGTAGAAACCGTGGCCGGCAACGGTCAGCAGATAGGGCAGCTCTCCGATCGCTGGGAACTGCGCGCCGCCCAGGAGCTCGATCGGCTGCGCGCCCTGCCATTGGCGCAGATCCAGCTCGACAGGCTGCGGGAAGCGGGACAGGTTGTTGATGCACAGGACGATGTCGTCGCCGAACTCACGGACGAAGCTGAGCACGGTCGGGTTCGTGCCGCCCATGTCGGTGAACGTCCCCATGCCGAAAGCAGGGTTCTGCTTGCGGAGCTGGATCATCCGGCGGGTCCACTGCAGCAGCGAGTACGTGTTGCGCGTCTGCGACTCGACATTCGTGACCTGGTAGCCGTAGATCGAGTCCATGTTGACCGGCAGGTACAGCCGGCCGGGTTCGCAGGTGGAGAACCCAGCATTGCGGTCAGGTGTCCATTGCATGGGCGTCCGGACGCCGTCGCGGTCGCCGAGCCAGATGTTGTCGCCCATCCCGATCTCGTCGCCGTAGTACAGGACGGGTGAGCCCGGCAATGCGAGCAGCAATGCCGTGAACAGCTCGATCTGGTTGATGTCGTTCTCCAGCAGCGGCGCCAGCCGCCGGCGGATACCGATGTTGGCCTTCATCCGTGGGTCTGTCGCGTACTCGTTCCACATGTAGTCGCGCTCTTCGTCGGTCACCATCTCGAGCGTGAGCTCGTCGTGGTTGCGCAGGAAGATGCCCCACTGGCAGTTGGCCGGGATCTGCGGTGTCTGCGCCATGATCTCCGAGATCGGGTTGCGCGACGAGCGCCGCACCGCCATGAAGATGCGCGGCATCACCGGGAAGTGGAACGCCATGTGGCACTCGTCGCCGCCGGTCGCCGGATCACCGAAGTACTCGACCACGTCGCCAGGCCACTGGTTGGCCTCGCAGAGCATCACGCGGTCCGGGTAGTCGCGGTCGACCTCCTTGCGGACGCGTTTGAGGAAGTCGTGTGTCTCGGGCAGATTCTCGCCGTTCGTCCCATCCCGCACGTACAGGTACGGGACCGCGTCCAGGCGGAACCCGTCGATGCCGAGGTCGAGCCAGAATCGCAGCGCATCGATGATCGCCTGCTGCACATCGGGCGAGTCGAAATTGAGGTCGGGCTGGTGGCCGAAGAAGCGGTGCCAGAAGTACTGCTTGCGGATCGGGTCGAATGTCCAGTTCGACGGCTCGGTGTCGACGAAAATGATCCGCGCGTCGGGGTAACGGGTGTCGTCGTCGCTCCAGAGGTAGAAGTCGCCGTACGGCCCCTCCGGATCGCGTCGGCTCTCCTGGAACCAGCGATGCGCGTCGGACGTGTGGTTCATCACGAAGTCGACGATGACGCGGATTCCGCGCTGGTGCGCGGCGTCGAGAAAGTGGTGGAAGTCGTCGATCGTGCCGAACTCCGGCAGCACGCCCGTGTAATCGCTGACGTCGTAACCGCCGTCGCGCAGGGGCGAAGGATAGAACGGCGGCAGCCAGAGGCAGTCGACGCCGAGCCACTGCAGGTAGTCGAGCTTGTCGGTCAGGCCGCGCAGGTCGCCGGTGCCGTCGCCGTTGGAGTCGGCGAACCCGCGCACCAGCACCTCGTAGAAGACGGCGCGCTTGAACCAGTCGGGGTCGCGCGTGAGCTCGGTGTTCGGGCCAGGCTGGAACGCCGGGTCGGTCACGTCCGCTCCTCGCCGCGCCCGGCCGGACTCCGAAGGTCCACGATGCCGATGCTCACGTCTGGCCCACGCTGCGCTGGGCGGGACGCGGGAGGTCCACCATGCCGATGCGCGCGCTCAGCGTGGCCACGTCCGACCCTCGATTCGCTTTTCACGTCGTCCTTCCTAGCAGCGTGGTTGCGGGTCTGGCCAAACGATCGTCAATCCTGGACCACGGCGAACACGTGAGCGACGTGGTGATGTGGATCGATGCTGACGTAGTTGCGCTCGCTCCATCGGTACTCATCGCCACTGAGCAGGTCGCGCACCGTGAACGCATCGTCCCAGTCGATGCCGAGTGCGGGCAGGTCCAGGCTGACGGTGGCCTCGCGCCATTCGTGCGGGTTCACGGTGCAGACGACGAGAACCGTGTCTCCGGTGGTCTCGTCGCGCTTGCTGAACGCCATCACCTCGGGGTTGTCGACGCGATGGATCGAGATGTTGCGCAACTGGTGCAGTGCTGGATGTTCGCGGCGGATCTTGTTCAACGACGTGATCAGCGGAGCCAGCGATCGTCCTTCGGCCATCGCAGTCTGGAAATCGCGAGGACGGAGTTGGTACTTCTCCGAATCGAGGTACTCCTCGCTGCCGGGGCGCAGGTTGAGGTGCTCGTAGAGCTCGAAGCCGGAGTACACGCCCCAGGTCGGGGACAGCGTCGCCGCCAGGACGGCGCGGACGGCGAAGGCTGCCGCACCTCCGGTGTTCAGGTACGTGGGCAGGATGTCAGGGGTGTTGACGAAGAAATTGGGACGCATGTAATGCCCGGCATCGACCAGCTCACCGGCGTAGGTCTCGAGTTCCGCACGGGTGTTGCGCCAGGTGAAGTAGGTGTAGCTCTGGTGAAATCCGATCTTGCCGAGCTCGTGCATCATCGCCGGACGGGTGAATGCCTCGGCCAGGAACACGATCTCCGGGTTGGTCCTGCGGACCTCGCCGATCAGCCACTGCCAGAAATTGATCGGCTTCGTATGTGGGTTGTCGACCCGGAAGATGGTCACCCCCGCGGCAATCCAGTGCTGCACGATGCGCAGGCACTCGGCGTAGAGGCCCTTCGGGTCGTTGTCGAAATTGAGCGGATAGATGTCCTGGTACTTCTTCGGCGGATTCTCTGCGTAGGCGATCGTGCCGTCCGGCTTGGTGGTGAACCACTCCGGGTGGGACGTGACCCACGGGTGATCGGGTGCGCACTGCAGCGCGAGGTCGATCGCCACCTCGAGCTCAAGCTCGCGTGCGCGCTTCACCAGGGCTCGGAAGTCGGCCATCGTCCCGAGATCGGGATGGATCGCATCGTGCCCGCCGTCACGCGAACCGATCGCCCACGGGGAACCGACGTCCCAGGACCGGGCGACCAACGTGTTGTTGGGCCCCTTCCGGTTGACCTCGCCGATGGGGTGGACCGGCGGCAGATAGACCACGTCGAAGCCGAGCGCGGCGACGTAGTCCAGGTGTTCGGTCGCGTCTTTGAGAGTGCCGTGCCGGGCGGGCTTCGCCGGCGCCGTCGGATCTGCCGCGAGTTGCGCGCCGATGGAGCGAGGGAAGAACTCGTACCACGATCCGTACAGCGCGCGCGGCCGGTCGATCCACAGCGGGTAGCGCGGCGAACTCTGCACCATGTCGCGTACCGGGACCTCGTGCACGAGACTCTGCAGGAAGTCGTCAAGTGCCGGTCCCACACGGTGCGGCAGGTCGAGCGTTGTGTCCCGAAGCGCCCGGGCTGCGGCGGCGGCGTGCGCCTTCTCGCCACGCGGCAGCAGCTTGGCGGCACGATCGAACAGGCGCGCGCCCTCTTCGAGATCGTTGTGCAGGTCCTCGCTGCCCTGGCCCGCCTCGATCTTGACCGTGACGGCGTGGTGCCACGTCTGCATCGGATCGCTCCATGCCTCGATGGCGAACGACCACGTGCCCGGACGGTCGGCGAGGACCGTCGCGTGCCACCGGTCGGTGCCTGCGGCGCCGGGGGTCATCCGTTGCGACAGAACCTTCTTCCCGGCCGAGTCGCGCAGCACCACGGTGGCTGCCACTGCGTCGTGTCCCTCGCGAAACACCACGGCCGAGACCGGGATGGGTTCGCCGATCGCACCGCGTGCCGGCAACTCGGCCGACGCGGTGGAGCCGACCACGGGAGTGATGTCAGTGAGTCCGAATCGTCCAACCACGTGCTTAACCTACCCACCTCTCGGCACGCCGTAAGCCCTTTCAAAACTGCTAGCCTGCGCGACGTGGACGAAGCTTGCGCACGAACCGAAATCATCCGGCCGGGCGGGCCGAACGAGCGCGGCGAAGCTCGCTCGTGAAGGCGCTTCGACGGCTGACCGTGCGCGCGGCGTTTCCCGATCAGCTCACCAACCTGGTCGACATTGTGGACAATCTGCGCTGGTCGTGGCACCCCGATTCACTCGATCTGTTCGAATCGGTCGATCCGCAGCTGTGGCGTGACTGCGGTCAGAACCCGGGTCGCCTGCTCGGCGAGCTCGGTGCCCCGCGCATCGAGGCCCTGGCCAAGGACCGCAAGTTCCTGCGTCGCCTCCACGACGTCCACGACGACCTGGCCGAGTACCTGTCGCAACCGCGCTGGTATCAGGCGCGGCAGGACGCCGGAGAGGACCTGCCCGCGTCGATCGGTTACTTTTCGCCCGAGTTCGGCATCACCGAGGTTCTGCCGCAGTACTCCGGTGGCCTGGGCATCCTGGCTGGCGATCACCTGAAGGCGGCGAGTGACCTCGGCGTGCCGATTATCGGCGTGGGACTGCTCTACCGGGCGGGCTACTTCAGGCAGTCACTGTCGCCTGACGGTTGGCAGTTGGAGCACTACCCGTCCCTCGATCCCGGCGGGCTGCCGATGACCGCACTGATGAGCGCCAACGGGACGCCGGTACGAGTCACGCTCGCGCTGCCCGGGAACCGCGTCCTGCACGCTCAGGTGTGGGTCGTCCCCGTCGGTCGCGTGCCGCTGCTGCTGCTCGACAGCGATGTCGAGGAGAACGACGCGCCCGCCCGCCAGGTCACCGACCGGCTGTACGGGGGCGGGCGTGAGCACCGTCTCGAGCAGGAACTGCTGCTCGGCGTCGGCGGTGTACGCGCGATCCGCGCCTATTGTGAGGTGACCGGGACCGCGGAGCCCTCGGTCTATCACACCAACGAGGGCCACGCCGGATTCCAGGGCGTCGAGCGGATCCGCGAGCTCGTCGCGGGCGCGGGCCTGAGCTTCGACCAGGCGGTGCAGGCCGTCCGCGCCGGGACGGTGTTCACCACGCACACCCCCGTGCCTGCGGGCATCGACCGGTTCACCCGCGAGCTCGTCGCCGCGCACTTCACCGGACTGCCCGGCGTCCCGGTCGATCGCGTCCTGGCACTCGGGCACGAGGACGACCCGTCGATGTTCAACATGGCTCACATGGGCTTCAGCCTCGGCCAGCGCGCGAACGGCGTATCGCTACTGCACGGCGAGGTCAGCCGGGGGATGTTCCGCGGGCTGTGGCCGGGATTCGACGAGGACGAGGTGCCCATCACCTCCATCACCAACGGCGTGCACGCCCCCACCTGGATGGCCCGCGACATCCTCGAGATCGCCGAGCGTGAGGTCGGCAGCGACACGATGGCACACGGCGGAGGCTGGGAGGCGATCCAGAAGGTCAAGGACGGTGAGCTGTGGCAGGTGCGCCACGACCTGCGTGAGCGATTGGTCGAGGAGATTCGCCGTCGGCTGCGCGCATCGGCCCTCGAGCGCGGCGCGATCGAGGCCGAACTGGGCTGGACGTCGAGCGCATTCGACCCTGACGTGCTGACGATCGGCTTCGCCCGTCGGGTCCCCTCGTACAAGCGGCTGACCCTCATGCTGCGCGACCCGGAGAAGCTGCGCTCGCTGCTGCTCGACCCGGAACGTCCCGTCCAGATCGTCATCGCAGGCAAGAGTCATCCGGCCGACGACGGCGGCAAGCAGCTGATCCAGCAGATGGTGCGCTTCGCCGACGACCCGGCCGTGCGGCACCGCATCGCGTTCCTGCCCGACTACGACATCGCCATGGCGCGCTACCTGTACTGGGGCGTGGACGTGTGGCTGAACAACCCGCTGCGTCCCCTCGAGGCCTGCGGTACGTCCGGCATGAAGGCCTCCCTCAACGGGGCGCTGAACCTCTCGATCCTGGACGGGTGGTGGGACGAATGGTTCGACGGCGAGAACGGCTGGGCCATTCCGTCCGCCGACGGCATCAGCGACCCGGACCGCCGCGACGACCTCGAGGCGCATGCGCTCTACGGACTCGTCGAGAAGAGCGTGGCGTCGCGCTTCTACGACCGCGACGCGAAAGGCGTGCCGACCCGGTGGGTGCAGATGGTGCGCCACACCCTCGAGTCGCTTGGGCCGAAGGTGCTCGCCACGCGCATGGTGCGCGACTACGTCCGCGAGCTGTACGCCCCGGCCGCGGTGGCGTCCGCGCGGATGTCGGCGGGCGGGTTCCGCGGCGCACGCGACCTTGCCGAGTGGCGTGAGCGGGTGCTCGCGGCCTGGCCGGGCGTGCGTGTGCTCTACGTCGACTCGCAGCTACCGGGCGGCGACCCGCAGGTAGGCAACGCCCTCGCGCTGCGGGCGGAGGTCGTGCTCAACGGGCTGACCCCGGACGACGTATGCGTGGAGGCCGTGTACGGCACGGTCGACACCGATGATCGCCTGGGTGAATCGACGTCGGTCGTGCTGAACCTGGCCGAGACCGTGGATGGCACGTCGTGGTTCGAGGGCGAGGTGCCGCTCAAGCGCACCGGCGCGTTCGGCTACACCGTGCGGGCGCTGCCGAGGAACGACCTGCTCGCCGAGCCGGCCGAACTGGGTGTCGTCGCGGTCGCGTGATCGCCGCCCCGGTGATCAACACGCGATGGCGATGCCGGACGCCACGAGCGTGTCGATCAAGGGATGGTCAGGTCACCGGGGCGCGCTCGGCGGACAGCGCCAGAGTGCGCGCCGCGAGTTGACCCACTGCCTCGGCCTCGAGCAGGAACCCGTCGTGGCCGTAGAGCGAGCTGATCACGTCCAGGCCCGCGCACGTAGAGATGCCGGACGCGAGTTCCTGCTGTAGCCGTAGTGGATAGAGGCGGTCGGTGTCGATGCCGCCGACCACGACCGGAGCGGTGATGGTGGCGAGTGCGGCGTCCACTCCGCCACGTCCCCGTCCGATGTCGTGCGAGTTCATCGCGTCGGTGAGCACGACGTAGCTGCCGGAGTCGAAGCGCCGCGCGAGTTTGTCGGCCTGGTGGTCGAGGTAGGACTGCACCGCGAACCGGCCGCGCGGGTCGTCGACCTGAGGGGCGCGTCCGAAACGCACGTCGAGTTCGAGCTCGGCACGGTAGGTCAGGTGTGCGATGCGGCGGGCCAGCCCGAGTCCGGCGGTCGGTGCGACGCGGCGCCCGTAGTAATCGCCGCCGCGCCATGCCGGGTCGGACCGGATCGCGAGCAGCTGGGTGGTCTGCGTGGCGATCTGGTCCGCCGTGGCCACGGCCCCGACCGCGAGGACGAGCGCGGCGCCGACCCGGGCGGGATGCAAGACCGCCCATTCGAGTGCTCGCATACCGCCCATCGATCCGCCGAGCACGGCGGCGTAACGCCGGATACCGAGTTCGTCGGCAAGCCGCACCTCGACATCGACCTGATCCCGGATCGTCAGGCGGGGGAACCGCGATCCCCAGGGCCGCCCGTCGGATGCGGGTGACGAAGGTCCTGTCGTGCCCTGGCACCCGCCGAGCACATTCGACGCGACGACAAACCAGTGCCTCGTGTCGAGTGCCCGACCCGGTCCGACGAGCGCGTCCCACCACCCGGGGGTCGGCTGACCGAGCCCGGCGGGCCCTGCGACGTGTGCATCACCGGTCAGCGCGTGCTCGACGAGCACCGCGTTCGTAATAGTGCCGTCCGGATCTCGCTGAGGCTGTCCCCAGGTCTGGTAGGCGAGCCGTACCGACGGCAACCGGCCGCCGAGCTCGAGCTCCGCCGCCCCGAGTTCGACGAAGCGGCGCGCCGCGGCCGGATCTCCGTCGCGCCACGCGCCGCCTGTCCCGGTCGGGCTGCTCACGCCCGAGCCTCGCTTCGCTCGGTCGGGCGGCACAGCCCGATGCCCATGGTTCGCTCGCACGCTTCGCTCACACCCGAGCCTCGCTCATGCCTTGGCAGCGCGGAACCCCGCCTCGAGGTCGGCGAGGATGTCGGCGATGTTCTCGATGCCGACCGACAGCCGCACCAGCCCCGGTGTAACGCCGGCCACGGCCTGCTCGTCCAGGGTGAGTTGCGAATGTGTAGTGGACGCAGGGTGGATCACCAGGCTCCGTACGTCGCCGATGTTCGCAACGTGGCTGTGCAGTTCGAGCGCCTCGACGAAACGCTTGCCGGCCTCGATGCCACCGGCGATCTCGAACGCGAGCACGCCACCTGCACCCTTGGGTGCGTACTTGAGGGCGCGCTCGTGCCACCGGCTCGACGCCAGACCCGCATAGTTCACGCTGAGCACTTCGTCGCGCCGCTCGAGCCATTCCGCGACCGCGAGGGCATTCTGCACATGCCGCTCGACCCGGAGGCTCAACGTCTCGATTCCCTGCGCGATCAGGAATGCGTTGAACGGTGCGATTGCCGAGCCCAGGTCGCGAAGCAACTGCACACGCGCCTTCAGGATGAACGCCAGATTGGCGCCCAGCGGCGAGCCGACACCGAGATCGCGTGCGTAGACGAGTCCGTGATAGCTCGGGTCGGGCTGGTTGTAGTTCGGGAAGCGCTCGGGCTGCGCAGAGAAGTCGAAATTGCCCGAGTCGACGATCGCGCCCGCAATGGCCGTGCCATGCCCACCGAGGTACTTTGTCGCCGAGTGGACGACGACGTCGGCGCCCCATTCGATGGGACGGATGAGGTAGGGAGTCGCGACGGTGTTGTCGACGACGAGCGGCACACCGGCGTCGTGCGCGAGTCCGGCGATCGCCTCGATGTCGAGGATGTCGATCTGCGGGTTGCTGATCGTCTCGGCGAACAACGCCTTGGTATTCGGAGCGATCGCAGCGCGCCACTGGTCAAGATCGTCGGGATCGTCGACGAAGCTGACCTGGATGCCCATCTTCGGGAACGTGTAATGGAACAGGTTGTACGTGCCGCCGTAGAGGCGTGAGCTGGAGACGATGTGATCTCCGGCTTCGGCAATGTTGAGCAGGGCGATCGTCTCGGCCGATTGCCCGCTCGCCGTCAGCAGCGCACCGACGCCGCCTTCCAGTGACGCGATGCGCTCCTCGACGGCGTTCTGCGTCGGATTCATGATCCGCGTGTAGATGTTGCCGAATTCCTTGAGCGCGAAGAGGTTCGACGCGTGTTCGGTGCTGGTGAATGTGTAGGACGTCGTCTGGTAGATCGGCAGTGCCCGGGCATGCGTGTCGGAGTCGGGGGACTGGCCGACGTGGATCTGGCGGGTCTCAAACGACCAGGCGGCAGACATGGGTCTCCTTGGGGATCTGTGCAAGGCCGTCTGTCGGCCCGCTATTTCTACGGTATCGGTAGGAAATTCGGAAGGCCAGACGGCTCACGTCGTGCGCTGCGACGCGGCGACAGCAAGCAGATCGAGCGCCGCCGCCGACTCCGCACTGATCGGGCCGGTCCGCAGAGCGGCGCGGGCCTCGGCCGTGCGCGCCGCGATGCGCTGCTCGACGAGATCGAGCGCGCCCGACCCGACGATCACCGCGCGCAGATCGTGCAATCTGGACCCGTCCATCGTGCGGTCGCCCAGTTCACGCCGGATCAGCTCGGCTTCGGCCGGAGCGGCGTGTTGCATCGCCAAGGCCACGAGCAGCGTCCGCTTCCCCTCGAGCAGGTCGTCGCCCGCGGGCTTGCCGGTCTCGACGGGGTCGCCGAAGACGCCCAGTACGTCGTCCCGAAGCTGGAACGCCTCGCCCACCGGAATCGCATAGTCGCTCAGTGTGCAGAGCACGTCCGCTGGAGCCCCGCCCGCAGTGGCGCCGAGGCGCAACGGCCCTTCCACGGTGTACTTGCTGGTCTTGAACTGCGCGACACGCACGGCGTCCTCGGCGGAGAAATCACCCCGGGCCTGGACGAGGACATCGAGGTACTGTCCGGCCATCAGCAACTGCCGCGTCTCGTCGTACACCCGCCGGGCGTCCGAGGGCAGATCCGCTGCCGCGAACAGCATGTCCGACCATGACAGCAGCAGGTCACCGAGCAGGATCGCCGAGGCGTTGCCGTACACCTCGGCGTCGCCGGTCCATCCGGACGAGCGGTGCAGGGCGGCGAAGGCGGCGTGGGTCGACGGACGTCCGCGCCGCGTCGCTGACGCGTCCATCACGTCGTCGTGGACCAGGGCGCAGCAATGCAGAAGCTCCAGCGCCGCGGCAGCAGTGATCAGCCCGGCGTCGTTGACGTCGACTCCCCGCACCGAACGCCAGCCCCAGTAGGCGAACCGCGGGCGCAGCCGCTTGCCGCCGTCGAGGACGAAGCGTCGCGCCTCTTCGGCGACCATTGCCAGCTCCGGACCGACCGCCAGCAGCGCCGCCGATCGCTCGTCGAGGAAGGCCGTGACGGTCGCATTCAGTCGGTGGGCGAGCGGATCGCCACTACGATCCGCGGCGTTTTCCACTGCTCGGACACTACGCTGATCGTCATGACGCGAACGGTTCGGGAGTGCCTTGCCGACGGGCGTCCCACGTACTCCTTCGAGTTCTTCCCGCCGAAGTCTCCTGACGAGGACCGGCTGCTGTGGCAGACGATCCGTGAGCTCGAACCGCTGCAGCCCTCGTTCGTCTCGGTCACCTACGGGGCGGGGGGCTCGACACGCGCCCGGACCATCGAGATCACCGAGGACATCGCGACGGACACGACGCTGCTGCCGGTCGCGCACCTCACCGCCGTCGGTCATTCGGTGGCCGAGCTGCGCACCATCGCCGGCCATCTCGCGTCAGCAGGCGTGCGCAATGTGTTGGCGCTGCGGGGCGATCCGCCCGGTGACCCGAACGCGGAATGGGTGAAGCACCCGATGGGGGTCGAGTACGCCTCCGACCTGGTGCGGTTGCTACGCGCGCACGGTGATTTCACGGTGGGCGTCGCCGCATTCCCGTTCCAGCACCCGCGCTCGTCCTCGCTCGAGGCGGACACCGCCCGCTTCGTCGAGAAGTGCCGGGCCGGGGCTGAGTACGCGATCACACAGATGTTCTTCGACGCCGAGGACTACCTCCGCATGCGTGACCGCGTGGCGGCGGCCGGGGGAAACGTCCCGATCATCGCCGGCCTCATGCCGGTCACGAACATGGGCATCATCAAGCGCTCTGAGCAGTTCTCAGGCGCTCCGTTCCCGGCCCGCCTCGGCGCCCGCTTCGCGGCCGTCGCGCACGACCCGAAAGCCGTGCGGTCCATGGGCATCTACGAGACGTCGAAGCTGGCCGAGCGATTGCTCGACGAAGGCGTTCCGGGCATTCACTTCTACACGCTGAACCGGTCGAAGGCGACACGCGAAGTGTGGGCGAATCTGGCACTGGGAGCGCGCATCTGAGCTCGCCGCCCGATCCGGCCGTCGGCTGGTCGGCGCTGCATCACGGCATCGACCCGGCCGAAGTTCCGCTGCTGGGGCGCTGGCTGCGCGTGATGTGGCGGCTGTCGCGTCCGCTCGTGCGGCTGCGCGTACCCCCGCTTGCCATCACGTTCCTTGGCGCTGTGCTGGCGGTCGACGCGATGCTGTTGGCGGCACGTCACCCCTGGGTCGCGCTCGGGCTCGTGCTGCTTTCTGCGCTCTGCGACGGTCTGGACGGCGCAGTGGCCATGCTCGCGCGGCGCGCGAGCACGTTCGGATCGGCGGCGGACAAGGCGGCCGACCGGGTGGCCGACGTCTCGTTCGCACTTGTGCTCTGGCAAAGCGGTGCGCCGCTGTGGCTCGCGTTGGTCGCCGGCTCGATGTCGCTGCTGCACGAATTGGTGCGGACGGTGCGCGGCGGCGTGTTGGTGTCGCGGCTCACCGTGGCCGAACGTCCGACGAGAGTTGTGTGCGCGTCAGTCGCCTGCGCCAGTTCGGGGGTCTCCGCGGCAGCCTGGCCGCCGACGGTATGTGCGGCGGTCTGGGTGGGGTTGGCGCTCCTGGGTCTGCTCCAGCTGGCATTGGCCCGGTAGCAGGCTGTGGCGCGGCGTGTCGCCCTGCTGCGCGGCCAAGACGGGCGCCGTGCTGCGCGGGCGCCGTGCTGCGCGGGCTCGACGGAGCCCGGCTATGCGGCCACCACGGGGCCCGGCTATGCGGGCTCGACGGAGCCCGGCTATGCGGCCACCACGCGGCGGCCCTTCCAGCGCAGCCGCCCACGGCGCTGCTGCACCTGCGAACGGATCAGCAGGTAGCCGAAGACCACAACGGAGACCGGGTGGCCGAGGGCGTCGGGCCACACGCGCCCGCCGGTGGCGCGGGCCGTGATCACGCGTCCGGCAACCGCTGCGGCGGTCCCGAACGCGCCCGCCGGCGAACCCCGCAGCGCGGCGATCGGGGGCGCGAGGTAGGCGAGGGCGAGGAACGCGAGAGCTGCCGCAGATCCGAGCGGTGAACCGAATGCCGACCACAACGACTTGCCGTAGCCGTCACGCAGCTGCTCCCAACCCTCGTACATGCGGCAACTGGCCAGCTGGGTCCCGTCCACGACCGCGCCCCGCCCCCCGGCCGACTTCACCGAGCGCAATAGCGCCAGATCGTCGAGGACCGCTGAGCGGATCGTTGCGTGTCCGCCGGAGCGCTCGTATGCCGCACGGCGCACGACGAGAAATTGACCGTTCGCCGCGGCGAGTGACGGGCGTCGCGAACATTCAGCGAGACGCAGCGGCAGGAAGGTCAGGATCGCCCACTGCAGCAGCGGCTGGACAAGCCGTTCGGAAGCTGTGCTCGCGACCTGCCGCGGGTGCGGTGAGATGAGGTCGAGTCCGCTCCACTCCAGCAGCGCCACCGCTGCGCTGAGCGCCCCCGGTTCCAGAACGACGTCAGCATCGAGGAAGACCAGGACGTCGCTGCGCGGGTCGGCAGCCGCGGCGAGTTGTGCGCAGGCGTGCGGCTTGCCCAGCCAGCCGTCCGGCAGCCGGGCGCCGATGAGCACATGGGCTCCACCGGCCTTCGCGAGGTCGCCCGTGCCGTCGAGCGAGCCGTCATCGAGGACGAGCACCTCGGCGGCGCCCTGACCGCGCACGCTGTCCAGGCAGCGACTAATCCGCATCGCCTCGTCCCTGGCCGGGATCAGCACCGAGAACCGCGATCCGCACCGAGATCCCAGGAGGGGGCGTCGCAAGAGACGGGCATTGAGTGCGGCGTGCACGGCGCCGGCCGCGGCGAATAGCGCACCGGTCCGGACGGCAGCGCTCACTGGCGTAGCGAGCGCGCCAGCGGCACCGCCACAATGCCCATCGCCAGCGCGCCCCACAAGGCTGCGGCGGCGAGGCCGAGGAACACCGCGAGCGCCAGCGTGGATGACGCCCACGTCCACAGATAGACACCGAATGCGACCCGGTCGTCCGTGCCCGGCCGCGCGGGTGCCGTGTCGAGCGCACGTTGCAAGAGTGCCGACATGACGAGGGCCACCACGCACCAACCGAGGTAGTTGCTGATCGGCACGTGCGGGACACCGGGCAGGTGCGCTCCGGTGTCGAACCACCTCCAGCGCCCTTCGGCCACCATCTGGGGATCGAGAAAGACGTCCCACGCCGCGAGCGCCCACGCCCCGAGCAGCACGCGTGCGCCGCGCGAACTCGTCAGGCGCCGCGCCGCGAGCGCCGCGGGCCAGGCAAGCATCGGCCAGGCGAACGCGATCACGACTGGCACTCCGAACAGGGTGGGGCCCAGCGACGAAGCGTATTCGTAACGGCCGAACGGGACGCCGGTGTGCACGCCGACCACCTCGACGGCGAAGCCGAGCGCCACGCCGGCGCCGGCGACGGCCACCAGCGCCGGCTGGCCGCGGGTCAGCGCTGCGTGCGCGAACGCCGTCGCTGCGTAGAGGACGACGATGCCGATCGCGAGCCTGTCGCGTGCGGTTTCGTGCACCAGCGGATAGAGCACCTGTGCGAGGCCTGCGGTGATGGCCAGTACTACCGGAACGCCCCGCGCGGTACGCGGCCGGGCAACGAGGGTCATGGAGTGAACAGAGGGAGCTCTGCCCCCAGTACGGCGAACGGGCGGCTGTCGCCGGGAAAGAGGTAGTGCCGGCGAAGGTCGCGGAACCCCAGGCTTCGGTAGAGCCGGAAAGCGCGGGTCTCGGTGTCGGGTGTCGAAAGCAACAAGGCCGAATTCGGTACGACGTCGGCGAGCTCGACCAGCAGCGCGCGTCCCAAGCCCTGCCCCTGATAGGTGGGCAGCACATGCAGCTCGGACAGCTCGAAGGCGTCTGCCAGCCAGTGCGCGGCAAGCTCCGGAGCGAGCGCCTTGCGCACGAGGTCGTGCCACCATTGCCCGGGTGCGGTGGTGTAGCCGTATCCGAAGCCGACCAGCGTGCCATCTGCGAGCGTGGCGGCGCGGCAGGCGAACCCGGCATGGCGAACATGCCGGCGCGCCGTCATCGCGCGCTGTTGGCCCGCATGGTCGGGATAATCCATTGCGGCGACGTAGATGGCCATCGCGTCGTCCAGGCGCGCAGCGAAGTCGTCGCTCGTCCAGGCGACGACCCGCGGCGTGGCGGCAGGGGACAGCTCGGCGGACACCACACTTCGATGGTGCCGTATCCGCCGCGCTGACGGGTGCGCGCCCGGCTGCACGAGTTCAGCAGACCTCGGCGGGACGTCCGTCGGTGAGATGGAGCAGCTCGTCGTAGGTGGTCGGGAAGACGGCGTGCGGGATGCCTCCAGCAGCCCAGATCTGGTCGAATTCGGCCAGGGCCACGTCGACGAGCGTGGGTAGGCGCTCCGGGTGGCCCACGGGCGCGACCCCACCAATGCGCTGTCCCGTCGCGGCGCGGACGAATTCAGCATCGGCGCGATGCAACGCCGACGTCCCCACGACGGCAGCGACCTTGACGGTGTCGACCCGGTGCGCTCCGCTCGTCATGACGAGCAACGGGGTGTCCTCAGCGGTCCGGAACACGAGGGAGTTCGCGATCGCCCCGACCTCGACACCGACCTGCGCGGCAGCGGCCACTGCGGTCGGGGCGGCGTCGGGGAGGACCCGCACGCGCCCGGCGGCGCCCGCCTGCTCGAGGATCGCGTCGATAACGAGGCAGTTCGGGTGCACGCAACGCA
Source organism: Mycobacteriales bacterium (assembly GCA_038207565.1). Taxonomy (GTDB): domain Bacteria; phylum Actinomycetota; class Actinomycetes; order Mycobacteriales; family Jatrophihabitantaceae; genus JALZAI01. Next base: position 85,472 of record JBBQZQ010000003.1, read on the forward strand.
GGCTATCGACCCGTCCGGCAGGGATTCGCCGGCGTGTCGCGCAGCGAGAGTGCCGTCACTGTCAGTCGTGGATTCCGCATTCGGTCTTGGACATGCCGGCCCAGCGGCCTGCGCGCAGGTCCTCGCCGGGCTTGATGCGGCGGGTGCACGGACCGCAACCGACGGAGCCGTAGCCGTCGTAGAGCAGCGGATTCACGAGTACGCCGTGTTCGGCGAGGTAGGTGTCCACATCGTCCTGCGTCCACGCGGCGATCGGATTCAGCTTGACCATCGACCGGCGGGCGTCCCACTCGACGACCTTGACGTCGGTGCGGCTCGTCGCCTCGTCGCGGCGTAACCCCGAGGCCCAGGCGCGGTAATCCTTGAGGGCCGACCGAAGTGGGTTGACCTTGCGCAGTGCGCAACACTGATCCGGATTGCGCTCATAGAGCCGGGCGCCGAAGCTCGCATCCTGCTGTTCGACAGTCTGGCGCGGCAGCACGGTGCGGACCGTTACCGGCAGGGTTGCGGCGACCGCGTCGCGGGTGCCGATCGTCTCGGCGAAGTGGTATCCGGTGTCGAGAAACACGATGTCGACGCCTGCGCGTACCCGTGCGGCCAGGTGTGGGACGAGCGCGTCGGCCATGCTGGACGTGACGCACCAGCCCGTCCCGAACTCCTCGTCGGCCCAACTCAGGATGTCGAGTGCCGAGGCCCCTTCTAGCTCGTCCCCCGCCTTCTCGGCGATGCGGCGCAACTCGTCGGTATCGGGCAACAGCGCGCTATTCATGGGCGGCCTGTAGACCGAAACGCGACCAATCGAATGGTCATAGCAGCCAGGCCTCCTCGGCGCGGGTCACGTAGGCGGCGAACGACTCGCCCGCCTCGCGACGGGCCAGGAAACCGCGTAGTACGCGCTCGGCGTAGTCCGGTGCTTCCTCCGCTGTCACCTTCAAACCACGGAACTTGCGACCGAATTCCGCATCGCTGCCCATTTGTCCGCCGAGGTGTACCTGGAACGCGTCCTCGTCGCCGTCCGGACCCTTCTGCACCATGCCCTTGAAGCCGATGTCGGCGACCTGGAAGCGCGCGCACGAGTTCGGGCAACCGTTGACATTGATGGTGATCGGGGTGTCGAACTCGGGCAATCGCCGGTCTAGCTCCTGACGGATCGTCTCGGCGCGTCCCTTGGTCTCAACGAGCGCGAGCTTGCAGAATTCGATGCCGGTGCAGGCGATCGTCCCGCGCAGGAAGGCGCTGGGCGCGACGGAGAGACCTATCTCCTCGAGCTCGTCGCCGAGCTTCGTCACGTTGTACTCGGGGACGTCGAGCAGCACGATTCCCTGCTGCGCGGTGAGCGCGGCGCGGCCGCCACCGAGCTCGTCGGCCAGTTCGGCCGCGCATCGCAGGTCCGTGCCAGAGGTGCGACCCGACCGCGTCGTGGCACCCACAGCCATCAGTCCGTTGTTCTGCCGATGCACGCCGACGTGGTCACGTTTGGCGGGCGAGACGGGCGGCGGGGGACCGTCGGGCAACTCGCGGAGCAAATAGTCGTCCTGCAGCACCTGGCGGAACTTCTCGGGACCCCAGTCCGCCATCAGGAACTTCAGCCGCGCATGATTGCGCGATCGGCGGTAGCCCCAGTCCCGGAAGATGGACACCACGCCTTCCCAGACGTCGGAAACCTCCTCCGGGCGGACGAACACGCCGAGGCGCTGCGCGAACTTCGGGTTCGTTGACAGTCCGCCGCCGACCCACAGATCGAACCCCGGTTCGCCGTCCGGGCCGATGACGCCTACGAACGAGACGTCGTTGATCTCGTGGTTCGTGCAGTGCTGCGCGCAACCGGAGATGGACGTCTTGAACTTGCGCGGCAGATTCGAGTAGGCCGGATCACCGAGGTACTTCTCGACCGTCTCACGCAACATCGGGCCGGCGTCGACAACCGAGTCCGCTGCGACTCCTTCGACGGGGCAACCGAGCATCACTCGCGGGGTGTCGCCGCATGCCTCGGTCGTCGACAGGCCCACCGCCTCGAGCCGCTCCCAGATCGCGGGAACGTCCTCGATGCGGATCCAGTGCAGCTGGATATTCTGCCGATCGGTGATGTCGGCGATGTCGCGGCCGTAATCGGTGGCGATGTCCGCAACGGCCAGCAACTGGGCGCTGGTGAGCGAGCCACCGTCGATGCGGACCCGCATCATGAAGAATTCGTCCTCGAGCTCCTCTGGCTCCAGCGTCGCGGTCTGGCCGCCTGGGACACCTTGCCTGCGCTGGGTGTACAGGCCGAACCAGCGCATGCGTCCGCGCAGGTCAGCGGGATCGATGCCGGCGAAACCGGTGTGCTGGTAGATGTCGATGATGCGTTGCCGCACTAGCAGGCCGTCGTTGTCGCGCTTGCTGCGCTCGTTCGGGTTGAGCGGTTCTTTGTAACCGAGGGCCCACTGGCCCTGTCCTCGACGCGCGGGCATCGCGGCGTCCTTTCGATGGAGGCGTGCGGTGGACGTCAGCGACGGTCGGGGCCGTCGCGAGCGCGTCAACAGACTGCGCCGGCCACCCGCACGAGGTCGATGTGGCGACGCGACGTGAGCATGAAGTCCGTCAGCCGCATCAGCCCATGGTTCCACACCTGCGGTGCAGATCGAAGCGAATCAGGTGTGACGCCGCCCCGGTCGCGCAATGCCGACTTCTCTTGTAGACAACGCTATTGGGCCACAATGGCGCCGTGTCCGGGTTCCCGTTGTTGCTCGACGTTAACGACCGGCGAGTCCTCGTCGTCGGGGGCGGCGCGGTCGCGACCCGGCGGTCACGAGCTCTGGTGGACGCGGGGGCTGCCGTCACCGTCGTAGCGCCGGAGGTGACCGGCGACCTGCAGCAATCCGGCGTGACGGTGGTCCGCCGGGCTTTCGCGCGGGAGGACGTGGCCGGCGCATGGTTGGTGTTCGCGTGCACCGATGACGCGGCGGTCAACGCCGAGGTGGCCGCAGCCGCGGCGCAGCACCAGGTTTTCTGTGTACGGGCCGATGCGGCGGGCGCCGGCACCGCCCGGACGCCCGCCGTGGTGCGCCGCGATGAGGTGACGGTGGCGGTGAACGGCGGTGACGATCCGCGGCGGGCGGTAGCGCTACGCGATGCAATCTCTTTCGCGCTGGACTCAGGCGTCCTCTCGGCGCGGCCCGCGCGGCCCGCGAAAACCGGATCGGTCACCCTCGTGGGCGGCGGCCCGGGCGATCCGGAACTGATCACCGTGCGCGGCCGGCGGCTGGTCGCCGCGGCCGATGTGGTCGTCGTCGATCGCCTCGCGCCTCGCGCGCTGCTCGCCGAACTGCCTGACGGGGTCGAGATCATCGACTGCGGCAAGTCGGCCCACCGGCACAACCTCACCCAGGCCCAGATCAACGAGGTGCTGATCGACCGGGCCCTCGCGGGCAAGCGGGTCGTGCGGCTCAAGGGGGGCGACCCGTTCGTTTTCGGGCGCGGTGGCGAGGAGTGGCTCGCCTGCGTCGCAGCAGGGGTGACCGTGAGCGTGGTGCCCGGAATCAGCTCCGCCCTCGCCGCGCCGGCCGCAGCGGGCATCCCGCTCACGCATCGAGGAGTCGCCGCTGATTTCACGGTCGTCTCGGGACATCTCGATCCGGGGCGTCCGGCCGATCACGGAGTCGACTGGCCGGGGCTGGCCGCCGGCGCCGGCACCCTCGTGCTGCTCATGTCGATGGACCGCATCGCCTTGATCGCGGACGAGCTGATCAAGAACGGGCGCGCCGCCTCGACACCGTCGGCGGTCGTGCACCGCGCGACGCTACCGGGGCAGACCGTGGTGCGGGCGCCGCTGTCCGGGCTGGCGGCTGCCGTCGCGGCGAGCGGCGTCGGGGCGCCCGCGGTGACTGTGATCGGCGCCGTTGTCGATGTGCTGGGTATCTGACCCGCCCAGCCTTGATCAACACGCTCTGCGGTGTGCTGGCAGCAGCCCACGGCGTGTTGATCACCAGCCGGCGATCACCGGCCGGCGGGAGCTGCGCGGGCGGGAGCTGCGCGGGCGCAGATCTGTCATACCCCGCCCGCATCATGGACATCGTCCAGCGCGGGCGGTAGTATTTAGAACACCAGTTCGAACTAGGGAGGTCGCTGATGCGCTTCGATATTCGCCCCTTGCCGATGTCCGCGCCGCCGGCGTTGGCGCTGCTCTCCCAGGCCCGCACCGCACTCGCCGAAGCCGCGCGCACACGGGACGCCGGCGAGCGGTTCTGCCTTGCCCACCTCGCCGCTCTGCGCACGGCCGCTGCCCTGCTCGCCGAACGAGGACGACCGGCCGCGTCCCGGCGCCGCCTGGTCAGCGTGTGGGTCCTGATGGACGCGATTGCTCCCGAGTTCTCGGAATGGGCCACGTTCTTCGCCGCGGGGGCTTCCCTCCGCGCGGCTGCCGAGGCCGGCGCGCTCAACGCCGTCGGCGTGCGCACCGCCGACGACCAGGTCCGGGCGGCTGGGAGCTTCATGGAGCTCGTGGAGTCCTCGCTCGGTCTGCTCGCCGCGCCACTGGCGAGTTGACCGGCCCAGGCGGGCAGGCGCCCAGGCGGGCAGGCGGGCCAGGCGGGCCAGCCGGAAGGCCAGGCGTTGTCGGGTGCGGCGGCTAGTGTCTAGCACGTGCAGAACGAAGTACGGCACGACGCGATCAGCCGGCACGGCCTGGTCGGTCAGCTGCTGGAGGCAGCGCTCGACTCGCTTGATGCGGCCCCGGCGGACGTTCTGGACTGTGGGGGAGGTTCCGGCAGTTTCGCCGTTCCCCTGGCACGTTCCGGCGCCACCGTGACCGTCGTCGATATCAGTGCGGACGCACTCGCCACGCTGAGTCGCCGCGCCATGGAGGCGGGAATCGCAGAACGGATTCGCGCCGTCCAGGGTGACGTAGAGGCGCTGGCCGAGGTCGTCGAGGCCGGCACCTTCGATCTGGTCCTGGCGCACGGCATCCTCGAGGCCGTGGACCATGTCGAGGCGGCGTTCGCTCAGGTTGCGGCGGCGGCGCGGCCCGGCGGCCTGCTCAGCGTGCTCGTCGGAAACCCGGTCGCGGGCGTCCTGGCGCGCGCGCTGGCCGGCGACCTCGGTGGCGCTCTGCGCGAGCTGGACGCGGTCGACAACGGCGGGCTCGATGCGCAGGCCGTGCGGGCCCTGTGCGTCGCACACGGGCTGCACGTCGAGCAGGTTCACGGCATCGGCGTCTTCACCGACCTCGTCCCCGGCTCTGCTCTCGACGCGCCCGGCGCGCGCGACGCGCTGGCCGCTCTCGAAACCGCGTGCGCCAGACGCAGTCCATTCGCCGAGATCGCCGGGCGGGTCCACGTCTTGGCGAGACAGCCGAAGGGCTGAGGCAGGCGACTCATGGGCCGCAGCGCCGACATCCCCCGCCTCGCCGGCCGGTCGGACGGTGACGACACCGGCTGCCCGATTCTGCACGTCGACATGGACGCCTTCTTTGCCAGCGTCGAGATCCGGCGCCGCCCGCAGCTGCACGGCAAGCCGGTCGTCGTCGGCGGCGGCACCCGCGGGGTGGTGGCCGCGGCCTCCTACGAGGCGCGCACGTACGGCATCCGTAGCGCGATGCCGATGAGCCGGGCACTACGGCTGTGCCCGCACGCTGTTGTCATCCCGCCGGATCGCCGGGCGTATGTCGAGGCGTCAGAGGCGGTCATGGCGATCCTGCGTGAGGTCACCCCGCTCGTCCAGCCGCTCTCACTCGACGAGGCCTTCCTCGACGTCTCGGGCTCGGTGCGGACGCAGGGACGACCCGCCGTTATCGCCGGACACCTCCGGCAGCGGGTGTCCGAGCAGTTGCAGCTCACCTGCTCGGTCGGGGTCGCCCCCACCAAGTTCGTCGCCAAGGTCGCCTCGGCGCGCTGCAAGCCCGACGGACTGCTCGTCGTCCCGGCCGACGGCGTGCTGGAATTCCTGCACCCGCTTCCGGTGACCGCGCTGTGGGGCGTCGGGGCACGTACCGAGCAGGCCCTGCGCCGCCTCGGCATCCGGACTGTTGGCGACCTCGCTCGCACACCCGTCGACGCCCTGAGCCGGGCGGTCGGCGCTGCGATGGCGGCGCATCTGCACGGGCTTGCGAATGGCTTCGATCCACGATCCGTCGACATCGACGAGGTCGAGAAATCGATCAGTGCCGATCACACCGTCTCCGTCGACCTCACGGAGGCGGCCGACGTCAGGCATGAGCTGCTCCGGCTGGCCACCGATGTCGGCCGCCGGGTGCGGGCCCGCGGTTTCGTGGCCCGGACCGTCGGCATTAAAATCCGCTTCGCCGACTTTCGCACCATCACTCGAGTGCGCACGCTCGCGAGCCCGACCGACGCCACCGCCACCGTGTACGACACGGCCGTCGACCTCTATCGGGCGCTCGGCCTGGATCAGCCCCGAATCCGGCTGGTCGGCGTGAAGTGTGAGAACCTCGGGGATGCCTCGCAGGTGACCGAACAGCTCAGCTTCGACGATCTCGAAACCTCGGCTCCGACCCGGCGGACGGACGCAGTGGTAGACGCCGCTCGTGCCCGATTCGGCGCTGCGGCGGTCGGTTATGCGGCATTGCTGAGCGTTCCGCAACCCGCGCCGGACGCCGAACGGCGCTCCGCCGACGCCTGACTTTGCTTCGCCGTAGCTCTACTCGAGCACCGTCACGCAATCGCCGCTTTCGATCCTGCGAATCGCCTCGTATGCTCGACGGTAGACAGTTCATCGGTTTGATCGACGCGGCGTGATATGGCGCAGAAATCGGTTCCGGAGTCCGGTCTTTCCGTACGAGCCAACGACACGCTGACGGTCAGCCGACCGCGGGGACGAAGGGGGGCACGGTGCCGCTCTCCGAGCATGAGCAGAGGCTGCTGGACGAGATCGAGCAGGCCCTCTACGCCGAGGACCCGAAATTCGCCTCGGCAGTGCGTTCCGCGCGTGGAAACAGCCGCGCCCGCCGGTCCGTACTGCTGTGCGCACTGGGCGTGGTGCTCGGGCTCGGCCTGGTCCTCATCGGCCTGCTGTCCACCGTGATCGCGATAAGTGTGGTGGGCTTCGTCCTCGTGGTGGGCTCAGCGGCCTACGGCGCGCAATCGATCCGATCCCGGGGCACGACCGCCGCACCCGCACCGCACGCCGGCCGGCGACCCGATCGCTCGGGCGGGCTCCGCTCTCGGATGGAAGAACGCATGCGCCGCCGCTTCGACGAAAACTGATCCGCGCCCATCCCTTCGTCGATCTGCCCCTTCGTCGATCTGCCCCTTCGTCGATCTGCCAGTGGCAATGCCACTTACTGCCAGCCGAGGTGCATCTTCTGTGCCCGAACTGCCGATCACGGTCTCACCCCGCTGATCGGTAGAGCAGCAGGCGACCGCACACGCCGTGCGAAAACCTGATCGGCATCGCGGATGAGATCTCCCGCGGACGCGATTAGTGCTGGCGGCGGGCGCCCGGCAGCCGTACCGGCGACCGGGCCGAGCCCGTCCACCCCAGCGACGCCGGCAACAGCCAGGAGCGGACGCGCTGTCGGGGCGTCCGAGCGGCACTGAGGCCGGCCCGAACCGCCGCGAGCTCGTCGATCATCCGATTCCCCTGCGCACCGTTGGTGGCGTCCCCGCCGGTCGCGTGCGGTGCGTACCGGGATCGCTCCACAGCGGCCGCCAGGGTCTGCAGCGAACCCGACGCCGGTCCGGACGGCTCGGACAACCACAGCGCCACCTGCCGCGGGGTTCGGGCGGGTGACCAGACGAAGCCGAGATCGACGGCAGTGTCGGACAGCTCTGCCCAGAGCGCATCGGTGTCGCCGTGACGGGCCTGCCCGAGTCGCCGTCGTCGGCGGCGTTGCCGCACGGCCCACGGGGTGAGCAGGAGCATCAGGATGAGGGCAAGGACTCCCGTCGCCGCGAGCGGCCACACCAGGTTCGGGCCGCTCCCACCGGGGCCGGCCGAGGTAGACCCCGGCGCACTCGCTGTCGAGGACGGCGCGCCGGTGACCGAGCCGCTCGAGCGACTGGCGGACGGGATGCTGGTGTCGCCGGTGCCGTTCTTGCCGTGCGGGGCCCAGGCGAGGTCGTTCAGCGATCCGCCGGTGATTCCGGCGAGTGGCGTCGGATCGAAGGGGATCCAGCCCTGCCCACTGAAGTACGCCTCCACCCACGCGTGCGCATCGTCGGTCGTGACGCTGAAGTTGCCGTCGGCATCGGGCACCGGGTGGGTGTAGCCAAGGACTACCCGTGCCGGAACCCCGGCCAGGCGCAGCATCACACCCATCGCAGCGGCGTACTGCTGGCAGTAACCGACCTTGTTCTTGAGGAAGTCGACGAGCTGGTCGCCGGAGTCGCCCCCTAGCGTCGACAGGCTGTAGGTGAATCCGTTCGCCGGTTTGGCGAAAAAGTCGCTGATCGCGCGCGCCTTGGCGTAGGCACCGTCCTTGTTCGCGGTCAGCCGCGCGACGAGGGCGCGCACGTAATCCGCGACCGCCGGCAACCGCATCCACTCGTCCATCGCCGGGTCGCGCCCCGAGGCGTTGCGCAGGTCCTCCGCATTCGGCGCCGGTTGCGTGACCGTCAGCTGGTAGGCGTCCCCGCTCGTCACCTTCGTGCCGAGGATCAACTGGTCCTGCGAACTCCACTGCGAGTCGCCATCGAGACCGTCGGCCGCGGTGGGAACGGCGAAGATCGGCGGGTTGGACGCCAGCCCGGTGACCTTGATGTCAGCGCTGAAGCCGACCGAATGAGGCGGGAACAGCGTGCCCGGTGAGCTCTGGAAGCGAGTGGTGTCGACCGCTTCGGTCAGTCCCGAGCCCGTCGCCCGCCAGCCCGTACCGGTGAACTGCGACAGCACGTTCGTGCGCAGGTAGAAGGGCTGGTTCGTTGCCTTGGTCCCGGCGGCAGCACCCGACAGCGGGCGCACCGTGACGTCGAACAGCTTGAGCGAGACTTTGCGGTCGAGCTGACCGCGCAACGCGACGAACGGGTCGATCGCACCGCCGCCAATCGCGCCGAAACCGGTGCCAGTCCCGGTGGACGAGCCGTTATGGAAAAGGTTGGCGACGAAATTGCGCGAGTCCGCGGGGATGACGACCGGCAGGGCGAGCGCCAGTGCGATCGCGGCGACCGCAATGCGTTGCGCCGAGATCGCGCGCGCGGCTCCCGACGCCCGGCTGCGCTCGCCCCCGGGCCGGGGGACGTAGTGGCCCCATCGGCGCAGGTCGTCGCTGGAGTCCAGCGCCAGCAGGATGAGGAACGCGGCCGCGGATAGCGCGAACAACCACCACGACACGACCTGACGCGGGACCGCGCCGGACACCGTGAACACGACCAACAGCGGTATCCCGGCGAGCGCACCGCGGCGTCCGACGACGGCAATCAGGTCGATGAGCGCTGCAACCAACGCGAGCAGGGCGCACAACGCCAGCCGGATGGCCACCGTGGAGTGAACCGGGGCCGCCTGCTCGGAGGTGGTGCGGTGCAACGCTGTCAGCAGGTGGCCGACGTCGTGCCACGTGCCTCGAAGCGGAATGATGCCGAGCACCGCGTGCTGCGGGACGAATCGCGCAGTGAGCCAGGGGACAAGCAGCACGACGCCCAGCCAGATCTGTGCGGCGGACGGAGGTCGACCCCGCCGGAGGATCGCGGCCGGCCCAATGACGACCAGCATGCTGACCCACACATCGATGAGCCACGCCCGGTCACTGAGTAGCTCGCACAGCGGCAGCACACCGATCCCGGACGCGAGCAGCGCCAGCAGGGTGCGCTGCACGTCGTGGTTGCCGGCCTCGGCGCTGCGGCCGCGCTCCCGCCCCGCCACAGGCGGCGCGGGCCGGGTCGTCGTTGCTGTCATCGGGGCGCTCCGACTTCGTTTCCGACGCTGCGATGCGTGAGCAGCGCGCGCCACGCCTGCGCGACGCTGTCGCCGCAGCGCACGATCCCCACCTGCCATCCGGCACCCCGCAGGACGCGGGCCGCCGCATAGCATGGGGCGGATGCGGGCGAGGCCTCCGATCCCGGCCCGTAGGCCCAGGTCGCGGTGTCCAGGACCAGGGCGAGAGCGGTGGTCGCCGAGCCGCGCGGATGTACGCCGGCGAGCATCCGCAGGCTGGCTGAGTCGAGATCGCCGACGATTGCGGTCATGGTCGACTCGCGTGCCAGCGCGGACACCACACCGGACAGGGGGGTCAGCTCGCGCCGCGCGGAGCCCCGCACCGCGGCGAGATAGTTCATCAGAGCCGTGGTTTCCGGCATCCGCAGCCGTCCCGGGTTACCGAGATCGCTTGCCAGGGCCAAGTCGCGGCCGCTCACCAGCGTGTAGGTCCCGATGCTCGCCGCCGCGCTGATTGCCCACTCCAGCGAGCTGCGCGTGCGCTCGTCAGCGCCCTCCGGCGCCGGTCCCGGGGCTTGGACGTGCGCGTCCGAGCGGAGGTCGAGCAGTAGCGTCACCTCGCCGCGCCAGGGCCGCTCCTCCTGCCGCACCATCAGCGCGCCGGTACGCGCGGACGAGCGCCAGTGAATCTTGCGCAGATCGTCACCCGTCCGGTACTCGCGGGTGGACGCGTCGTCCGCGCCCCGAGCCCCGATCGAGTGGCTGCCGGCGTCATCGCCCACGTCGGCCGAACGGGGCGGGTCCAGGTGCTGCAGCGGCTCGATGACGGGTGCGATGACGATCTGGTTAACACTGGTGAATGAGCGGCGGACGTCGACGAGATGGAACGGGTCGGTGAGCCGGATGTGCAGCGGACCGCACCGATAGCGACCCCTCGGCAGACGCGGCATGCGGTAGGAGACGGTACGGGTCTCGCGGCTGCGCAAACTGTCGAGCACGAAGCGGGCGCGGCCGGTCAGCTGATCGGGCAGCTGGTCCTCCAGCATCAGCGCACCCGTCGGCAGCAGCGAGCGATTCGTGATCGAGAGGTTCACGACGATGGTGTCGCCGGCGCTCGCCCGGCCCGGCTCGGCCCCGCGCCGGTTGGCCAGGCGCACTTGGGAACGGAACACCACCAGCGCCGACAACAGCGGCACGGCCAACGCCAGTACGCCGGCCCGGGCCAGATCGACCACGCCGAGCAGCAGGCCGCAGGCGATCGCGGTGACCCCGGCGGCGATGAGGCAGCTCGCCCGGGTGGTGAAACCGGCTCGGGAACCAGCCACGGCGCTCAGCTCGTCCGCCGGCTCATCGCGCCGGTCGGCGACCCGCCAGGGATGGGCACCGAACGGGCGATCTGGGCGAGCAAGTCCTGCGCCGACCGACCTGCGATGTGCGCATCTGCCGTCAGCAACAGGCGGTGCGCCAGAACGGGCAGCAGCACGAACTGCACGTCGTCGGGCAGGGCGTAGTCGCGACTGTTCATCGCGGCCCAGGCCTTGGCGGCGCGGAGCAACTGGAGCGTGGCCCGTGGAGAGGCGCCGAGGCGGACGTCCCCTGCTCGCCGGGTCGCCTCGGCGAGGTCGACGGCGTAGCCCTTGATCGCGTCGGCGACGTGCACGGCGCGCGCGCCTGCTATGAGCGAGCGGACCTCGGCGGCGTCGGACACCGGCTGCAGGGATTCCAGCGGATTGCGGGACGCATGCTCGTTGAGCATGGCGATCTCGGCGGTGCGGTCCGGATAGCCCAGCGAGATCCGGGCGGTGAAGCGATCGCGCTGCGCTTCGGGCAGCGGATAGGTGCCCTCCATGTCGATCGGGTTCTGCGTGGCGAGGACGAGGAACGGCGATTCCAGGGGATAGGTGACGCCATCGACGGTGACCTGGCGTTCCTCCATGCACTCCAGCAGCGCCGACTGGGTCTTGGGTGAGGCCCTGTTGATCTCGTCGCCGACGACGATGTTCGCGAACACCGGGCCCGGCTTGAACTCGAAGTCGCGGTCTTCGGAGTTGTAGATGCTGACTCCGGTGACGTCGCTGGGTAGCAGGTCGGGGGTGAACTGGATGCGCCGGACCGAGCAGTCGATGGAGCGGGCGAGCGCCTTGGCGAAGGTGGTCTTGCCGACGCCGGGCACGTCCTCGATCAAGAGGTGTCCCTCGGCGAGCAGCACAGCCACGCCGAGGCGGATCGTCTCGTGCTTACCCTCGATGACCTGATCGATGTTGGCGGCGATGCGTTCGCCCACCACGCTCACCGCATGCACGTCGGGCCGCGCAGCCTCCACGCCGTTCATCGAGGCCGGCCGCGATGAACGGTCCTGATGCGCGCCGTGGTCCACCGGAGAACCGCCTTTTGCGATTACGGCCGAGCCCGGGCCCGGCGTCTGGCTTTCGAGTATTCACGACGACGGCGACAGCGGCACGTGGTGATCTCGTTCGGGTCTGGTCCACATCAGCCCGGACGTGGGGGAGCGGGGGAGCGTGGCGCGTTGACGGTGGCTTGAAGTGGGGTACGGTGGGGCTCAGTGGGGATAGGTGTGCAGCCGCGGCCTTTTCGGGTCGCGACCGGTGCGGAGGTGGTGGCCAGTGTTCCTCGGGACGCACACCCCGCGCTTGGACGATAAGGGCCGGCTCGCTCTGCCTGCGAGGTTCAGACCGGATCTGGAAGGCGGACTGGTGATCTGCAAGGGCCAGGAGCGTTGTCTGTCTGTCTTCCCCACCGACGAATTCACCCGGTTCACCGCCGCGCTCGGTGCTGCTCCGGTCACCGACCGACGAGTGCGCGACTACAGCCGGATGCTTTTCGCCAGCGCGTCGCGCGAGACCCCGGACGGTCAGGGGCGAGTCACCATCCCGGTGGGGTTGCGCGAGTACGCAGCGCTGCAGAAGGACTGCGTCGTGATCGGCGCCAACAGCCGGATCGAGGTATGGAACGCCGAAGCGTGGCAGAGCTATCTCGAGGAGTCGGAGCAGGCCTTCGCCGACATCGCCGAGGAGGTGCTGCCCGGGATCCTCTGACGCTCGGCAAGTTTCGAGCTTCGATGTGGCCTCCTCCCGTCCGCAAACCTGACGCTCCTTCCCCGGCGCCAGGGTTGCAGATCGAGGCAGCCCCCGACGTCGCTGCGTGGCGGCAGGGGCATACCACGAACCGTTCCCGGCATCCCTTCCCCGGCGCCGGGCACGCGGGACGGGTGGGGACCAGATCGTAGCTCGACCGCACGTGTTTCTCATTTTCCTCTTCACCCGCCTACACCCACAGATGCGCGAGGAACCCAGCGGATGGATGCACCGGACGACACGCCGCGTAGGGCGGGTTCGGCGGGGCACGTGCCGGTGCTGCTGGACCGGGTACTGCGGCTGCTCGCCCCGGCACTGCACGGCAGTTCGGCCGTTGTCGTCGATTCCACGCTCGGCCTCGGTGGGCACGCGGCAGCGTTACTAGCCGCGCATCCTCGCCTGACCCTCGTCGGGCTGGATCGCGACCCGGTCGCGCTGGCCCGAAGTCGGGACCGGCTGGCGGGCTACGCCGCTCGCATCCATCTCGTCCATGCTGTGTACGACCGCATGCCCGAGGTGCTCGACTCGCTCGGACTTCCCGGAGTGGACGGAGTGCTGTTCGACCTGGGCGTGTCGTCGATGCAGCTCGACGTCGCCGAGCGCGGTTTCGCCTATGCCCAGGACGCTGCGCTGGACATGCGCATGGACGCGACGTCCGGCCCGACCGCGGCAGACGTCGTCAACACCTATTCGGTTGCAGAACTGGCGCGGGTGTTGCGCGAGTACGGCGAGGAGCGCTTCGCCCTGCGGATTGCGCAGGCAATCGCCCGGGCGCGCCGCACTTCCCGGTTCGGTTCGACCGCAGAGCTCGCCGAATTGGTGCGCAACGCCATCCCGGCCGCCACCCGGCGCCACGGCGGACACCCCGCCAAGCGCACCTTCCAGGCACTGCGCATCGAGGTCAACGGCGAGCTCGACGCCCTGCGCGCCGCCGTCCCTGCCGCACTCGCTGCGCTGCGGGTGGGCGGTCGGATCGTCGTGCTCGCCTACCACTCACTCGAGGACCGCATCGTGAAGCAGGGTTTGGCGGAGCTGGCGACCGACCGCACGCCGATCGACCTGCCCGTCCGGCTCGCCGACCACGGCCCGCAGCTGCGCCTGCTCACGCGAGGCGGCGAGCCCGCCACTGATACCGAGATCGCCGCCAATCCGCGCGCCGCGTCCGTACGACTGCGCGCCGCCGAACGCATCCGGGAGCCCGCATGACCGACCACCCGAGCAGCGCCCGCGCCACCGCCCGCGCCACGCCCGCCCGAGCGAAGGCCGGCTACCCGCGCCACGCGCCACGCGCGCCGCGCACCCCGTTCGTGTTGCTGGTGCTCGGTCTGATCGTCGGCGGCATGTGCGCACTGCTGGCTCTCAACACGGCGTCTGCCGCGAACGAGCTCACTCGTCACGATCTGGCTGCTCAGAACGAGAGCATCGCCGCACAGCTCGCCGACCTGGAGAACCAGGTGGCCGCCAGCGCTGCGCCGGCAAACCTCGCTGCGGCCGCCGCCCGACTCGGCATGGTCGTCGCCGGCAATCCCGCGTTCCTGGTGGTCGGCAAGGACGGGAAGGTGCACCTGCTGGGCAGTCCGGCGGCGGCGACCGGCTACCCGGTGTACGTCGCACCCCGCGCCACCAAGTCAGCGACCACCCCGAACAAGACGCCCCCGAAGCCGGCCACTGCGAAGACGGCCACTGCGAAGACGGCCACCCCGAAGACGGCCAGCCCGAAGACGGCCAGCCCGAAGACAGCGCCGGCGACATCCACCGAGTCGGCCTCCGAGACAACCCCAAAGACGTCGCCGACCCCGACGCCGACACCGAATACGACGCTTCCCGGAGGTACTCGATGAGCCAGCGTCGCCAGTCCCCTGCCCGCAGAGCGGCGACGTCCACCCGTTTCGGACCACCGCCCCCGCGGCGTCGCGCACCGCGCAGTTCTGCGCCGCCGCGCCGACCGGCCCGACCGGCCCGAAAGCGCAGGCGCCACCCCCGGGGACTGCGACTCGGCAGTCTCAACGGCCGGTTGCGCTACGGGTTTGCCGCGGTCTGCACGCTGCTGCTCGTGATCGGGGGCCGCCTCGTCCAACTGCAGGGCCTCGACGGCCAGCGCTACGCCTCCGCGGCGTCAGACCAACGGGTGCAGACCGTCGCGCTGCACGCCCTGCGTGGCCAGATCCTCGACCGCAACGGCACGGTCCTCGCCTACACCTCCGAGGCGCAGGACATCACCGCGGACCCGAAACAGATTCCGGCGAACCGGCGCTCGGCCTACGCCGCCAGGCTTGCCCCGCTCGTGGGCGAGAGCATCACGAGCGTCCTCCAGGCGATCTCTGTCCCGGGGCAGTACGCGATGGTCGCGACCGCGCTGTCACCCGCGATCGCCCAGAAGGTGTCGGATCTTGGGCTGCTCGGCATCTACACCCAGGCCACCACGCAGCGGCAGTACCCGGGTACGACCACGGCGGCCAACGTCATCGGCACCGTCCATTCCGACGGCGCCGGCGCCGCCGGGATCGAGCAACAGTTCAACAAGGTGCTCGCCGGATCCGACGGCAGCGTCACCTACAGCGTCGACAACGTGGGCAACGTCAACCCCAGCAGTCGCACTGTCACCGACCCTGCCCGTAACGGCGGAACGGTAGCGCTGACGATCGACCAGAGTCTGCAGTACACCGCGCAGCGCTACCTCGACCTGGCAGTGCGCGAGTCCCGCGCCGAGAACGCCGAAATGGTCGTGCTCGACGCCCACAACGGCCAGGTGCTCGCAATGGCCGGCTCCCGGACGTTCAACTCGGCCGACCCCGACACGATCGACCCGCACAGCCCGATCAACCCACCGGTGATGTCGGCCTTCGAACCGGGTTCCGTACAGAAGGCGATCACCTTCGCCACCGCGCTCCAGCAGAAGGCGATCAACCCCAAAACCAACATCACAGTCCCCGGGACGATCAGGATGGGCGGAGTCGAGGTGAGCGACGCATGGTCCCACCCGACCGAGAAATTCACCGCCACGGGCGTGCTTGCCGAGTCGTCCAACGTCGGGACGCTGAAGATCGCGAAGAAGATCGGGCCGAAGGTCTGGGTGGACTACGAGAAGAAGTTCGGCGTGGGGACTAAGACCGGCGTCGAGCTGCCGGGCGAGAGCAGCGGCTACCTCCCACCGATTAGCACCTGGTCGAGTTCGACATTCGCGAACCTGCCCTTCGGGCAGGGCGAGAGCATGACTGCGTTACAGCTCGCGTCGGTCTATCAGACGATCGCCAATGACGGGGTGCGGGTGCCGCCGCGCATCGTGTCATCGACGATGGGACCCGGCGGCGCCGCGACCACGACGAAGCAACCCGCGGGCATCAGGGTCATCACGCCGGCTACCGCCAGGACCCTGCGCACCATGCTGGAGTCGGTCACCCTGGAGGGTGGGACGGGCATGAAGGCGGCCATTCCCGGCTACCGCGTGGCGGGCAAGACCGGGACGGCCCAGCAGCCCGATCCGAAGCACGGTGGCGCCTACTCCAGCTGGATGAACTGGGACACCTTCGCGGGAATGCTGCCCGCCGACGACCCCCAGTTCGTGGTGGCGATCATGGTCGACAACCCTGCGCACGGCCTCGAGGGCGGCGACGTCGCGGCGCCGCTGTTCCACCACATTGCGAGCTACGAAGCGATGCACGCGCGCATCGCGCCGACCGGCTCCACGTCCAAGCACGTACCGCTGCAGGTCTGCACCGCGGCCAACCGCGACACCATCTCCAGTATCTTCTGCTGACGTGCCGTCGGTTGCTCCTGCTCCGGTCGGCGTGCCGCGTCCACAGCGCGTCACGCCGACCGCCCTGAGCGACCTCGGCACCGCCGTCATCGGTGCGGAGGTGACCGTCACCGGCGTGACGATGAGCAGCGGACGGGTCCGCCCGGGCGACCTGTTCGCCGCGGCACCGGGTCGAACGGCACACGGAGCGTCCTATGCCGGGGCGGCCGTCGCAGCAGGGGCGGTTGCAGTGCTGACCGATTCCGTAGGGTCGGACCAGGTCCCGACCGGCGTTCCCGTCCTCGTCGTGGCAGACGTGCGCAGCGCCGTCGGTCCGATCGCGGCCCGGGTGTACGGCCGACCCAGCTCGCGGCTCGCTGTGCTCGGGATCACCGGGACGAGTGGCAAGACCACGACGACATATTTCGTCCGTGCCGGTCTGCAGGCAGCAGGGCGGCCCTGCGGCCTGATCGGGACCGTGGCCACCCTGATCGGCGACGACGTGGTGAAGACGGGGTTCACCACACCTGAGGCGCCCGACGTGCAGGCCCTGCTCGCGGTGATGGCCGAGCGTGGCCTCGACTCGGTGGCGATGGAGGTCTCGAGTCACGCGCTGGCGATGGGCCGCGCCGACGGGATCGGGTTCGCCGTGGGTGCGTTCACCAACCTCTCGCAGGACCACCTGGACTTCCACGCCGATATGGACGAGTACTTCACCGCGAAGGCCCGCCTGTTCGACGGGCGTTCACGCGCGGCCGTGATCTGCGTGGACGACCGATGGGGGCGGCGCATGGCGGCGCTCGCCGGGCCCGGGGCAACCACGGTGAGCACCGACGGCTCGGCTGCGATCTGGAAGGCCACGGACATCAGCGACGATGGCGGGGGGGGCACCCGTTTCCGGGCGCTCGGTCCGGGGGTGGACGTGCCCGCGGGGTGCTCGGTGCCGGGGCGCTTCAATGTCGCCAACGCTTTGCTGGCCCTGGCGATCCTGCACGCTGCGGGGATATCGGCCGAGGTGGCAGCTCCGGCCGTCGCTCGCGCCGCGGTGCCCGGCCGGATGGAGCGGATCGAGGCGGGCCAGCCGTTCCTCGCCGTCGTCGACTACAGCCACAAGCCGGCCGCCGTGGACGGTGCACTGCGCGCGCTCCGCCCGCTCACCGCCGGCCGGTTGATCCTCGTGCTCGGCTGCGGGGGGGACCGTGACCGGGCCAAGCGTCCGGTGATGGGCGAGATCGCCGCGCGGGGCGCCGACCTGTTGATCGTCACCGACGACAACCCCCGATCCGAGGATCCGGCGACCATCCGGAGGGAGATGCTTGGCGGAGCCTGGGCGGTCCCCTCCGGCGAACGGGGCGACGTGCAGGAGGTCGGCGGGCGTGCGGCGGCCATCGCCACGGCCGTGGGCGCTGCCAGCGCCGGCGACACGGTGCTGGTGGCGGGTAAGGGACACGAGACGGGCCAGGAGATCGGCGGTGTGGTGCACCCCTTCGACGACCGCGCCGTGCTGCGCACCGCCCTGGAGCAGGTGTCCGGGTGAGCGCGGCGCCCCGGCACAGTCTTCCGGCGTCAAGTTTTCCGGCGTCGAGTTTTCCCCGCTGGTGGCCGGCGTCAAGTTTTCCGGCGTCGAGTTTTCCGGCGTCGAGTTTTCCCCGCTGGTGCTCGGTGTCGCCAGGCGAAACCGAGCACCAGCGGGGAAAAGCCCGCCGCTGGACCCGGCCACCGGCGCGGTCACCTTGCCGCTCCACGCCTTGCCGTCGTGCCGAACGGGTGGCCCGCCGATGATCGCACTTACGCTCGCTGAGATCGCGCAGCTCGTGGACGGTCGGCTGCGCGACGCCGATGCGTCGACGGTGGTGACGGGTTCGGTCGAGTACGACACGCGCAGCGTTACACCCGGTGGCCTGTTCGTCGCTTTTGCCGGCGAGCGGGTCGACGGGCACGACTTCGCCGGGCAGGCGATCGCGGAGGGT
The DNA here is from genome assembly GCA_038207565.1 of Mycobacteriales bacterium. Taxonomy (GTDB): domain Bacteria; phylum Actinomycetota; class Actinomycetes; order Mycobacteriales; family Jatrophihabitantaceae; genus JALZAI01. Next base: position 104,077 of record JBBQZQ010000003.1, read on the forward strand.
GCGGTCGCCTCGATCGTCACGCGCGCGGTCGCCGGGCCGCGCATTGAGGTGGCCGGCGCGATCGACGCGCTCACGGCGCTGGCGCGCGCGGTCGCCCGCCGGTTGCCCGCGACGATCATCGGCGTGACCGGATCCTCCGGCAAGACCTCGACGAAAGATCTGCTCGGCCAGGTGCTCCCGCACGTCGGAGCGACCATCGCGCCGGCCGGGTCGATGAACAACGAGCTGGGCCACCCCTACACGGTGTTGCAGGCCGACGAGCGGACCCGGTTCCTGGTGCTGGAGATGGGGGCACGCGGCCTCGGGCATGTGCGCCACCTCGCCGAGATCGCGCCACCCCAGGTCGGCGTCGTGCTAAATGTCGGAACTGCGCACCTCGGCGAGTTCGGGACCAGGGTGGCTATCGCGCAGGCCAAGGGCGAGCTCGTCGAAGCCCTGCCCGCCGATGGGCTGGCAATCCTCAACGCCGACGACCCCCTCGTTCTCGGCATGGCCGGGCGGACGGGCGCACGTGTCGTCACCGTGGGGGAATCGGCTAGTGCCGACGTCCGCGCCGATGGCGTGACGCTGGACGAGCTGGGCCGAGCCCACTTCGAGATCCACGCCGGCGGCGCCACTGCGACAGTGCGGATGCGCCTCGTCGGCGCGCATCACGTCGGCAACGCCCTCGCGGCCGCGGCAGTGGCACTGGAGGCGGGACTCGCCCTGACCGAAACCGCCGACGCGCTCGCAGCGGCCGTCCCGACCTCGCGGTGGCGGATGGAGGTGACCGAGCGCGCAGACGGCGTCACGATCATCAATGATGCTTACAACGCCAATCCCGAGTCGATGCGCGCTGCGCTGAAGGCACTCGCGTCGGTGGCTCGGCCGCGCCGGGCCACCGGTGGACGCAGCTTCGCTGTGCTGGGACCGATGGCCGAGCTCGGTGATGCGGAGCGGGAGGAACACGACGCCGTCGGCCGGATGGCGGTACGGCTGGACATAGCACGCGTCATCGCGGTAGGCGAGGCTGCCCGCCCGATCCAGCAGGGGGCCGCTCTGGAAGGCTCCTGGGACGGCGAGTCCGAATGGGTGCCGGACGTCTACGCGGCGGTTGCCCGGCTGCGCGCCGAGCTCCGCCCGGGCGACGTCGTCCTGGTGAAGGCTTCCCGCGCGGCGAGCCTGGAACGTGTGGCGTTGGCGATCGCGCAGGATGCAGACGCGGCAGCCGGACGGCGCTCCGGTCGGCGGCCCGAAGACGAGGAAGGACGCGGCGCGTGAAGACGATCCTGATCTGCGCCGTCGTCTCGATGCTCTCGTCCATCCTGATCACACCCCTCGCCGTGGCGTTCTTCCGACGCCGCGGCTTCGGGCAGGAGATTCGCGACGACGGGCCGCAGACGCATCTGGTCAAGCGGGGCACCCCGACCATGGGCGGCGTGGCCCTCATCGGTTCGACCGTGCTCGGTTACGCCGCAGCTCACATCTCGATCGCGATCAACGGTGGCGGTGGCCCCAACGCGTCGGGCGTACTGCTGCTCTGGCTGCTCGTCGGCCTGGGTGGCGTCGGTTTCCTCGACGACTTCATCAAGATCCGCAAGCAACGCAGCCTGGGCCTGCGTGCGCGGGCGAAGTTCGGCGGGCAGCTACTCGTGGGCGTCGTCTTCGGTGTGTTCGCGCTGATGTTCCGCAATGACCTGGGCCTCACGCCGGCCTCGACCCATCTGTCCTACGTGCGTGACATCGGGGTACTCGGCCTGGGTTCAGTCGGCTTCGTCGTGCTCGCCTACGTCATAGTCGCTGCCACGTCGAACGCCGTGAACCTCACCGACGGCCTGGACGGACTTGCCGCCGGCGCCTCGGCGATGGTGTTCGGCGCCTTCACGCTGATCTCGTTCCTGCAGTTCCGCAACCCGTGCGGTTCAAACCCGGTCGGCGGCTGCTACGTGGTGCGGGACCCGCTCGACGTCGCGCTCGTCGCCGCGTCGGCGATGGCCGCCTGCTTCGGTTTCCTCTGGTGGAACGCGTCCCCAGCTCAGATCTTCATGGGCGACACGGGGTCCATGGCTCTGGGCGGGCTGATGGCAGGACTGGCGATTCTCACCCACACCGAGCTGCTGCTCGTCGTGCTCGGCGGCCTGTTCGCCACGGTGACGCTGTCGGGGATCATCCAGACCGGCTGGTTCAAGTACACGCGAAAACGCACCGGTACGGGCAAACGGGTGTTCCGCATGGCTCCGCTGCACCACCATTTCGAGCTGGGCGGTTGGGAAGAGGTGACGATCATCGTGCGGTTCTGGATCGTCGCCGGCATCGCGGTCGCGTTCGGGATGGGCCTGTTCTACGCGGATTTCATCGGCAATGGATGAGCTGCTGTCGCTGTCCGGCACCACCGTGCTGGTCTGCGGAGCTCGCTTCGCGGGGCAGGCCGCCACCCGCGCTCTGCTAGCCCGCGGTGCCCACGTGCTGCTGTGCGACCGGGACCGGCCGGCGGGCACCCAGGACCTGATCGATGCCGGTGCCGAGTTCCGCGGTGCGCTCGACACGCTGCCCGCCGGGGTCTCGCTCGTCGTGACCTCACCCGGTTTCCCGCCGACCAGTCCGCTACTGGTGGACGCGTTGCGACGCGGTGTCGAGGTGCTGGGCGAGGTCGAGTTCGCCTGGCGGCTGCGCGGAACGAACGCGGCACCCTGGTTGGTCGTCACCGGTACGAACGGCAAGACGACGACCGTGCGGATGACCGAGTCGATCCTGCGTGCTGCCGGGCTGCATGCCCTCGCCGTCGGCAACGTCGGGGTCTCGGTCATAGACGCGGTGACCGCGGAGCGTCCCTACGACGTGCTCGCTGTCGAGATGTCGAGCTATCAGCTGTACTGGTCCTCGACGATCCGCCCGGCGGCCGGGGCTGTGCTGAACCTGGCGGAGGACCATCTTGACTGGCACGTGACGATGGCCGCATATGCCGACGCGAAGGTCAAGGCGTGGCGGGGCGAGGTGGCGATCGGCAACCTCGACGATCCAGCAGTCGCGCAACGCTTCCCACGTCGTGCCACCTCGCTCGGCTTCACCCTGGCCGACCCCGGACCGGGGGAGTACGGCGTCCGGGACGGCATGCTCATCGACGCGGACGGCGCAATTCTCCTGCCCGCCGCCGACGTCCATCCGGCCGGTGCCCACAATGTCGCGAACGCGCTCGCCGCCGCCGCGCTCACCGCACGCTTCGCCGATCCCGACGCCGTCGCACGAGGTTTGCGCGAGTTCGTCCCGGACCCGCACCGCAACCAGCTCCTGTTCGAATCGGGGGGCGTCTGCTGGGTCGATGACAGCAAAGCCACCAACGCCCACGCGGCACGCGGGTCGCTGCTCGCCTACCCGCGCATCGTCTGGGTCGCGGGCGGCCAGCTGAAAGGGGCGAGCGTCAACGACCTCGTCGCCGAGATCGCGCCGCGGCTCGCCGGAGTCGTGCTGCTCGGTGCGGATCGGGCGATCCTGGCCGAGGCGCTGAAGCGACACGCTCCCGAGATACCGCTCATCGAGGTCAGCAACGGCGACGATGGGGCCATGCTGGAGGTCGTGCGCGCTGCGGCCGGGCTCGCGAGCCCGGGCGACACAGTCCTGCTCGCTCCCGCCGGCGCCTCCTACGACATGTTCGCCAACTACTCCGCGCGCGGACGGGCCTTCGAGGCGGCCGCGCGCGGGCTCGGAACCGCATGAGCCTGCTCAGCCAACCCGCCGGTGTACTCGATCGGGCGCGCACCTCGTTACGTGGCCAGACACCCGGCGGACAACGCTTCCTCGACCGGCCCTATACCTCGGTGCAGCTGCTCCTGCTTGCCGCCGCCGGGTTGCTCGGCTTCGGCGTGCTGATGGCGGTGTCGACCACCATCGCCGCTTCGCACGACGGCAGCGGTGCCACGATCTGGACGCAGGTCATCAAGGAAGCCATCTTCGTGGCGCTCGGCCTGCCCCTGTTCTGGTTCGCGGTGCGGCTGTCACCGCGTGCCTACCGCTTGCTGGCCTACCCAATGCTGGTGTTGGGGGTCGCAGCACTGGTGGCAGTGCTGATCCCGGGGATCGGCTTCGGTGTGTTCGGCGCGCGCCGCTGGATCGACATCGGGCCGATGCAGCTGCAGCCGTCCGAGCTGGCCAAGGTGGGCGTGCTGCTGTGGGGAGCGGATCTACTGGCGCGCAAGCAACAACTCGGCACGCTACGCAAGGCGCGCCACCTGTTCCTGCCGCTCGTGCCGGGGTTCGCGCTGGTCGCCACGCTGGTGATGCTCGAACCCGACCTCGGCACCACCTGCTGCTACATGCTCATCCTGCTCGGCCTGCTGTGGATGGTCGGCATGCCGCTGCGCTACTTCGGCGTGGTCGTCTGCCTGGTCGGCGCGGCGATCACGGCTCTCGCCGTGGCTGCGCCGTACCGCCTGGCGCGCCTCACGTCGTTCACGGACCCGTTCAAGGATGCCAAGGGTGCGGGCTTCCACACGGTCGAAGGCATTTATGCGCTCGCGTCCGGCGGCATCTTCGGCGTGGGGCTCGGCCAGGGCACCTCGAAGTACGGCTGGGTGCCCAACGCCAATTCGGACTTCGTGTTCGCGATCATCGGTGAGGAACTCGGCCTGCTCGGCTGCCTGATGGTGCTCGTGCTGTTCGGGACGTTCGCGTACACGGGAATGCGCGTGGCCCGGCGCAGCGCCGACCCGTTCGTGCGCCTGGTCGCCGGTGCCGCGACGGTCTGGCTGAGCGGGCAGGCGGTCATCAACATCGGGTACGTGACGGGTCTGCTGCCCGTCACGGGCATCCCGCTGCCCTTCATCTCCGCAGGCGGGACGTCACTGCTGGCCTCGTTCTTCGTGCTCGGCATGCTGGTGTCCTTTGCCCGGCACGAGGCGCCGGCGGTCGCCGCGGCGAGGCGTGCCGAGCGGCTGGGGCAGCGTTCGCGCCTGCAACGCTGGCTACGGCTGCCGGTTCCCAAGCAATACGTGCCGCCGCGGCGCCGCCCGGGAGCCGCCGTGAGCACCCATCCGTCCCCCGCCAAGCCGTCCCCCGCCAAGCCGTCCCCGGCCAAGCCGCGGCCCGCCAAGCCGTCCCCCGCCAAGCCGTCCCCGGCCAAGCCGCGGAGGCCGCGGTGAACCCACGCTCGGACGCGCCGCGCGTCGTCGTCGCCGGCGGCCACTCAGCCGGTCACATCGAGCCGGCGATGAACTTCGCGGATGCACTGCGCCGTCTCGATCCACGTGCCGTGATCACCGCGCTCGGTACCGAACGCGGGCTGGACACCACGCTGATCCCGGCACGCGGTTACGCCCTCGAACTGATCCCGCCCGTCCCCCTGCCGCGACGGCTGAACGGAGCGCTGCTCGCGACCCCGGGCAAGCTCCGTAAGTCGGTGCAGGCGGTGTCGGCGGTACTGGACCGCGTCGGCGCTGAGGTGGTCGTCGGCTTCGGCGGGTACGTCGCGATGCCCGCCTACGTCGCCGCCCGGCGCAAGGGCATCCCCATCGTGATCCACGAAGCGAACGCCCGGCCGGGCGTCGCCAACCGCGTCGCCGCACGCATGACGACACATGTGTTCACGGCGTCGCCGGTCGTGCGCCTGGCCCACGCGACTCCGATCGGCATCCCGCTGCGTCCTGCGATCGCGACCTTGGACCGGGAAGCCGACCGCGCGGGTGCCCGGGCGCATTTCGGGCTCGACCCCGACGGTCCGGTGCTGCTCGTGACGGGCGGTTCGCAGGGGGCGCGCGCCATCAACTGGGCGGCCTCGTCGGCCGTCGCAGACCTGCGTGCGGCCGGCATCCAGGTGCTGCACATCGCCGGTCCCAAGAACACCGTGTCGGTGCCGGCCGGGACGCCGCCCTATGTCGTCGTCGCGTACGTGGACGGCATGCAGCAGGCTTATGCAGCGGCGGATTTCGCAATCTGCCGTGCCGGTGCGATGACGTGCGCCGAATTGAGTGCCGTCGGGCTGCCCGCGGCCTACGTGCCGTTCCCGCTGCGTGGCGCCGAACAGCGCTTCAATGCCGAACCGATCGTCGCTGCCGGTGGCGGCGTGCTGGTCGAGGACGCCGAGCTGACCCCGGCGTGGATCGCCCGCGAAGTCATCGCGCGCATGATCGATCCGGGTCGCCTCGCGCACCTGGCCCGATGCGCCGCCTCGACCGGCGCCCGCGACGCCGACGTCGTCCTGGCCCGCCACGTGCTGAGCGTGGTCGCCGAACACCGGCGCTTTCCGGGACGCGTCCGATGACCGAGCGCCCGACGCAGGACGCAGCATCCGGACGGCCTGCCGACTGGGCCGCTCCGGGCGCTCGGCTCGTGCAGAGTGCGGCGACCGATGTCATCCCGCGGCTCGCGGAGCTCGGACGGACGCACATCATCGGGATCGCGGGTGCGGGAATGAGCGGGCTCGCCCGCATCCTGCTCGAACGCGGCGTCACCGTCAGCGGGTGCGAGGCGCGCGATTCGCTCGGTGTGCACGCCCTGCGGGCGCTCGGTGCGACGGTCGACATCGGCCACTCCGTCGCGCATCTCGAGCACGTCGACACGTTCGTCTACACGACCGCGATCAGCCCGAAGCATCCTGAATTCGTCGCCGCGCGGGAGAGCGGCCTGCGCGTGCTGCGCCGAGCAGCTGCCCTGGCCGCAGCCCTCGAGGATCGCCGCTGCGTCGCGATCTCGGGCACGCACGGCAAGACGACGACCACGTCACTGCTCACCGTCGGCGCTCAGGCCTGCGGTGTGGACCCGTCCTTCGCGATCGGCGGTAACCTCTACGAGACCGGACGCAACGCCCATCTCGGTACCGGTGATCTGGCGATCGTCGAGGCAGACGAGAGCGACGGCTCGTTCCTGCTCACCCGCCCTGCGCTCGCAGTCGTGACCAATGTCGAGGCCGACCACCTCGAGAACCACGGTGATCTTGAAGGCGTGTTCCGGGCTTTCGAGCAGTTCGTCGACCGCATCGAACCCGGCGGCCTGCTGCTGACGTGCGCCGACGACCCCGGCGCACGCCGCATCGCTGACTACGCGCGCGCCTCCGGCAGAACGATGCGTTCCTATGGCGAGAGCGCGGACGCCGAGGTGCGGGTCAGCGGTGTGCTCGCGTTGCCCGACGCCGTCGAGTTCGATGTCGAGATGCCCGTGTTGGGCGACCGCCACGTCCGCGTCGGCGCGCTCATCGGGCGGCACATGGCACTCAACGCTGCAGCTGCGCTCGCTCTGGCCGTCGAACTGGGTCTCGACGCGGATACGGTCATCGGCGCGTGGGCCGGCTTCGGTGGGGTGCACCGCCGGTTCGAGTCCCACGGCATCGGGGGCGGGGTGCGCGTATACGACGACTACGCGCACCATCCCACCGAGATCGCGGCCTCGCTGACCGCGGCGCGAGCTGCAGCCGGGGCAGCCGGACGTCTCATTGCGGTGTTCCAACCCGGCACGTACAGCCGTACGCAGACCTTCGCGCACGAATTCGCCGAAGCCATGGCCATCGCCGACATCGCGATCGTCATGGACATCTTCCCCGCCCGCGAGGAACCCATTCCTGGAGTCACCGGCGCCACCATCAGTGATCTCATCCGGTTGCCGTCGGACTCGGTCGTGTACGAGCCCAGTTTCGGTGCGGTCGCCGAACGCATTGCTTCGCTCTCGAGACCGGGCGACCTCGTCCTCACGATGGGGATCGGCAATGTCTACCTGCTGTGCGACGACATCCGTGACGAGTGCGCACGTCGTCAGCAGGATTCGTCGTGAGCACCGCCCTTTCCCCGGCGCGCGGCGCCGATCCCGACGAGGACGACACGGTTCCTGCCGGGAGTCGACGGCGTCGGTTGCTCCTCGTCGTCCTCGCTGTCGTCGTACTCGCCGCGATCGCCACCTACGTGGTCGCGTTCAGCCCGGCCTTCGCGACGCGGACGGTGACCGTGCGGGGAGCGACCGGAACGCTGGCCGCGCAGGTGATGCGGGTGGCGGCGGTCGACCGCTCGACACCGCTACTGCGCCTGGACACCGCCGCCGTGGCCGTGCGGGTGCGCACGATCGCTGAGATCGCCGCGGCGCAGGTGAGCACGTCGTTCCCGTCCACCGTCGAGATCACGGTGTCGCGGCGTGTCGCGGTCGGCGTCGTGAGCGAGGGCTCCGGCTATCTGCTCGTCGACCGGACCGGCATTCAATACGCCACCGTCCGCACCCGTCCGACGGGACTACCGCTCTTCGTCGTCCCGAGCGGCGAGAGCGCACGGGCGAGCAGCGCGGCAGTGGCTACCGTCGCTGCCGCATTGCCGGGGCGGCTGCGCGGGCGCATCGTGTCGATCCAGGCGCTCGACCCGTCGGCGATCACGCTGTTGCTCCAGAACGGTCGCATCGTGCGGTGGGGAAGCGCAGCGCGCAGCGGCCTCAAGGCGCGCATCCTGCCCACGTTGCTGACGCAGGACGGCAGCCAGTTCGACGTGACCGATCCGGGTCGGCCCTTCAGCCGCTGATCGAGACTTCGCGCGGGTTGCGGCGTGTCGTCGGCGCGCCTGCATCGGATCTCCCACGCTGCGGCCTAACTTCGGTCTCAGCACCCAGGTTGACATAACGTTAAGCGTCTACTTGAGGGTGAGAGTACGGGCCACCAGCGGAACACGAAGACACAGGAGCCACCCATGACAGCACCGCACAACTATCTGGCGGTCATCAAGGTCGTCGGTGTCGGCGGCGGCGGCGTCAATGCCGTCAACCGGATGATCGAGGTCGGCCTCAAGGGCGTGGAGTTCATCGCGGTGAACACCGATGCCCAGGCCCTGCTGATGAGCGATGCCGACGTCAAGCTCGACGTCGGTCGCGAGCTCACCCGCGGTCTCGGCGCCGGTGCGCAGCCGGAGGTCGGCCGCAAGGCCGCCGAAGACCACCGCGACGAACTCGAAGAGGTGCTCAAGGGTGCCGACATGGTGTTCGTGACCGCCGGCGAGGGCGGCGGCACCGGGACCGGCGGCGCTCCTGTCGTGGCCAGCATCGCCCGCAAGCTCGGGGCGCTGACCATCGGCGTGGTCACCCGCCCGTTCAGCTTCGAGGGCAAGAAGCGGGCGAGCCAGGCCGAGGAAGGCATCGAGCTGCTGCGCTCCGAGTGCGACACGCTCATCGTGATCCCGAACGATCGCCTGCTGCAGATCAGTGAGCGCACCGTCAGCGTCATGGACGCCTTCCGCAGCGCCGACCAGGTGCTGCTCTCCGGGGTCCAGGGCATCACCGACCTGATCACGACGCCAGGCCTGATCAACCTCGACTTCGCCGACGTCAAGAGCGTGATGAGCGGGGCGGGCTCGGCGCTGATGGGCATCGGCTCGGCTCGCGGCGACAGCCGTGCACGCCAGGCCGCGGAGATCGCCATTGCCAGCCCGCTGCTCGAGGCGAGTATGGACGGCGCGCGCGGCGTGCTGCTCTCGATCTACGGCGGCTCGGACCTCGGGCTGTTCGAGATCAACGAGGCGGCTTCACTGGTCGCCGAGGCGGCGCACCCCGAGGCCAACATCATCTTCGGCGCCGTCATCGACGACACGCTGGGCGACGAGGTCAAGGTGACGGTCATCGCGGCCGGGTTCGACAGCGGGCAGCTGCCCTACAAGAAGGTCGACGTGCGGCGCGAGCTCGATGCGGCGGCGCGGCGCGGCGACAACCCGGCCCCGGCGGGCGGCGTGGCGAACGGCGCGACCGCCCTGGGCAGCCCGATGCCGCAGGCGCGTCCCGCACAGCCGCAGCCGAGCTACTCGGCGACGGCGAACTACTCGGCCCCGCAGGCGCAGCACCCGCCGCAGAACCACACTGCTCCTGCCCCGAATGGCTCGCGTGCCCCGGTGGGTCTCGACGACGATCTGGACGTGCCCGACTTCCTGAAGTGAGCCGTCGTGACGAACTGCAAGCGACCCTCGCCCTCGTCCGGGAACAGATTGCGGACGCGTGCGAGCGGGCCGGGCGTGCCCCAGAGTCGGTCACGTTGATCGCGGTGACCAAGACCTACCCGGCGTCCGACGTCGTCGCGCTCGCCGATCTCGGCGTGGCCGACGTGGGGGAGAGCCGCGCCCAGGAAGCCTCGGCAAAGGTTGTCGAGGTTGCCGAGATGCTCGGTGCGGACCGGGTCGCACCGCGCTGGCATTTCGTCGGACGGCTGCAGTCACGCAAGGCCCGCTCGGTCGCCGCGTACGCACAGTGCGTGCATTCCCTGGACAGGGTCGAGCTGGTGTCACGGCTGGGCGACGGAGCGCGGCGGGCAGGGCGCGGGTCGCTGCAGGTATTCGTGCAGGTCAGCCTGGACGGCGACCCCGAGCGCGGCGGTGTGGCGAGCGAGGGCATCGCCTCGCTCGCCGATGCCGTCGCCGAGGAACCCGACCTCGCGCTGCGTGGCGTGATGGCGGTCGCCCCGATGGGCGCGGATCCCGAGGCGGCGTTCGCGGATCTCGCGGCGGCCGCACAACGGTTGCAGCGAGATCACCCATACGCCGACGCGATCTCGGCGGGCATGAGCGCCGACCTCGCTGCGGCGATCAAGAACGGTTCGACACACGTTCGAGTCGGATCGGCGTTGCTCGGTCGACGAGAGCCCTCGTTCGACTAACGTCCAGCCCACCGCCCAGCAGGGCGATGGCCCGCACCACCACGACATTCTGGAGGAACCGATGCCCGGAGCCATGCATCGCATGGGCGTCTATCTCGGCCTGGTCGAGGATGAGGACTACGCCGACGGCAGCGACGGGTACGGCCCGAATGCACAGGGCGGCGGGCAGCCGTCAGAGCGTGCGGCCGAGCGGAGCCCTGCTCGTCGCGACGAGTTCCCAGACCCGCGCTACACCTCCGAGACCCACCACGGACGCCCGGTCGACTACCCCGATCCCGATCCGTACTCCAAAGGCGCGGTCGGCTTCACCGAGACGCAGAACTATCAGATCACGGCGTTGCACCCTCGCACGTACAACGAGGCGCGGACCATCGGCGAACAGTTCCGCTCGAACACGCCGGTAATCATGAACCTTTCCGATATGGACGACGCCGACGCCAAGCGCCTGGTCGACTTCGCGGCCGGCCTCACCTTCGGATTGCATGGTCGCCTGGAGCGTGTCACTGCCAAGGTCTTCCTGCTCAGCCCGCACAACGTGACAGTGACTGCGCAGGACAAGGCGCGCATCGAGAACGGGTTCTTCAACCAGTCGTAGTCGCCCGACAGGGTGAAACGCCGCCGACGGCCTGGCACCATGGAGGTGCCGGGCCGTCGCGCTGTGCGATCTCGGCAGAACATTCAGAGCAAATGCAGTCGAGCAGATGCAGAAACCGACCGCGGGAGGACAAGTATGTCGCTGTTGTTCGGCGTGGTGGGTTACGTCCTCTATCTCTATATCGTCGTGATACTCGCCCGAGTTGTCGCCGAGGCCACCCGACAGTTCGCCCGGTCCTGGCGCCCGGTGGGCGTCGCCGCTGTCGGACTGGAGATGGTCTACGTCGCCACCGATCCGCCGATCAAGGCGCTGCGGCGATTGATCCCGCCGCTGCAGATCGGTGGTGTCCGGTTGGACCTGAGCATCATGATTTTGCTGCTGGCTATTCTGGCCCTTTACTGGGTGGTCTCGTCCTACGCCTGACGCGCGTCCTAGGATCGGCCTCGAAGCGAGGGCCACGGCGTACCGCGGTTGCCCATGTTCCAGTACACATAGCGGCATCCGATTTCAGGGCCGCAGATGCAGACCAGCACAGAGGTGAGATGAAATGCCGCTTTCCCCGGCCGAAGTTCACAATGTCGCGTTCAAGAAGCCGCCGATAGGCAAGCGGGGGTACGACGAGGAAGAGGTCGACGCCTTCCTCGACGTCGTCGAGGTCGAGCTGTCACGCCTCATCGAGGAGAACAACGATCTGAAGGGACGCACCGGCGATGGTGCATCCGCCGACGGCTCGTCCACGCCGGTGGCCTCGGACGCAGGTGGCGCCGTGTCCACCGAACTGGCCTCGACCAGAGACGAGAACCGGCGGCTGCAGAGCCACGTTGCCGAGCTGGAGCGCACCCTTTCCCAGAGCAAGAACGGCCTGCAGCAGCAGGTCGTACAGCTGCAGCGGCAGCTGAGCCAGACCGAGCAGCAGCTCGCCGAGTCGCGGCAGCAGCTCGAGGATGCCAAGCACGCGGGTGCGTCGCACAAGGACGGCGCAGCTGCAGGGTCTGACGTGCACGTGCAGGCCGTTCAGGTGCTCGCGCTTGCCCAGCAGACCGCTGACCAGCACCTGACGCAGACCAAGGCCGAGGCCGAGCGACTGCTCAGCGAGGCAACCAAGAACGCCGAGTCGACAGTCAGCAAGGCGAACACCGAGGCGGAGTCGACCGTCAGCGAGGCGAAGACCCGGTCGGAGAAGAACCTCGGCGATGCCGAGGCGCGGGCCAAGAAGCTCGACGAGGAGAGCACCTCGCGCGCCACGCGCACCGTGCAGGACGCCGAGCAGCGCGCCACGACGATCACCGCGCAGCTCGAGCAGCGCAGGGTCGCCCTGGTGCGCAGTGTCGAGGAGCTACGCACGTTCGAGCGCGAATATCGCTCCCGGCTCAAGAGCTACCTCGAGTCGCAGCTGCGCGACCTCGATGCGAGCGGCAAGGCCGAGCCTGCCCGAGCGGCCGACCAGCAGGATTCCAAACTCGCCGACGCGTAGCCGAGCTGACATATGCGGCGGCGTCATATGCGGCGGCTTCATATGCGGCGCAGCCAGACGTGCAGGCCCAGCTCCTCGTCCGCCGCAGACGCAAGCGTGTCGGCATCGCTCGGCATTCCCTCTGTCAGCATCGTCGCCAGTACCTCGGCCGACAGCTGTTCGGCATGGGTGCGGATCGCATCGGCCGGGTCCGGTGAACCGCCGACCCGCCACCACAACTCGATGCGGTCGGTGACCTCGAAGCCGGCATTCTTGCGCGCGTCCTGCACGAAGCGGACGATGTCGCGGATGATTCCGAGCAGGCGCAGCTCGTGCGTCAGCTCCAGATCGAGCGCGACCGTGTCGGCGCCCGCCGACGCGACTGCCCATCCGGACCGGGGCGTCTCGCCGACGACGACCTCCTCGCCGCTGATCGTCAACGTCTCGCCGTCAACCTCGACCGTCGCGTTCCCGGCGCGGTAGGCCGCGACGAACGACACGGGGTCGGTGGCGGAGATGGCCGAGGCAACCGTCTGCGTCCGCTTGCCGAAGCGACGCCCCAGCTCGCGGAAGTTGGGCTTCACCGACAGCTCGACCAGTTCGCCGGTGTCGCCCAGGCTGGCCAGCTCGACCACGTTGAGTTCCTCGCGGGCTTCGTCGCGCAGGTTCACCGGCACGCCCGCCCAACCCGGGGCCGAGATGAGCGCCTGCGACAACGGTTGACGCGTCTTGACCTTGGACTCGGCGCGGGCTGCGCGTCCCAGCTCGACGAGACGCCGAACCAGCGCGACGTGGGCGCTCAACGCACGGTCGATCTTCGTCTCGTCCGCGGTAGGCCAGGTCGCGAGGTGCACCGAATCGCCTGCGCCGGTCGCGGTGAACAGCGCCGACCACACCCGCTCCGTCACGAAGGGGACGAACGGTGCGAGCAGCCGGGTCAGGATGTCCAGGCACTCGTGCAATGTCGACAACGCAGCCGGGTCCCCGTCCCAGAACCGCCGCCGAGATCGGCGCACGTACCAGTTGGACAGGTCGTCGATGTAGCCCGACAGTGCCCGACCGGCGCGCGCGGTGTCGAAGTCCTCCAGCGCGACTTCGACCTCCGCGCTGACCCGGTGCACCTCCGAGAGCGCCCAGCGGTCCAGTTGCGTCGGCTCGCCGGTGTGCCCGACTTCCCATCCGTTCGCGCGTGCATAGAGCGACTGGAATGAGGCGATCGACCAGTACGTGCGCAGCACTTTGGACGCGATCTCGTCCAGCACCTTGTGTCCGACCCGGCGTGATGACCACGGCGAACCGGTGCAGAGCATGAACCAGCGCAGCGCGTCCGCCCCGTGCCGGTCCATCAGCGCGATGGGCTCGAGGATGTTGCCCAGGTGCTTGGACATCTTGCGGCCGTCCTCGGCGAGGATGTGACCCAGGCACAGAACGGTCTTGTAGGAACTCTGGTCGAACACCAGCGTCCCCACCGCCATCAGTGAGTAGAACCACCCTCGGGTCTGGTCGATCGCCTCGCAGATGTAGTCGGCCGGGTAGGTGGCCCGGAACAGATCGTTGTTGCGGTGCGGCGCGCCTACCTGTGCGAACGGCATCGAACCCGAGTCGAACCAGGCGTCGATCACCTGCGGCACGCGACGATACGTCCCCTCCTCGTCGTCGAGGGTGAAGGTGACGTCGTCGACGTAGGGACGGTGCGGGTCCGCGAGTTCGACGCCGGACAGTTCGTGCAGCTCGGCCAAGGAACCCACGCACACCACGCGCGAGGGGTCGGCGTCGTTACGCCACACAGGAAGCGGCGTACCCCAGTAGCGGTCGCGCGACAGTGCCCAGTCGATGTTGTTCTGCAGCCAGTCCCCGTAACGCCCGTGCTTGATCCGGTCGGGGTACCAGGTGGTCTTCTCGTTCTGGGCGAGCAGTTCGTCCTTGCGGGCGGTGGTGCGGACGTACCACGACGGTAGGGCGTAGTACATCAACGGTGTGTGGCAGCGCCAGCAGTGCGGGTAGCTGTGGGTGTACGGGATGTGGCGGAAAAGCAGTCCGCGCTCGCGCAGATCGCGCACGAGCGCCTCGTCGGCATCTTTGAAGAACGCGCCGCCGACCAGGGGGAGATCGGCCTCGAAATGGCCGTCCGGTGTGATCGGGTTCAGCACCGGCAGGTCGTATACCTTGCCGACGGCCATGTCGTCGGCGCCGAACGCGGGCGCCTGGTGCACCAGTCCCGATCCGTCGTCGGTCGTGACGTAGTCGGCGAGCACGACGTAGTTAGCGCCCTCGATCGCAACGAGATCGAACGGACGCTCGTAGTTCCAACGCTCCATGTCGCGTCCGGACAACGATGCCAAGACCTCGGCGTCCGCACCGAGCACCTTGGTCAGCAGCGCCTCGGCGACGACGAACGTGCCGGTCTCGTCGCGCGCCACCACGTAGCCGACGTCGGGATTCGCCGCGACGGAGACGTTGGCGACCAGCGTCCACGGCGTCGTCGTCCACACGAGCAGATCGGCCTGGCCGGCCCACGGCCCGGACGTGACCGGGAAGCGCACGAACACCGACGGATCGGTCACGTCCTCATAGCCCTGGGCAACCTCGTGATCGGACAGGCCCGTCCCGCAGCGGGGGCAGTACGGCGTGACGCGGTAGTCCTCGACGAGCAGGCCTTTGTCGAAGATCTGCTTGAGCGCCCACCACACCGACTCGACGTAGTCCGGGCGCATCGTCCAGTACGCGTTCTGGTAATCGGCCCAGTAGCCCATCCGCTCACTCATGCCCTCGAACGCGTCGACGTGGCGCTGCACGTTCTCGCGGCATTTGGCGTTGAACTCGGCGATGCCGTACGCCTCGATGTCGGGCTTGCCGGTGAACCCGAGCTCCCGCTCGACGGCGAGTTCGACGGGCAGGCCGTGGCAGTCCCAGCCGGCCATCCGCGGGACGTGGTAGCCCTTCATGGTCTTGAACCGCGGGAAGATGTCCTTGAAGACGCGGGCCTCGACGTGATGGGTACCGGGCATTCCGTTCGCCGTCGGCGGGCCTTCATAGAACATCCAGGTGGGTCCGTGCTCGGTCTGCTCGAGGCTGCGTTCGAAGATCTTGGCGGCGCGCCACCGCCCGATCACCTCGTGGTCCAGCGCGGCGAGATCGATGTGCGCCGGCAGCGGTTCGTAGGCAGTCACCTGCGGTATCCCTTCGAGTCGTGCTCGGACTCGAGGGACGACACTCTGCATTCCTGACCGGCGAGTGCCGCGGTACCACCCTCGTTGGTCGGCCTGCCTGCTGCCGACCCGCTTCATTCACCCCAGTTCTACTGGGCGACTCGCCGTGGACGAGCCGCTGTTCTTCCGGTGCTCGGAGGTGATTTCACGCACGGGCCTGGCCGGCCGGGCTCACACCGTCCCCGGTTCGCTCTGTGGCTGGTGTCCGCAGCTACTCGTCCTCGTCGTCGCCGCTCCATCGTAGCGATTAGGCAGCACAGACCCGTGAGCACGGGTGCAGACGCAGTGCGGATCACGCTCCACGTGCATACCGGTGTCTCGCGTCCCTTCGTGTGCGGACGGTACGACACTTACGCACTGCTCGTCACGGTGGCCGCGCGTCCGGTCGACGGAGCGGCGAATCGCGCGGTCGAGACGGCATTGGCGGGCGCGTTCGGCGTGGCCGTCCGCGACGTTTCGATCGTCGGCGGGGCGGCTCGCGCACCAAGATCGTGCTCGTGGACGGCGACGGGCGCGAGCCGCAGGCTCGCCTTGCCGACCTGCTCGGGGAATGAGCGTGGCGGGGTCGCTGGCGAATCGGCTCACCAGGCCCATATAGTGGGTCGCCTTTGGGCGGGTGGCAGCTGTTGCCGGTCGACAGGGCGTGGGTGGAGGTCGGATGGCTGCCGGAAGTCGACTGGGACGAGCGCTGCGCAGGGTGAGCGGTGTCGGGTCAGCACACCAGAAGCAAGCTCCCGCAAGTGAGGCCGCAGTGGCGCCGGCCGCGGCGCTGGCCGCGGGGGCGACCTCGGCGAAGAAGGCGGCTGCGAAGAAGGCGCCGGCGGCCAAGGCGGCTGCGAAGAAGTCGGCTTCGGCCAAGAAGACAGCCGCCGAGAAGGCCCCGGCCAAGAAGGCGGCTGCGAACACGACCCCGGCGAAGAAGGCGGCTGCGAAGAAGACTGCCCCGGCGGCCAAGGCGACGGCTGCGAAGAAGGCCGCTCCGGCTACGGATGCGGCTGCGGCTGCGAAGAAGACTGCCCCGGCGGCCAAGGCGACGGCTGCGAAGAAGGCCGCTCCGGCTACGGATGCGGCTGCGAAGAAGACTGCCCCGGCGGCCAAGGCGACGGCTGCAAAGAAGGCGGTCGCGAAGAAGGCGGCGGCGAAGAAGACTGCTCCGGCCACGAAGGCAGCCGCCGAGAAGGCCCCGGCCAGCAAGGCGACCGCGAAGGCTGCTCCGGCGGCCAAGGAGGCTGCTACGAAGGCCGCTCCCGCCAAGAAGGCCGCGGCGAAGGCTAGCGCCACGAAATCCAGCGCCGAGAAGTCGCCTACCACGCAGGCCACGAAGGCGACCGCCAAGAAGGCCGGCCCCGCCAAGAAGGCCGGCCCGGCCAAGAAGGCCGCGAAGAAGACGGACGCGGCCACGACGGCAACCGCGAATGCGACGGCAGCGCCGGTGACCGAGGCGGTCACGGCCGACGCGACGCCGGACTCCCCGGCCGAGCTGGCCCCCATCGCTGCGGCCATCGAGGCGGATCTTCCGTCCCAGCGCACCGATCCGCAGCAGCGGCTGTCCGCACCGGCACCCGCCGTCAACCCCAGTGCCATCCCCCAGGGCTCGGAGTGGACGAAGGCCGAGCTCGCGGTAGTTCGCACAGACCTCGTCGCTGAACTCGCGGAGATGCAGCTTGCCTATGAGGTGTCGATCCGCGACCTCAACGATCTGCAGCAGTCGGGCACTGACGGTGCGGGCGACGACCAGGCCGACGCCGGGAGCAAGACATTCGAGCGCGAGCAGGAGCAGTCGATCGCGGCAAATCGGTTGGACCTCATGACGCAGACTCAGCACGCGATCGAGCGCATCGACAGGGGCACCTACGGCTTCTGCGAAAGCTGTGGCAGGCCGATCCCGAAGGCGCGGCTCAAGGCGTTCCCAGCAGCGACACTCGATGTCGCGTGCAAGCAACGCGAGGAGCGTCGCTGATCCTGGTAGCGGTCGGGCGGCTGCGAATCCAACCGATTCGCGACGAGCGACCCGGTGCAGCGGCGCTCTGCGGCGCCGGGACCAGCGCCGGGACACTGGTGACATGACCCCGACCGAGGACGAGGCGCCGGCGGCGGTGTCCGGCGGGCCTCGCCGTATCGCGCTGTTCGCCGTCGTCGCCGCCCTGGCCTTGAGCGTTGACGTGCTGTCAAAGGTGCTGGTGGTGGCGCGGCTCGGCGACCACGAACCCGTGCGGCTGCTCGGCGGCGCCCTCTACCTCGACGAGGCGCGCAACTCCGGGGCCGCCTTCTCGCTCGGCACCGGCTTCACGATCGTGCTGACGCTGGTCGCCCTCGCGGTGGTGGCGGTGATCCTGCGCACCGCCCGGCGGATGCGGTCGGTCGGGTGGGCGGTCTCGCTCGGCCTCGTGCTCGGTGGCGCGCTCGGCAACCTGGTCGATCGCATCTTCCGCGCTCCCGGTGTCGGCCGCGGGCACGTCGTGGACTGGATCAGCGTGTTTGGGCCGAACGGCGCACGCTGGCCGATTTTCAACGTCGCCGACTCGGCCATCGTGTGCGGGGCGATTCTGGCCGGCGTGCTCAGCGTGCGTGGCGTCGAACTCGACGGCGGGAAGCGTGACCGTGGCTGACAGCAGACTGTTGCCCGTCCCCGACGGCCTCGACGGGTTACGTCTGGACGTCGCCATCTCGCGGCTGCTCGGATTCTCGCGCACCGTCGCGGCGGAGCTCATCGACGGCGGTCATGTGAGCATCGACGGCGCGAGCGCCGCCCGCAGTGTCAAGGTGCACGGCGGTTCGTTGCTCGAGGTGACGATGCCCGAGCCCGAAGCTCCGGCCGCGCCGCCGCAGCCGGTGGACGGCCTCGTCGTGTTGTACGACGACGACGATCTGCTCGTCGTGGACAAGCCCGTCGGCGTCGCCGCGCACCCCAGTCCCGGCTGGAGCGGCCCCACCGTCGTCCAGGGACTCGCCGCCATGGGATACCGGCTGAGCACGTCCGGCGCGGCCGAACGCCAGGGCGTCGTGCACCGCCTGGACGCCGGGACGACCGGCGCGATGGTCGTCGCCAAGAGCGAGCACGCATACTCGGTGCTCAAGCGTGCGTTCAAGGCGCGGACGGTGGACAAGCGCTACGCCGCGCTGGTCCAGGGCCATCCCGACCCGACCCGGGGGACCATCGACGCGCCGATCGACCGGCACCCGTCCGCGGATTACAAGTTCGCCGTCGTGTCCGGCGGACGGCCGAGCATCACGCACTACGAGACCGAGGAGGCCTTCCGCGCGGCGTCACTACTCGACGTGCACCTCGAGACGGGACGCACCCACCAGATTCGCGTGCACATGGCCGCCATCAGGCACCCCTGTGTGGGTGATCTCACCTACGGTGCCGACCCGGTGTTGGCGCGCCGACTCGGCCTCTCGCGGCAATGGCTGCACGCCCGCGCGCTCGGTTTCGAGCACCCGTCCACCGGGGATTGGCTCGGGGTCAACTCGCCGTTCCCTGACGACCTGCGCCACGCCCTCGACGTACTCCGTGCCGAATCCTGACCGCATGGTAGGACGGCAGCTATGAGCATCGACGCCGCCCGTCACCGGACATTGCGAGCATGAGCCGAACCGGACAGGCCGCCCTGCTCGTCGCCTCCAACCGCGGACCGCTCACCGTCATCGGGGTCGAGGACGGCGACGACGAGATCAAGCGCGGCAGCGGCGGTCTGGTGAGCGGCATGCAGGCGGCGCTGTCGGAGGCGTCCGACGCCGTCTGGGTCTGCGCTGCGATGAACGACCGCGAGCGGGCACTGGCGCGGCACGCGGACAACGGACGGCTGTCCACATTGCCCGAGGTCGCAGACGCGCTGCACGGCGACTTCGACGTCCGGATGCTGCCGATCGATGCGCAGACGTTCCGCTCGGCCTACAACGGCGTCGCAAATTCGACGTTGTGGTTCGTCCTGCACCAACTCTACGAACTGCCCAAGCAACCCAACTTCGACGCGACGTGGCGGCGGCAGTGGGCGGCCTACGTCCGGTTCAACCGGTTCTTCGCGCAGGCGCTGGCCGACGAGGCCGCGCAGGGCGCCATGGTGATGGTGCAGGACTACCACCTGTTCCTGGTACCGCGGATGCTGCGCGATCTGCGCCCGGACGTCAAGATCAGCATCTTCGCCCACACCCCGTGGGTGTCGTCCGACTACTTCGCGATGCTGCCCGACGATGTCGGACACGCCCTAGTCGACGGCATACTCGGCGCGGACGTCGTGGGCTTTCACACCGAACGGTGGGCGCAGTTGTTCCGGGAGACCGCGCTGGCGGTGCTGGGGGAGGAACCGTCGGGCGTCGAGGTCTTCCCGCTCGGCACCGACGAGGCCGAGATGCGCAGACTCGGCGCGCGCCGCGACGTCGACAACGCATTGCGCGTGTTCGGGAATGAAGTCGGCGACTGCCTCGTGATCGGACGCGTCGACCGCACCGAGCCGTCCAAGAACGTGTGGCGCGGGTTGCTCGCCTACCGTGAACTGTTACGCACCCATCCGGACTGGCGGGGACGGGTCGTGCACGCCGTCTACAACAACCCCTCGCGAGAAGACCTGCCCGCATACCGCGAGTACACCGCATCGATCGAGCGCCTCGCATCCGAAATCGACGACGAGTTCGGCACCGACGACTGGACGCCGCTGTTCGTCGAGATCTCCGACGAGTATCCGCTCGCGCTGGCAATCCTGCGGCGCAGCGACGTGCTGTTCGTGAACTCGGTGCGCGACGGCATGAACCTGGTCGTTCTGGAAGGCCTCGTGCTCTCCGAACACGAGCCGGCGGTGGTCCTCTCGCGCGACATGGGTGCGGCCGAGGTGCTCGGCGACGACGCGTTGATCGTGAACCCGTTCGACATCACGGCGACCGCAGCGGCCCTGCACCGGGCGCTGACGATGCACCGCGACGAGCGGGCAGCGCGTGCCGAACGGATGCGCGCGGCCGCGGTGCGGTTGCCGCCGACCGAATGGTTCCGGGCTCAGCTCGACGCGCTGAGCTGAGCGAGCGCGCGCAGCAGGGCGACCACCTCGTCGGCACCGGCGACGGTGGCGTCGGCGGCGTCGGCGATCTGCCGGACGCCGGAGGCCAGGACGCCGACGCCGTAGGCCGTCACGGCACCGGCCGACCGCATCCGGCGGGCCTCCTCGAACGCCGGGATGTCGCCGAGGTCATCGCCCAGAAAGAGCGCCCCGCGTGTGGTGGACGCCTCGACCAACCGGCGCAGCGCGCCCGCCTTGTCGTAGCCGGGTAGGCGCAGCTCGAGCACCCCGCTACCCGGATGCACCTCGAGACCCAGTTCGTCACCGAGCGCAGCCACCGGCTCGCGCAGGGGATCGAGCGCGGCCTCGGGGTCGCCGGCCCGCCGCCCGTGCACGACCAGCGAGAGCCGCTTGTCCTCGATCCAGACGTCCGGATGAGCGTGATGGCGGCGCAGTAAGGCCGGTAGCTGCTCCTGCAGGCGGACCATCGCTTCGGGTGTGTCGGGGGTCTCCAGCGCCCCGTCGTGCCAGGCTTCCGCGCCGTAGAGCCCTGCCACCGTGATACCCGGTACCCGGTCGAAGCCTCCGAGGCGCAGTACCGTGCGGGCGTCACGGCCGGTGATGACGGCGACCCGGGCGCCGTGCTCGGTGAGCGTGGTGAGCGCGTCCAGGGCCCCGTCGACCGGGCGGGAATCCTCCGGATCGGGGACGAGCGGGGCCAGCGTGCCGTCGAAGTCGACGGCGACCAGCAGGTCGGGCAAGGTCGCCCGCAGCTGCGCGACGATCGTGGCCACGTCGGTCCCGCTAGATCCCGTCGGGATGTCCATGGCTCCATCCTTGCCGGACGCGTGCGCTGACGCCCTCTCGGGGTGCGCCGCTAAACTGACCCGATGCCTACCGTCCGCCTGGCCTGCGCGCTCGTCGCTGCCGCGGCCCTGCTCGCCGGGTGCGGTGCGGACGCCACCGATCCGCAGCGGAGTACCACCGTGACCCGGACGAGCGCCACGGCCGCTGCCGCGGCACCGGTTGCGCCCGCCGCGACCACGGCGGCCGCGCCGACCACCGCGGCGGCGACGGCGGCCGCGCCGAAGCCGGCCCCGGTGAACTACTGCGCCCACAACACTTCGTCGCAGCTGGTCAGGGTGTCGCTGCGCGTCCAGCATGCGTGGATGTGCGCGGGGCACCGCACCGTGTTCAGTACCGGCATCACGTCCGGAATGGCGGGCCGGTACACGTCCACCCCGACCGGCCGTTACGAGATCCAGAGCCGCACCCGCAACACTGTGCTGACGCTGAACACCGGAGCCCAGTACGACGTGAAGTACTGGATCCCGTTCGACGCGCCGTTGTTCGGGTTCCACGACTCGTCCTGGCAGCACTTCCCGTACGGCGGCCCGCAGTACCGTACGCGGGGCTCCCACGGCTGCATCCACATGCCGCTGCAGGCGATGAAGTTCCTGTACCGGTGGGCCGACATAGGCGCGAGCGTGCACATCACCTGATCCTTCGGCCCCGCCGTCCTCCCGCACCCTCCAGCTGAGGTCGAGCGAATCGCCACCGCTGCTGCGTCGCGTCGTCGGCGGGCGGTGAGAGGATCATCTCCGCATCGCAGCCAGAACCAGAAGGAGCCCGAACACCGTGGCGCATGGAGACACCGACTCGTTCGTGCACCTGCACGTACACACCGAGTACTCCATGCTTGATGGCGCGGCCCGGCTCGGTGAACTGTTCGCCGAGACGTCACGGCTGGGCATGACGGCCCTGGCGATGACCGATCACGGCAACGTCTTCGGCGCGTACGACTTCTACCGCAAGGCCACCGCCGCCGGGGTGAAGCCGATCATCGGCATGGAGGCCTACGTCACCCCGAATACCGCGCGCTCCGACCGCACGCGCGTGCGATGGGCCAGCGGCGGCGAGGACGATGTGTCCGGCGGCGGTGCCTACACGCACATGACGCTGCTGGCCGAGAACACCACCGGCATGCACAATCTGTTCCGCCTTGCCTCGCGCAGCAGCCTGGAGGGCTTCTTCTACAAGCCGCGCGCCGACCGCGAGCTGCTCGCCCAGTACGCGTCCGGCATGATTGCGACGACCGGCTGCCCGTCCGGCGAAATCCAGACCTGGCTGCGCCTCGGCGACTACGAGAAGGCACGCGAGAGTGCCGCCGAGTTCCGCGACATCTTCGGCCGGGGCAACTTCTTCGTCGAGCTGATGGACCACGGCCTCGACATCGAGCTCCGGGTACGCGACGGCCTGCTGCGCCTGGCCGCGGACCTCGACCTACCGGTCATCGCCACCAACGATCTGCACTACACCCACGCCAAGGACGCCGACGCGCATGAGGTGTACGTGTGCGTCGGCACCGGCAAGACGATGGCCGATCCGAACCGATTGAAATTCGATGGCGGCGGCTACTACCTCAAGAGTCCGGCCGAGATGCGCTCGCTGTGGGCAGACAAACACGACCTGCGCGAGGCCTGCGACAACACGCTGCTGATCGCCGAGCGCTGCGAGGTCAGCTTCACCGAGGGCAACGGAACCTACATGCCCGTGTTCCCGGTGCCCGCCGGCGAGACCGACCGCAGTTGGTTCGCCAAGGAGGTCGCTGCGGGTCTGCAGCGCCGCTTCCCGGCGGGCGTTCCGGCCGACGTCCAGACGCAAGCCGACTACGAGGTCGGCGTCATCAACCAGATGAACTTCCCCGGCTACTTCCTCGTCGTCGCCGACTTCATCAACTGGGCGAAGGACAATGGCATCCGCGTCGGGCCGGGGCGGGGCTCGGGTGCGGGGTCGATCGTCGCGTACGCGATGCGCATCACCGACCTGAACCCGCTGCAGCACGGCCTGATCTTCGAGCGCTTCCTGAACCCCGACCGCGTCTCGATGCCCGACTTCGACATCGACTTCGACGAGCGCCGGCGCGGTGAGGTCATCCGCTACGTCAGCGCCAAGTACGGCGACGATCGCGTGGCGCAGATCGTCACCTACGGCACGATCAAGTCCAAGCAGGCGGTCAAGGACGCCTCACGCGTGCTCGGCTACCCGTTCTCGATGGGCGAGCGCATCACGAAGGTCATGCCGCCGGCCGTGATGGGTAAGGACGTCCCGCTCGCCAAGATCTTCGACGCCACCCACGAGCGTTACCACGAGGGCGGCGAATTCCGTGCGCTCTGCGAGAGCGACCCGGAGGTCCACAAGGTCGTCGACACCGCCAAGGGTCTCGAGGGGCTCAAGCGGCAATGGGGTGTTCACGCCGCCGGGGTGATCATGTCCTCCGACCCGCTCATCGATCTGATCCCGATCATGAAGCGCGAGCAGGACGGCGCGGTGATCACCCAGTTCGACTACCCCGCCTGCGAATCGCTCGGTCTGATCAAGATGGATTTCCTGGGCCTGCGCAACCTCACCGTGCTCGACGACGCGCTGCGCAACATCAAGGCCAACCGCGACGAGACCGTCGTGCTCGAGGAGCTCACGCTCGACGATCCGCACACCTTCGAGTTGCTGGCCCGGGGTGACACGCTCGGCGTGTTCCAGCTCGACGGCGGCCCGATGCGGGCGCTGCTGCGCTCGATGCGTCCGGACGCGTTCGAGGACATCTCCGCGGTGGGTGCGCTCTACCGCCCCGGGCCGATGGGGATGAACTCGCACAACGAGTACGCCGACCGCAAGAACGGACGCAAGCCGGTCGAGCCGCTGCACCCCGAACTGGCCGAGGCGCTCGAAGAGGTGCTGGGCGAGACGTACGGCCTGATCGTCTACCAGGAGCAGGTCATGGCGGTCGCGCAGAAGGTGGCCGGGTATTCGCTCGGCGCGGCAGACCTGCTTCGTCGCGCGATGGGGAAGAAGAAGAAGGCTGAGCTGGACGCGCAGTACGCCCAGTTCGAGTTGGGCATGCAGCAGCGCGGTTACTCGGCCGGTGCGATCAAGAAGCTGTGGGACACGCTGCTGCCGTTCTCCGACTATGCGTTCAACAAGGCGCACTCCGCTGCTTACGGCGTCGTCTCGTACTGGACCGCCTACCTCAAAGCGAACTACCCGGCTGAGTACATGGCCGCGCTGCTCACCTCGGTGCGCGACGACAAGGACAAGTCGGCGATCTACCTCGCGGAGTGCCGCCGAATGGGCATCAAGGTCCTGCCGCCGTGCGTGAACTCCAGCGACGCGGACTTCACGCCTACTGGCACCGACATTCGCTTCGGGTTGACCGCGGTGCGCAACGTCGGCTCGAACGTCGTCGCATCGGTGGTCTCGTCGCGCAAGGCCAAGGGCGACTTCGCCGATTTCGCCGACTTCCTGCGCAAGGTCGAAGCGGTGGTCTGCAACAAGAGGACGATCGAGGCGCTGATCAAGGGCGGCGCCTTCGACTCCCTCGGGCATCCCCGCCGCGGTCTGATCAACGTGTACGAACCGGCCGTCGACGCAGTGCTCGACACCAAGCGCGCCGAGGCCATCGGACAGTTCGACCTGTTCGGGTCGTTCGGTAACGAGATCGACGATCCCGCCGATGACGTGTTCGCCGTGCGGATTCCCGACGGCGAGTGGGACAAGAAGGTCTTGCTGCAGTTCGAGCGCGAGATGCTCGGGCTCTACGTCTCCGATCACCCGTTGTTTGGGCTCGAGCACATTCTCGCCGGTGCTGCCGACGACTCGATCATGAACGTGCTGGCGGACGGGTCGGACGAGCCGAAGTCGATCACACTGGCCGGCATCCTGTCGTCGGTGAACCGCCGGGTCACCAAGACCGGTTCGCCGTGGGCCAACGTGGTGCTTGAGGACCTCGAAGGCTCGATCGAGGTGATGTTCTTCCCGCAGACCTACAGCCAAGTCGCGCTCACTATCGTCGAGGACGCGATCGTCGCGATCAAGGGCCGCACCGACGTCCGCGAGGACACCGTCAAGCTCATCGCATCCGACATGGTGGTGCTCGACACGACCGCGACGCCGCGGGGGCCGGTGGTGTTGCGCGTCGCCCCGGCGAAGTGCACCCAGCCCGTCGTCAACCGGCTCAAGCACGTCCTCACCGATCACCCGGGTATGACCGAGGTGCACCTGCGTCTGGTGAACGGTCAGCGCGAACACGTGCTGCGCCTGGGTGACGCATACCGGGTCACGCCGTCCGCGGCCCTGATGGGGGACCTGAAGGCGCTGCTCGGTCCTGCCGCCCTCTCGGCCTGAGCGGCGCCCGGCGAGACCACCCGACACAGCTTATGGACGCCTGCGCAGGATGGCTGCGACTGCGACGGCCGCGAGCAGCAGTGCGCCCGAGCCGAGCAGTAGCGCTGCCTGCATCCCGTCAACGAACGCTGACTGTCCGCGCTGCGCGACCGCACCGCCCAGGCGCTGCGCCAGGGCCAAGGACGCGCGGGCATGTTCGGCGAGCGGCGCAGGCAGAGCGCCGACATCGAGGTGGTTGCGGTAGATCGACTGCAACACCGACCCGAGTACGGCGATGCCGAGCGCGCCCCCCAGCTCGCGCGACAGGTCGTTCATCGCTGAGCCGACACCCTGCTTGTCCGTGGGCAACGCGTCCGTGACCGCCGCGGTCGCCGGGGTCATCGCCAATCCCATCCCGGCGCCGAGCGGGATCAGGCCGGCGACCAGCCACCAATAGGAACTCGCCGCGTCCAGCCGCGACAGCCACGCCATGCTTGCTGACGCGAGGACGAGTCCGAGGACACAGGTGACCCGCGCGCCGGCCTGCTCGGCGAGTTTCGGTGCCAGCAGCCGTGCGCTCGGCATCATGCCGATCGCCATAGGTAGCAGGCTCAAGGCCGCGACCAGCGGGGTGTCGCCGAGCACCAGCTGCAGGTACTGCAACAGCAGGAACATGAAGCCGAAGAACGCGAAGAACTGCACGGTGAGCGACAGCGTCCCGGAAGCGAAGGGGGGCATCCGGAACAAGCGCGGGTCGAGCAACGGGTTGCGTACGCGCAGTTCCCACCCGAGGAACCCGGCGAGCGCGAGCAGCCCGCCGACGAGCAGCAGCAACGTGGTAGTGCTGGTCCAGCCCTCCGTCGGCGCTTCGATGATCGGGTACACCAGTGCGCCCAGCCCTACGACAGCGATGAGGGCACCCACCGCGTCCAGCGCCGGGGCGTCAGGGTCTGCGGACTCAGGGACGACACGAACTGTCGCAATGATCGCGACCGCGGCCAGGGCGACGTTCAGAGCGAATACCGAACGCCACGACCACCACTCGAGCAGCAGCCCAGAGCTGAGCAGGCCCAGCATCGCACTCGCGCCCGCCACGCCCGCCCAGGTGCCGACGGCTCGCGCCCGCTCAGAGTCCGGGAACGTGCTGGTCACCGTTGACAGCGTTGCGGGCATCACCAGCGCGGCGCCGAGACCCAGCACGGCGCGCACTGCGATCAGCCCGGACGCCGTGTCGAGCGCCATGGCAGCGAGCGAGCCGGCCCCGAAGAGGGTCAGACCGACGAGCAGGACACGCCGTCGGCCCCAGCGATCGCCCATCGCACCGCCCGGGAGCAGCAGGGCGGCGAAGGTCAGCGCGTACGCGTCGATGATCCAGGAGAGCTGGGTCTGCGAGGCATGGGTGTCGCGCGCGATGGAGGGGATGGCCACGTTGAGCGAGGCGACCGCGGACACCACGGTCGCCAGCGCCAGGCACGTGACGATGAGGACCATCCGGGTGTCCTGGGTGCCGTTGCGGGTTCGGGTCAGGGTCATCGTTCGGGTCCTTTCCGTCGCACCTCAGCGGATCAATTCAGCGCCGCAGAATTGAGCAGACACCTCTGTCCGGTTAGATTTCAACCATGATGAATAAATCTCCGGCGCGCGGCCGTGGCCGACCCAGCGGTGGCTCCACCACGCGGGAAGAGATCCTCGCGGTGGCACGCCGCCGCTTCCTCGCCGAGGGCTACCAGCGGGTGACGCTGCGCTCGGTCGCTGCCGAGGCCGGTGTGGACGCGGCGCTGATCAGTCATTTCTTCGGCTCGAAGAGCGGCCTGTTCGGCGCGACGATGCAGCTGTCGGTCAACCCCGCCGAGGTCATCGCGATGGTGGTGCAAGGCCCACTCGCGGGGCTGCCGACCCGCCTGCTGACCGCGCTGGTGACGACGTGGGACGACCCCGCGCGCGGGGCCGGGCTCCGCGCGATGGCCGAGGCGGCCACCCGGGAACCCGAGGTGAACCGGCTGCTGCGGGAACTGGTCGAACAGGAAATCATGGCTCGCCTCGCTGAACGGATCGGCGGTCCCGACGCCACGCGCCGCGCCGGAATGGTCATCTGCCAGGTCATGGGAATCGTGTTCGCCCGGTACGTGATCGGGATCGAGCCCCTGGCGTCGATGCCGGCCGATGAATTAGTCGCCCGCGCCGCGCCCGCCGTGCGCGCGGTCCTGCTCGGGCCGCAGCGGGCGCACCGAGCGCCGGTGCGCGGGGAGTGACGGCTGTGCGCGGGGACTGACGGGGGTCACGCCGGCAATGTGCGGCGCGGATCCGGCGGTGGTGGCCCTGCGGACCCGTCGTTCGCGTCGCACGGGGCCAGTGCCGCGGGCCCCGGCGCACCCGTCGGGGTAAGTTCGAGGAGGTGAAGCCCGGTCTGCCTGCGATGCCCGATCCCGACCTGCCATTCGGCCAGCAGCCGCAGAACGTGGACGTCGGAGAGTTCCGCCAGGGCTCCGCGTTCAGCCAGTGGGCGCTGGCGCGCTACCTGGTCGGCCGGGCGATCGTGGAGTCCGTCGGCTTGGCCCTGCTCGCGGTGTTCGCGGTGCTGGTCGTGCTCGCAGCTCTGGCGTGGTTCGGCATAGCCGCGAAGGTAGTGGCGGTGTTGCTGTTCGTCATCGCCGTCGGCGTGCTGCTCATGCGCTGGGTGCTGCTCGGCATCGTGCGCCGACTGACCGGTTTCTCGCAGTACGGTCCGCTCGAGGACCGGATGAAGTCGCTCGTCGATGACACCAGCTCGGACGTGCTGAGTGAGCTGCGACGGATCGGGCTTCCGGGACGGATCTGGACCCTGCCGGTGCTCGCCGTCCGATTCCTCGGGCGCGATCGCCGCCGCGATACCCTGACCCGGTTGAAGTCGTTCGAGGTCGAGCGGGCGGTACCGAAGGCCCGCCTCGACGAGATGCACATCGTCATGCGTACGGCTTTCCGAAGCGGCGACGGGCCGGCGCGACCCCCGGTGGCCTGAGCGGATGGCAGACTCCACTGCCGTGAGCAGCGTGATCGACTCCGCGGACACGCACCGGGCGCGCCGCACAACTTCCCCGCAGCTCATCGGGCAGCTTCGCCCGGTCGCGGCCTTGGTCGTGGCGCTGCTCGTGCTTGGAGTGTTGCTGGGTCTGGTCTGGGCCTGGTGGAGCCCCCCGGTGCCCGCCGGCGTGAATCTTCACGGCGGGGTCGAACGCCAGGAGAGCGAGGCGTTCTTCGCTGCCGACGCGAGATTCGCCGTGATCACGCTCGCCGTCGGGTTCGTGGCCGGCGCCGCGGCATGGTTCGTCCGATCGACGCGGGGGCCATGGATGGCTCTGGGCCTGGCCGTGGGCGGGCTCGGCGGCGCGTTGCTCACGGCAGCCGTGGGCAATGCGGTCGGCGGCGGCACCGACGACGCGCCGCTCAATGCGGTCATCCCCCATCTCGAGCTGCGCGTGCAGATGACCGGCAGCGTGTACTTCGAGGCCGCGGTCGCCGTCCTCGTCTACATTTTTCTGGTGGCGTTCGCGGCGGCGGACGACCTCGGTCGCCCGGACGGCGAGCGAGATGCGCTCCAGCGACGCAGTGCGGACCAGCTGCAGCCCGTCTCGGCGGGTCCGGCCTCAATTGCCCCGTACGGCGGCGTGCAGGACGCTCGGGGGCACGGCGATGGTCCGGGTCCGGCGCAGCAGTACAACTTCCCGGCGCAGGAGCCGCACTAGCTGGTGCAGGCGCTGCGTCGCCGTCTCTTGCTCCAGCAGCACTTGCCGGTCAGCGGGATCGAGCGGCGCCTCCACCGCGATGCGGTAGGAAAGCAACGCCGGATCGTTGGGGTATGGCTCGGTCTCCGGTTCGACGCCCGTCAGGCGGGTCAGCAGTCGGGAGTATTCGATGGCCAGCGCCCGCGCCGAGTCGGGCAGGGTGTCGGGCAGGTCGCCGGCCGGCTCGTCGAGGTAATCGACCTGGGCCTGCAAATAGAGCTTGCCGGTGTCGACGAGCTGCTTGATCCGGAAGCGGCGGCTGCCGACGGCGACCAGCGCACCGAATCCGTCCGCGTTCACCTGTGCCTCCATGACCTCCGCGACGGTGCCTACCTGGGCGAACTCCTGATCGCCGGCGACGAGAGCCGACCTGACCTCCAGGCCGGCACTGAGCGCAACGACCCCGAACTTGCGGCTGCCGCCGGCGCCGACGACGTCCTGCATCATCTGTCGGTACCGCTCTTCGAACACGCGCAGCGGAAGGGGGGAACCTGGCAGCAGGACAGTGCCCAGTGGGAACAGCGGCAGCAGTGCGGCCATTGGCCCACGGTAGCCCGCCCGTAAACTTGGCGGACGTGAGCGAGCAGCGCGAGCGAACAATCGGAATCGGGGCTTTGCCGGATCGACGGCGGCCCGCAGGAGGACGTGGCGTGATGCGTCGCCTCGACCTGAGCACCGCGAGCGCTGCCGAGCTCCGCAGGGCCGTGCCCCGCGCCGAAATGGACGTCCATGCCGCCCTCATGGCGGTGACCCCGCTTGTCGAGGACGTCGCGGCGCGCGGGTACGCCGCCGTCCGCGAGGCGACGTTGCGATTCGACGGCGTGGACGTCGCCGAACCACGGGTGCCGGCCGACGCCCTGGCCGATGCGCTGGCCAGCCTCGATCCGGCGGTCCGCGACGCGCTTGCCGAGTCCATCCGACGGGCCCGCATCGTGCACGAGGCGCAGCGCCGCCAGAGCGTCGATGTCGAGGTGGTGCCGGGCGGCACCGTCACCGAGCGCTGGGTCGCCGTAGCGCGGGTGGGGCTCTACGTGCCCGGCGGCATTGCGGTGTACCCGTCCAGCGTCGTCATGAACGTCGTGCCAGCGCAGGTCGCCGGAGTGGGCTCGATCGCGGTCTTCTCGCCTGCACAGAAGGAGTTCGGCGGCCTGCCGCACCCCACGATCCTGGCCGCCTGTGCTCTGCTGGACGTGGCTGAGGTGTATGCGGTCGGCGGTGCACAGGCAGTCGCCCTGGCCGCCTACGGCGACGACGATCTGGCGATCGAGGCGGTCGACATGATCACCGGCCCGGGCAACATCTTCGTGGCCGCGGCCAAGCGGCTCGTGCGCGGCGTCGTCGGTATCGACTCCGAGGCCGGACCCACCGAGATCGCGATCCTGGCCGACGCCAGCGCCGATCCCGTGCACGTGGCCGCCGACCTCATCAGCCAGGCCGAGCACGACACGATGGCCGCGTCGGTCCTGGTCACTGATTCGGTCGCGCTGGCCGACGCCGTCGACGTCGAACTCGAGCGACAGATCGAGCTCACCAAGCACATCGAGCGCATCCGCACCGCACTGGGCGGGCAGCAGTCGGCAACGGTCCTGGTCGGCGACCTCGAGCAGGGTCTGACGGTCGTCGACGCCTATGCCGCCGAGCACCTGGAGGTGATCACCGAGGACGCGCGCCGGTGGGCCGAGCGGGTCACCAACGCCGGCTGCATCTTCGTCGGTCCGCACGCACCGGTGTCGCTCGGCGACTACTGCGCAGGCTCGAATCACGTGCTGCCGACCGGATGCACCGCGCGGCACTCGTCGGGCTTGTCGGTGCAGACGTTCCTCAAGGGCGTGCACCTGGTCGAGTACAGCGCTGCCGCACTGGCCGAGGTAGCCCCGCACGTCCTCGCCCTTGCCGACGCCGAGGATCTGCCCGCGCACGGTGCTGCGGTGGCCGTGCGCGTGAATCCATGACGACGCGCCCGGTGTTGGCCGCGCAGCAGGGCGACACGGCGTCGCAGGCCCTGCAGCGGGGCCAAGGCATCACGCTCGACGACCTGCCGATCCGCGACGAGCTGCGCGGCGAGCTGCCCTACGGCGCACCGCAGCTCGACGTGCCGGTTGCGCTGAACGTCAACGAGAACCCGTACCCGCCGAGCGAAACGGTGATCGCCGACATCGCCGCCGCAGTGGCGCACACGGCGCGGACCCTCAATCGCTACCCCGACCGCGACGCCGTGGCGCTGCGCGCCGATCTCGCGAGCTACCTCAACAGCGACGGCGGGACGGCGCTCAGCACGGAGAATGTCTGGGCGGCCAACGGCTCTAACGAGGTCATGCAGCAGTTGCTGCTCGCCTTCGGCGGGCCGGGACGCACCGCACTGTCGTTCGCACCGACCTACTCGATGTATCCCGAATACGCACGCGACACCCACACCGACTGGGTGATCGGTCGGCGCGCAGCGGACTTCACGATCGACGTCGCCGCAGCCGTGCGGGCGATCCGCGAGCACCAGCCCTCGGTCGTGTTGCTGGCCTCGCCGAACAACCCCACCGGGACCGCGCTGCCACTGCCCGACATCGAGGCGCTGCTCAACGCGGCCCCGGGCATGGTCGTCGTCGACGAGGCGTATGCGGAGTTCCGGCGCACGGGCACTGCGAGCGCGCTGTCGTTGCTGCCTGAGCACCCGCGCCTCGTCGTCACGCGCACGATGTCGAAGGCATTCGCCCTGGCCGGCGGGCGGCTCGGGTACCTCGCGGCCGATCCGGCGGTCGTGGACGCGGTTCGTATCGTCCGCTTGCCCTACCACCTGTCCGCAGTGTCGCAGGCGGTCGCGCGCGTCGCCCTCGCCCACGCCCACGAACTGCTGCAGGCCGTCGACGAACTGCGCGCCGAGCGTGACCGCACCGTCGACTGGCTGCGCGGCGCGGGCCTGCAGGCAGCCGACACCGATGCCAACTTCGTGCTGTTCGGAACGTTTCCGCACCGGCACACCGTCTGGCAGGGTCTGCTCGACCGGGGCGTCCTGATCCGCGAGACTGGACCCGACGGCTGGCTGCGCGTGTCGATCGGCACGCCGGACGAGATGACCGCATTCCGCAACGCTCTGGAAGAGGTACGGCGATGACTCGCACCGGACGCGTGGAACGCGCGACCAAGGAGACCAAGGTCCTCGTCGAAATCGACCTGGACGGGGCCGGGCGTACGGACGTCTCGACCGGCGTCGGCTTCTACGACCACATGCTCAGCGCGTTCGGCAAGCACGGCCTGTTCGATCTCACCGTCCAGGTAGAGGGCGATCTGCACATCGACGCGCACCACACCGTCGAGGACACCGCGATTGCGCTCGGACAGGCGTTCGCGCAGGCGGCCGGGGACAAGTCCGGTACCCGCCGCTTCGGTGACGCGCTCATCCCGATGGACGAGTGTCTGGTGCAGGCCGCGGTGGATCTGTCCGGCCGCCCCTACCTCGTGCACTCCGAGCCCGACGGCGCCCCGCCCACCATCGGCCCTGACTACGCGACCACGCTGACCCGCCACGTCTTCGAGTCGTTCACCTATCACGCGGCGATCGCGCTGCACGTCGTCGTGCATGCCGGACGCGACTGGCATCACGTGACCGAGGCGCAGTACAAGGCGGTCGCCCGGGCGCTGCGTGCCGCCGCCGAGATCGACCCACGGGAGCAGGGCGTCCCGTCCACGAAAGGCACTCTGTGACCTCGCCACGAGAGCCCGGCGGCAGCTCACGGTGAAGCGCGTTGTCGTCCTGGACTACGGATCGGGCAATCTCCGCTCGGCGCAACGCGCGCTGGAACGGGTGGGCGCCGACGTCACCGTCACTGCCGATGCCTCCGCAGCCACGGAGTCCGACGGCCTGGTCGTACCCGGGGTCGGCGCCTTCGCTGCGTGCATGGCTGGTCTGAATGCCATCGAGGGCGGCGCCGCGGTCGGTCGCCGCCTCGAGTTCGGTCGCCCCCTGCTCGGCATCTGCGTCGGCATGCAGGCGCTGTTCGAGGCGGGCATCGAGCACGGCGTAGAAACGGCGGGTCTGGCAATACTGCGGGGACGCGTCGAGCCGCTCAAGGCGCCGGTGTTGCCGCACATGGGGTGGAACACCGTCGAGGCACCTGCGGACTCCGTCCTGTTCGCCGGCCTCGACGCCTCGACCCGTTTCTACTTCGTCCACTCCTACGCCGTGCACGACACGAGCGGACGGGTGACCCGGACCGAACACGGCGAGACCTTCGTGTCGGCAGTCGAGGACGGCGTCGTGAGCGCGACACAGTTCCATCCCGAGAAGTCCGGGGACGCCGGCGCCGCGCTGCTGGAGAACTGGCTGGCGACGTTGTGAGCCGGCAACGGGCGCTCGCCCGCGCCGACCGCGCCGCCGCCGCGGCGCAACGCGCCGAGGCTGCACGCATCGAGCGCGAGCGGGCCGCAGCGCGGCGGGCCCGGCAGCAGCGCAGGTCGCTGACCTGGCGCCGGTTGCGACTGTGGCAGCACGGCCCCTCGTTCCAGCGCAGGCGCGAGGCGCTCGGCGCGCTGTTCACCCTGGTGCTGGCGACGTCACTGCTGGTGTACCTGTTCACCGGATCGGCCGCGAATGTCGTCGTGACCCTGCTGGTGTTCGTCGTGGCCGGCCCCGTGCTGGTTCTGCTCTTCTTCGATCGGAGGCGCTCATGAGCTTTGTGCTGCTGCCGGCGGTCGACGTCGCGGGGGGAGCGGCGGTGCGCCTCGTGCAGGGTGTCGCCGGATCGGAGACCTCCTACGGCGACCCGCTCGAGGCGGCGTTGACCTGGCAACGGGACGGCGCCGAATGGATTCACCTCGTCGACCTCGACGCCGCCTTCGGACGTGGCGACAACCGCGCGTTGCTCGCTGACGTCGTGGCCAGCGTTGACATCTCGGTCGAGCTGTCCGGCGGCATCCGCGACGACGTCTCGCTCGACGCAGCGCTCGCGACCGGATGCGCCCGGGTCAATCTCGGCACCGCCGCGCTCGAATCGCCGGACTGGGTGCGCGGCGCGATCGCACGGCACGCAGAGAAGATCGCTGTCGGGCTCGACGTGCGCGGCACCACCCTCGCGGCGCGCGGTTGGACGCAGGAGGGCGGGGATCTGTGGGATACCCTCGCCCGCCTCGACGCAGACGGGTGCGCCCGCTATGTGGTCACCGACGTCCACCGCGACGGCACGCTGACCGGCCCCAACCTGCAGCTGCTTCGCGACGTGTGCGCCCGCACCAGCGCCCACGTTGTCGCCAGTGGCGGGGTGTCCTCGCTGCACGATCTGCGCGCGATCGCGACCGTCGATGGCGTCGAGGGGTCGATCGTCGGAAAGGCGCTCTATGCCGGAGCGTTCACGCTGCCCGAAGCGCTCGCCGCCGTGAGCTGAAACCAGTCGCGCAGACCGGCGCGCAGGGCGTGTTAGCTGAGGACATGCTGCCCTGGGAAAGCGAATTGGCCGGACGCCTCGAGCGGGATCACATCGACTCGCAGCTGCTGCGCGACAACCCGCTCGGCGATCCGCACGAGCGTCCGATCTGGGTGTACGTGCCACCCGGGTACGACGACGGAGACGCGTCATACCCGTCGGTCTACGTGATCCAGGGCTATACGGGACATCTCGGGATGTGGGCGAACCGCACACCGTTTCGCCAGCCGTTCCCCGACACGGCCGACGCGGTGTTCGCCGACGGCCTGGTCCCCGGCTGCATCGTGGTCTACGTCGACGCGTGGACGGGTTACGGCGGTTCGCAGTACGTCGACTCGATCGGCACCGGCCGTTACCACTCGTATCTCTGCGACGAGATCGTGCCGTGGGTCGATGCGCGCTACCGCACCATCGATGCACCGCATTCGCGCGCGATCAGCGGCAAGTCCTCCGGCGGGTACGGCGCGATGATCACACCGATGCTGCGCCCCGACCTGTTCGGGGCGTTCGCAACGCATGCCGGCGACACGCTCTACGAGCTCTGCTATCTCACCGCTTCGGCAAGGCGGCGCGGATGCTGCGGGCCTACGACCACGACATCGACGCCTGGTGGACCGACTTCCGGTCGCGTCCGGCGTTCACCAAGCTCGAGGATGCCACCCTGCTCAACCTGTACGGCTGCGCGGCGTGTTTCTCACCCGACGTCGACGGCCGGCCGCAGTTGCCGTTCGACACCCGTACCGGCGCGCCCGTCGAGCAGGTCTGGTCGCGCTGGCTGGCCTGGGATCCGGTGCGCATGGCCGAGCGCTACGCCGACGCCCTCGGCTCGCAGCGCGCGATCTGGATCGATGCGGGCACCAGCGACGAGTATTACCTCGACCTCGGCGCCACGGCGTTCCACGACGAGCTCAGGCGCCTCGGGGTGCCGCAAGAGCGGGTGCATTTCGAACTCTTCGACGCCGGCCACGCCGCGATCGAGTACCGCTACCCCCTCGCCCTGCGGTGGCTCGCCGAGCGCCTCGCCCGATAGCCGGGCACTGCGCGTCCTCGTGTCGATCGACACGGGCTGTGATCAACACGGGGCTCGATCGACACGGGGCAATGCGAGCCGGGGCTCGCGTTTCGCCCTGTTGATCACAGAGGACGGTCGGTGGGAACTCGCGGTGCCAAACGCCTTTTTATCCGCCTCGCCGGAAAACAGGCGCTTAGCCCTTTTCCGGAACGGAGCGGCACGGTAATTTCGGCGTGCTCGACCGAGGCGGGAGCACGCGTCGGCGAGTGCTCAACCGATCCCTGGGAGGGGTGGCATGTCTCGCCGACTCACACGCACCATCGCCGCGCTGGCGGCATCCTCAGCGCTGGTCGTCGCCGGTCTGCCGGTCGTGGCAGCCGCCGCGCCGGCAGCGACAGCGATCACGATCACCACAGACCGGACGGAGTACACCTACAACGACGAGGCTGTCGTGACCATCCATCTGAGTCCGACGACCACCAGCAAGGACGTGCTGCTCTATTCACAGCTGTACGGCCGCACCCGCAAACTCGTCGGCGGCGGGCCGGTGGGGCCGGCGGGCAACTTCTTCGCCCGGCTGCCGATGTGGACCAAGACCGTCCTCACCGCGGTCTACAAAGGAGACGCGGACGATCTGCCGGCGACGGACTCGATCACCGCTCAGGTCCACGCGGTCCTCGGGCTGAGCCAGCACGGCTATTACGGCAGGTCGTCCGACGGCCTGTACAAGCTCTATCACCTCTTTGGCCCACCGTCGTTCACCATCTCGCTGACCCCGGTGCGTTCGGGTGACTGCGTGCGTTTCGAGCGGCAGAAGCACACCTCGACCGGCTGGCGGGCGTTGGACATGTCGCGGTGCTTCGGCTTCGGCGCCGGGACGTCGTTTCACAACGCGCTGCTCGACACCATGCGCGGTGTGGGCACGCGGATCCGCGTCGACTTCAGCGGCGACGCCGCGAACCTCGCCGGATCCAGCAGGTGGAAGTACTACAAGTGGTGGAGCTGACAATCCGCTGCTGTCCTGCACCGCCTGGGAAGATGGCCAGGTGAGTGTCGCTGTCCGCGTGATCGCGTGCCTGGACGTCGACGGCGGGCGGGTCGTCAAGGGTGTGAACTTCGCCGGGCTGCGTGATGCGGGCGACCCGGTGGAGCTCGCCCGTCGCTACGACGAGCAGGGCGCCGACGAACTCACGTTCCTCGACATCACCGCGTCCTCGGGACAGCGCGAGACCACCTACGACGTCGTGCGCCGGACGGCGGAGCAGGTGTTCATCCCGTTGACCGTCGGGGGCGGGGTGCGCAGCGTTGCCGATGTCGACGCGCTGCTGCGCGCAGGCGCGGACAAGGTCGGCGTGAACACCGCCGCGATCGCACGGCCCGAGCTGCTGGCCGAGATCGCCGAGCGCTTCGGAAGGCAGGTGCTCGTGCTCTCTCTCGATGCACGCCGGGTACCGGAGGGCGGTGCGAGGACGCCGAGTGGTTTCGAGGTCACCACCCACGGCGGCCGACGGGGCACGGGAATCGACGCGATCGAATGGACGCGATGCGCCGATGAGCTGGGGGTCGGCGAAATCCTGCTCAATTCGATGGACGCGGACGGTACGAAGGACGGTTACGACCTCGAGCTGATCCGGCTCGTCCGCGCCGTCGTCGACGTGCCCGTCATCGCAAGTGGGGGCGCCGGGAAGCTCGCGGACTTCGCCCCTGCCGTGCAAGCCGGGGCCGACGCCGTACTCGCCGCTAGCGTGTTCCATTTCGGCGACCTGACAGTCGCGATGGTGAAGGACGCCCTGCGACGGGAACAGATCGTCGTGCGCTGATCGCGCCGGCACGTCGATCCAGGCCCACTGGGGGGTTTGCGCGCGGGTCGCGCGCGCCTAAGCTATTCCCAGCTTCCACCCAGCAGCCCCTCAGCTGCCGCGCTCAGGCTGGCTACAGCCAATACCCACGTCCGGCCGAGGGAGATCAGGATGAGCGCAGCTGTGACCAGCCACGCAACCAAGCGACGGGTGCTCGTCGTCGATGACGAGGACAACGTCACCCACCTGGTCTCCTCGGCGCTGCGTTTCGACGGTTTCGAGACCATGACCGCAGACAGCGGCACGAGCGCCCTCAGCAAGATCGCGGAATACGATCCCGACCTCGTCGTGCTCGACGTGATGATGCCCGGTGGCGACGGTTTCGGGGTGCTGCAGGAACTGCGGGCCGCGGGTTCGCAGGTCCCCGTCATCTTCCTGACTGCGCGCGACACCGCGGCCGACCGGGTCAGCGGGCTTCGCGCCGGTGCCGACGACTATGTCGTCAAGCCGTTCAGCATCGAGGAATTGCTCGCGCGGGTGCACGCGGTGCTGCGCCGGTCCACGCCCGATGAGCTGCGCGACGGCGTCCTGCGCGTCGCGGATCTCGAGCTGGACGAGAACAGCCACGAGGTCACCCGCGGCGGGGTCGAGGTGCATCTGACGGCGACCGAATTCGAGCTGCTGCGCTATCTCATGCGCAACGAGCGCGTCGTGCTGTCCAAGGCACAAATCCTCGACCGGGTGTGGAAGTACGACTTCCAGGGCCAGTCCAACATCGTCGAGCTCTACATTGGTTACCTGCGCAAGAAGGTCGACTCGGTCGAGCCCAAGCTCATCCACACGATCCGCGGCGCCGGCTACGTCATCAAAGCCCCGCGCCATTAGTCCACGCATGACCGGCGTAAGCGTTCATAGCTCACGCACGCATCGCGCTGTCACTCTCCAACCGACATGACCATCGACGGGACGACCCAGCAGCCGATGCCTGCCGGCGTCGCCCCTGCCGGCGCGGTCCGGCGGCCGACGGGGGCCTGGCGGCGAGCACTTAACGCGCGCCTGCACCCCCGCAGCTTCATCCCGCGCAGTCTCAGCGGTCGCTTGATCGCCGGCGTGGTCGCGCTGGTGATCGTCCTGGTCCTGGCAGTCGGTGCCGGCACCTACTTCGCGCTGCAGTCGTTCCTTCTCGATCGGTTGAGCCAGCAACTCCGAGCGACGGCGGCGCAGAACTCGATCTTCTTCGGTCGCTGCTACGAGAAACAGGGTCAGCTGCAGTGTGGTGGGCCACCACCCACCCAGAAAGAGTGGGTGGCGATCATCAACCCCGAATTCGACAGGAGCGTAGGCCTCAGCGGGACGAACACATCCGTGGTCCCCTTGTCGCTGAGCGATGCCGAACGGGCACGGTTCACAGCCGACCCCGGTCAGGTCTTGACGATCGGGTACGAGTCGGACGAGCTGCTCGTGAGCGCCCAGCCGACCAGGGACGGGTTGATCGTCGCAACCGGGTTGTCGACGGCCGAGGTGCAGCGCACGATGCAGCGGTTGGTGGCACTGGAACTCATCATCGGCGGCGTGGCCGTGGCGC
The DNA here is from genome assembly GCA_038207565.1 of Mycobacteriales bacterium. GTDB lineage: Bacteria > Actinomycetota > Actinomycetes > Mycobacteriales > Jatrophihabitantaceae > JALZAI01. Next base: position 143,626 of record JBBQZQ010000003.1, read on the forward strand.
TCGCCATGATCGCCACCTTCTCCGGGGTGCGGTTCAGCCTGCGGGGTCTTTATCGCGTGACCGACACCGCACAGGACGTCGCAGCCGAGTTGTCACCCGAGGGCGCCGGGCTCGATCGCCGCGTCCCGGCCACCGACACCAGCGCGGAGGTGACGCGGCTGACCAACTCGATGAACACGTTGCTGTCGGCGGTGGAGACCCAGTTCGCCGCGCGGGTCGAGAGCGAGGAGCGCATGCGGCGCTTCCTGGCCGACGCCTCGCACGAGCTGCGAACCCCGCTCACCTCGATCCGCGGTTTCGCCGAACTGGCCCGGATGCAGCGAGCCCTGGGTGGCTCGAACGCAGTCCACGTCGATGACAACCTCGACCGGATCGAATCCGAGGGCATGCGCATGTCGCGCCTCGTCGAAGACCTGTTGATGCTCGCGCGGGGAGATCGCGGCGGGCCACCGTCGCGCGAGCTCATCGACATCTTCGAGCTCATTCACGACGCGGTGAGCAGCGCACGCGCGGCCTTCCCCGGTCGGGAGATTCTAATCGACACCACGCAGCGCCATCAGGTGATCGGCGACAGCGACCAGCTGATGCGGGTAGTCCGCAATTTGATCAACAACGCCGCGGTGCATACCCGGCCGGAGGCGCCGATCCACGTCCGCGGCATCGCCGACGGATTCGATGTCGCGCTACAGGTCATGGACGGCGGCCCCGGCCTGCCTCCGGAGGAAGCCGCGCACGTCTTCGACCGGTTCTGGCGCGCGGACAAGGCACGCACCCGAGCACGGGGTGGCACCGGGCTGGGCCTCTCGATCGTGGCGAGCATCGTGCAGGCGCACGGTGGTTCGGTGCGTTTCGACAGCACGGTCGAGGGCGGCAGCACCGTGACGGTGCGGCTGCCCGCGGTGCATACCACCGGCCAGGAACTCTGACCCAGCTCGTCGCTCCGGCGTGCGCCGAACCTGGTCGTCGACAGGTTCGGCACAATCGACACATGCCCGCGCGCGTTTCCTCCGATCTCGACCCCGCTGTCGCCGCGCGACTCAAGCGTGACCCCGCGGGACTCGTTGCTGCCGTGGCGCAGCAACACGACACCGGCGAGGTGCTGATGGTCGGCTACATGGACGACGAGGCGCTGCACCGGACGCTGACGACCGGGCGTGCGACGTACTGGTCGAGGTCACGGCAGGAGTACTGGGTGAAGGGCGAGACGTCCGGGCACGCGCAGTACGTCAAGTCGGTCGCGCTGGACTGCGACGGGGACGCCGTGCTGGTGCGCGTCGATCAGGTCGGTGCAGCCTGCCACACCGGCGACCGAACCTGTTTCGACGCGGGCCTCGTCGGCGAAGGTGTCGTCGGCGGAGGTGTCGCCGCGACATGAGCATGTCCCGCGCCGACCTGGACGCGCTGGTCGTCACGCACCGCCTGGTCCCGATCACCCGGACGCTCTTCGCCGACAGCGAGACGCCGGTGGGTGTCTACCGCAAGCTCGCGGCCGGGCGGCCCGGCACCTTCCTGCTCGAATCGGCCGAATCCGGCGCGTCCTTCTCCCGCTGGTCCTTCGTCGGAGTGAATGCGGTTGCCGCGCTCTCGGTGGTCGACGGCAATGCGAGCTGGAGCGGCCGGGTGCCTGTGGGGCTGCCGATGAGTGGCGACCCGCTCGAGGTTCTCGGGCAGGCCTGGCGCGCGATGAAGGGCCCCCGGCTGCCGGATCTGCCGCCGCTGACCGGTGGCTTCGTCGGTTACCTGGCCTATGACGTCGTGCGCCGCATCGAACGCCTGCCGGACAAGGCGGCGGACGAGCTCGGCCTGCCCGAGCTGACGATGCTGCTGGTCACCGATCTCGCCGCGGTGGACCACCATGCGTGCACCGTGGAGCTCATCGCCAACGCCGTGCTGCACCCGCGGATGAGCGTGACGGATCTGGACGACGCCTACGCCGACGCTGTCTCCCGGCTCGATGCGATGCAGGCCGCGCTGGACACGCCGTCCGCATCGACGGTCGCGACCGTCTCGACGTCCGTCCCGCCCGTGAACGCGCCGTCGCGGACACCGGCGGGGGAGTACCTGCCGGCCGTGGAGCAGGCACTGGAGGCCATCCGGGCGGGCGAGGTGTTCCAGATCCAGGTCGGGCAGCGTTTCTCCGTCGAGACCTCGGCCGACCCCCTCGACGTCTACCGCGTGCTGCGCACCCTGAACCCCTCGCCGTACATGTACTACCTGCGCACCGACGACGTGGACATCGTCGGGTGCAGCCCGGAGGCGCTGGTGACCGTCCAGGACGGCCGTGCAGTGCTGCATCCGATCGCGGGCACCCGCAAGCGCGGGGAGACGGCCGAACGTGACGCCGCTCTCGCTGCGGAGTTGGTCCGCGATCCGAAGGAGCAGGCCGAGCACGTCATGCTCGTCGACCTCGCCCGCAACGACCTGGGCAGGGTGTCCGCGCCGGGCAGCGTCCAGGTGGTCGAGTTCGGGGCCGTCGAGCGCTACAGCCACGTGTGGCACATCGTGTCGACGGTCGAGTCCCAGGTCGCGCACGGCAAGGACGCCTTCGACGTGCTGGTCGCGACCTTCCCCGCCGGCACGTTGACCGGAGCGCCCAAGGTACGGGCGATGGAGCTCATCGAAGAGCTGGAACCGGTGCGCCGCAACATCTACGGCGGTGCGGTGGGCTACCTCGACGCGGCGGGTGATCTCGACATGGCGATCGCGATCCGCACCGCAGTGATGCGCGACGGCGTCGCGCACGTTCAGGCCGCGGCAGGCATCGTCGCCGACAGCGTCCCGGAACTGGAGGAGAAGGAAACGCGCAACAAGGCGCGGGCGGTGCTGCAAGCAATCGCGACAGCCGAGACGCTGCGCCCGGTCACCCCGCGCGTGGCGCCCGCCGACCTGTCATGAAAGTACCGTCATGAAACTACGGGTCATGACGGCGCGGGCGGAGTACGTCGTCGCGCTGCTGCTCGACGCCCTCGGCGCGGGTGTCGCGGTCCTGCTCGGTTCCCGGTACTGGCAGACGATCGTGAGCTCGCGTGCGCGGCCGTTCACCGACGACGTCCTCGTCGTGTCCGGTCGGGCGATCGACTCGGCGCCGACGGCGCTGGCGCTGGTCGCCCTCGCGGGCGTGGTCGCGGTTCTTGCGACCCGTTCAGTCGCCCGACGCGCGATCGGCGCGTTCATCGCCCTGGCCGGCATCGGCATCGTGTGGCGCGCGTCTGCCGCGATGTCCCCGGTGGACGCAGCGCGTGCGCGGCAACTGGTGCGCGAGAAGCGCCCGCGGGTCGGTGTGTCTGACACCGCGGTGCCCGATGTCAGCTCCCACACGGTGTGGGCCGTGCTGACCGTCATCTGCGGCGTGCTGGTGGTCGTCGGCGGCGTGCTGATCGCGGTACGTGGTGGGCGCTGGGCGGCCATGTCCGCGCGGTACGAGGCGCCGGGGCGCCCACCGAAACCTGACGACGACGATCGCGCGCGGCAGCGCGCCGACGCAGCCCTGTGGGGCGCGCTGGATCGCGGTGAGGACCCCACCGCCCGCGACCCGCGCGAGACGGAATGAATCTTGGCGGTTAGGCTCCGGGAAAGGCTCCGTCATCAGGTCAGTCGAGATCAGGGGGGTCCGAGACTGTGGCAGATGTGCTGCGCGACATCGTCGCCGGCGTCCGAGAAGACGTCGCGGCGCGCGAGGCCCAGGTTCCCCTGTCCGAGCTGAAGGCTCGCGCTGCGGCGACACCTGCTGCCAAGGACGCGCTCGCCGTGCTCCGCGCGCCGGGCGTCGGCGTCATCGCCGAGGTCAAGCGCCGCAGCCCGTCGAAGGGCTTACTGGCCTCGATCGGCGATCCGGCTGCGCTCGCTGCGTCCTACGAGTCCGGAGGGGCGCGCATCATCAGCGTCCTGACCGAGCAGCGCCGCTTCGGTGGCTCGCTCGACGACCTCGACGCCGTGCGGGCTCGGGTCGGGATTCCCGTGATGCGTAAGGACTTCGTCCTCGGGTCGTACCAGGTGCACGAAGCGCGGGCGCACGGCGCGGACATGGTGTTGCTGGTCGTCGCCGCACTCGAACAGAATGCGCTGATCGGCTTGCGTGAGCGCATCGAGTCGCTCGGGATGGCCGCGCTCGTCGAGGTGCACACCGAGGACGAGGCGTCCCGGGCGCTCGATGCGGGTGCGCGGATCATCGGGGTGAATGCCCGAAATCTCAAGACCCTCGAGGTGGACCGCTCGACCTTCGAACGAATCGCACCCGGCCTGCCGAGCGATGTCGTCAAGATTGCCGAATCGGGAGTGCGCGGGCCGCACGACCTCATCGAGTACGCCGCCGCGGGAGCCGACGCAGTACTCGTTGGCGAAGGACTGGTCACCACGACCGACCCCCGCCAGGCGGTAGCCGATCTTGTCACCGCCGGGGCGCACCCGGCGACCCCGCGCGCCTCGCGCTGAGCCGTCCGCACCGATCACGGCCGGCGCAGGACGCTCACCGCCCAGTCCGCGCCCGGCCGCCACGGGCGCAGATCCCAGGTGCTGAAGCGGTGTTCGAGCACGAGCCCCGCCGTGGCGCAGTCGCGGTCGAAGGCGTCGAGGGAGTAGTCGCGGTCGGTCGCGAAGCCGGAGGCGATCACCCCGTCCGGGCGAACGTGGGCGGCGATTCGTTGCAGGACGGCTCCCTCGCTGCCGGGGGCCGCGAACACCATCACATTGCCGGCCAGCACCGCCGCGTCGAACGGGCGCCCGTCGAGTTCCAGCGTGCTGAGGTCGGCCACGAGCCAGCGCGGTCCGGGGTGGTCCGCCGTAGCAGCCGCGATCAGCGTCGCATCGATGTCCACGCCGACGACCTCGTGCCCCCGGGCGTGCAGGTCGGCACCCGTCCGTCCCGGCCCGCACCCCGCGTCCAGGATGCGCGACCCGCGGGCGACGAGCGCGTCCACCAGCCGCGCCTCACCGGCCAGGTCGGTACCGTCCGTGGCGAGGCGGCGGAAGCGTTGTACGTATGAGTCGGAGTGGCCGTCACCGAACTCGGTGAACCATCGGGGCAGGTCGGGCATCACCCCATCCTGCCGGTAAGCTCGGCAACCATGATCTCGGTGCGATGGCAGGCGTGACGTCCACGTCACCCGTCTTTCAATATGCACGGCCGACCCAGCGCACGGAGCCCAGCCATGACCGATTCACCTGTCACCGTCCCTGACCGGACCGGCCACTTCGGGGCCTATGGCGGACGGTTCGTCCCCGAGGCCCTCGTGGCCGCGATCGACGACCTCACTGCCGCCTTCCACGAGACCCAGGCCGACCCGGCATTCCGCGCCGAACTGGCGGGTTTGCACCGGGACTACACCGGACGGCCCTCGCCGCTGACCGACGCCCCGAAGTTCGGCGAACACGCCGGCGGGGCACGCATCCTGCTCAAGCGCGAGGACCTCAACCACACCGGTTCGCACAAGATCAACAATGTGCTCGGCCAGGCGCTGCTCACCCGACACATCGGCAAGAAGCGCGTGATCGCCGAGACCGGCGCCGGCCAGCACGGTGTGGCCACCGCGACGGCGGCTGCACTGCTAGGCCTCGACTGCACCGTCTACATGGGCGAGGAGGATACGCGTCGGCAGGCGCTCAACGTTGCGCGCATGCGCCTGCTCGGCGCCGAGGTCGTGCCTGTCTCGACCGGTTCCAAGACGCTCAAGGACGCCATCAACGAGGCGATGCGCGATTGGGTCACCAACGTCGAATCGACCAACTATGTGTTCGGCACGGTCGCCGGGCCGCACCCGTTCCCGCTGATGGTGCGCGAGTACCAGCGCATCATCGGCGACGAGGCCCGCGAGCAGGTGCTCGAGCGCATCGGGCGGCTGCCCGACGCCGTCGCCGCCTGCGTGGGCGGGGGCTCGAATGCGATCGGCATCTTCACCGCTTTCGTCCCCGACGTCGACGTCCGCCTCGTCGGCTTCGAGGCGGGGGGAGACGGCATGGAGACCGGCCGGCACGCCGCGTCCATCTCCGGGGGCGCTCCCGGGGTGCTGCACGGCGCCCGGTCCTACCTGCTGCAGGACGACAACGGGCAGACGATTGAGTCGCATTCCATCTCGGCCGGCCTGGACTATCCGGGCGTCGGTCCGGAACACTCGTACCTCAACGACATCGGCCGCGCCGAGTACCGGCCCATCACCGACCGGCAGGCGATGCAGGCCTTCGCCCTGCTGTCGCGCTACGAGGGGATCATCCCGGCGATCGAATCCGCGCACGCCCTCGCCGGGGCCATCGATCTGGGGCACGAACTCGGCCCCGACAGCGTGATTCTGGTGAATCTCTCCGGACGCGGCGACAAGGATGTCGAGACCGCCTCGAAGTACTTCGGGATCAAGGCATGACAGCTCTGTCGGACGTCCTCGCGAAGTGCCGGGCGGACGGCCGGGCCGCGCTGGTCGGCTACCTGCCGGTGGGTTACCCGTCGGTCGACGGCTCGATCGAGGCGATGCGCGCGATGGTGGCCGGCGGCTGCGACGTCATCGAGGTCGGCGTCCCCTACAGCGACCCGGTGATGGACGGACCGACCATCCAGGCCGCGGCCGAGCCGGCCGTCCGCTCCGGGGTCGGGATCAACGACGCGTTGCGCGCAGTTGCTGCGGTGGTCGACGCCGGTGCCGCCGCGGTGATCATGACCTACTGGAACCCGGTCGACCACTACGGCGTCGAGCGGTTCGCCGCGGGTCTCGCCATGGCGGGCGGGTCAGGGTGCATCACCCCCGACCTGATTCCGGACGAGGCAGGTCCCTGGCTGGCGGCAAGCGACCAGCACGGGCTGGACCGCATCTTCCTCGTCGCACCGTCGTCGTCGGACACGCGTATCGCCACGACGGCCGAGGCGTCGCGTGGCTTCGTCTACGCCGCGTCGCTGATGGGCGTCACCGGTACCCGGACGTCGGTGGGCGACGCGGCCGAGCGGCTCGTGCAGCGCGTGCGCACCCTCGGCCCCGACATCCCGGTCTGCGTCGGGCTCGGCGTGTCCGATGGCAACCAGGCTGCCGAGGTGGCCGCCTTCGCAGACGGCGTCATCGTCGGGTCCGCGTTCGTACGCTGCCTGCTCGACTCTCCCGACGAGCACGGCTACCGCGCAGCGAGCGAGCTGGCCGCCGACCTCGCCCAGGGCGTCCGCCGCCGCTGAGTGCCGGCGTCCGACTCCCGGCCAGCCCGCGCTTGGCCCCGCAGCAGGGCGACACGCCGTGCGAGACCCTGCTGCGGGGCCAAGGGCGGCGCGCGCCTGCGGGGCCAAGGTGGGCGCGCGGAGGCGGGCCAAGGCGGCGCGCGGAGGCGGGCCAAGGGCGGCGCGCGGAGGAGGCGCCAAAGGTCGGCGCGCGCCTGCGGGGCCAAGGTCGGCGTGCGGCCGATTGCCTACGGGACGATGAGCAGCTTGCCCGTGGTCCGGCGTCCGGCGAGGTCGCTGTAGGCGTCGCCCGCCCGCTCCATCGGGTACCGCCCGCCGATGGACAGCTGCAGCGAACCGTCCGCGATCGCAGTCAGTATGTCGCCCGCCCGCCAGCGCACCTCGTCCCGATCACTCGTGTAGTGCACGAGGGTGGGACGGGTCAGGAACAGCGAGCCGCCGGAGTTCAGGCGCTGCGGGTCGACGGGCGGCACCGGGCCGCTGGCGCTGCCGAAGAGCGCGAGCAACCCGCGCCGCCGCAGCGAGGCGAGCGACGCGTCGAACGTCGACTTGCCGATGCCGTCGTAGGCCACATGCACCCCGCCCCCGGACGCCGCGCGGACCTCGGCCGCCAGATCGTCGACCTCGTCGTAGCGGATAACCTCGTCCGCCCCGAGTGCGCGCGCGACGTCGGCCTTGGCCGCAGTGCCCACCGTCGCGACCACGTGGGCACCTCGGGCCTTGGCCAGCTGGACGAGCAGCTGGCCGACACCGCCCGCCGCCGCGTGGATCAGCACCTCCTCGCCCGCCTGCACCTCGTGCATCGACGTCACCAGGTAATGGGCGGTCATGCCCTGCAGCATCGCGCCGGCAGCGGTCTCGGCACTCAGGCCCGCCGGCACGGGCACCGCGTGGTCAGCGGCAACGAGAGCCTGCTCGGCGATCGCGCCAGGTTCGGCGGCGGCAGTCGCCATCAGATCGCCGACGGTGAAGTCGGTCACGTCCGCACCGACGGCCACGACCCGCCCGGCGCATTCCGAGCCGAGACCGCACGGCGTCGGGGTGGGATAAATCCCCTCGCGCTGGTAGATCTCGATGAAGTTGACGCCCGCGGCGGCGACCTCGACGAGCAGCTGGCCGGACCCCGGTTCGGGTACCGGGCGCTCCTGCACCTCCAGCACCTCCGGGCCGCCGTTCGCGGTCACGATCACAGCCCTCATGTCGCTCACACTCATCAGGCAAACCTACGCAACGTCGCCGGTTCGCGGGCGGCTACCGTTGGTATGTGAGTGAGCGCAGCACGGCCATGCACCCGCTGGCCTATATCCCGAGCCCCATGCAGAGCGTGTGGCATCTCGGGCCGCTCCCGATCCGCGCCTATGCACTGTGCATCGTCGCCGGCATCCTGGTCGCGCTCTGGCTGGCGGCTCGACGCCTCGAGGCGCGCGGCGGCAAGCGCGACGACGTCTGGGACGTCGCGGGCTGGGCCATCGTCTTCGGCATCATCGGTGGCCGGCTTTACCACGTCATCTCCGATCCGGAGCTCTACTTCGCGTCGGGCAAGAACCCGGTCAACGCGTTCAAGATTTGGGACGGCGGGCTCGGCATCTGGGGCGCGATCGCGTTGGGCACCCTCGGAGCCTGGATCGGGTGCCGCCGCAAGAACATCTCGCTGAAGGTGTTCGCCGACGCGGCCGCGCCCGGAACGCTGCTCGCCCAGGGCATCGGGCGCTGGGGCAACTGGTTCAACAACGAGCTCTACGGCGGCCCGACCAGCGTGCCGTGGAAGCTGCAGATACACAACATCGACGTCGTCAGCGGCCAAGCCCAACTCGACCCGTCCGGACACGCCGTGGTGCTCGGCTACTTCCAGCCGACGTTCCTCTACGAATCGTTGTGGGACATCGCGATCGCGCTGGTCATCCTGGGCCTCGATCGCCGGTTCCGGATCGGGCGCGGCAATGTCATGGCGCTCTACGTCATGGGATACACGCTCGGACGAGTGTGGATCGAGGCGCTGCGGTCCGACCATGCCAATCACATCCTCGGGCTGCGCCTGAACGTCTGGACCAGCATCCTCGTCTTCGCCGCCGCGCTTGTCTGGTTCGTCCGGCACGGCGGGCTGCACGCCGAGCGGGAGGCAACTCCCTACACCGGTGTCCGCGCAATGCCGATCGACCCCGAGCCGGACACGGCAGAGCCGGAAGTGAAGGTGGAACCCGATGGCCGACACGACGAGTGACAAGATGGACCCGACGAACCTGCCGGATCTGCCGGTGAGCGAGATTCAGCACGAGCACCGCGACGTCACTGGCGGTTGGCTGCGCCCGACCGTGTTCGGCATGATGGACGGGCTGGTGTCGAACTTCGCGCTCATAGTCGGCTTCGCCGGTGGCCGCGCTCAGCCCTCGACGGTCGCGCTGGCCGGGCTCGCCGGGCTTGCGGCGGGCGCGTTCTCCATGGCCACCGGCGAGTACATCTCGGTGCAGAGCCAGAACGAGTCGACGAAGGCCGAGTTGGTGATCGAGCAGCGCGAGCTGCACGTCAACGCCGAGGCGGAGTTGTCCGAGCTCGCACAGTCCTACGTCTCGCGCGGGGTCGATCCTGATGTCGCCGAGGCCTTCGCCCGCCAGATTACCCGCGACCCGCACCAGGCTCTGATCGTGCACGCGCAGGAGGAGCTGGGCGTCGACCCGACGCAGCTGCCCAGTCCCGTGACGGCGTCGGTGTCGTCGTTCCTCGCATTCTGCGTCGGTGCGTTCATCCCGTTGCTGCCCTACCTGTTGGGCGCGACATCCGCCCTGGCATCGACCGTGCTCGCGGTCCTCGCACTGTTCGGAGCAGGCGCTCTGGCGTCGCGCTTCACCGTGCGAAGCTGGGCATACGCGGGCGGACGGCAACTGCTCTTCGGTGCGCTGGCGGCAGTGGTGACCTACGGGGTCGGCTCGCTGTTCCACGTCTCGGCCGGTTGATCCGCAGAGCCGGTTGATCCGCAGAGCCGGTTGATCGGCAGAGCCGGCTGATCCGCAGAGCCGGCTGATCCGCAGACCGGGGGCCGGATCGCGATCCTGAGCCTTGTCATACCGACCGGTCGGTCGGTAGCGTCCGCAGGCGTGACGGATTTACCAGGAGTCGACCTCGGCGCGTTGACCCGGTGGCTGGACACCGCCAAGCCCGGACTGCGGCAGGGCGAGCTGTCCGGCGATGTCATCGCCGGGGGCAAGTCGAACCTGACCTACCGCATCACCGACGGCCAGCAGCGGTGGGCGTTGCGTCGACCGCCGCTCGCGCACGTGCTGCCGACTGCGCACGACATGGTTCGCGAGTTCCGGGTGATCAGTGCGGTCGCGCCGACGAGCGTGCCGGTGGCCGATGCGATCGCGCTGTGTGAGGACGCGGACGTCCTGGGCGCCCCGTTCTACCTGATGTCGTTCGTCGACGGGGTCGTGCTCGACCATCCTCGTGAGATCGCCGGCCTGGACCAGGCCACCGCGCGGCGCACCTGCGAGCAGTTGATCGACACCCTCGTCGACCTGCACGCGGTCGATCCTGCGGCGGTCGGACTTGCCGACTTCGGCCGGCCGGACGGCTTCCTCGCGCGTCAGGTCCGGCGCTGGCACGGCCAGTGGCAGGCATCGGAAACCGAGCCGCGACCCGAACTCGCCGAACTGCTCGACCGCCTCACCGCGACGATGCCGCAACAGAGCCCGTCCTCGATCGTGCACGGCGATTACCGCCTGACCAACGTGATGTTCCGGCCCGACCTTTCCGGCATCGCCGCCGTCGTCGACTGGGAGATGGCGGCGCTCGGCGACCCGCTCACCGACGTGGGCCTGCTGGTCGTCTACCAGACGCTGTCGGCCGACGACGATTTCGTGATGCCACGCATGAGTCCGGACGACGGATTCCTCACGGCCGACGAACTTGTCGCGCGCTACGACGAACGCTCCGAGCGCGATCTCACCCACCTCGACTGGTACGTCGGGTTCGGCTATTTCAAGCTGGCTGTCGTCGCGGAGGGCATCCACAACCGCTTCGTTCAGGGCAAGACGGTGGGCGAGGGCTTCGCCCACTTCGGCCCGGCGGTCCCGGGACTGCTGCGAGCCGCCCTGCAGTCAGTGGCCGCCAGGTAGAGAGGTAGGACGATGCACTTCGCGCACAGCGAGCGTTCCGAGGCACTGCAGCACGAAGTCCGGCAGTTCCTGGACGAGCACGTGTACCCCGCCGAGCACGAGTTCGAACAGCAGGCGGCGGCCAATCGCGCGGCAGGGCAGCCGTTCCGCACCCCGGAGCTGCTCGCCGGGCTCAAGGACGAGGCACGCCAACGCGGTCTGTGGAACCTGTTCCTGCCGGACGAGCGGTACGGGGCGGGCCTGTCGGTGCTCGACTACGCACCGATCGCCGAACTGACCGGTCGGTCGCTCGCGATCGCGCCCGAGGCCATGAACTGCGCCGCGCCGGACACCGGCAACATGGAACTGCTCGCGATGTTCGCCACCGACAAGCAGGTGGAGCAGTGGCTGCGTCCCCTGCTCGCCGGTGAGATCCGGTCCTGCTTCTCGATGACCGAGCCGGGCGTCGCGTCCTCCGACGCCACGAACATCTCCGCGACCATCACGCCAGACGGCGACGACTACGTCGTGAACGGCACCAAGTGGTGGTCGTCCGGTGCGATGCGCCCCGAGTGCAAGCTCGCGATCGTCATGGGCGTGAGTGACCCCGACACCGACCGCCACCGCCGCCACTCGATGATCCTCGTCCCGCTGGACTCACCGGGCGTCACGCTGCAGCGTTCGACGACGGTGTTCGGCTACGACGACGGTTCGCACGGCGGGCACGCCGTCATCGATTTCGATCACGTGCGGCTCCCCTCGGCGAACCTGCTCGGCCCGCAGGGCGGCGGCTTCATGATGGCGCAGGCTCGGCTGGGTCCGGGCCGCATCCACCACTGCATGCGCAGTCTCGGGATGGCTGAGCGTGCGCTCGAGCTGATGTGTACGCGCGTCGGTTCGCGCGAGACGTTCGGGCAGCCGATCGCCCGCCACGGGGTCGTCCAGGAATGGATCGCCGAGTCACGCATGGCGATCGAGCAGGCCCGGTTGCTGGTGCTTAAGGCCGCCTGGCTGATCGACACCGTCGGTGCCAAGGGCGCACGCAGCGAGGTCGCGGCGATCAAGGTGGCGGCACCGCGAGCGGCGTCCTGGGTCTTGGACAAGGCAATCCAGGCGCACGGTGCCGCCGGCGTCTCCGGGGACACCCCCTTGGCCGAGATGTGGGCGCAATTGCGCACGTTGCGCCTGGCCGACGGTCCCGACGAGGTGCACCTGCGTTCCATCGCCCGCGAGGAACTGCGCGCGTACAACGCCGGATGATCTTGACATGACGAGCGGTACCGGGACGCGCGAGCGGGTGCTCGACGCGGCCGTCGACCTGTTCGCGCGGCAGGGCTACGACGCCACGAGCGTCGCCCAGGTGATCGATCGGGCCGGGTCGACCAAAGGCGGCTTCTACCATCACTTCGCGAGCAAGGAAGCGCTGCTGTTCGAGGTGTACGGCGATCTCATCGCCAGCCAGCTCGAGCACCTGGCCGCCATCCTGGCCGAGCGCGTGACGCCGGCCGAGACGCTGCGCGCGATCATCGTGGACCTCGTCGAGACCACGTCTGCGAGCGCGCAACGGGCGCTGGTGTTCTCGAGGGAGCTCGACAAGCTCGGCGACGAGCGCACTGCCGAGTACCGCGCGGCGCGCCGTCGCTATCACGACAGCGTGCGACGCCTGATCCGGCGCGGTCAGGCGTCGGGCGCCTTCGCCGCCGTCGCCCCCGCGGACATCGTCACGTTCACGATCTTCGGGGTCATCAACGAGTTGCCGCTCTGGTACCGGCCCACCGGCCGCAAGAAACCCGCCCAGATCGGCCACGAACTGGCCGATGTCGTTCTCGCTGCCCTGGAGGTCCGCTGATGTCCCACCTTCTCCCCGCCGGTGACCGGCTGCCCCCCCCCGACGCGACCACGAGCGGGGAAAACAGCGGCGGGACGGGGGCCGGCTGATGGGGTGGGGTCTCACTGTCCCGCAGCTCGGACTACCGCTGCTCGAGCACGCCGAGCTGGTGCGCAGGTTGCCGGACTTCGGCTACACCGACATCTGGTCGGCCGAGACAAACGGGACCGACGCGTTCACGCCGCTAACGCTGGCCTCGACCTGGGAGCCGACGCTGCGCCTGGGCACGGCCATCGTCCCCGTCTTCACGCGCGGGCCGGCGCTCATCGCGATGTCGGCGGCGTCGATGGCGGCTGTCGCGCCGGGGCGGTTCGTCCTGGGCCTCGGCGCGTCCAGCCCGGTGATCGTCGGCAACTGGAACGGCATCGACTTCGCCGAACCCTTCAAACGAACGCGCGACGTGCTGCGCGCGGTCAAGACCGCCTTAGCCGGCGACCGCGTCGACGGCGAGTTCGACACCTTCACCGTGCAGCGCTTCAAGCTGGAACAGGCGCCGGCCGCGCCGCCGCCGATCATGCTCGCCGCGCTGCGTCCGCAGATGCTGCGCCTGGCCGGGCGTGAGGCCGACGGCGTGATCCTGAACTGGCTGGCCTCCTACGACGTCACGCGCTGCCTCGACTCGGTGGCCAATCCGGACGCCGACGTGATCGCGCGAATCTTCGTGTGCCCGTCCGCCGACCCGCAGTACGCGCGCACCCTCGGCCGCACGCTGATCTCGACCTACCTCACCGTCCCGGCCTACGCCGCTTTCCACGACTGGTTGGGACGCGGCGACGCCATGCGCCGGATGCACGACATCTGGGCGACCGGCGACCGCAAGGGTGCTGCCGCCGCGGTCCCGGACGAGGTGGTCGACGATCTGGTGATCCACGGCAGCCCGGAGGACTGCCGTGAGCAGGTGCAGGCCTACGCCGAGGCGGGCGTAAGGACACCGGTGATCGCGATGTTGCCCACCCCCGAGACAGCGACCCCCGAGGGCATCACCGATGCCGTCCGACGGATGGGACAGGTTTCCTGATGGACGTCCGGGGCAAGATCGTTGTCGTGACCGGGGCTGCTAGCGGCATCGGCGCCGCCCTGGCGCAGCGTTTCACCTCTGACGGGGCCGAAGCGGTGGTGCGCGCCGATCTCGCGGCCGGCGACGCGGTCGTGGCCTGCGACGTCAGCGATCGTGCGGCGATCGACGCGCTCGTCGCGGGCACGATTGCCGACCACGGGCGAATCGACCTGTTCTGCTCGAACGCCGGCATCACCACCGGGCTCGGCATCGATGACGACCCGATGGATGTGTGGCACAAGGCGTTCGACATCAACGTGCTCGCCCACGTGCACGCGGCCCGCGCGGTCGTCCCGCACATGCTCGAACGCGGCAGCGGTTACCTGCTCAACACCGCGTCCGCCGCGGGGTTACTGACCTCACCGGGCGACGCGCCGTACACGGTGACCAAGCACGGCGCGGTCGCGTTCGCGGAGTGGCTGAGCGTGACTTACGGCGGCCGTGGCATCGGCGTCAGCGTCCTCTGCCCGCTGGGCGTCTCGACCCCGCTGCTGATGGGCCCGCTGGACGAGGGAAATGCCGCAGCCCGTGCCGTGGCGGCGTCCGGGGACATCGTGACCGCCGAGCATGTAGCCGACGTCGTCGTGGCGGGCCTTGCCGCACAGACCTTCCTGATCCTGCCGCACCCCGAGGTGGGTACGTTCTGGGCACAGAAGGCGTCTGATCCGAATCGCTGGCTGGCGGGAGTCCGCCGGCTCGTTTCACGCTGAAGGGAATCACCAACATGCCAGGTGTACGGGACCGCATCGCACTCGTGACCGGAGGCGCGCAGGGCATCGGCGCCGAGATCGCGAAGCGACTCGCGTCCGACGGCGCCAAGGTCGGCGTACTCGATCTGCGGCAGGACGCCGCTCAGGCCGTCGTCGACGAGATCTCCGCGGCGGGCGGGAAGGCGCTGGCGCTGGGCGCCGACGTGTCCCAGCGCGACCAGGTGCAGGCCGCGGTCGACACCCTAGTGGGTGAGTACGGCGGGTTGCAGATCCTGGTCAACAACGCCGGCGTGCTGCGCGACAACCTGCTGTTCAAGATGACCGACGACGATTGGACGATGGTCATCGAGGTGCACCTGCGAGGCGCCTTTTTGTGCAGCCAGATCGCCCAGAAGCACATGGTTGAGGCGAGATACGGCCGGATCGTGTGCATGTCGTCCACCTCGGCGCTCGGCAACCGTGGTCAGAGCAACTACTCGACCGCCAAGGCCGGGCTGCAGGGGCTGACCAAGACGCTCGCGATCGAGCTCGGCCCCTTCGGCGTCACCGCCAACGCGATCGCGCCCGGTTTCATCGAGACGGCGATGACGAAGGCGACCGCGGAGCGGACCGGGACCACGATCGAAGCCATGCGCGAGAACGTGGCGGCAGTGGTGCCGGTCCGCCGCGGCGGCGTCCCGGCCGACATCGCCAACATGGTCGCCTTCTTCGCCGGCGAGGAGGCGGGTTACGTCACCGGGCAGGTCATCTACGTCGACGGTGGACGCGGCCTGCTCTGACAGCACCGGGAGGTCTTGGCCCCGTAGCAGGGTCGCCGCGGCGTGTCGCGCCTGCTGCGGGGCCAAGAGTCAGGGGCCCGACGTTCGCTGGGGCCACGAGTCAGGGCGACGGCGTCTGGGGCCACGAGTCAGGGCGGCGGCGTCTGAGGCCACGAGTCAGGGCGGCGGCCCGGGCCGCCACGTATCCTGGGTCTTCCGTCCACGGTTAGGACCTCTCTTGTTCGATACTCTCTCCGATCGCCTGACGTCGGTCTTCAGCAACCTGCGCGGCAAGGGCCGCCTGTCCGACGCGGACATCGACGCGACGGCTCGCGAGATCCGCATCGCGCTGCTCGAGGCCGACGTCGCGCTGCCGGTCGTGCGCCAGTTCATCGCCAACGTCAAGGAGCGCTCGCGCGGCGAGGAGGTCTCGAAGGCGCTCAACCCCGCGCAGCAGGTCATCAAGATCGTCAACGACGAGCTGGTGGCGATCCTCGGCGGGCAGACCCGGCGGCTCGTGTTCGCCAAGCAGCCGCCGACCGTGATCATGCTGGCCGGGCTGCAGGGTTCGGGAAAAACAACCCTCGCCGGCAAGCTCGCGCACTGGCTGCAAGGTCAGGGACACGCGCCGCTTCTCGTGGCCTGCGACCTGCAGCGCCCGAATGCGGTCAACCAGCTGCAGGTGGTCGGCCAGCGAGCGGGGGTCGCGGTCTACGCCCCGCAGCCCGGTAACGGCGTCGGAGACCCCGTCGTCGTCGCCCGCGATTCGATCGAGTTCGCCCGGCGCGCACAGCACGACATGGTCATCGTCGACACCGCCGGACGGCTCGGTATCGACGCCGACATGATGCAGCAGGCGGTGGACATCCGCGAGGCCGTCGACCCGCAGGAAATCCTGTTCGTCGTCGACGCGAT
Organism: Mycobacteriales bacterium; assembly: GCA_038207565.1. Taxonomy (GTDB): domain Bacteria; phylum Actinomycetota; class Actinomycetes; order Mycobacteriales; family Jatrophihabitantaceae; genus JALZAI01. The sequence goes on from JBBQZQ010000003.1 coordinate 160,192, forward strand.
GGTCGGCCAGGACGCCGTCAACACGGCCGAGGCGTTCCGCGACGGGGTGGGGTTCACCGGCGTCGTCCTCACCAAGCTCGACGGAGACGCCCGTGGCGGCGCGGCGCTGTCGGTGCGCGAGGTGACCGGCCGGCCGATCATGTTCGCGTCCAATGGGGAGAAGGTCGAGGAATTCGACGTCTTCCACCCCGACCGGATGGCCTCGCGCATCCTTGGGATGGGCGACATGCTGACGCTGATCGAGCACGCGCAGAAGAGCTTCGACGAGGACGAGGCCGAGCGGATGGCGGCCAAGCTCACCGCCGGCAACCAGTTCACGCTCGAGGACTTCCTCGATCAGCTGATGGCGATCCGCAAGATGGGCCCGATCGGCAACCTGCTCGGCATGATGCCGGGCATGGGGCAGATGAAGGAGGCGATCTCGCAGGTCGACGACCGCGACCTCGACCGTACCGCCGCGATCATCCGCTCCATGACACCAGGCGAGCGCGAGAACCCGAAGATGATCAATGGGTCGCGCCGGCTTCGGATCGCCAACGGCTCGGGCGTGAAGGTCAACGAGGTCAACCAGCTCGTGGACCGCTTCTTCGAAGCCCGCAAGATGATGTCGCAGCTCGGTGGCATGGGCTTACCCGGGATGAAGCGCACGGTGTCCGCGACCAAGTCGACGAAGAGCCAGCGCAAGAACAAGAAGGGCAAGAAGGTCGGACGAGGCCCCACGCAACCGCGCACCCCGGCCGGATTCCCGGGCGGTTTCAACCCCGGCGCGTTACCGCCGGGCATGAACCTCGACGACCTTCCCGACCTGTCGAAGCTCAACCTGCCCAAGCGGTAGCGCCCGTCCGTGATCAACGCTCCTGGGTGATGGCATGCTGGGAGCGTGTTGATCACCGAAGCAGGGCCGAGCCTGCGGCGGACTGCGCTACGGCGCGCCGCTACGCTCGGCGCGTGAGTGCTGAGGACGTCGCCGCGGGCTAATACGTTCACCGCACCCGCGCTCGAGTTCGGCAGCGTAGTCCTCGACTGGACGGCGCATCCCGACGCGCTGATCCGCGTCCCCTCTCGAGCATGAAGCGGCACGGGATGATCGCCGGGGCGATCGGCACGGTGAAGACGAAGACCCTGCAGGGTCTCGCCGAGCAGCTCTCGGCCGCCGGCGTGCCGGTCGTGGTCGCCGACAGCTAGGGCGACCTGTCCGAATTGAACGCGCGCCCGGCGCGTCCAACCACAAGCTCGTCCGGCGTTCCGCGGACGCCGGCGACGCCGCATGGGCACCGACCGCCTTTCCGGTCGATTTCGTCGCGCTCCGTGGCATCGGGACGGGGGTGCCTCACTGCGCTCGACGATGACCAGCTTCGGACCGACGCTGCTGTCGAAGGTGCTCGCCCTCAACAACAAACCGGAGTCCAGCCTCAACCTCGTCTTCCACTACGCCGAGCGCGCAGGCTTGCCGCTGCTCGACCCGAAGGACCTGCGCGCCGTGATCTCCTACCTGGTCGGCATCGAGGGCAACGCAGACCTCGCCGGCCTGGGTGGGCTGTCTAAGGCGACGGCCGGGGTGATCCTGGCTGATCTGATCGGGCTGGAGGACCAGGGCGACCAGGCGTTCTTCGGCGAGCCCGAATTCGAGACCACCGATCTGCTGCGGACGGGCGCAGACGGCCGGGGGATCCTCACCTCGAGCGAGCTCGCCGACCGGCACGACCGGCCGCAGCTGTTCAGCACGTTCTTCATGTGGTTGCTCGCAGACCTGTTCCACGAGCTGCCCGAGATCGGTGATGTCGACAAGCCCAAGCTGGTCTTCTTCGACGAGGCCCGCCCCGCTGTTCGCCGACGCGAGCGAGGCCTTCCTCGATGCGGTCACCCAAACCGTCCGGTTGACCCGGTCCAAGGGCGTCGGCATCTTCTTCATCACGCAGAACCCAGAACGTCCCGGATCCGCGCGCCTCGGTCGTTGGGGCAGATCGAACCTGGCGCCCAGGGGCAGGCGGTCGAGGCGTCGCCGCTGCAGGCCGAGTGAGGCAACCGGTCAACCGAGACTCCGCCTACGAGCGAATTGCGGCCAAACTCGCGGCACCCGCGGCGCCGCCCGCGTCCGAAGCAGGCGCCCGCGTCCGAAGCAGGCGCCCGCCGACGACTCCGCCGTCGAGCGAATGGTGAAGTCCAAGGCGCCTGCACCGGGTCGACTGCGACCGGGCTCGGCCGGGAGATCACCCGCGGGCTGTTCGGCACCCGCCGCCGCTGACCTGGCCCGCGGCTGCGCCCCCGCCCCGCCCCCGCTCCCGCCGCTGCTCCCGCCGCTGCTCCCGCCGCTGCTCCCGCCGCTGCTCCCGCCGCTGCTCCCGCCGCTGCTCCCGCCGCTGCTCCCGCCGCTGCTCCCGCCGCTGCTCC
>JBBQZQ010000004.1:0-157815 GCA_038207565.1 Mycobacteriales bacterium
CGCCCATTGCGCAATATTCCCCACTGCTGCCTCCCGTAGGAGTCTGGGCCGTGTCTCAGTCCCAGTGTGGCCGGTCGCCCTCTCAGGCCGGCTACCCGTCGTCGCCTTGGTGGGCCATTACCCCACCAACAAGCTGATAGGCCGCGGGCTCATCCCTAGCCAGGATCCTTTCCACCCCAGAGGATGCCCTCGGAGGTCATATCCGGTATTAGCCCCGGTTACCCGGAGTTATCCCAGTGCTAGGGGCAGATTGCCCACGTGTTACTCACCCGTTCGCCGCTAGGGCACCCTTCCCGAAGGATGGGGCCTCGCTCGACTTGCATGTGTTAAGCACGCCGCCAGCGTTCGTCCTGAGCCAGGATCAAACTCTCCGTGAATGTCTATATGACTACGCCGGTTGCCCGGATCGTCGACACAGAAAGTTACCGTCTTGGCGACGGTGTCGATCACTGGTCATACGAGCTGGTCGTAATTGATTTCGCTCGATGTACCAAAGGAATCTCTTCAGGCGCACCCGCAAACGGGCACGCTGACGAGAGTTATTTCATGGCACTAACTTTCGGCACGCTGTTGAGTTCTCAAGGAGCGGACGCACACCATAGCCACCCTCTCGGGCAGTTCCGGGGCAACCCACGAAACGCTACTCCGGTCGGAGGGTCGGGGTCAAACCCCGGGCTCCGCCCGCTTCCCGCTTGGTCGCCGCACACGTCCGGTCCTCAAGGAACCAGCCGCGGCGCGTCGCGCTTGGGGGGATGTCCGACCAGCTCCGCTGGTACCGCGACCCTCCTCGCGGAGTTTCGCTCGGCCCGTTGCGGCTCAGTGCGTCGAACAACGACAACATTAGTCAGCGCGACGGAGCCGAGTCAAATGCGGCCAGTCGGCGTCGCAGGCCCCGGATTGCGGGCAACTGCTGAGCCCGGCAGATGCCTTCGCTCGCTCGCCGGGGAGGCCTGGAATGTGTGAACTGGAGCACGCGCGGCCTCGTCGCGCGGCTCAGGACGACTCGACCATGCGCGCTACGCGGCGCTTGCCCGACGAAACCACCTGGCCCACCACGTCGCCACGGGGCAGGTCGTAGCGGCGGGGCGTGACCACGACGCCTGCTATCTTCACCGCGCCGGCGTCGATGTCGCGCCGCGCCGCACTGGTACTGGCTGCGAGCCCCGCCGCGACCAACACGGCCGGCAGGTGCAGCGGGTCGCCGTCGGGCAGGGTCCGGAGGGGCGCGTCGGCGGCGACCTCGCCGCGCTTGAACACTGCGTCGAAGCGTTCCTCGGCCGCAGCGGCCGCGTCCGGGCCGTGGTAAAGCGCGACCACCTCGCGTGCCATCCGTCGCTTGGCGCGGTTGGCGGCACCGCCACCGGCGGACACCTCGACCTGCAGCGCGTCGAGCTCACGCGGGTGCAGGGCGGTGCACAACCGGGCGTACTGGCCGACGACAGCGTCGGGGACGCTCATCAGCTTGCCGAACTGCTCTGCCGCAGGTTCGTCGATGCCGATGTAGTTGCCCAGCGACTTCCCCATCTTCTCGACCCCGTCGGTGCCGACGAGCAACGCGACAGTGAGGACGGCCTGCGGGGCCTGCCCCCGGGAACGTTGCAGCTCGCGCCCGACCAGGTTGTTGAACGTCTGGTCGGTTCCGCCGAGCTCGAGGTCGGCCTGGATCGCGACCGAATCGATCCCCTGCAGCAGCGGGTAGAAGAACTCGCTCAGGGTAATCGGCTGGTTAGCAGCGAACCGGCGCGAGAAGTCGTCGCGCTCGAGCAGCTGGGCGACCGTCAGCAGGCGCGTGTAATCGAGCAGCTCGGCGAGTTGCATCGTCGCGAGCCATTGCGCGTTGTTGACGACTTCGGCGTGATCTCGGTCCAGGATGCGCATCAGCTGGTCGAAGTAGCCCTGCGCATTGGCGACGACCTGTTCGGCCGATTGCGCCGAGCGAGTGTTCGTCCGCCCGGACGGGTCACCCACCTGGGCGGTGAAGCCGCCGACAACGAGGACGGCGGTATGGCCGTAGTCCTGGAACTGGCGCAATTTGCGAAGAACGACTGCATGTCCGAGCGTCAGGTCGGTGCCGGACGGGTCGATGCCCAGCTTCACGCGCAGCGGCCGACGCTCTCGGTCGGCCGCTGCCAGGCGCTCGGCCAAGCCGTCCGGGGGCAGGATCTGCGCGGCACCCGAGGAGAGCACCTGGTAGGCGTCGCGCAGGTGCTCGGGCAGTTCGATCGGTGCGTCCGTGCTCACGGGAGGTCAGTCTGCCGGGCGGCCACACCGCGTCTGCGGCCGCCTGTCTTGTACGTGGACACCGACGCAGCGCCCTCCTGCCAGAAGCGCCACGGCCGGTCGGTGGCCGCGGCAATTCCCACGCGTGGCCCGGCGACTACGCCACGCTGCCGACGGGCCGGGAGGTACTCCAGCCGGACGAGCGAGGAATCGTCGCAGAGGTCGGCCCCATTCGTGGCGGCGTCCAGCCCCAGACACGTGGCCAGCCGGGCCGGTCCCCGGGCGAGCTCGGCGGAGGTCCTCGCGGCCGGTCTGCGGCAGTGGGCCGTTGCGGACCCCTCGACGATGTCGCCGGCGCGCAGCAGGACGGCCGACGCGCGTCCTTCGACATCGCACACCAGGTTTGCACACCAGTGCATGCCGTAGGTGAAGTAGCAGTAGAGGTGCCCTGCCCGGCCGAACATCACGGCGGTACGGCGCGTCGGGCCGCGATAGGCGTGCGACGCCGGGTCCTCGGTCCCTTCGTAGGCCTCCGCCTCGGTCAGGCGTACGGCGACGCGCTCACCGCCCACGTCGGAGACCAGAACCGCACCGATCAGACGCGGCGCCAGCGTCAGCGCCGGCACCGCAAGACGCGCTCTCAGTTCTGGCTCGCCCACGCCACCTGCTCGTGGAGGAGCTCGGCCAGGGTGTCGAGCTGGTCGGTGACCCGGTCCGGCGCCGTCCCCCCCGCGGTTGAGCGGGATGCCAACGCGCCGGTCACCGACAGCACCGCGCGGACCTCCGGGATGAGCCGCGGGTCGATCTCGGCGAGCTGCTCGTCGGACAGGTCCGGCAGATCGAGACCGCGGTGTTCGCAGTACGCCACGAACGCGCCGCTGATCTCGTGAGCCTCGCGAAATGCCACACCCTGGCGGACGAGCCACTCCGCGACATCGGTCGCCAGCGCGAAACCGGCCGGCGCGGCAGCGCTGAGCCGGGCACGGTCGAAGGTGAGCGTGGCGATCATTCCGGACATCGCAGGCAGCAGCATCAGCAGCTGTTCCACGGTGTCGAACACCGGCTCCTTGTCCTCTTGCAGGTCGCGGTCGTAGGCGAGCGGTAGCGCCTTGAGGGTGGTCAGCAGACCGGTGAGGTTGCCGATGAAGCGGCCGGACTTCCCCCGCGCCAGCTCAGCAATATCCGGGTTCTTCTTCTGCGGCATGATCGACGATCCGGTCGACCAGGCATCGTCGAGGCGCACCCAGGCGAACTCCGACGTGGCCCAGAGGATCACCTCTTCGCCGATGCGGGATAAGTGCACACCGACCAGGGCCGCCGCGAACAGGAACTCGGCGACGAAGTCGCGGTCGGACACGGCATCGATCGAGTTGGCCGCGGGCCGGTCGAAGCCCAGCTCCGCGGCGACTGCGCCCGGGTCCAGCGGTAGCGAGGAGCCGGCCAGCGCCCCCGAGCCCAGCGGCGAGACGGCGGCCCGCTTGTCCCAGTCGCGTAGCCGGTCGATGTCGCGGGCCAGCGCGTGCACGTGCGCAAGCAGGTGGTGGGCGAGCAGCACCGGTTGGGCGTGCTGCAGGTGGGTCATTCCCGGCATCGCCACGTCGCGGTGACCCTTGGCCTGGGTGGTCAACGCCACCTCGAGCTCGGCGATGGCCACCACCAACCGGCGCACGTGGTCGCGCAGATACAACCGGAGGTCGGTCGCCACCTGGTCGTTACGACTTCGTCCGGCGCGCAACTTGCCGCCGAGCGGGCCGAGCTTCTCGAGCAGCCCGCGCTCCAGCGCGGTGTGCACGTCCTCGTCGGCCGGCGTCGGTGCGAAGGCGCCGGACACGACGTCAGCGGCCAGTTCGTCGAGCGCCCCCAGCATGCGGGTGGCCTCGTCGTCGCTCAGCAGCCCGGCACGCTGCAGCACCCGTGCATGTGCCTTCGAGCTCCGGAGGTCGTAGGTCGCCAGCCGCCAGTCGAAGTGCACCGACAGCGACAGCGCAGCGAGCGCTGCAGAGGGCCCGCTGGCGAACCGGCCGCCCCACAGCTGGGTCATGACCGGCACCGCGTCGCTGGGGCCGGGCACGGGCAGGTGAACAGGTTCAGGGCCCGCCCGCGAGGCTCGCTCACTGGGCTTGGTCGCGTCGCGCAGCCATCCGGCTGGGCAGGCCCCACAGCTGGACGAATCCCTTGGCCAGCGACTGGTCGAACGTGTCACCGGTGTCGTAGGTCGCGAGGTTGAAGTCGTAGAGCGAACCCGATCCGCGCCGTCCGGTCGCGACCGCCATGCCGCCCGACAGGCGCAACCGGATGTCGCCGGTCACGTGACGTTGCGAGGAGTCGACGAACTTGTCGAGGGCACGCTTGAGCGGGCTGAACCAGAGACCGTCGTACACCAGCTCGGTCCAGCGCTGCTCGACCTGGAACTTGAAGCGGCGCAGATCACGCTCGACGGTGAGGTCCTCGAGCTCCTGGTGCGCGGTAATCAGCGCGATGGCACCGGGCGCCTCGTACACCTCACGGCTCTTGATGCCGACCAGACGGTCCTCGACCATGTCCAGGCGGCCGGCGCCCTGCGCGCCCGCGCGCTTGTTGAGCTGCAGGATGGCGTCGAGGACGCTCACCGGCTCGCCGTCGATCGCGGTGGGGACGCCGTCGGTGAAGGAGACGGTGACTTCATCGGCCGTCGCGCCCGGCGGCTGGGTGTAGGCGTACACGTCCTCGATCGGCGGGTTCCACGGGTCCTCGAGGAACCCGGTCTCTACCGCGCGGCCCCACAGGTTTTGGTCGACCGAATACGGCGAGCGCTTGGACTGGTCGATGGGAAGTCCCTTCTCCTGCGCGAACGCGATCGCCTTGTCCCGGGTCATGCCGGAGTCACGGACCGGGGCGAGCACCTCGAGGTCGGGCGCGAGCGCGCCGATGCCCACCTCGAAACGCACCTGATCGTTGCCCTTGCCGGTGCACCCGTGCGCGACCGTGTCGGCGCCGTGCATGGTCGCTGCCCGGACGAGGTGCTTGGCGATGATCGGACGGCTCAACGCAGACACCAGCGGGTAACGCTCGAGGTAGAGCCCGTTAGCACGAAGCGCGGGCAGGCAGTACTCCTCGGCGAACTCCTGCTTGAGGTCGAGGACGACCGATTCGACAGCGCCGCAGTCGAGCGCGCGTTGCCGGATGACGTCCATGTCCTCGCCGCCCTGGCCGACGTCGGCGGCGACGGCGACGATCTCGGCTCCGGTCTCGTCGGCGATCCAGCCGATGGCGACGGATGTGTCGAGCCCGCCCGAATAGGCGAGGACGATCCTGCGCTTGCTCATGTGTCGAGTTCTCCGATCAGAGGGTGTGCGGAAGATTCTGCAGGTGCTGGGCCAGCGCCGCCCCGCCGTGCGGCGCGCGCGCGACGACGAGGATCGTGTCATCGCCGGCGACGGTGCCGAGTACCGCCGGCAGGCGCGCTCGGTCGATCGCGCTCGCGAGGAAATTGGATGCGCCCGGCGGGGTGCGCAGCACAACCAGGTTCGCGCTGGCCTCGGCCGAGACCAGCAGTTCGCCGAGCAGCCGGGCGAGCCGGACGGGATGGTCGTCCTCGGCGCTGCGCGCGGCAAGTGGCGAACCGTCCTCGGGGATGACGTACTCGGGAAGGCCGCCGTCGGGCGTGCGCAGCTTCACCGCGCCGAGCTCGTCCAGATCGCGCGACAGGGTCGCCTGGGTGACGGAGAAGCCGCTGCCCTCAAGCGCTTTGGCCAGTTCGGCCTGGGAGCGGAAGGGACGCGCGGCGATGAGCGCCACGATACGGTCGTGGCGCGCTGCGCGGCTGGGTGTGGTGGTGGTCATGGTTGCTGCAGCAGCCAGGTCAGCAGGGCCTTCTGGGCATGCAGTCGGTTCTCCGCCTCGTCCCAGACGGCGCTCTGCGGCCCGTCGATCACCGCGGCGGTGATCTCCTTGCCGCGATAGGCCGGCAGGCAGTGCAGCACGATCGCGCCGTCGGCCGCCTTGGCAAGCGCCTTGCCATCGAGTGCGAACGGCCGGAACGGGGTCTCCCGCGCGTCCCGCTCGGCCTCTTGCCCCATGGATACCCAGGTGTCGGTGGCCAGGACGTCGGCACCGTCGAACGCAGCGTCGGGATCAGTGGTGACGAGGACCGATCCGCCGGTGGTGGCGGCGATCCGTTCGGCGTCGGCAACGATCCGGGGGGCGGGGTGGTAACCATCCGGGCCGGCGATACGCACATGCATCCCCGCTGCGGCCCCGCCGAGCAGGTAGGAGTGCGCCATGTTGTTCGCCGCGTCACCGGCGTAGCCGAAGGCGAGGCCCGCCAGGTCGCCCCGGCGCTCCCGGACGGTCAGCAGATCGGCCAGGATCTGGCAGGGGTGGAAGTCGTCGGTGAGGGCATTGACCACCGGGACGGTCGCGTGCGCGGCCATCTCCTCGATGCGGGCCTGCCCGGAGGTGCGCCACACGATTGCCGCGACCTGGCGGGTCAGGACCCTGGTGACGTCCGCGACGGATTCACGCCCGCCGATGTCGGCCAGCCGGGTGTCCACGACAAGCGGCAGGCCACCCAGTTCGCCGATGCCGACGGCGAAGGAGAGTTGCGTGCGCAAGGTCGGCTTGTCGAAGATCAGCGCGACCGATTGCGGACCGCGAAGCGGCTGCAGCCGGTGCCGGTCAGCCTTCATGGTGACGGCCAGGTCGAGCACCTCGACCAATTCGGCCGGTGCCAAATCGTCGTCGCGCAGGAAATGGCGGGTCATCAGGTCTGCATCACATCTGCGAGCGCGGCCGCGAGCAATGGCACGGCCTCGTCCACCTCGGCCGCGGAGAGGGTGAGTGGCGGCGCGAGGCGGACGGCGTCGGGCTTCACGGCGTTCACCAGCAACCCGTGTCCGCGAGCCGCGATCTCGATCGCACCCGCGTGCGCGCCATCGAGGGCCAGCGCCCGCCACAGACCACTGCCGCGGATCCCGGTGACCAACGGGTTACCGATGGCCTCGAGGGCGGCCGCGAGGTGCTCGCCCACCCGCTTCACGTTGTCGAGCAGGCCGTCCTTCTCGATCGTGTCGAGGACGGCGAGGGCGGCAGCGCAGGCGACCGGATTGCCGCCGAAGGTGCTGCCGTGGTCGCCCGGTTGGAACAGGATGCCCGCGTCACCGATGCCGATGCAGGCACCGACAGGCAGTCCCCCGCCGAGACCCTTGGCGAGCGTGATGACGTCGGGACGCACTCCCTCGGCCTGGCTGGCGAACCAGCTGCCGGTGCGCCCGATGCCGCTCTGCACCTCGTCCACGACCATGAGCGCGCCCGCGGCGTCACAGATTTCCCGCACCGCGGCGAGGAACCCGGCCGGTGCCGGCACGACACCGCCCTCGCCCAAGGTGGGCTCGACGAATACGGCCGACGTCTGTTCGGTGACGACGGCACCCAGTGCGTCGGTGTCACCGAAGTCGACGAAGTCGACGGGGCCGGGCAGCGGTTCGAACGGCTCGCGCTTGGCCGGGTTGCCCGTAATCGACAGCGCGCCCAGGGTACGGCCGTGGAAGCTGCCATTGCTCGCGACGACGCGCGATCGTCCGTGCGCGTTGCCGTAGCGCCGCGCAAGCTTCAGAGCGCACTCGTTCGCCTCCGCCCCGCTGTTGGCGAAGAAGACGCGCGCGGGCAGGTCGAGCAGGCCCACCAGTCGCTCGGCCAGGTTCACCCCGGGCTCGTGGATCGCCAGGTTGGACGTGTGCACGAGCCGGGTCACCTGCGCGGACACGGCCGCGACGATCGCAGGATGCGCGTGGCCGAGGCTCGAGACGGCGATGCCGCCGACGAAGTCGAGGTACTCGCGGCCGTCCACATCCCACACGCGGACTCCCCGGCCGTGGTCGAGGCTGATCGGCGGCGTGCCGTAGTTCGGCATCATCACCGCCTCCCAGCGTTCGGTGAGAGTCATCGGCCCTCCTTCGCGGGCCGGACCATCGTCCCGATCCCGTCGGATGTGAACACTTCGAGCAGCAACGCGTGCGGCACCCGTCCGTCGAGGACGTGTGCCCGCGGCACGCCGCCCTCGACGGCGCGCAGGCACGCCTCCATCTTCGGGATCATCCCGCTCGCAAGATTCGGCAGCAGTAGCGCGAGCTCCTCGGTAGAGATCTGGCTGACGATCTCGGAGCTGGCCGGCCAGTCGGCGTAGAGACCCTCGACGTCGGTGAGCACGACGAGCTTCTCGGCCTGCAGACCGACCGCGATCGCGGCAGCCGCGGTGTCGGCGTTGACGTTGTAGGACAGGCCGTCCAGCCCGCGCGCGACGGTCGCGATGACCGGGATGCGCCCGGCATCGAGCAGTGCCGTGACCGCGGCAGGGTCGACGGCGACGACGTCGCCGACCTGACCGATGTCGATCGCCTCCCCGCCGACGATCGCCGGACGGCGCTCGGCGGTCAGCAGCCCCGCGTCCTCCCCGGACAGGCCCACGCCGAACGGCCCGTGATCGTTGAGCATGTTGACGACGTCACCGTTGACCTGGCCGGTGAGGACCATGCGGACGATCCTCATGGCCTCCGGCGTCGTCACGCGCAGGCCCCCGCGGAACTCCGACGCGATCCCGAGGCGGTCGAGATGCTCGGTGATCTGCGGTCCGCCACCGTGCACGACGACCGGGCGGAGGCCCGCGTAACGCAGGAACACGATGTCCTCGGCGAAACTGCGTTGCAGATGCGGCGTGGTGATCGCGTTGCCGCCGTACTTGACCACCACGACCTTGCCGTGGAACCGCTCGAGCCACGGCAGCGCGTCGACGAGCACGGCAGCCTTCTCCATCGCCTGCGCGCGGCTCATGAGCTGTAGGCCGAGTTCTCTTCGACGTAGTCGTGGCTCAGGTCGTTGGTCCAGATCGTCGCCGTCTGCTCCCCTGCGTGCAGATCGGCGAGGATGTGCACCTCGCGCCCGGCCAGGTCGACCTTGGTGCGGTCCTCACCCGCGGCTCCGGCGCGGCATACCTGGACGCCGTTGATCGCCACGTCGAGCTGGTCGGGTTCGAAGGCGGCTGCGGTCGTGCCGATCGCAGCCAGTACCCGTCCCCAGTTCGGGTCGTTGCCGAACAGCGCGCACTTGAGCAAGTTGTTGCGAGCGATGCTGCGCCCGACCTCGACCGCGTCGTTCTCGCTCGCCGCCCCGACCACCTGGACGCGCACTTCCTTCGTCGCGCCCTCGGCGTCGGCGATGAGCTGGCGGGCCAGATCGGCGCAGACCGCAGTGAGCGCCTGCGCGAACTGGGCGGGCTCGGGCTGCACCTGTGCCGCGCCGCTCGACATCAGCAGGACCGTGTCATTGGTGGACATGCAACCGTCGGCGTCGACACGGTCGAACGTGGTGCGTGTCGCCGCGCGCAGCGCCCGGTCGGCGGTACCTGCGTCCAGACGCGCGTCGGTGGTGAGCACGCAGAGCATGGTGGCCAGTCCGGGAGCGAGCATGCCCGCGCCCTTGGCCATTGCGCCGACCGTCCATCCGGTTCCGGCGTGCAGGACTGCCTGCTTCGCGACGGTGTCGGTGGTACGGATCGCCTCGGCGGCCGCACCTCCCCCGTCGGCCGTGAGTGCCCCGACCACCGTCTTGACGCCGGAAAGCACGGCCGGCATCGGCAGGCGCTCGCCGATCAATCCGGTGGAGCAGACCGCGACCTCGCCGGCTCCGACACCGAGCGCGCTCGCCACTGCTTCGGCCGTGTGGTGGGTGTCGGCGAAACCGCCGGGCCCGGTGCATGCGTTGGCCCCGCCAGAGTTCAGCACGACAGCGCGCACGCGATGCCCACTCGCAACCTGCTGTGTCCAGAGCACGGGTGCAGCCTTCACGCGGTTGCCCGTGACGACCACGGCCGCGGTGTGGTCGGGGCCGTCGTTGACGACGAGGGCGAGATCGAGCGCGCCGCTCGCCTTGATCCCGGCGGCGATCCCCGCAGCACGGAACCCCTGTGCCGAGGTGACGCTCATGGCGCGATTCCGTCGCTCGATAGGCCGGCTGTCTCGGACAGGCCCAGCATGAGGTTCGCGTTCTGCAGCGCCTGCCCGGCCGCACCCTTGCCGAGGTTGTCGATCGCGCTGGTCACGACGATCCGTCCGGAGTCGCTGTCGACGACGGCTTGCAGGTGTGCGCAGTTCGAGCCGGCGGTAGCGCTCGTACGCGGCTGCTGGCCGTCGGGCAGGACGTGGACGAACGGCTCACCCGCATAGGCGTCGGCGAGCACCGCGCGGGCCCCGTCAGCCGAGATCGGGTGCGTCGCGCGCAAGCTGACCGAGGCGAGGATGCCGCGGGGCATCGGGGCCAGCACCGGCGTCATCGTGAGGGAGGAGATTCCGGCAGCCTGCTTGATCTCGGGGACGTGCCGGTGCGTGCCGACCTGGTATCCGCTCAGATCGCCCATGACCTCGCTGCCCAGCAGATGGCTCAGCGGGCTGCGCCCGGCCCCGGAGGTACCGCTCGCCGAGACCACCACGACATCGGCTGCGTCGGCGACGCCGGCAGCGATCAGCGGCGCGGCCGCCAGGATCACCGCGACGGCGTGGCAGCCGGTGTTCGCGACCCGGCAGGACCCGGCGATCGACGCGCGCTGCCCCGGCAGCTCGGGTAGCCCGTAGGTCCAGGCCGGATGGTGCTCGCCGGCGTAGTAGCGCGCGTACACCTGCGGATCGACGAGACGATGGTCGGACCCGAGGTCGATGATCCTGTGGCCGTCGGGTAGCTGCGCACAAAGTGCGGCCGAGGCCCCGTGCGGCAGCGCCAGGAAGGTCAGGTCTGCGTCGGCGAGCAGGTCCGGCGTGGTGTCGCTGAAGCTCAGGTGCGCCAGCGAGCGCAGATTCGGATGCAGCTCACCGACCGACTGCCCGACGTTGCCGTGGGCGCTCAGGGCGACGACGTCCAGGTCCGGATGCGCCGCGACGAGACGCAGCAGCTCGCCGCCGGCGTAGCCGCTGGCTCCGGCGATCGCGATGCGGTGCCCCATGCGAACAATTATGCACCATGCTGCAACTTCATACGCTCAGGGGTCTCGTGCACGTGATCGACGCGCTCTCCGGTGTGCTGGAGACCCCCGGAGAGCGTGTCGATCACGAGATGTCAGCTGCGCAGCACCGCTCCGGTTGCCTCGCCAGCTCGGGCGATCGCTGCGTCGCGCGCCGCGGTCGCTTCCTCCACCGTCAGCGTGCGGTCCGTCGCGCGGAAGCGCAGCGCGAACGCCAGCGACTTGAGTCCGGCGCCGAGCCGCACTTCGTCGGTGTAGGCGTCGAAGAGCCGCGCAGACTCGAGCAGCGAGCCCGCGCCCGCGCGCACAGCGGCCAGCACGTCGGCGGACGCGACGTCGGCTGCGACGACCAGGGCGACGTCGAGCAGCACCGGCGGAAAGGATGAGATGCGCGGCGCGGGTGCCGGCCCGGGCGGACTGACCGCGTCGAGGTCCAGCTCCATCGCGCAGGTGCGCGCGGGAAGCCCCAGAACGCCGATCACCCGCGGATGCAGCTCGCCGGCGTACCCGATGACCGCGCCGTCCAGCACGAGCTCGGCGCAGCGTCCGGGGTGCCACGGCGCGAGCTGGGCGGCGCGGACGTCGAGCGAGGCGCGGGCCGCACCCACGACGATGCGTGCTGCCTCGACAGCGTCCGCCCAGCTGGCGGTCCGTGCGCCGCCCCACCAGCCCGGCCGTTCCAGTTCGCCGCAGAGCACGGCGCCGATGTGGCGGGGCTGCGGCGGGATCGACGCGAACAGGGCAGTCAGCACCGCCTCGTCGGGACGAGCGTCGACGCCGGGACGCGGCACGTCCGGCACCGTGGGGTCGGTGTGGAAGACCAGCCCTTCCTCGAAGATCGCGATGTCGCGGTTGCCGCGGCCGAGGTTGCGCACCAGCGTGGCCAGCAGCCCCGGCAATAGCGACGTGCGCAGTTCCGGTTCACTCTCCGACAGCGGATTCGCCAGCCGCAGCGCTGCGCGGCGCGGGTCGTCCGGTGCCAGCCCGAATGCGTCATGGACGCTCGGCGACACGAACGGGTAGGTGAGCACTTCGAGGAATCCGGCCGCGGCCAGCGCACGCCCGACCGACCTGCGCAAAGCCTGCGCAGCGGTCAGGCCGCTGCCGGCGATCGGTGCAGGGAGCACCGAGGGCAGCTTGTCGTAACCGGCGAGGCGGACAACCTCCTCGACGAGATCGGCAGGAGCTTGCAGATCCGGGCGCCAGGTCGGCGGCTGTACCTGCAGCATGTCGCCGCCCCCGTCGACGACGCAGCCGACCACCTTCAGGTGGGCCATGACCTCCTCAGGTGGGATCGGCATTCCCGCGGTCGCCTCGGCACGCCCTGCGGGAAGGGGGATCACCGGCGGCGGCGGCGGATCCCCCACGACCGTGTATCCGTCGACGGCGCTCGCGCCGCCGTACTCCACGAGCAGGTCGACGCAACGCCGCAGCGCCACGCCCGCGATGTCGGGATCGACGCCGCGCTCGAAGCGCCGCGACGCCTCACTGGGCAGCTTGTGCCGGCGCGCGGTGAACGCGATCGAGGTCGGGTTCCAGTGCGCCGCCTCGAGGACGATGTCGGTGGTGCCGTCGCCGATCTCGGTCGACGCTCCGCCCATCACGCCGGCGAGCGCGATCGCACCCGAGTCGTCGGTGACCACGAGGTCGGCGGGCTCGATGCTGCGCACCGAACCGTCCAGAGTGGTCAACTTCTCGCCCGGGTCGGCTCGCCGCACGCGGATCGGACCGGACAGCTTCGCGCGATCGAATGCGTGCAAAGGCTGGCCGGTCTCGAGCATCACGTAGTTCGTCACGTCGACGGCGAGCGAGATCGGGCGCATGCCGCACTGCTGCAACCGCCGCGTCATCCAGTCCGGCGACGGGGCGGACGGGTCGAGCCCGGTCACCGCCATCGCGGAGAATCGGTCGCAACCGGCGAGGTCGTCGACGTGCACCTCGTAGGCCTTGTCGTCGGGCTCGGGGAGCGCGACGGTGATGTCATGAAACGGCGTGCCGAGCGCGGCCGCGGCCTCGCGGGCCAGGCCGCGGATCGAGAGGCAGTAGCCGCGGTCTGTGGTGACTGCGACGTCGAGCACGGCCTCGTCCATGCCGAGCACATCGAGCGCGTCGGCGCCCGGTTCGGCCGTCCCTGCAGGCAGGACCAGGATGCCGTCGTGCTCGTCGCCGATGCCGAGTTCGCGGACGGAGCAGATCATGCCGTCGGAGACGTGACCGTAGGTCTTGCGCGCCGAGATGGCGAAACCGCCGGCCAGCTCGGCGCCGGGCAGGGCCACGACGACGAGATCGCCCACGGCGAAATTGGACGCACCGCACACGATGCCGCGGGGCTCGTCACCGTCGTTGTGCGGGCCCACGTCGACCGCGCACCAGCGGATCGTCTTGCCGTTCTTCTGCGGCTCCGCGGCGAAGGACACCACGCGTCCGACGACGAGCGGACCCGAGAGGCCCTTGGCCCCGCTCTCGACGCCCTCGACCTCCATGCCGATGCGGATCATCGCCTCGGCGAGATCTCGTCCGGACAGACCCGTGGGCAGCTCTGCGTGCTCGCCCAGCCAGCTCAGCGGCGCGCGCATGCCCGCTCACCTCCAGCAACGCCGGCCGGCCGGCTGGGCATGAGCAGGCTGCGTCCGGTTCGCATCAGGCCTCCGTCCCGAAGGCTGCGGTGAACCGCACGTCGCCCTCGATGATGTCGCGCATGTCCTCGACGTCGTTGCGGAACATCAACGAGCGTTCGATCCCCATCCCGAATGCGAATCCGCTGAAGCGCTCGGGATCGATGCCACAGGCGGTCAGGACGCGCGGGTTCACCATGCCGCAGCCACCCCACTCGATCCAGCCCTCGCTGTCGCAGGTGCGGCAAGGGCGATCGGGATTGCCGACCGACGCACCGCGGCAGACGAAGCAGACCAGATCCATCTCCGCGCTGGGCTCGGTGAACGGGAAGTAGTGCGGGCGCAGGCGCGTCTGGATACCCGCACCGAACATCGCCTCGACCATGTGATCGAGCGTCCCCTTCAGATTGGCCATGGTGACGCCCGCGTCGACAACCAGCCCCTCGATCTGGTGGAAGACCGGCGTGTGCGTCGCATCGAGCTCGTCGGTCCGGAACACCTTGCCCGGGCAGATCATGTAGATCGGTGGCTCGCGGCGCAGCATGGCCCGGATCTGCACCGGCGACGTCTGCGTCCGCAGCACCAGCCCGGCCGACGGCGGGTCGAGGAAGAACGTGTCGGTCAGGTCGCGCGAGGGATGGTCGGGCGGGGTGTTGAGCGCGTCGAAGTTGAACCACTCGGCCTCGAGCTCGGGACCCTCCGCAATCTCGTAGCCCATCGCGACGAAGACGTCCTCGAGCCGCTCCATGATCGTGGTCAGCGGGTGGCGGGCTCCGGCGAGGCGACGGTCGGTGGGCAGTGTGACGTCGACGGCCTCCTCGACCAGCACCCGCTCGTCGCGCTCGGCCTCGAGTTCGCCCTGCCGCTTCGACAACGCCTTGCCGATCTCGGCACGGGACTTCCCCACCCGCTGGCCCGCGGCCTTCTTGGCGGCAGGAGGAAGTGCCCCGATCTCGCGGTTGGCCAGCGCCAGCGGGGAGCGGTCGCCGGCGTGGGCGAGGCGCGCCGACTTGAGCTCCTCGAGCGAGGTTGCGTCCTGGAATGCGGCGAGCGCCGCCGCAACGGCGGCATCGATCGCCTCCGGTTGCAGGGCGGCCACCTCCACGGGGTCGAAGCTCGGATTGGGCATGCGGGCGTCACGTCTCTCGTCAGCTGCTGGATCGGCCCGTCGAGTTTATGGGGACGGCGGTGACGGCAGGCGGCCGCGCTGGGCCCGCGCGCTCGCGTACAGGCACACCGCGGCCGCCGCGGCCAGGTTGAGGCTCTCGGCACGGCCGTGGATCGGCACGCGGACTGACCTGTCGGCAGCGGCGACGACGGCCCCGGGCAAGCCATGCGCCTCCGTACCGAAGAGCCAGGCGGTGGGGCGCTCGAGCCCGTCGACCTCGTCCAGATCGTTCGGGGCGCTTCCACTAGTGGCAAGGACAGTGAGGCCCGCCGCACGGACGCCCGCAACCACGTCCTCGATACCGGACTCGACCACGACGTCGACGTGGAACAGGCTGCCGGCGCTCGCCCGCACGCACTTGCTGTTGTAGACGTCCACTCCCCCGGCCAGCACCACCGCGTCGGCGCCGGCGGCGTCGGCGGTTCGCAGGATCGCGCCGGCGTTGCCGGGATCGTTGGGCTCGACCAGCACGGCGACGAGGCGCGCGCCCCCGATCGCGTCGGGCAGCGCGACATCGACCCGGCGGCACACCGCGATCAGGCCCTGCGGCGTGGTTGTATCCGACAGCGCCGCGGCGTCCTTGGCGCTGATCTCGGCGGCGTCGCCGGTCAGCTCCGGATGGCGCTGCATCGCCTCGGCAGTGGCGAACAGCTCCACGACCGCACCCGCCGCCAAGGCTGCACGCACCGATTGCGCCCCCTCGGCAAGGAAACGCCCGGCCTCGCGGCGCGCCTGGCGTCGGGTGAGACGTCGAGCGGCGGCGAGCCGGGCGTTCGCTGAGCTGAGCACGCGTGCGCTGTGTTCTCCGGCCGGCGTTGCGGGCCCGCGGTCAGGCAGCAGAGGACGTGGCGCCGCCGATGCCCTCTGCGGCAACAGCGTCCTTGGCGACTGTGGCCAGCACGGTGAAGGCCGCCGGGTCGGAGACCGCGATGTCGGCGAGCACCTTGCGGTCGACGGTCACCCCGGCCAGGCGCAGGCCCTGGATGAAGCGGTTGTAGGTGATGTCGTTCGCGCGGGCCGCCGCGTTGATGCGGGTGATCCACAGCTGGCGAAAGTCACCCTTACGGGCCTTGCGGTCCCGGTACTGGTAGGTCGAGGAGTGCAGCAGCTGCTCCTTCGCCTTCCGGTAGAGCCGGGAGCGCTGGCCGCGGTAGCCGCTCGCGGCTTCCAGGGTCGTCCGGCGCTTCTTGTGGGCGTTCACTGCCCGCTTGACGCGTGCCACGGTGAGTCCTTCGGTTTTCGGGCCGTCGCTGTCGACGGCGAGAGGGGGAGAAGAGGAGGGACCGCGTCAGCGGCCGAGCATCCGCTTGACGCGCGGAACGTCGACGGCCGAGACCTCCTCGGTGCCGGACAGCCGACGGGTGAGCGTCGAGGACTTGCGCTCGAGCTTGTGCCGCTTGCCGGCGCGCTGCACGAGCAGCTTGCCGGTCCCGGTGACCTTGACGCGCTTCTTCATCCCGCTGTGGGTCTTGTTCTTGGGCATCTGGTGCTTGTCCTTAATCGGTGCCGACGACGTTCGCCGGCTCACTTCGATGATCAACCGTGGTGGCTGACCATCGTTCATTCGCTGATCTCGGCCGGTGTGGACTCAATGGGCTCGGCGGCCCGTGGAGCACGCACGGTTCTGGGTGCATTGCGATGCGGAGCAACGACCATGATCATGTTTCGACCGTCCTGCTTCGGCGAGGCCTCGACGAAGCCCAAATCCGCAATGTCCTCGGCCAGACGCTGCAACAACCTGAACCCCAGTTCGGGGCGCGACTGCTCGCGCCCGCGGAACATGATCGTGACCTTGACCTTGTCACCCTGTTTCAGGAACCGCTCGACGTGACCCTTCTTGGTCTCGTAGTCGTGCGAATCGATCTTGGGACGCAGCTTCATCTCTTTGATGACGGTCAATGCCTGGTTACGGCGAGCCTCGCGGGCCTTCTGGGCGCTCTCGTACTTGAATTTGCCGTAGTCCATGAGCTTGCAGACGGGCGGCCGCGCCATAGGCGCGACCTCGACGAGATCCAGGTCTGACTCCGCAGCCAGTTCGAGGGCCTTGCCGATCGGCACGATGCCGACCTGCTCCCCCTCGGGCCCGACGAGGCGGACCTCGGGGACGCGGATCCGGTCGTTGATCCTCGGTTCGGAACTGATGAGACCTCCAAGGTCGACATAGCTGACTGGTGCTGGTGCCGGTTGTTGCCGGTCCTACTGCTGGCGTGCTGCGGGGTTCCGTCTGGGATGAGAAAGACCCCGCTGCGGCGTGCGCACGGGGCCTCGAGCTACCCGACCAGTCCGTCCCGCGCGACTGCGCGGACGCCGCCCGGCGGGTGCCGGGCGACACGGACCGGACCCGGCACACTGGTGACGCTGCATGGCTCGGGTGGGAAACGGTGAGGTCTCCGCTTGCACACCCCCGCCATGGGCGGAGGCTGGTCGCGATGACAGGCTATCAGCGTGGCAGACACCGATCCAACTACTGCGACCCGCTCGGGCAACGGCCCCGCGACCCCGGGCATTCCCGGCAGCGCCTCGCTGCCCCATCCGGCAGCCGCGATCCCGTTGCCCCCGCACGGTTTCGACAACCTGGAGGACACGCCGCTCCGCGAGCTCGCCGGGGTGCCGTCGGTCGAGGTGATCACCCGCGCCGCGGTACTGCTGATGAGCGCATCCGCCGAGAAGCTCGGCCTGGCACCGGACGGGGAACCGTATCTGGACCTGGACGAGGCGCGGCGGTTGATCACAGCCCTGGCCGGCCTGCTCGCATCGTCGCAGGAATACCTGGGCGCGCACCGGCAGCCCCTGCGCGACGGTCTGCGCTCGCTGCAGGCCGCGTTCCGCGAGGCATCGCGTTACCCCGACGATCCGGGCAAGGGTCCCGGCGAGAGCTACCTGTCCTAGCGGGATGGGCGCCGCGCGCGTAGGCATCTCGGGGTGGACGTACCCGCCCTGGCGCGGGGTGTTCTACCCGCCCGGATTGCCGCATCGCGCGGAACTGCCCTACGCCTCGTCCCAGCTCAGCAGCATCGAGATCAACGGGTCGTTCTACTCGCTGCAGCGCCCGTCCAGCTGGCGGTCATGGTTTGAGCAGACACCCGAGGACTTCGTGTTCTCGGTCAAGGGCGGACGGTTCATCACGCACCTGAAGAAGCTGGGCGGAGTGGAGACGGCGCTCGCGAACTTCTTCGGCTCGGGTGTGCTGGCGCTGGGGCACAAGCTGGGTCCGATCCTGTGGCAGCTCCCCCCGACGCTCGGGTTCGACGCCGCCCGGCTAGCCGCCTTCTTCACCCTCCTGCCGCGCTCCACCGCCGAGGCCGCATGGCTGGCGCGCCACCACGACGAGCGGATCAAGGATCGCTCGCTCGTCGACGCCTCGTGGGACGGCTCGATGCGCCACGCGCTCGAGGTCCGCCACCCGTCCTTCCTCACTGCGGGGTTCACCGCCTTGCTGCGCGAACACGCGATCGCCGTGGTGGTCGCGGACACCGCAGGCAAGTGGCCGCTGATCCGTGAGGTGACCACCGACTTCGGCTACGTCCGACTGCACGGTGACGCGGAGCTCTACGTCAGCGGTTACAGCGACGCAGCGCTGGACACGTGGGCCGCGACCATCCGCGCCTGGACGGGTTCAGGACACGACGTGTTCTGCTACTTCGACAACGACGTGAAGGTGCGCGCGCCGTTCGACGCGATGTCGCTCGCCGACAAGCTGCGCTGAGTCCGGGCTGCGACTCCGCCCCCTGCGCCGGGCGCAGTGCGTGTTGATCACGCGGCCGGGCGCAGAGGTCAGTCCTCGGCCGGCGCGTTCGGCATCTTCTCGCCGATGAGGTCCATCACCGAGGAGTCGGTGAGCGTCGTGACGTCGCCCAACTCCTTGTGGTCGGCGACGTCACGCAGCAGCCGGCGCATGATCTTCCCGGACCGGGTTTTCGGCAGCTCGGCCACGATCATGATCTGGCGGGGCTTGGCGATGGCCCCGATCTCGGTGGCCACGTGATTGCGCAGCGTTTTGATCAGCTCGGCACCCTCGGATTCCTCCATCGGGCCTTCGCCGCGCAGGATCACGAACGCCACGATGCCCTGACCTGTGGTCGGGTCGGTCGCCCCGACCACGGCCGCCTCGGCGACAGCGGGGTGCGACACCAGCGCCGACTCAACCTCGGTCGTCGAGATGCGGTGCCCGGAGATGTTCATGACATCGTCCACACGCCCGAGCAGCCACAGATCGCCGTCGTCGTCCTTCTTCGCGCCGTCCCCGGCGAAGTAGTAGCCCTGTTCGGCGAAGCGGGACCAGTAGGTGTCCTTGAACCGATCGGGGTCACCCCAGATGCCGCGGGTCATGGCGGGCCACGGCTCGGTCAGCACGAGCAGGCCACCGCCGCCGTCGGGGACGGGGTTGCCGTCGTTGTCGACCACGTCGGCGGCGACGCCCGGCAGCCCGCGCATCGCCGAGCCCGGCTTCGTCCCGGTCACGCCCGGCAGCGGGCTGACCAGGATCGCGCCGGTCTCGGTCTGCCACCAGGTGTCCACGATCGGGCAGCGCTCGCGGCCGAGGTTGATGCGGTACCACATCCAGGCCTCGGGGTTGATCGGTTCGCCGACGGAGCCGAGCAGGCGCAACGAGGACAGGTCGTGCGCCTTCGGGACGTCCTCCCCCCACTTCATGAACGTGCGGATCGTCGTCGGCGCGGTGTACAGAATCGTGATCTTGTACTTCTCGATCATCTCGAACCAGCGGTGCTCGTTCGGGGTGTTCGGCGTCCCCTCGTACATGAACGACGTCGCCCGGTTGGCGAGCGGTCCGTAGACGATGTAGCTGTGCCCGGTGATCCAGCCGATGTCCGCACCGCACCAGTACAGGTCGTCGTCGGGCTTGAGGTCGAACACGGCGTGGTGCGTGTATGCCACCTGGGTGAGGTACCCGCCGGAGGTGTGCAGGATTCCCTTGGGCTTTCCGGTCGTGCCCGAGGTGTACATGACGAACAGCGGGTGCTCGGCGTCGAAGAACTCGCACTCGTGCTCGGGCGAGGCCTTGCCGACGACGTCGTCCCACCAGACGTCGTGGGAGTCGTCCCACGCGACGTCCTGCCCGGTGCGTTTGACGACCACAACGGAGCGGACATCCGGGCACTTCTGCAGCGCCTCGTCCACCGCCGGCTTGAGCGCTGCCGGTGCGCCACGCCGGTAACCGCCGTCGCAGGTGATTACCACGCGGGCGTCGCAGTCGACGATGCGGTCCGACAGCGCGGTCGAGGAGAACCCGCCGAACACGACGGTGTGCGGGGCACCCAGGCGTGCGCAGGCGAGCATCGCGATGACGGTCTCGGGGATCATCGGCATGTAAATCGCAATGCGATCACCGGTCTGCACACCGAGCTCGACGAGCGCGTTGGCCGCCTTGCAGACCTCGTCCTTGAGCTCGGCGTAGGTCAGCGCCCGAGTCTCGCCCGGTTCACCCTCCCAGTGGTAGGCGACCTGGTCGCCGTGCCCGTCCGCGACGTGCCGGTCGACGCAGTTGTACGCGACGTTGAGCTTCCCGCCGACGAACCACTTCGCGAACGGTGCGTCCGACCAGTCCAGGACCTCGGACCACTTCGTGTCCCACGAGAGCCGTTCGGCCTGCTTCGCCCAGAACGCGAGCCCGTCCGCCGACGCCTCGTCGTAGGCGTCGGCCTTGACGTTGGCCGCCGCCGCGAACTCGTCCGGCGGCGGGAAGCGGCGTTCTTCACGGGACAGGTTCGACAGCGTTTCCTCAGTCATGTCCCGAACCTATCGCGGCAGGGTGGGGAACACGACCCGTCTGAACGTCGAGTTGGTTACCCCTGCGCATGACCCGTACCAGGCCACGCCGGCGGTGATCAGGCCCAGCCAGCCGCCGACCTTTGTCCACCCGGTGGACCCGCCCAGGTCGCCGATGGCGAGCGCGATGAAGGTGAGCGTCAGGAAGGCGAAGACTGCCAGCACGACGACGGACACGCGGCTCGCCGCGATCGTCAGGTAGGCCGTGAAGATCGCCCAGACGAGCAGGTAGAGGCCGACCGCGTGGCTGGCGTCGCTGGGAGCCACGTCTTTGGGCAGGCCAGGCAGGACATGATCGACGAGGTACCAGAAGGACAGCCAGAACGCGCCGTAGGAGGAGAAGGCGAGCGCGCCGAAAGTGTTGCGGTTCGCGAACTCCCACGTGCCGGCGAGCAGTTGCACAAGACCTCCATAGAACAGGGCGAGTCCCAGGACGACCGTCTCGACCGTGTCGGAGAGCATGCCGGTGTTGACGACGGACAGGAAGAAGGTGGTGCCGGCGAAGGCGGCCAATCCGAGTGGTGCCGGGTCGGCGATTCGGGGCGTGTCAGCCGGGGCGGCGTCGACCGGGTCGTTCGTCGTCGCTCGGGCGCGTGCAGCCACGACGTGGTCCTCTCCGGCCAGACATGCGGCGACCGGTCTGATCGTCGCGACCCGCCGACAGGGCACGTTAGGCCCGATTCACGTCCCTCGGGAGGGCCCCGAGTCGGCGTCGGCGTCCACGTCGGGATGCGTCGCCCGCCACAGCGCGCGCAATTGGCGCATCGTCTCCACGGCGCGCTCCTTGTCCGGGCGCTGCACGGCGTAGATCGCAAGCGCCTCCTCCCCGGGCAGGACGAGGCGGGCGAAGCGCAACTTGCTCGGGAAATCGACGCGGACGATGACGTCCCACGGCACCTCGCGCCAGCCGCCCAGGAACGAGCGCAACCGCACCGAGTGGACGTCGGCACGCAGGCGCGGCCGGGTCGGCATGATGCACAGCCCGGCGAGGACCACGCCGATGACCACGGTCGCCACCTGGTCCTTGTCGGTGAAGTCGGCGCCGGCGTTCGCGCGCTTCATCACCAGCGCCGTCACCACGAAAACGGCTAGGACGACGGCGGCACTCACCCAGGCGATCCGGCTGGTCACGAGCGGCCGCGCCTCGACGACCGTGCCCGGAGTCAGGGCCGGGCCCCGCTCCTGCTCGATCACAGCCGGCACGCCGAGATGTCGGTGACCAGGATGCCGCGGGCGCCGAGCTCCCACAGCTCGTCCATGACCTGGTTGGTGCGTTTGCGCTCGACCATCGACCGGACTGCCGACCAACCACGCTCGTGCAGCGGCGACACCGTCGGCGACTCGATCCCCGGGGTGATCGCCACGGCCTTCTCGACGAGGTCGTCAGAGATGTCGTAGTCCATCAACACGTACTGCCGCGCGATGATCACGCCCTGCAGCCGGCGTACCAGCTGTCCGATGCGTGGGTCCTCGCCGGCCCCGCGGTGCCGGATGAGCACTGCCTGACTCGTCAGCAGCGGCTCGCCGAAGACTTGCAGGCCCGCGTTGCGCAGCGTCGTGCCGGTCGAGACGACATCGGCGATCGCGTCGGCCACGTCGAGGCGGACGGCAGTCTCGACCGCCCCGTCGAGGCGGATCACCTCGGCGCTGATCCGGCGTTCACGCAGGTACGCCTCGACCACGCCGGGATACGCCGTCGCGATGCGCTTGCCGTCGAGTTCCTCCACCGACTGCGCCGTTCCGGCCCGGCCGGCGAATCGGAACGTCGAAGCGGCGAAGCCGAGCTGCAGTATGGCGTCGGCCCGCGCAGCGGAGTCGAGCAACAGGTCTTCGCCGGTGATGCCGACGTCGAGGCGCCCCGAGCCGACGTAGATGGCGATGTCACGCGGGCGCAGGAAGAAGAACTCGGTGTCGTTGTCGGTGTCGAGCAGGACGAGCTCGCGGTGGTCGCTGCGTTGGAGATACCCGGCCTCGACGAGCATCTGGCTCGCCGGTTCGGACAGCGATCCCTTGTTGGGAACGGCAATGCGGAGCATGAGGTTCTTTCTGGTCAGATCGGGCGGTCGGGTGGCGAGGCCTACAGATGTCGGTAGACGTCGTCGAGACCGATGCCCTTGCCGAGCATGATCACCTGGACGCGGTAGAGCAGCTGGCTGATCTCCTCGGCGGTCCGGTCGGCCGATTCGTGCTCGGCCGCCATCCACACCTCGGCCGCCTCTTCGACGACCTTCTTGCCCTGCGCGTGCACACCCGCGTCCAACGCCTCGACGGTGGCCGAACCGGAGGGACGCTGGTGCTGGCGCTCGGTGAGCTCGGCGAACAGCTGATCGAAGGTCTTCATCTCGGGTACCGAGCCTACCGGCGGCGCGTCGCGGAGCAGGCGAGGCGTCGCACGTGGCCGGGCGTCAGAGCGGTCGCGGCAGCACCTGGGTCTGCAAACCCCTCCCACCGCGGAACGCGTCGAGCGCCGCCGGGTACTGGCCGAGCGACACCCGACACGTGGCGACCACGCCCGGGTCGAGGGCACCGGCGGCGAAGAGCTCGGTGGCCCCGCTCGAAGGAATGCAGGACCGTCATCGAGCCGGTGCTGGTGATCTCCTGGCGGTAGATGCGGTACGGATCGATCTGCACACGGGCGGAGTTGTCCGGGCGATGGTGCCCGTACCGGGATTCTGTCAGGATGACGGCGGGCACGCTCAGCTGAGCGCTGCCCGGGGTGGAGGTCGCAGTTGCCGCGGAACCCGACCGAGCAGGTGCTGATGGCACGGGTTGCCCGCCGGTACTACCAGGACGAACACACCAAGACCGAAATCGCGGACGAGCTGGGAATCAGCCGGTTCCGGGTTGCCCGACTGCTCGACGCGGCCCGGCGCGGCGGACTGGTGTCGATCCGTATTGAATCGCCCGCCGGCGTGGACGCCGAGCTGTCCATCGATCTGCAGCAACGCTTCGGCCTGTCACACGCGATCGTCATCGACGTCAGCGACGAAGACCCAGAGAGCCTGCGCGCCCGCCTAGGGGAAGTCGCCGCGGACGTCCTGCAGGAGATCGTCGGTCCCGAGGACGTCCTGGGCCTGGCCTGGGCGCGGTCGATGCGCGGCATCGGCACCAGCATGCAGGCGCTGGCGCCGTGCCCGGTCGTGCAGTTGACCGGCGCTCGGTCCGGACCGGACGGCAGCGACATCCTGGAAGTGGTGCGTCGAGTGGCCACCGCGGGCGGGGGTGCCCCGCACGTCTTCTACGCCCCCCTCGTCGCCCCGGACGCAGCGTCCGCGCGGGCCCTGCGTCGCCAGCCGGACGTCTCCCGTGCCACCGAGCTGGCCGGTCAGGTGACCATCGCGATGGTCGGCATCGGGCGGTGGCAGGACGGCCTGTCGACGATCTTCGATGCGCTCGAGCCGGCCGCCCGCGAGCGGGCTCACGCGCTCGGGGTCATCGGCGAGATCTCGGGAGCTCTGATCGATACCGAGGGCGCCCCGGTGCGCACTCAGATCAGCAAGCGCATCATCGGGGTCACCGCGGAGCAATTGGCCGCCATCAACGTCGTGATCTCCGTGGCGTACGGCGCGGAGAAAGCACCCGCCGTGTCCGCCGCGGTGCGCGGCGGGCTGGTGACCGGGCTGATCACGCACACTGGCATGGCGCGTGCCATGCTCGCCAGCGAGCTCGCGCGGTCAGCACCTGCGCCAGCGCAGTGACGACGGGCGCCCGGTCGATCGTGGCCGTAGCGGCAACCCGTCCGGACGGCCACGACGATGGGAGCTAGGCGAATGAGGACGGACGCATGACGCTGGTCGCCGGGGTCGATTCCTCGACCCAGTCGTGCAAGATCGTCGTCCGCGATGCCGACAGCGGTGCGCTGGTGCGCAGCGGGGTCGCGCGACACCCGCAGGGGACATCGGTTGATCCCGAGGCGTGGTGGGCGGCGTTGCAGACCGCTGCCGCGGACGCGGGGGGGCTGGCGGACGTGGCCGCGATCGCGGTCGGGGGGCAGCAGCACGGCATGGTGTGCCTCGACGAATCCGGGACGGTCGTGCGCCGGGCGCTGCTGTGGAACGACACCCGCTCGGCATCGGCGGCCAACGACCTGGTCGCGGAACTCGACGGCGGGGCGCAGGCCTGGGCGACAGCCGTCGGGTCGGTGCCGGTGGCCTCGTTCACGGTCACCAAGCTGCGCTGGCTCGCCGAGCACGAGCCCGACAACGTCGCCCGCACCGCGGCCGTGTGCCTGCCGCACGACTGGCTGACATGGAAGCTGCGTGGCAGCGGGGTCGACACCCTCACCACCGATCGCGGGGACGCGAGCGGCACGGGTTACTGGTCACCGGCCGACGGCAGGTATCGCGGCGACTTGTTGCGTCTCGCGATGGGCGCCGAACCGCTGCTGCCGACCGTGCTCGGGCCCTCGGAGCCGGCCGGGACGACGCCGCAGGGGCGCGTGCTCGGCCCGGGCACCGGCGACAACGCGGCCGCAGCGTTCGGCGTGGGTGCGGTGTGTGGCGACGTCGTCGTGTCGATCGGGACGTCGGGTGTGGTCAGCGCCGTGAGCGCGACACCGACGGCCGACCCGACCGGCATCGTCGCCGGATTCGCCGACGCCACCGGGCAGTTCCTGCCGCTCGTCTGCACCCTCAACGCTGCACGGGTGCTCGATTCGACCGCACGGATGCTCGGCGTCGGGCTCGACGAGCTCTCGCGACTCGCGCAGTCGGCCCCGGCGGGTGCGGGCGGATTGGTGCTCGTTCCCTACCTCGACGGTGAGCGCACCCCGAACCGGCCCGACGCGAGCGGCTCGCTGGTCGGGTTGACCAACCAGAACGCCACGCCCGCCCACCTCGCGCGCGCTGCCGTGGAGGGTCTGCTCTGCGGCCTCGCCGACGGGTTGGACGCGCTGCGGGCCGAAGGGGTCGAGGTCTCGCGCGTGCTGCTGGTCGGCGGCGGGGCACGCTCGGAGGTATTGCGCCGGATCGCGCCCGCGGTCTTCGGGACGCACGTCGCCGTTCCCGAGGCGGGCGAGTACGTCGCCAACGGTGCGGCGCGCCAGGCGGCGTGGGCGTTGTCGGGTGCCGACGAGGCGCCGGCCTGGCAGCTCGGCCCGCTCGCAGAGTACGAGGCGGACGTGCTGCCCGGGGTGCGCGAGCGTTACGCGGAGGTGCGCGAGCTGACCGCGCGCCGGGTCAGGGCCGCGGAAGAATCTGAAGGCTGACCGCCGTCTCGAGCGCGGCGGCGGCGGCCTCGTACCCCTTGTCCTCACGCGAACCGGGCAGGCCGGCGCGGTCGAGGGCCTGTTGCTCGTCGTCGCAGGTGAGCACGCCGAACCCGATCGGCATGCCGGTGCTGGCGCAGACGCTGGTCAGACCGTTGGTTGCCGCGGCACACACGTAGTCGAAATGCGGCGTTCCGCCCCGGATCACCACGCCGAGCGCGATCACGGCGTCGTAGCCGGCGGCCGCGAAGCGCTGCGCCGCGGCGGTGAGCTCGAAAGTGCCCGGCACCCGCAGTTCGGTGACATCGGCGACCTTGGAATCGTGCAGCGCGCGCCGCGCACCCTCGAGCAGACCGTCCATCACCTCGGTGTGCCACCGGCTGGCGACGACGGCGACCCGCAGCTCGGCGGCACCCTCGACGGGCCCGGCGTCCGGCGCGCCCTGCCCACTCACCAGGCCTGCCCACTCATCAGGCGTGCCCACTCATCAGACGTCGCCCGCCGCGTCGCCGTCCGGCGCGATGTCGAGATCGTGGCCCATGCGATCGCGCTTGGTCTGCAGGTAGCGCAGGTTCTCGGGATTGGCATGGACCGGCAGCGCCTCGCGACCCGTCACCCTGAGCCCGTAGCCCTCCAGCCCGGCGCGCTTGGTCGGGTTGTTGCTCAGCAGGCGCATCGAGTGCACGCCCAGATCGACGAGAATCTGCGCACCCGTCCCGTAGTCGCGGGCATCGGCGGGCAGGCCGAGTTCGAGGTTGGCGTCCAGCGTGTCCGACCCGGAATCCTGCAGCTGATAGGCCTGCAGCTTGTGCAGCAGTCCTATGCCGCGACCCTCGTGTCCGCGGATGTAGAGCACGATCCCCCGGCCCTCACGCGCTACCGCGGCCAGCGCGGCGTCCAGCTGCGGGCCGCAGTCGCAACGCAGTGAGCCGAACACGTCGCCGGTCAGGCATTCGGAGTGCACCCGCACCAACACGTCCTGCCCGTCGCCGACCTCACCGAAGACGAAAGCGACGTGCTCGCGCCCGTCGTAGCTCGAGGAGTACCCGACCGCCGTGAATTCGCCGTAGCGCAGCGGCACCCGCGCCGAGGCGACCCGCTCGACCAGCTTCTCGAAGCGGCGGCGGTAGGCGATCAGGTCGGCGATCGAGATCAGCGCCAGGTCGTGCTCGTCAGCGAACACCCGCAGCTCGTCCGAGCGCGCCATGCCGGCCGGGTCCTTCTCGCTGACCACCTCGCACAGGACGCCCGCCGGGTGCAGACCGGCCAGGACGGCAAGATCGACCGCTGCCTCGGTGTGGCCCGGCCTGCGCAGCACCCCCCCGTCCTTGGCCCGCAGCGGGACGACGTGGCCGGGTCTGGAGAAATCCGCGGCCGTCGAGGCCGGATCGGCCAGCAGCGCGATGGTGTGGGCGCGGTCGGCGGCCGAGATGCCGGTGGTCACCCCTTCACGCGCGTCGACGGTCACCGAGTACGCGGTGCCCCGGCGATCCTGGTTCACGCGGAACATCGGCGGCAGGTCGAGGCGGTCGGCCTCGTGCTCGGTGATCGGGACACAGATGTAGCCGGAGGTGTAGCGCACCATGAACGCGATGAGCTCGGGCGTGGCGAGTTCGGCAGCGAAGATCAGGTCGCCCTCGTTCTCCCGGTCCTCGTCGTCGATGACCACGACCGCGCGCCCGGACTTGATGTCGGTGATCGCCCGCTCGATGGTGTCCAGTCGTAAGGTCATGCGCTCGTCCTCATCAACCGCTCGACGTACTTCGCGAGCACGTCGACCTCCAGGTTCACTTCGTCACCGGGCGCCTTCGTGCCCAGCGTCGTCGCGCGCAGGGTCTCGGGGATCAGGCCGACCTCGAACCAGTCCGGTCCGACGGCGGAGACGGTGAGCGACACCCCGTCCACGGCGATCGAGCCCTTCTCGGCGACGTAGCGGGCGAGTTCGGCCGGCAGGCCGAAGCGCACCGTCTCCCACGCGTCGCCCGGCGTGCGCGACAGGACAACGCCGGAGCCGTCGACGTGCCCCTGGACGATGTGACCGTCCAGCCGGCCGTCGACCCGCGCGGCGCGTTCCAGGTTCACTGCCGACCCCGCATGCAGGTCGCCGAGCACCGAGCGGGTGAGCGTCTCCCCCATCACGTCGAAGTCGATCCGGGTCGGCGCGGCGTCTCGCCAGCCGACGACGGTGAGGCACACGCCGTTCACGGCGATGGACGCGCCGTGGGTCAGATCCGCTGCGATTGCGGACGCGGCCAGGGTGAGCACGGCGCAGTCGCCCCGCGATTCGAGGGCGACGACCTCGCCGATTTCCTCGATGATCCCGGTGAACACCGCTACTCCCCTTCCGGCCAGATCGGGTGGCCGACGATCTTCACGTCGTCGCCCAGGCGGGCCACGTCGTCGATCCCCAGTGTGACTGCCTCGGCGAGCGACTCGATGCCGGCCTCGCCCAGCGCGTGCGGTCCGGCACCCAGCAGCTTGGGCCCGAGGTAGGCGATCACCTGGTCGATGCAGTGCGCCTCCAGGAATGCTCCGGCCAGCGTCGCCCCGCCCTCGAGCAGGACGTGGCGCACACCGCGGTTGAACAGCGCCTTCAGGGCGAAGCGCGGCGCTGCGGTGTCCAGCACCACCGTCTCGGCGGCGGAGTCGAAGACGCGGGCGTCGCGCGGCACGCGGTGGCGTCGGTCGATGACCACGCGCAGCGGTTGATGCGCCGCGAGCGCCTCGCTGTCGCGGACGGTGAGATGGGGGTCGTCGGCCAGGACGGTGCCGCTGCCGACCACGATCGCGTCCACGCAGCCGCGCATCAGGTGCACGTCGGCCCGCGAGGCAGCCGAGGAGATCCATCGCGAGCTGAGATCCGCGGCGGCGACCCGTCCGTCGAGCGTTGCCGCGTACTTCCAGGTCACGAAGGGACGGCCGGTGCGCACCCCGTGCAGCCAGGGACGCAGTGCCGCTGCAGCGGCGGCGGCCGCCTCGACACCCGCGACCACGCTCACCCCCGCCTCGCGCAGTTCGTCAGCGCCCCCGGCTGCCGCGGGGTTGGGGTCGTCGACGGCGTACAGGACGCGCGTGATTCCCGCCTCGAGCAGCGCCTGGGTGCACGGGCCGGTGCGCCCGGTGTGCGTGCAGGGTTCGAGGGTGATCACCGCGGTGCCGCCGCGGGCCAGGTCGCCCGCAACACGCAGCGCGGCGACCTCGGCGTGCGGGCCACCGGCGGGCGCGGTGGCGCCCTCACCGGCCAGCACGTCGTCGGGGGTCAGTATGACGGCTCCGACCGGCGGGTTGGGGCTCGTCCGCCCGCGCACCGTCTCGGCCAGCAGGAGGGCGCGGTGCATCGCCGCCTGTTCGGCTTCGCTGATCTGCACGGTGCGTCCCTACGCGGTCACGACTGGTACATCGCTTCGCGGGCTCTAACGCGCAGCGCGGCCACGGCCTTCCCGGGGTCGTCAGCGCCGTACACCGACGAGCCCGCAACGAACACGTCCGCGCCCGCCTCGGCAGCGGCGACGATCGTGTCCTCGTCGATCCCGCCGTCGACCTCGACGAATAGGCGCAGGTGACCCGCGCGGACCTGTTCGCGCGCCAGCCGCACCTTCGGCAGCACCTCCGCCATGAACTTCTGGCCGCCGAAGCCCGGCTCGACGGTCATCACCAGCAGGGTGTCGAATTCGCGCAGCAGCTCCAGGTACGGCTCGAGCGGCGTTCCCGGCTTGACCGACAGGCCGGCCAGCGCACCGGCCGCGCGGATCGCGCGGGCCGTCTGCACGGCGTCGCGCGCCGCCTCGACGTGGAAGCTCACGTTGGCCGCCCCGGCCTCGGCGTACTCCGGTGCCCAGCGATCCGGGTCGTCGATCATGAGATGGCAGTCGAGCGGGATGTCGGTCGCCTTGCGCAGGCTCTGCACTACGGGCAGTCCGAGGGTGAGGTTGGGGACGAAATGGGCGTCCATCACGTCGATGTGCAACCAGTCGGCGGAACCGACCGCGTCGGCCTCGTCCGCGAGGTGCGCGAAGTCCGCGGACAGGATGCTGGGAGCGATCATCGGTTCGGCCGCCCCCGCTCGTCCCACGCCCGGAGTCTATGTGCGCCCGATCAGGGCAAGGAACATCGCGTCGGTGCCGTGCCGGTGCGGCCAGAGCTGCACGGCCGGGCCGTCGCCGAGCGAGTCGACACCGGGGAAGCGCGGGCGCGCATCGATCAGATCGCGGCCGGCGACGACACCGGTCGTCTCGGCAGGATGCGGGGAGCAGGTGACATAGGCCACCACTCCGCCGGGACGGACCAGGCGCAGTGCCGCGTCCAGCAGCGATCGTTGCAGCTCGACCAGTTGTGCGACGTCGCTCGCCGCTCGGCGCCAGCGCGACTCGGGACGGCGGCGCAGTGCGCCGAGACCAGTGCACGGCGCATCCAGCAACACCCGGTCGTAGCCACCCGCCACCGGGGCCAGCTCGCGGGCGTCACCGACCAGGACCTCGACGTCCCACGCAGCGGTGACCTGGCGGACCAGCTCGGCGCGGTGGGGGCGGAGCTCGTTGGCGGTGACCGTGGCGCCGCGGCCCGCTGCCAGGGCCGCGAGGAGGGCGGTCTTGCCGCCCGGTCCGGCGCAGATGTCGAGCCAGCGTTCGTCGCGTCCCTCGACCTCGGCCGCGGCGAGCGCGAGCGCGCACAGCTGGCTGCCTTCGTCCTGCACCCCGGCATCGTGCGCGCGCACCATCGGCAGGGCACCGGGGTCGCCGCCGTCCAGGCGCACTGCGTAGGGCGAGTACGGACCGGGCCGGCCGCCGGACTGGCCGATGAGCTCGCCGCGCGTCGCCCGTCCGGGCCAGGCCACGAGGTGCGTCTGCGGCCGCAGGTCGTCGGCGGCAAGAGCTGCCTCCGTCTCGGCGAGATCGCCGCCGAGGGCGTCGGCGAACGCGGCCGCGATCCATTCCGGGTGCGCCGTGCGCAGTGCCATCGTGCGCAGCGGCGTGGCGCCCTCGGCCAGGCGCGCCGTCCAGGCGTCCCAGTCGGCAGCGCCCACCTTGCGCAGCACCGCGTTGACGAATCCAGTCGCCCGGGCGAGCCCGGTCGAGCGCGCCAGCTCGACCGTGGTCGCGACCGCCGCGTGCGCCGGCACCCGGGTACGCAGCAATTGGTAGGCACCCAGGCGCAGCAGGTCACGCGCTTCGGGTTGCACGTCGGCGAGTGACCGGGTGACGCAGCGCCCGAGGATCTCATCGAGCGTGCCGGCGGCGCGGACGGTGCCGTAGCCGAGTTCGGTCGCCAGCGCGGCGTCGCGCCCGCCCAGGCGCGCGTCGCGGATGAGGCCGGGCAGCACGAGATTCGCGTAGGCGCCGTCGGCGTCGACCGCACGCAGCAACCGGTACGCGACGCGCCGGGGTTTGTCGCTCGCCATGCTCAGCCGAGCCGCTCGCCCGTGACCGGACGCGCGCCGCGTGCCCAGTCTGCCGCGGGCATGGGTCGCCTGCCGGGAGGCTGCACCGTCCCCAGTTCGATCTCCGACGTGGCTGTTCCGACCGCGACGGCCGAACGCTCGACCCGTAGCTGTCCCGGCGCGAGGTCGTTGGCGCCGCGGACGCGCACCGGGCCTAGCTTGACGCGTTCCCCGCGGAAGGTCGTCCAGGCGCCCGGCGCAGGGGTGCACGCGCGCACCAGGCGGTCGACGTGTCGCGCAGGTGAGGCCCAATCGACACCCGCGTCGGCGCCGGTGATCTTGCGGGCCACCGACCCACCGTGCACGGACTGCGGGCGGGCGACCAGGCTGCCGTCGGCGATGCCGTCCATCGTCACGGCGAGCAGACCGGCGCCGGACACGGCGAGCCGTTCCAACAGCTCCCCGGCGGTGTCGGTGGGGCGGATCGCCTCGGTCACAACGCCGAAGACCGGGCCGGTGTCCATCCCTGCCTCGATCCGGAACGTGGAGGCCCCGGTGATCTCGTCGCCGTGCAGGATCGCATGCTGCACCGGTGCGGCTCCGCGCCAGGCCGGCAGCAGCGAGAAGTGCAGGTTGACCCAGCCTTGTGGGGGCACCGCGAGCGCAGCGGACGGCAGCAATGCACCGTAGGCGACGACGGGACAGCACTCGATGCCCAGCTCGGCGAGCTCGGCGAGGAACTCAGGTTCGCCCGGCCGGGCAGGGGCGAGCACCGGCAGGCCGGCCTCGGCAGCCAGGGCCGCCACGGGCGAGGATGCCTCGCGGCGCCCTCGTCCCGAGCGCGCGGCCGGCCGGGTGACGACTGCGACGACATCGTGCTGGGGTGCGTCGAGCAGGGTGCGCAGGGCCGGGACGGCCGCGGCGGGCGTCCCGGCGAAGGCGAGCCTCACGCGTGCGGGCTGAGCTTCACGACCGGCGTCATCAAACCGGACCACTCGGCCTCCCGGATCGCCTTCATCGCCGCCTTGCGGGTGAAGCTGTCGAGGCGGTCGAGGAAGAGCACACCGTCGAGGTGGTCGGTCTCGTGCTGGATGGCCCGCGACAGCTTGGCGGTGCCCACGACCGTGATCGGGTCGCCGTACATGTTCTGTCCGTGCGCGACGACGTTGGCCTTGCGTGCGCAGTCGAAACTCAGGCCCGGTATCGACAGGCAGCCCTCCTCGCCCTCCTGCATGTCCTCGTCGGGGAAGTGCAGGACGGGGTTGACCAGGTGCCCGGACTGCTCGTCGTCGACGTGGTAGGTGAACACCCGCAGGCCGACACCGATCTGGGGGGCTGCGAGACCGGCCCCCGGAGCGTCGAGCATCGTGTCCTCGAGATCGGACACGAGGTGGTGCAACTGCTTGTCGAACTCGGTCACCACGTCGGCGGGGGTACGCAGCACGGGATCGCCGAACAGGCGGATGGGCACGACGGTCACAGCGAAGAGTCTAGTGACCGCAGCAGCCGGGCTTCAGCTTCGATCGCTTCGCGGCAGTGCCAACACCGCGCTCCGGTCGAGCATCGTGGTGCGGGTCGTCCTCGACGAACACCTTGCCTCAGGACGAGGCTTTCGCGGGCCTGCCGTCCGGTTGCGCCGCGATTTCGGCCAGGCGCATCTCGATGAGTTCGAGGTTGCGCTGCACGCCGTCGAGCTGCTGCTCGACGAGGTGCAGGTCGCGGCGGGTGGCCGATTGAGCGTCCTCCTCGTCGTCGCGGAGCCGGTCGATCATCCAGGTGGCGAAGGACGCGGTGACCGCGCCGACGAGGGCGACTCCGCTGATCATGAGACCGACGCCGACGAAGCGTCCCTCGGTCGTTACCGGGAAGCGGTCCCCGTAACCGACGGTGCACATTGTCACCGCGGCCCACCACAGCGCGTCCCCGAAGGAGTTGATGTTGGCGCCGTCGTGGTGCCGTTCGGCGTCCAACGCAGCGAGCGCGGCGCAGAACACCAGCAGTAGCGCGCTGGACAAGCCGTACAAGAGGATCTTGCCGCGCAGGGTCGTCGACGCCCGGCGGTTGAGCACGCGCAGCAACATGACGAGCCGCAACACCCGAAGCGGACTCAGGATCGGCAGCGCGATGATCGCGAGGTCGGCAAGGTGGCGCCACCAGTACTGCCGGTGGTCGTCGGCCAGCACCAACCGGACGAAGTAGTCGATCGCGAACAGCCCCCAGATGCCGTAGGCGACGGTGCGTAACCCCTCGTGCCAGCTGGCGCCGACGCCGACCCAGAGCACTTCGGCGGCGTAGACAGCCAGAAAGGCGATGGCCAGAACGAACAAGGGCCACTCGGAGACTCGCTCCCACGACGCCACGCGCGGCTCGGTGCGCTCGCTCATGTGGGCCAGTGTGCGGCACAGCCGTTCGGCACGACACCCGTCCGGACGCGCGTCATCCGGGAGGACGGCGCCCGTTGTGGATCAGCGGCCGGTCGGGATCACATTCTCCTTCGCCGGGGCCGGTTGCGCCGCGCCGAACCGGCCCGGCGGCGGTGCGGCACTCAGACGAGCTCGGCGGGGTCGAGCACGAGCTTGACGATGTCGGGCGCCTTGCGCGCGGAACGCGCCGCGGCCGCCGTCTTCAGGGCACCGACCAGCGCCGCACCGTGGCGCCGCGGCACCCGCACGAGCACGCGCTCGGCGTCCCCGCCGACCGCGACCGGCCCGATGACCTCCGCGTCGCCGGGCAGATCGGCGGCGGCGAGCAGCTCGGCGAGCCCGGGCGGAGCGCCGCTGAGCGCCGCCATCCGGACGCTGGGCGGGAACCCCAGCTCGGTGCGATCGTCGAGTTCGCGCGCGGCGAACCCGCCCGGGTCCCACCGGATCAGCGCCTGGGCCGCGGGCACCCCGGGATCGGCGCCGAGCACGACCGTCCCGTCCGCCCGGACGAGCGCTGCCGCGGCCATCCAGCGGCGCAGCGTCTCGACGCTCGCCCGCAGGTCGGCGCGAGACAGCAGGGCCCAGCCGTCGAGCAGCAATGCGGCCCCGTAACCGCCGTGGGCGACCGGCTCTGCGCCGGGTGTGGCGACGACGAGGTCCGGCGTGCCGGGCACCGAATCGAGCACGCGCTCGCCCCCGCTGGTGCGTACCGCCACGCCGGGGAAAGCGCGCCCCAATTCCTCGGCGGTGCGGCCTGCGCCCACGACGACGGCACGCATCGCCCGCCCGCCGCAGGCCGGGCAGTGCCAGTTACCGGCCGCGCGCCCGCACCAGCGACACGTCGGCACCGCCCGGGCCGACGAGGCGGCGAGTGGGCCGTTGCACGTCGCGCAGCGGGCGGGCGTGCGGTCGCGCACGCAGGCCAGCGTCGGGACGTAGCCACGGCGCGGCACCTGCACCAGCACCGGGTGTCCGGCAGCCAGCGCCTCGCGGGTCGTCCGCCAGGCCAGGCTTGGCAATCGCGCGGCGGCCGCGGCCGGGTCGCGTGCCTGCTCGACATCGTCGCCGGCGGCCACGATGCGGGGGGCGGCCGCGCGTACCGCCGCACGGTCGGCCACTATCTCGTGCGCCCACCCGGAGCGCAGCAGCAGCTGGGCCTCCGGGGTGCGCGCGTAACCGCCGACCAGCAGCGCCGAACCGATGAGCGACGATCGCAGCACGAGAACGTCGCGGGTATGGGCGTAGGGCGCTCGCGGCTCGTCGTGCAGGTCGTCGCCGTCGTCCCAGATTGCCAGCAGGCCCAGATCGGTGACGGGTGCGTATGCCGCGGCGCGGGTGCCGATCACCGCGCGCACCGACCCGCGCCGCACCGCAAGCCAGCGGCGGTACCGTTCGGCCGGACCCAGATCGGCCGACAGCGCGATATGCGCGCCGGCGCCGAGACGCGCGGTGAACGCGGCATCCAGGCGAGCCAGATCGCGCGCGTCGGGGACCACCACGATCGCCCCGTAACCGGCGGCCAGCGAGACGTGCGCGGCCTCGGCGAACCGGTCGGGCCAGGACTCCCCCGGCAGTGCCGACCAGACCGCGCGTGCCGGGCGCCTGGCCGAGAGCGCGGACAGGAACGAGGTGCCCGCGCGGTAACGCGAGAAGCCGGTCCTCAGCCCGTTCTCCGGCTGTTGGGCGGGCGGGCTGGATTCCTTCTCCGCCGTGGCGTGCCGCGACGGGACGCCCAGCCGCACGACATCGACGAAGTTGCCGCCCCAGCGATCGGCCACCGCACGGAAGAGTGCCGTGGTCTCAGCCGTGAGTACCGGCTCGGCACCGACGGATCGTTCCAGGTAGGCCAGCGAGCCCTGATGCTCGGACGTGGCGCGGCGCTCGAGCACGTAGGCATCGACCAGGCGCCCGGCGAACCGCACCCGCACGCGCGATCCGGCGCTGACCTCGGCGTGCAGCGTATTCGGGACGAGGTAGTCGAAGGGCCGGTCCAGATGGGGCAGCGGCACGTCCACCATGAGTCGGGCGACCGGATCGGACTCGGCCGGTCGCCGTCCCGCGGGGGGCACGGCGCGTCGACTGGTCACGCCCGAAGTCCTACCAGCCACGCCCGACGTTTTCCTCGGCAGCGCCGCACCGCTCCCACCGCGCGCGGCGGGCGAGGCGGGTGTGGCGGGTGTGGCGGGTGTGGATCAGGCGTTGACGAGCTTCGCCAGTGCCTCGGCGCGGTCGGTGCGCTCCCAGGTGAAATCGGGCAGCTCGCGGCCGAAGTGACCGTAGGCCGCGGTCTGCGCATAGATCGGGCGCTTCAGGTCCAGGTCGCGGATGATCGCCGCCGGGCGCAGGTCGAAGGTCTGCAGGACGGCCTCGGAGATCTGCTGCGGGTCGGCCGTCTCGGTGCCGAAGGTTTCGATGAACAAGCCCACCGGCTGCGCCTTTCCGATGGCGTAGGCGACCTGCACCTCGCAGTGCGTGGCCAGGCCCGCCGCGACGACGTTCTTGGCGACCCAACGCATCGCGTAGGCAGCCGACCGGTCGACCTTGGACGGGTCCTTGCCCGAGAATGCGCCGCCACCATGGCGCGCGTACCCCCCGTAGGTGTCGACGATGATCTTGCGGCCGGTCAGGCCGGCGTCGCCCATCGGCCCGCCGATCTCGAAGCGACCGGTGGGGTTGACCAGCAGGCGGTAACCCTCGCTGTCCAGGCCGAAGCCGGCCAGGACGGGGGCGACTACGTGCTCCTCGACATCGGGCTTGAGCAGGGTGTCCAGGTCGATGTCCGCGGCGTGCTGGCTGGATACGACCACGGTGTCCAGCCGCGCGGGCTTGCCGTCGACGTACTCGACGGTCACCTGGGTCTTGCCGTCCGGGCGCAGGTAAGGGACGGTGCCGTCCTTGCGGACGGCCGTGAGCCGCTCGGCGAGCCGGTGCGCGAGAGCGATCGGCAGCGGCATCAGCTCCGCGGTCTCCGTGCAGGCGTAACCGAACATCAGGCCCTGGTCGCCGGCACCCTGGCGCTCTATCGGATCCTCGACGTTCTCCCCGGTACGCGCCTCGTAGGCGTAGTCGACACCCTGGGCGATGTCGGGCGATTGCGATCCGATCGACACGTTCACACCGCACGACGCGCCGTCGAAACCCTTGCGCGAGGAGTCGTAACCGATCTCGAGGATGCGCTCGCGCACGATGGTCGGGATGTCGGCGTAGGCCGCGGTCGTGACCTCGCCCGCAACATGCACCTGACCGGTCGTGATCAGGGTTTCCACCGCGACCCGGCTGGCCGGGTCATCGGTGAGCAGGGCGTCCAGGATCGAGTCGCTGATCTGATCGGC
Source organism: Mycobacteriales bacterium (assembly GCA_038207565.1). Lineage (GTDB taxonomy): Bacteria > Actinomycetota > Actinomycetes > Mycobacteriales > Jatrophihabitantaceae > JALZAI01. The sequence goes on from JBBQZQ010000004.1 coordinate 37,115, forward strand.
GATCTTGTCCGGGTGTCCCTCGGTAACGGACTCAGAGGTGAACAGGCGGCGGGTCACAGACGCTCCGGGGTTCGTGGAAAGGATGGAATGGGCAACTAGCCAGGGAATCGGCGTAGCCGGGAACGGGTGCAGTCTAGTCAAGGTCTACGGGTGCGCCGTGACGCCTGCCGAGCGCGTCGACCACCCGGTCGCAGACGACGGCAGCCAGCACCGCCTTCGGGCCGTGGGGCACGTCGGTCTCGCTCCCGTCTGCAGCAAGGATCACAGCGGCGTTGTGTGCCTGACCGAAGGCCTTGCCCGGGCCGACGGCGTTGACCACGAGCAGGTCGCACCGCTTACGGGCGAGCTTGGCCCGGCCGTGCGCGAGCACGTCCCCGCTATCGTCGCCGGTCTCGGCGGCGAACCCGACGAGCACCTGGCCCGGCCGGCGGTCAGCTACCAGTTCGGCGAGAACGTCGGGGTTCTCGACCAGCGCGATCGGCGTGGGGTCAGTCCCTGACTTCTTGATCTTGTGTTCGCTGGACTCGGCGGGACGGAAGTCAGCGACAGCGGCGGTCATCACGACCACGTCGGCGTCCGCGGCGGCCTTGTGTACCGCTTCGCGGAGTTCGATCGCGCTGACGACCCGCACGACGTCGACCGCCGCCGGGTCGGGCAGGGCGACATTCGCAGCGACGAGGGTGACGCGCGCGCCGCGGGCGGCCGCGACCGCGGCGATCGCGATGCCCTGCAGACCCGAGGACGCGTTACCCAGGAAACGCACGGGGTCGAGGGCCTCGCGGGTACCGCCGGCGCTAACGACGACGTGGCAACCCTCGAGGTCGCGGGGCAGCGCATCCGGGCGGGCGAGCAGCAATTCGGCCATGGTCGCGATCTCGGCCGCCTCCGGCAGCCGGCCTTTGCCCGTGTCGGCGCCGGTCAGCCGTCCGGACGCGGGTTCGAGCACGACTACGCCCCGGGTGCGCAGGGTGGCGACGTTGGCCACCGTGGCCGGGTGCTCCCACATCTCGGTGTGCATGGCGGGCGCGACCAGCACGGGGCAACGGGCGGTGAGCAGGGTGTTGGTGAGCAGATCGTCGGCAAGTCCGTGTGCGGCCTTTGCGAGCAGATCCGCAGTGGCGGGCGCGACGACGACGATGTCGGCCGCACGTCCGAGCCGCACGTGCGGCACTCCGGCCGCCTCGGTCCAGACGTCGGTGGCGACGGGGCGGTGGGAGAGCGCCTCCCAGGTGGCGGCGCCGACGAATCGCAATGCCGCAGCGCTCGGCACGACGGTCACCTCGTGCCCTGCCTCGGTCAATCGTCGCAAGAGCTCGGCGGCCTTGTAGGCGGCGATGCCGCCCGTGACGCCGAGCACGACGCTCCGGCCGCTCATCGCCCTCGCTGTCCTTTCGGGAAAGACTGGCCGGGGACCTGTGGCTCGAGACCCGGGAACGGTCGTCGTGAGTCGGGGTCGTCAGTAAGACTGGCCGGTGGACCTAGGAGGCGTCGCCCGGCTTGAACTCGATGAGATCGGAGTTGATCTCGCGCAATGCGATCGAGAGCGGCTTCTCCTGCGGAGCCGTCTCGACGAGGGGGCCGACGTACTCGAGCAGGCCCTCGCCCAGCTGGCTGTAATAGGCGTTGATCTGGCGGGCGCGCTTCGCCGCGATGATCACGAGTGCGTACTTCGAGGCGGTGCGGTCGAGCAATTCGTCGATCGGCGGGTTGGTGATGCCTTCAGGGGCGGACAGGGGTCCAGACACGTTGTAGCTCTCTGTTCGATTGCTCGGGTGGCGTCGAATTCGGCTTCCGTCGCACGCGGGATCGCTCCTCAGCGGCAGGCAGCGTCCATCAAGTCTATCAATTCTGCGGCCGCCCGCCCGACATCGTCGTTCACGACAACTGCATCGAACTCCGCCTCGGCAGCCAGTTCGACCCGGGCGTGGGCCAGGCGCGCCGAGATGTGCTCGCTCGCCTCGGTGCCGCGGCCGGACAGCCGGCGCTCCAGCTCGGCCCAGGATGGCGGGCCCAAGAACACCAGAAACGCGTCACTGAGCGCCGCCCGCACCTGCCGCGCGCCCTGCAGCTCGATCTCGAGCAGGGCGGCCTCGCCGGCCGCCAGGTGCGTCGCGAGGGGGGCGAGCGGGGTGCCGTACAGATTGCCGGCGAACTCGGCGTGTTCGAGCAGTTCGCCCGCGGCGACCATTCGCCCGAACTCGGTGCGGTCGACGAAGTGGTACTCCCGGCCCTCGCGTTCCCCGGGACGCGGGAAGCGGGTGGTGCACGACACCGATACCCACACGTGCGGGAACAGGCGGCGTACGGCAGCCACCACCGTCCCCTTGCCGACCCCCGACGGTCCGGAGAGGACGGTCAGTCGGGTGGACATGGCTCGGAACCTATCGCGCGGGCGGCCGCCCGAGTCGCCGCCATGGGACGGGCGCACCGATACTGGTGGCGTGACCGACGTCATCGCCGGGCGATTCGTGCTCCGGGACCCCATTGCGCGGGGCGGTATCGGGGTGGTCTGGCGGGCCCCTGTCCGCAGTGCTGTCGGCTGCCTCCGCACACCGCGCCGCGTCCTAGCGGTGAGGACGGGCACAGCGCGCCGAGCGCAAGTTGGCTAGATTCCCCGCATCGCCCGTGCTCCGCAGCTCGACCCGTCTCCCCTGTTCCGCGCCGTCCCAGAATGGAGTGCCGAGTGCTCATCGGAATCACCCGCGAGTCCCGCGCCGGCGAGACCCGCGTGTCGGCGACGCCGGCCACCGTGCTGCAACTGATCGGGCTCGGCTACGACGTGGTCGTCGAGACCGGCGCCGGCGTGTTGTCCCGCTTCGCCGACGACGCCTACGCTGAGGCCGGCGCCCGGGTCGGCACCCGCGAGGACGCGTGGCAGGCCGATGTCGTGTTCACCGTCAACGCACCGTCGACCGAAGAGATCGGTTACCTGCGTGACGGGGGGACCCTGATCGGCCTGCTCAGCCCCGCATTGAGTCCCGATCTCGTGACCGCTTTGGCGCAACGGCCGATCACCGCGCTCGCGATGGACGCGGTCCCGCGCATCTCGCGCGCTCAGTCGCTCGACGTCCTCAGCTCGATGGCAAACATCGCCGGGTACCGCGCGGTCATCGAGGCGGCGCACGCGTTCGGTCGGTTCTTCACCGGGCAGGTGACCGCCGCGGGCAAGGTGCCACCGGCGAAGGTCCTGGTCGCCGGCGCCGGCGTCGCCGGGCTGGCCGCGATCAGCACGGCAAGCAGCCTCGGCGCCATCGTGCGCGCGACCGACCCACGCCCTGAGGTGGCCGAGCAGGTGCGCTCGCTGGGGGGCGAGTTCCTCGCCGTCGAGGTCGAGCAGGAGGTCAGCACAGACGGTTACGCGAAGGCGACCTCCGAGGACTACGACCGGCGTGCCGCCGAGATCTACAGCGAGCAGGCGGCCGACGTCGACATCATCATCACCACGGCGCTGATTCCGGGTCGACCAGCGCCCAAGCTGCTAACGGCCGAGAACGTCGCGAGCATGAAGCCGGGCAGCGTCGTCGTCGACATGGCTGCACAGCAGGGCGGCAACGTCGCCGGGACGGTCGCGGGCGAGGTCGTGGTCACCGACAACAAGGTCACCCTCATCGGCTACACCGACCTGGCCGGCCGGCTGCCCACGCAGGCCTCGCAGCTGTACGGGACGAACCTGGTCAGCCTGATGAAGCTGCTGACCCCCGACAAGGACGGTCGGCTCGTCCTCGACTTCGACGACGTCGTGCAACGCACGATGACCGTCGTCCGAGACGGCGAGAAGACCTGGCCACCGCCGCCGGTGCAGGTCTCCGCGGCGCCGCCTGCCAAGCCCGTGGCCGAACGGCCGATGCACGAACCGAAGCAGCCCCTCACGGCAGGGCGCAAGTACGGCATCGTCGCGCTCGGCGCGGCACTGTTGTTCCTGCTGACCGCGTTCTCGCCGAACGAGCTGATCGGGCACTTCACGGTCTTCGTGCTGGCCATCGTCATCGGCTACTACGTGATCGGCAACGTCCACCACGCACTGCACACACCGCTGATGTCGGTGACCAATGCGATCTCGGGGATCATCGTGGTCGGCGCGCTTCTGCAGATCGGGCACGCGGACACCACGATCACGGTGCTGTCGTTCGTCGCGATCCTGCTGGCGAGCATCAACGTCTTCGGCGGATTCGCCGTGACCCGGCGCATGCTCAGTATGTTCTCGAAGGGCTGACGCCGATGACCGCGGACACCGCCGCTCAGGCGGCCTACATCGTTGCGGCCCTGTTGTTCATCCTCAGCCTGGCGGGGCTCTCCAAGCACGAGACGTCGAGATCCGGCATCCTCTTCGGGATCGGTGGCATGGCCATCGCCCTGATCGCCACGATCGGGCTCGCGTCCCGCTCGATCGCCGCTACCGGCCTCGGGCTGCTCGCCGTCGCGATGGTGATCGGCGCCGTCGTCGGGCTCTGGCGAGCCCGCGTCGTCGAGATGACGGGCATGCCCGAGCTGATCGCGCTGCTGCACAGCTTCGTCGGACTGGCGGCGGTGCTCGTCGGGTGGAACGGCTACTACGACGTCGAGGCGCGCGACGGTGGGGACGTCGCAGGATCCCTGCTGCGCATCCACCACGCCGAGGTGTTCATCGGCGTGTTCATCGGCGCGGTGACGTTCACCGGCTCGATCGTCGCGTACCTGAAGTTGTCGGCCCGCGTCAAGTCCAGCCCACTGACCCTCCCGGGCAAGAACCTGCTCAATCTCGGTGCCCTCGCGGCCTTCGTCGCACTCACCACGGCGTTCGTGATCACGCCGCACCTGTGGCTGCTCGCGCTGATGACGGCAGTCGCGTTGCTGCTGGGATTGCACCTGGTCGCATCCATCGGCGGCGGCGACATGCCCGTCGTGGTGTCGATGCTCAACAGCTACTCGGGCTGGGCGGCCGCAGCATCGGGATTCCTGCTGAACAACAACCTGCTCATCGTCACCGGCGCGCTCGTCGGCTCGTCCGGTGCGTACCTGTCCTACATCATGTGCAAAGCAATGAACCGATCCTTCATTTCAGTCATTGCAGGAGGCTTCGGCATCGAGGGAGGGACGGCCGACGACACCGACTACGGCGACCACCGCGAGATCAATGCGGTCGACACAGCGGACCTGCTACGCGAGGCGACATCGGTGATCATCACGCCTGGATACGGGATGGCGGTCGCGCAGGCGCAGTACCCCGTCGCCGATCTGACCCGCAAGCTGCGCGAGCGAGGCGTGGACGTTCGCTTCGGCATTCACCCGGTTGCCGGCCGCCTCCCCGGGCACATGAATGTTCTGCTGGCCGAGGCCAAGGTGCCCTACGACATCGTCCTGGAGATGGACGAGATCAACGAGGACTTCGCCGCGACCGCGGTCGTGCTCGTGATCGGCGCCAACGACACCGTCAACCCGGCTGCCGCCGAGGATCCCACCAGCCCCATCGCCGGGATGCCCGTGCTGCGGGTGTGGGAGGCGCATGACGTGATCGTGTTCAAGCGGTCGATGAACACCGGATACGCCGGCGTGCAGAATCCGCTGTTCTTCCGGGACAACAGCCAGATGCTCTTCGGCGACGCCAAAGACCGCGTGCAGGACATCCTGGCCGCGCTCTAGCCGACCCGTGCTCGTGCGTAGGGTCGCCAGCATGGAATTTCGGCGTCTCGGCAATTCCGGCCTGGTCGTTTCCGTCGTCGGGCTCGGCACCAACAACCTTGGCATGAAGCTCGACATGGACCAGAGCCGCGAGGTGGTGCACGCCGCGCTGGACGAGGGCATCAGCCTCTTCGACACCGCGGATTCCTACGGCAGGTCCGAGGAGCGGCTCGGCGAGATCCTGCAGGGCAAACGTGATGACATCGTGCTCGCGACGAAGTTCGGCAGCGACTCACGTGCGCGCGGCAACGACAACGGCGAGGACTGGGGCGCGCGCGGCTCACGCCGGTATATCAGCAAGGCCGTCGAATCGTCGCTGCGGCGCCTTCGCACCGACTGGATCGACCTCTACCAGATGCACCGTCCCGACGATGCCACGCCAATCGAGGAGACGCTGTCCGCGCTCGACGACCTGGTGCACAAGGGCAAGGTGCGCTACCTGGGCAGCTCGAACTTCGCCGGCTGGCAGGTCGCCGAGGCCGACTGGACCGCACGCACCCAGGGTCTGCAGCGGTTCATCAGCGCGCAGAACGAGTACAGCTGGCTCGAGCGCGACGTCGAGGAGGACGTTGTTCCGGCGCTCGAGCACTACGGCGTCGGCCTGCTGCCGTTCTTCCCGCTCGCGAGCGGGTTGCTAACCGGCAAGTACCGGCGCGGCCAGGCGGCGCCGGACGGCAGCAGGATCGCCGCTTGGGGACGCGAGTCCGTCCTCACCGACGAGACCTTCGACGTGATCGAGAAGCTCGAGGCGTTCGCTGCCGAACGCGACGTCTCGTTGCTCGATGTCGTGATCGGCGGACTTGCCGCTCAGCCTGCCGTCGCCAGTGTGATCGCGGGCGCCACGTCGCGCGATCAGGTCGCCGCCAACGTCGCCGCCGGTCTGTGGCAACCGAGCGTCGGCGACCTCGCGACGCTCGACGAGCTCACCTCGTGAACGGCCCGCGCCTGCGGCATCCCTCGGGGAACATGAGCCCCGACCCGTCGGATCCCGCGGGTGCGGGCCTCTTGATCACGGCAGTTAGAGGACCTCGACCGGAGGTAGGCCGAACATCGTCGGCGCGTTCTGCACGTGCGCGCGGATGTCCTCGCGCGAACCGTCGGCGGAGTCGATCCAGGAGTACAGCGGGGACTCCACCTCGGGGTTTACGAAGTACATTAGCGCCTGCCGGTCGGTCAGCCCGTGGTTACGCACCTGGTGGTACAGCGGCGCAATCTTGCCGCCGGACAGTGCGGTGAGCACCGAACCGGGCATGATCACGACCTCGTCCGGGCCGGGCGTGATGGCCTTGACGCCGTCGTTGACGAAGATCTCCAGGCCCGGGGCGGTGGCGTGCAGGACGGTCACCATGTGCCCGTCCTCGTGCCGGTCCTGCAGCAGGTCACGCTCGGGCGGGGTCGGCAGGCAGTAGTTGATCTGCAGATAGGACGCCTTCTCGAAATCCGGTCCGTTCACGGCGCCGAAGTTCGCAGCCACGTCGTCCAGGATCGCTGCGACGAGCGGGGCGAGCGAGTCGCGCCAGCAGAGGAACGCGGTGTTCAGATCCTGGATGTCCGCGGAGTTCGGAATGAGATCGAGCCGGCTCGACCACAGGGTGAAGCACTCGTTCATGTCCGGGCGGTCCGGGGTGATGGAGTATTCGATGCCGAAGGGCCGGTAGCCGTAGTTATGGTCGGCGCTGCCGTGGGAGTTCTTGTCCTCCAGCGGACGCTGAAAGAAGTCCACCGCGGTGCTCAGCGCCGTACGCAGGCGAGCCGCGTCGACGGCGCAGAGCTTCACGACGGCGTATCCCTGGTCGATGATGTCCCGGCTGGCGCTGGCAACCGCACTGGCCACTGCTTCGGAGACGGTAAGTGCTGTCATGCGAATTCCTCCCTGTGGGGAATTGATGGAGCGGAGTAATGCCTGGTGGGCCACAGCCCTAGTGCGCGATGCCTGGGCATCGCGTCGTCGCCTGACGTCAGGCGGGTGTCACCTCCGGAGAAAAGCGAACCGCGAAGTCTGCACAGTTACCGCGTTCTGTAATGCGCCAATCGCCGGACCATATCTCAATACCTCGCGCGACACGCTCGGGAGCACAGCTTGCTGCGAGGTTGTGAAGATGCGGCCCACATCGTGAGCCGTACCGCCCTGCGTTCCTATTCCGGGGACGAGGAACGGTCCGTTCAGCCCGTCGAGCCGAGCTGCGGACGTACCGATCGTGGCACCGACGACGACGCCGAACGGTCCCAGCGGGACGTGCCCTGCGTTGCGCCCGGCCACGTCGTCCACGACGGTTTGCGCGACCGTGCGGCCGTCCGCGACGCTGGCGTGCTGGACCTGCCGGCCCTCGGGATTCGACGTGAGGGCGAGGACGAATACCCCCGCGTCATGCGCCTGCGCGAGGTCGAAGGCGGGTTGCAGCGAATCCACGCCGAGGTAGGGGCTGACGGTGATCGCGTCCGCCGCGAGCGGTGCAGCAGGGTCGAGGTAGGCCCGCGCGTACGCCGCCATCGTCGTGCCGATGTCGCCGCGCTTGACGTCGAGGACGACGAGCGCACCGGCCTCGCGGCAGGCGGCGACTGTCCGCTCCAGCACGGCGATACCGGCCGAGCCGTAGGTCTCGAAGAACGCCGACTGCGGCTTGACGACCGCCGCAGTCGGGCCCAACGCGTCCGCGCAGATACGGGCGAACCGCTCCAGGCCGGTGACGTCGTCGGGCAGGCCCCATGCCTCGAGCAGCGCGGGATGCGGATCGATGCCCACACACAGCGATCCGCGATCGTCGAGCGCGGCGCTCAACCGAGCACCGAAGCTCATACGCCGACCACCGCGCGCACGGCCCGATCCGCCGAATCGAGGTGGGCGTAGCCGATGGCGTCCTGCACCGAGGCGAACCCGCGCTCGGCGAGTGCCGCCTCGAGTTCGGCGAGCACTCGGACCGGGGCGCTCGGGTCACCGAACACCGCCGTCCCCACCTCGATGGCCGAGGCACCGGCGAGCACGAACTGCAGCGCGTCCAATCCCGAGCGAATGCCGCCCATGCCGATGATCGGTAGATGCGGCAGGGCCTGCTTGACCTGCCAGACGCAGCGCACCGCGACCGGACGGATCGCCGGTCCCGACAACCCGCCGGTGACGCCGCCGAGCGCGGGCGCCATGGTGTCGGTGTCGATCACCATCCCGAGCAGCGTATTGATGAGCGAGAACCCGTCGACGCCGGCGTCAGCGCACGCGCGTGCGATGTGGGTGATGTCGGTGACATCGGGCGAGAGCTTGGCGTACACCGGCTGGTTCGGGTCGGCGGCGCGGCGGACCGCCCCGATGACCCGGGAGGACGCGATCGCGTCGCACGCGAACACCTGGCCGCGACTTTCGACATTCGGGCAGGAGATGTTCACCTCGAGCATGGCAACGGCAGGATGGCCGGCCAGCTTGCGGGCGAGCTCGACGTACTCGTCGGTGTGCGATCCGGCGATCGAGACCACGACACGCGCCCCGCGCTCAGCGAGCCAGGCGAGATCCTCAGCGATGAACGAATCGATCCCGGGGCCCTGCAAGCCGATCGAGTTCAGCATGCCGCTCGGCGTCTCGGCCATGCGTGGCGTCGGACGTCCCGACCGCGGCCGAGCCATGATCGACTTGGTCACGACGGCACCGAGCGAGGCCACGTCGAAGAATTGGTGCAGCTCGCGACCAGCCGCTGCACAGCCCGACGCTGTCAGCACCGGGTTGGCGAGCTCCACGCCGCTCAGCCGCGTCGTCAGGTCGGTCATGTCAGTGACCCCCCATCGCGTCCGCGCCGACGAGATCGGGTGGCAGCGTGCCGACGTCGTCCCACCGCACCCGGTCGGCATCGAAGACCGGACCGTCCACACACGAGCGCACGAACCGCGCCCTGCCGTCGTCGCCGACGACCGGGAGCACGCATGTCATGCAGACGCCGATGCCGCACGCCATCGCCTCCTCTACCGCGACCTGTGCGCGGATGGCGTATCGGCGCGCGACGGCGGCCACCGCGCGCAGCATCGGCATCGGCCCGCAGGCGTAGATGACCTCGGCGCCCATGTGTTCGACGATGCCTGGCAGCACGTCGGTGACCACGCCGCGCTCCCCCGCCGAGCCGTCGTCGGTGGTGACGCTCACCGTGCCGACGAGCCGCTTGGCGACCAGCTCACCGAACAGGCGGTCGGCTGTCGCCGCGCCCAGCACGAATTCGACCGGCGAGCCGTTGGCCAGCAGTGCCTGGGCCAGCGGGATCAGCGGCGCGGTGCCGTAGCCGCCACCGACGAGCACCGCGGGCGCACCGGCGCGCGGCAGCGAGAACGCGGTACCGAGGGGTCCGACAACGTCCAGCGTCTCGCCGGGCTTCCGGTTCACCAGCCACCGCGTGCCGGCTCCGTGCTCGGCGACGACAAACTGAATGGTGCCGGCGAAGGTACCGCTCGGTGTCGCACTGTAGAGAGCGAATGCCCGCCGTAGCAGCATCGCCGTGTTCTCACCACCCACCCCGACCGCGACGAACTGGCCGGGCTCGGCGGCGCTCGCGATGCCAGGCGCCACCACAGTGAACTGCAGGTAGGCACCCACCTTCTGCACCGCGAAGACCTCGCCGACCTCCTGCACCGGGGCGGCCCGCTCGGGTGTGGTCATCAGGAACGTCCTTTCCGCCAGGCGGACAGTTGCGCGTGCAGGTCCTGTAGCGAACGCACGCCGATGTCACCGCGCGTGAGTTCTTCGATCCCCTGGACCGCAGCCGCGACCGCCTGCACCGTGGTCAGGCACGGGATGCCGGCCGAGACGGCGGCGGTACGAATCTCATACCCGTCCAGGCGCGGACCGCTGTTGCCCCACGGTGTGTTGAACACGATGTCGACCTCGCCGGCCAGAATGCGCTCCACCACATTGCCCGGCCCGTCGCTGAACTTGCCGACGACCTCGGCATTCACCCCGTTACGGCGCAACACCTGTGCGGTGCCAGCCGTCGCGAGCACGCGGAACCCCAGGTCGTGCAGGCGCTTGACGGGGAACACGACGGCCCGCTTGTCGCGATTGGCGATGCTGACGAACACCGTCCCCTTCACCGGCAGCGATCCGTACGCGGCAGCTTGCGATTTCGCGAATGCCGTGCCGAAGTTCGCATCGAAACCCATCACCTCGCCCGTCGACTTCATCTCCGGACCGAGTATCGAGTCGACCTGATCACCGCCCGCGGTGCGGAACCGATGGAAGGGCAGCACGGCCTCCTTCACCGCGATGGGTGCGTCGTCGGGCAGGTCGCCGCCGTCACCGGTGGCCGGCAGCATGCCCTCACCGCGCAGTTGCGCGATCGAGGTGCCGAGCGCGATCCGCGCTGCCGCCTTGGCCAGTTGCACGGCGGTCGCCTTTGACACGAAGGGCACGGTACGGCTGGCGCGCGGGTTTGCCTCCAGGACGTAGAGGACGTCGCCCACGAGCGCGTACTGCACGTTGAGCAGGCCGCGCACCCCTACGCCCCGCGCGATGGCCAGCGTCGACTGCCGCACGGTGGCGATGTCGCCGGCGCCCAGGGTGATCGGCGGCAGCGCGCATGCCGAATCGCCGGAGTGGATGCCGGCTTCCTCGATGTGCTCCATCACGCCGCCGAGGTAGAGGTCCACCCCGTCGTAGAGCGCGTCGACGTCGATCTCGACCGCGTCGTCGAGGAACCGGTCGACGAGGACCGGGTGGTCTGCGGTGATCTCAATGGCCCGGCCGATGTAGTCCGACAGGTGCTGCTCGTCGTACACGATCTCCATACCGCGGCCGCCGAGCACATAGGAGGGCCGGACCAGTACCGGGTAGCCGATGCGGTCGGCGACTGCTTTCGCCTCGTGGAAGGAGGTCGCGGTGCCGTGTTTGGGCGCAGGCAGGCCGGCCTCGGCCAGCACGCGTCCGAAGGCACCGCGGTGCTCGGCGAGATCGATCGCCTCGGGCTGCGTTCCCAGGACGGGTACGCCCGCGTCCTTCAACCGCTGGGCGAGGCCGAGCGGGGTCTGGCCGCCGAGCGTGCAGATCACGCCGGCCACCGTGCCCGACTGCTGCTCGGCATGCACCACCTCGAGCACGTCCTCGAGGGTCAGCGGCTCGAAGTACAGGCGGTCGGCGGTGTCGTAATCGGTCGAGACCGTCTCGGGATTGCAGTTGACCATGACGGTCTCGTAGCCCGCGTCGCGCAGTGCCATGACGGCGTGCACGCACGAATAGTCGAACTCGATGCCCTGCCCGATCCGGTTCGGCCCACTGCCGAGGATGATCACCTTCTGCCGCTCGTGCTGCGGCGCAACCTCGGTCTCCTCGTCGTAGGAGGAGTAGTGGTACGGCGTCGTCGCCGCGAATTCGGCGGCACAGGTGTCGACGGTCTTGAACACCGGTCGGACGCCGATGCGATGGCGCAGTGCGCGGACCCCGTCCTCGCCGGCGAGCTCCGGACGCAGCGCGGCGATCTGCCGGTCGGACAATCCGTATCGCTTGGCGCGGCGGAGCAGATCCGGGTCGAGCGTCGGCGCGTCGCGCACCTCGGCTCCCATCTCGGTGATCAGCGCGATCTGGTCAACGAACCAGGGGTCGATACCGCTGGCCGACGCGATCTGGTCGACTGTGGCGCCGACGCTCAATGCGCGCTCCACGGCGTAGATGCGCCCGTCGGTCGGGACCGCGAGTTCGGCCAGCACCGCTGCCTGGTCGGCCGCCGGCTCGGGCGCGGTCCAGAAACCGGCCCGCCTGGTCTCCATCGAGCGCAGTGCCTTGCCGAACGCTTCGGTGAAGTTGCGCCCGATCGCCATCGCCTCGCCGACGCTCTTCATGTGCGTGGTGAGCACCGGGTCGGCGCCGGGAAACTTCTCGAACGCGAAACGCGGCACCTTGACCACCACATAGTCCAGCGCCGGCTCGAAGGCGGCCGGCGTGCGGAGGGTGATGTCGTTGGGGATCTCGTCCAGGGTGTAGCCGACGGCGAGCTTCGCGGCGATCTTGGCGATCGGGAACCCGGTGGCCTTGGACGCCAAGGCGGACGAGCGCGACACACGTGGGTTCATCTCGATGACGATCATGCGGCCGTCCGCCGGGTCGATCGCGAACTGGATGTTACAGCCGCCGGTGTCGACGCCGACCTCGCGCAAAACTGCGATGCCGATGTCGCGCATGTGTTGGTACTCGCGGTCGGTCAGCGTCATCGCGGGCGCAACGGTGATCGAGTCGCCGGTGTGCACACCCATCGGATCGAGGTTCTCGATCGAGCAGACCACCACGACGTTGTCGTGCTGATCGCGCATCAGCTCGAGCTCGAACTCCTTCCATCCGAGTACCGACTGCTCCACGAGAACCTCGTGGACGGGGCTCTCGGCCAGCCCGCGCGCGACCATGGTGCGCACCTCGGCGGCCGTGCCCGCGAGGCCGGACCCGAGGCCGCCCATGGTGAACGACGGCCTGATGACGACGCGGTTGTCGACGGTCTCGGCGAATGCCATCGCCTCCGGAAGGGCCCGGCACACGACTGACTCGGGGACCTCGCCGCCGACCTTGCGCACGATCTCCTTGAACTGCTGGCGATCCTCGCCGCGCTGGATCGCCTCGACGTCGGCACCGATCAGTTCCACGCCGTACTTCTCCAGCACTCCGGAGTCGTGCAGGGCCACCGCGAGGTTGAGTGCCGTCTGTCCGCCGAGCGTCGCCAGGATGGCATCGGGACGCTCGACGGCGATGACCCGTTCGACGAACTCCGGCGTCAACGGCTCAATGTAGGTCGCATCGGCGAATTCGGGATCGGTCATGATCGTCGCCGGGTTCGAGTTGACGAGGCTGACCCGGAAGCCGTCGCTGCGCAACGCGCGACACGCCTGCGTGCCCGAGTAGTCGAACTCGCACGCCTGGCCGATGATGATCGGCCCCGACCCGATGACCATGATGTGGTTGATGTCGGTGCGCCTGGGCATCAGGCCCGACCCCGCTTCGACGATCTTGTTACACAGCGCGCGTCGTAGCGTACGACCGGTATCAAGATCGTGGTCCTTCCAGGAGCGCGGTGAAGCGGTCGAACAGGTATGCGGCGTCGTGTGGCCCGGCCGCGGCCTCGGGATGGTATTGGACGCTGAATGCCCTGGTATCCCTGGCGGTGAGGCCTTCGACGACCTGGTCGTTCAAGCAGACGTGGCTGACCTCAACCGCGCCGAACTCGGTGTCGGCCGGTCCGTCGAGGGGCGCGTCGACGGCGAATCCGTGGTTGTGCGCGGTGATCTCGACCTTGCCGGTGCGCCGGTCCTGCACCGGCTGGTTGATGCCGCGGTGACCGTAACCGAGCTTGTAGGTGCCGAAGCCGAAGGCGCGTCCGAGCACCTGGTTGCCGAAGCAGATTCCGAAGATTGGGGTCTGCTTGCGCAGCAGTTCCTGCACGGTCGCCACCGCGTCGTCCGCGGTGCCCGGGTCGCCGGGCCCGTTGGCCAGGAATACCGCGTCTGCGCCGGTGGCCAAGAGGTCGGTCGCGCTCGACATCGCCGGCAGCACGTGCGTCGTGATCCCGCGCTGCGCCATGCGGTGCGGCGTCATCGTCTTGATGCCGTAGTCGATCGCGGCCACGGTGAAGCGGTGCGCTCCGATCGCGTCGACAGTGTACGGCTCGGCCGTGGTGACCTCGGCGGACAGGTCGCTGCCGGTCATCGGCGGGCAGGCGAGCACCTGCTGCAGCAAGCTGTCCGGATCGGTGTCGGTGCTGGAGATTCCGCAGCGCATCGCGCCACGCTCGCGCAGGTGCCGGGTGAGCGCGCGGGTGTCGATGCCACTGATGCCGACGATCCCCTGCGCCTCGAGTTCGTCGTCGAGGGAGCGCACCGAGCGCCAGTTGGACGGACGGCGCGCAGGATCCCGCACGACGTAGCCGGCAACCCAGATGCGCCGCGACTCGGCGTCCTCGTCATTGATCCCGGTGTTGCCGATATGCGGCGCGGTCTGCACGACGACCTGCCGGTGGTAGGACGGGTCGGTCAGCGTCTCCTGGTATCCGGTCATGCCCGTCGAGAACACGGCCTCGCCGAACCCCTCACCGCGGGCGCCGTATGCGTCGCCGCGGAACCTCCGTCCGTCTTCGAGCACCAGGACTGCTCGGGTCATGCGATTGCCTTTCCATTGCTGCTGTTGATCGCCTGCACCCATTGCGGGTATGCCGTCTTGTCGTCGGCGCGAAACCCGCTGTCGACGAGTGTGTCGCCGAGTCGCCAGCGCACGACGAGCAGGCCACCGGCGCCCATCACCTTGCCGGCGAGTCCGGGTGCCAGGCGCGCCCGGTCGATCACGGCTGCCGGGACGAAGATCGACGCACTGCCCTGGCGCACGATCAGCACGCCCTGTGGATGCAATGTCGCAGTGGCGTCGGCGCGCTCACCGAGGCCCCCGTGCACGACGCGGTCCTGCCAGCTGGTGGCGAAGGTACTGCCGACGTAGAGGCCAGTGGTGCTGAGCAGCGCCGTGCCGAGAGCGGGTACTTCGGGCAGTGCAGGCAACGCGGACTGGCGCCGCGAACGGTTGCGCCAACCACTTCGCATACCGAGCAGGGCCACCGCGAGGGCGACGAGGCAGAGCAGGACGAGCACTGACCGGGTCACGCCGTAACCACCTCGGCTAGCGCACCGTCGAGCACGATCGCCCGTCCCCGCAAGAAGGTAGCGACGACGCGGGCCGGCAGCGTCCGTCCGGCGAAAGGAGTGTTGCGCGACAGCGAGGCGAGCGTCGACGCATCCACCGTGTGCGGGCGGCTGGGATCGACCAGCGTGAGGTTGGCGGGTTCTCCGATCGCGATCGGGCGCCCGTGCCCGGCGAGGCGACCGATCGACGCGGGCCGAACGCTCATCCGGTCGGCCACGCCCGCCCAGTCCAGCAGGCCGGTTGCGACCATCGACTCGGCAACGACACCGAGCGCTGTCTCCAGCCCGAGCATCCCGAACGCGGCCTCGCCGAATGCGTGGTCCTTGTCGTGTGAGGCGTGCGGCGCATGATCGGTGGCGACCGCGTCGATCGTGCCATCGGCAAGCCCCGCCCGCAGCGCCTCGACGTCCGCAGCGGGGCGCAGCGGCGGGTTGACCTTGAACACCGGGTCGTAACCGTCGAGCAGGTCGCAGGTCAGCAGCAGGTGGTGCGGGGTGACCTCCGCGCTCACGTTGACACCCCGCTGCTTCGCCCAGCGGATCAACTCCACCGACCCCGCGGACGAGACGTGGCAGACGTGCAGGCGCGAGCCGGTGTGCTCGGCGAGCATCACGTCGCGGGCGATGATCGACTCCTCGGCCACGGCGGGCCACCCGGCCAGCCCGAGCCGTCCGGACACGTCGCCCTCGTGCGCGCACGCACCGTTGTCGGCCAGGCGCGGATCCTGCGAATGTTGCGCCACGGCAGCATCGAAGGGCTTGACGTATTCCAGCGCGCGTCGCATCAACCTCGCATCGTGCACGCAGTGACCGTCGTCGCTGAACAAGCGCACGCGTGCCGCCGAGCGCGCCATGGAGCCGATCTCGGCGAGCGTCTCCCCAGCGAGACCCTTCGAGACCGCGCCGACCGGGCGGACGTCGACCAGCCCGGCGGCGTCGCCGAGACGCAGCACCTGCTCGACCATCTCGGCCGTGTCGGCGACCGGTTGGGTGTTGGCCATCGCGTGGACGGCAGTGAACCCGCCGAGCGCTGCAGCGACCGACCCGGTTGCGACCGTCTCGGCGTCCTCCCGGCCGGGTTCGCGCAGATGCGTGTGCAGATCGACGAACCCGGGCAGCAGCACCAGGCCGTCGGCGTCGAGCACGATGTCGGCGGGCGAACCCGAGTCGAAAGCGGTGATCACGCCGTCCTCGATCAGGACGTCGGTGCGCTCGCCGCCGAGCGGGGCCGCGCCGCGAAGCAGCACGGTGCTCACAGAACGTCCCCCTCCGCGCCGGAAAGCAGGCGGTAGAGCACGGCCATGCGTACCGCGACCCCGGCCTGAACCTGGTCGAGCACCAACGACCGTGCGCTGTCTGCCGCGGCCGAGGAGATCTCCAGACCGCGGTTCATCGGGCCCGGGTGCAGGATCGGGACCGCCTCGCCGATCAGCTCGAGGCGAGCGGGTGACAATCCGTAGCCGATCGCGTACTCGCGCTCGGTCGGGAAGTACCCGCCGTTCATCCGCTCGCGCTGCACCCGCAGCATCATCACCGCGTCCACGTCGCCGAACGACTTGCCCGACAGCGTTTCGTCGAGGTCCCAGCTGGACTCGCACGGCCAGGACGCGACACCCGCGGGCATCAGCGTGGGCGGGGCGACGAGGGTGACCCGAGCGCCCAGCGTGCGCAGCAGCAGGACATTCGAGCGCGCCACCCGGCTGTGTGTGACGTCACCGACGATGACCACGTGCCGATCCGCGAGATCGCCGATGCGCTGCCGCAGCGAGTAGGCGTCGAGCAACGCCTGGGTCGGGTGCTCGTGCGTGCCGTCCCCGGCGTTCACGACGTGGCAGGCGACCCAGCCGGCGAGGCGCTGCACCGCACCGGACGCGGGATGGCGCACCACGATCGCGTCGACCCCCATCGCGGCAACGGTGAGCGCGGTGTCGCGCAGGCTCTCGCCCTTGCTCACGCTCGATCCCTTGGCACTCACGTTGATCACGTCGGCCGAGAGCCACTTGCCGGCGATCTCGAACGACGAGCGGGTACGCGTGGAGTCCTCGAAGAACAGGTTGACCACGGTGCGCCCGCGCAGCGGCGGCAGCTTCTTCACCTGGCGGGTCTGGATCGCGTGCATCCGCTGGGCGGTGTCCAGAATCGCCAGCGCTTCGTCCCGGTCGAGGTCGGCTGCCGAGAGCAGGTTGTGCATCACGCCTCCTCGATCGGCGCGACGGGCGGTGCGGTGATCGTGACGCCGTCGGATCCGTCGATCTCGGTCAGCGCCACGCGCACCTGCTCGTCGATGGAGGTCGGGACGTTCTTGCCGACGTAGTCGGCGCGAATGGGCAACTGCCGGTGCCCACGGTCGACGAGCACCGCGACCTGGACGGCGAGCGGCCGGCCCAGCTCGGTGAGGGCGTCCAGCGCGGCCCGGATCGTGCGCCCGGAGAACAGCACGTCGTCGATGAGGATCACGGTGCGTCCGGTGATGCCGCCCTCGGGCTCGGACGTCTGGCCGAGCGGGCGGATTCCCCGCAAGCGGAGGTCGTCACGGTAGAGGGTGATGTCCAGCGATCCCAGCTGCACGTGCTTGCCGGAGAACGCCTCGATGCGCTCGGCCAGACGTCGGGCCAGGGGGACGCCGCGGGTCGGAATGCCCAGCAGCACCGCGTCCAGGCCGGACTTGTCGATCGCCTCGTCGATCTGGTGGGCGATGCGGTCGATCGCGCGGATCACGTCCGATTCGCCGAGGAGGGTCGTCACCGCGGCCTCGGCTGTCGGCGCGACGGGCGGATCGGCGGCGGGCGTGCGGGCATGACGAGTCACGCCAAACCTCCTTGTCCGCCTCACGGGACGGGCTCTTAAAGGACGTCTGAAACTTTCTGCTGCCACCCTAACAGCGCGGTGCCGCTCAGCCGGACTGTTGGCCGTCCGGCAGGGGTTCCTGCGGCGTGTCGCCCTGCTGGGAGGCCAAGACGTCGGAGGCCAAGACGTCGGAGGCCACCACGTCGACAGCCGGGCGGTCGCGCCCGACCCCGCCGAGGATGCCGTTGACGAAGCGCGGGGACTCGTCGGTGGACAGCGCCTTCACCAGCTCGATCGCCTCGTCGATGGCGACCGCGTCGGGGACGTCGGAGCGCCAGAGCAGTTCGAACACCGCCAGGCGCAACACCGCCCGGTCGACGTCGGGCATCCGGTCGACCGTCCAGCCCTCGGCGTACTCGGCGAGGATCTCATCGATGCGGAACCGGTTGGCGCGCACGCCCTCGACCAGTTCGATCGTGTAGTCGTTCACCGGCGGGTCGGCGAGCGCGACCCGTTCGGCGAGCGTCGTCAACGCGTCGACCCCGCGCGCCTCGGACTCGAACAGGACGTCCACTGCACGCTTGCGGGCCTTGCTGCGAGCCGCCATGCCCTAGGAGTTGATCCGGCCGAGATAGCGGCCGTCACGGGTGTCGACCTTCACCTTCTCGCCGGTCGTCACGAACAGCGGGACCTGGATCTCCGCGCCCGTCTCGAGGGTGGCGGGTTTGGTACCGCCGGTCGAGCGGTCGCCCTGCAGCCCGGGGTCGGTGTGGCTGATGACCAGCTCGACGCTCGTGGGCAGCTCGATGAACAGCGGCGTCCCGTCATGGACGGCGATCACCGCCTCGGCGTTGTCGAGCAGGTAGTTCGCGCCGGTGCCGACTGTTTCTGCCGGCACCTGGATCTGGTCGTAGGTCTCGCCGTCCATGAAGACGAAGTCGCTGCCCTCCTTGTACAGGTAGGTCATCGCACGCTTGTCGACGTTGGCCGTCTCGACCTTGGTGCCCGCATTGAAGGTGCGATCGACCACCTTGCCGGTGAGCACGTTCTTCAGTGTCGTCCGCACGAACGCGCCACCCTTGCCGGGCTTGACGTGCTGGAACTCGACGACGGTCCACAGCTGGCCGTCGAAGTTGAGAACGATTCCGTTCTTCAAGTCGTTTGTTGTTGCCACGACGGTCCACTGTAGTGCCGTCGCGGAAGTTCACTTGCCATGTCGACGGGCTCAGCTCGCCGACGCCGGTTGCAGTTCGTGCTTGGGCAGTGCCGGGAAACCGTGGCGACGGCGCAGCAGCATCCACACCGGTCCCGAGATCGCCGCCAGCGCGATGAGGAGGATTGCGGTGACGACGCTGTCCACGCCGAGCAGCTTGAGCGACGACGCCAGCAGCACGAACGCGAGCGCGCGGCGGATCAGGGCGCCGGGCAACCGCGAGGACAGCTGGGCGCCGATGAACGCGCCGGGAACCGACCCGACCAGCAGCGCCCCGGTCAGGCCGAGCTGGAAGTCGCCGAAGATCAGGTGGCCGATTGCCGCGGACGCGACGAGCGGTACGGCCTGCACGAGGTCGGTGCCGACCAGTTCGCTGGCCCGCAACGTCGGGTAGAGCAGCATCAACGCGATGATGATCAGCGAGCCGGAGCCGACGGAGGTCATGCCGACCACGACTCCGCCGATGATGCCGACCAGGACGGTCGGCACAGGCCGGATGGTGATCTGCGGCGGCCCCACCGGGTCCTTCTCGCGATGCCCGTCGCGCTGCCCGGCGCGCTCGGCCAGGCGGAGGTAGGCGCGCAGGAACAGCCCGGTCGCCGCAATGATCAGGGCGACGCCGAGGGCGTACCGGATGAAGTCCTGGACGCTCTCCCCGCCCCCGAGCGCCCGGGCGATGAGCACGCCGCAGAACGCCGCGGGCACCGAGCCGACGCACAGCCAGCGCACCAGATCCATGCGCACCGTGCCGTGGCGCAGGTGGACGAACGAGCCGACCGGCTTCATGATCGCGGCGGCCACGAGGTCGCTCGACACCGCAGCGAGCGGCGAGACGCCGAAGAAGAGGACCAGCATCGGCGTCATCAGCGCCCCGCCGCCCATGCCGGTGAGCCCGACAACGATTCCGACGACGAGCGCGCCGAGCGCCAACGTCCAATCCACCGGGGTTCCCCTTATCGATCCGCCGACACCGTCGAGCAAGCTTAGGTGCACCCGGAGATGCTCGCGCCCTGGAACCGCTACGGGTGTGCCGCCAGCCAGGACAGCGCGAGAACGTAGCCCTCCGGGCCGAAGCCGACGATGACGCCTGTCGCGTGCGCGGAGACGAAGCTGCGGTGCCGAATTTCCTCGCGCGCATGCACATTCGACAGGTGCACCTCGATGAGCGGCGCCCTCAGCATCGCGCAGGCGTCCGCGAGTACGAGCGAGGTGTGCGTCAAGGCTGCGGCGTTCAGGATCACCGGCGTCGCGGAATCGGCGGCCTCGTGCAGCCAACCGATCAGCTCACCCTCGTGATCGCTCTGGCGCACCTGCACCTCGAGGCCGAGTTCCGCGCCGCCGCGCACGCACAACGCCTCCAGCTCCGCGTAGGTGGTGGTGCCGTAGACCTCGGGCTCACGGGTGCCGAGGCGACCCAGATTGGGGCCGTTGAGAACGAGGACACTCACGCCGATACCTCCGCATAGGCCGCCGCGAGGACGGCTGGGTCGGGCTCGTCCACGGCGACCGGCCTGGCCAGGCCGTCGAGGACGATGAAACGGATCCGGTTGCCGCGCGCCTTCTTGTCGATGCGCATCGTCTCGAGCAGGTCGCCGAACGCGTCGGCGCGGTAGGCGGTGGGCAGACCCAGCGAT
The DNA here is from genome assembly GCA_038207565.1 of Mycobacteriales bacterium. Classification (GTDB taxonomy): domain Bacteria; phylum Actinomycetota; class Actinomycetes; order Mycobacteriales; family Jatrophihabitantaceae; genus JALZAI01. Next base: position 58,037 of record JBBQZQ010000004.1, read on the forward strand.
TCGAGCACCGCGCGGTGCCGGTCGGCGGTGCGGTCGTCGAGGCGACCCAGCAGCCGGCCGAGAGCGGCCGCGTAGACGAGCCCGATCGACACGGCAGCGCCGTGGCGCCAGCGATACCGCTCGGCACGCTCGATCGCGTGGCCGAGGGTGTGACCGTAGTTGAGGATCTCGCGCACACCCTGCTCGGTGAGGTCCTCGCCGACGACGCGCGCCTTGATCCGCACTGATCGCTCGATCAGCTCGCGCTCGACCGCGTTGCCCGGCGTCCCCGCAGCGGCAGGGTCCGCCTCGATGAGTTCCAGGATCGCGGGGTCGGCGATGAAACCGCACTTGACGACTTCGGCGAGCCCCGCGAGGTAGTCGTTGGCCGGCAGGGTTTCCAGCGTGTTCAGATCGCAGAGGACGCCCACCGGGGGATGGAAGGCGCCCACCAAATTCTTACCGCGGTCGGTGTTGATGCCCGTTTTGCCGCCGACAGCCGCGTCGACCATCCCGGCAAGGGTCGTCGGCACCTGGACGACCCGGACGCCGCGCAGCCACGACGCGGCGACCCAGCCGGCGAGATCGGTCGTCGCTCCCCCGCCGAGCCCGACGATCGCGTCGGAACGGGTGAACCCGATCTGGCCGAGCACGTCCCAGCAGAACCCGGCCACCTGCAGCGTCTTCGCATCCTCGCCGTCGGGCACCTCGACGACGTGGGAGTCGAACCCCGCCGCGCCCAGGTCGTCACGAACTGCCTCGGCCGTCGTGCGCAGCGTGGGCGGGTGGATGACGGCGACGCGCGATGCGCGCTCGAGCAGCGGCGGCAACTCGCCGAGCAGGCTCCGCCCGACCAGCACGTCGTAGGGCGCCGGCCCGGCGACGGTGACGCGCGTGAACTCGTTCACGAGGGCGTCGACCATTCGTGCAGGCGGGCTGCGATGAGCGAGGCGACCTGGCCCGGCGTGCGGTGGGTGGTGTCGACGTGCAAGGTGGCCAGGGCGGCGTAGACGGGGCGGCGCTGGTCGGCCAGCGCGCTCAGGCGACCGGACGGATCGCCGGACAGCAGCGGGCGCGACGTGGCATCACCCACACGCGCAGTCAGTGTCGAAATCGGTGCCTCCAGCAGGACGACCGGCACGCCGCAGGACACGACTGCGTCGCGCGTGGCCGGCACCGTGAGGGCTCCACCGCCGAGCGACAGCACCCCGTCGAATTCGGCGAGCGCGGCGCGGATCGCGGCACCCTCGGCCGCGCGGAAGGCAACCTCGCCGGACTCGGCGAAGATCTCGCGCACCCGGCGTCCAGTCGCCGCCTCGACGAGATCGTCGGAGTCGGCGAACGGCACCCCCAGGATCCTTCCCAGGCGCCGGCCGGTGCTGGTCTTCCCGGCGCCGGGCAGCCCGACCAGGACGACTATGGGACTCACGTCCGGTCCTCCCGCGTCGCTTCGCCCGTGATGCGCGTCGCTCCGCCCGTGATCCGCGCCGCTCCGCCCGTGATGCGCGTCGCTCCGCCCGTGATCCGCGTCGCTCCGCCCGTGATCAACAGCGGTGAACCGTCGGATTTCGACGGTTCGGCGCTGTTGATCACCGGGCAGCCGCTGTTGATCACCGGAGCGGCGCTGTTGATCACCGGGGGGGTGGTCGTCACGGGGCGGGCTCGGCGCGGTGGGCAGACGGGGCGCTCAGGCCGCGCTCGTCCAGGCGACGCAGGTAGGACGCGGCGTTGCGGCGGGTCTCGCCGACCGAATCGCCGCCGAACTTCTCCAGCACCGCCTCCGCGAGCACCAGCGCGACCATCGCCTCGGCGACGACACCGGCCGCGGGGACGGCGCACACGTCCGAGCGCTGGTTGATCGCGACTGCGGCCGCACCCGTCGCGGTGTCGACCGTGCGCAACGCGCGCGGGACGGTCGAGATCGGCTTCATTGCCGCCCGCACCCGCAGGACCTCGCCGGTCGTCATGCCCCCCTCGGTGCCCCCGGATCGTCCTGAGACGCGACGCAACTGCCCGTCGGCGGAGCGGACGATCTCGTCGTGCGCCTGCGAGCCCCGGATCCGCGCGAGCTCGAAGCCGTCGCCGACCTCGACGCCCTTGATCGCCTGGATGCCCATGAGCGCTGCGGCCAGGCGCGAGTCAAGGCGACGGTCCCCGTGCACGTGGCTGCCCAGACCCGGGGGCAGGCCGTAGGCGAGCACCTCGACCACCCCGCCCAGCGTGTCGCCGGCCCGCTTGGTGGCGTCGATCTCGGCGATCATGGCTGCACTCGCGCCGGGGTCCAGGCAGCGCACCTCGGAGGCGTCGACCGCGTTCTCCTCGCCCGGTTGCGGCACTATGCCGGCGGGGGCACTGACGCCGCCGATCCCGACGACGTGGCTGAGCACGTCGACCCCGACCGTTTGGCGCAGCAACGCCTTCGCGACGGCGGCAAGCGCGACCCGGGCTGCTGTCTCGCGGGCGCTGGCCCGTTCCAGCACGGGACGGGCGTCGTCGAGGTCGTACTTCTGCATACCGGCCAGGTCCGCGTGGCCGGGCCGGGGACGGGTGAGCGGGGCGTTGCGCGCCTGCTCGGCCAGGACATCGGCGTCGACCGGGTCGGCGCCCATCACCGTCGTCCACTTCGACCATTCGCTGTTGCCGATGCGGATCGCGACCGGCCCGCCCATGGTGACGCCGTGCCGGACGCCGCCGGTCAGCTCAACCTCGTCCTGCTCGAAGGCCATGCGTGCCCCTCGGCCGTAGCCGAGACGACGCCGGCCGAGGTCACGCGCGATGTCGCGCGTGGTGATCTCGATGCCGGCGGGAAATCCTTCGAGCACGGCGACGAGGGCGACCCCGTGGGACTCGCCGGCGGTAATCCATCGCAGCACGCTGGCCAGTGTCCCAGAGGTCAGTCGCCGAGCAGCCAGCCGTCCGGTGCCGCCAGCTTGGCTGCGGCCTTCGGTCCCCATGAACCCGGTGCGTACGGCTTGACCCGCGGGCGCGCCCGCAACAGCGGCTCGGCGACCTCCCACACGGCGGCCAACCCGTCCGGACGGGTGAACAGCGACCGGTCACCCTGCAGCACGTCGTGGAGCAATCGCACGTAGGGGGGCAGCGGCTCGGTGCCACCTATCTGCGCGAGCGGGATCGTGGCCTCGGTGACGTCCAGGTTGAGCTCTGCGCCGGGTCGCTTCGCGACGAGCTGCAGCTTGATCGCACCGTCGCCGGAAAGCTCGAAGCCGAGCACGTTGCCGCTCTTGGGGATATCGGCGAGCGTGCCCTTCGGCTCCCGCAGGATGAGACTGACCCGCTGGTGGCTCTGCGCGAGCCGCTTGCCGGTGCGCAGCAGGAAGGGGACGTTGCGCCAGCGGTCGTTGTCGATCCACAACCGCGCCGCGACATAGGTGTCCCTCGTCGAGCGCGCGCCGACGCCGTCGATGTCGCGATAACCCTCGAACTGGCCCAGCACGACCTCCTTGGGGTCGATCGGCCGGAACGCGGCGATGACGTCCTCCCGCGCAGCTTGCAGATGTGCCGCGTTCAGACTCCGGGGCGGTTCCATGGCCACTTCGGCGCTTACCTGGAACAGGTGGGTGACCAACATGTCGAGGACGGCGCCCGTGCCGTCGTAGAACTCGGCGCGGTCACTGATGCCGAGACGCTCGGGCACGTCGATCTGCACGGCGCGCACGTGGTCGGCGCACCACATGGCGTCGAAGAGGCCGTTGGCGAAGCGCAGCACGTGCAGGTTCTGCGTCGCTTCCTTCCCTAGGAAGTGGTCGATTCGATAGACCTGGTTCTCCTCGAGCACCGAGTGGACGACCTTGTCGAGATTTCGGAAGTCCTCCGGTGAGGTCCCGAACGGCTTCTCGTACACCACGCGCGCGCCCTTGGCGAGACCGTGTCGGCCGAGGCCGGTGGTGATCTCGGCGAAGCGGGTCGGCGGAACGGCGAGGTAGTGGACGAGCTGTGCGCCGTCACCGACGTGGTGTCGGGCCTCGTCGATGACGTCGAGCAGGCTGCCCGGGTCGGCGCTCTCGAATCCGCCGCCCGCGAAGTGCAGCCGTTGCTCGAATACCTTCCAGCTCTTGCCGCGCGGCGCGTCCCCGACCTCGCTCAGCACGCCCTTGACGTAGGAGCGGAAGTCCAGGTGCGACACGTCGCCGCGGCCGTTGCCGATCAGGCACCATTCGGCCGGCAGGAGATTTTCCTGGGCGAGGGTCCAGAACGCGGGCAACACCATCCGCGCGGCCAGGTCACCAGTAGCGCCGAACAGGACGAACGCCGTGGGGGCGACAGGTTCACTCATGCGATCAACCCTAAGGCCGGAGGCCGGAGGAGGCCGGAGGCCGGCGGCGCGGCCGGCGCGTAGCGTGGCCCTCGCGCTCACGTCGTGCTGAGCGACGGCGCGATGTCCAAGGCGAGCACCAGCAGCGCGCCGAGCAGCAGCATCGGACCGAACGGTCGGCGCTGTATTCAGCGAGGCCCGCCGCGTGGCGATCAGGCCGAGGGCGACCACCGAACCGAGCAGAAACCCTGCGCACAGGCCGTAGTAGACGTCCAGCCAGCCATTCCAGCCGAGATAGGCACCGAGAACGGCGCCCAGCTTCACGTCGCCGAAGCCGAAGGCGTGGTTCGCCACGACATAGACCAGGAGCAGCACCGCGAAGGCTGCCGCCGCACCCGCCGCCGCGCGCAGGTATCCGTCCCAGTCGTCACGAACGCTGCTGCGAGCGCGAGAAGCACGGCGGCTCCCGCTGCTGCCGGTGCCATGAGTCGGTCCGGCAGGCGGTGACATTCGAAGTCGATGACGGTGAGCGCTACGCCAGCTAGGGCGAGGACGAGGAAGGCCGGCAGCAGCGCCGACCATCCCGCGCCGGCGCCGGCGAGCGAACCGACGACGAGCGCTATCGACGCGGTGAGCTGGGTGCGGTCTCGGCCGGCCGGCCCCGCCACCATCGGGAATCGCCGCGGTCAGGGACGCTGAGCGTGAGCCGGGCGAGGTAAGGACTCGCGGCGAGGCACGCCGCGGCGCCGACGATCGCACCGGAGGCGGCCGTCGACATGGGAGGCTGCCTACGGCTACCTATACGGTCGAAGGCGTGTTCGATGCGATCATCCTGGCCGGCGGTTCGGCCCGTCGGCTCGGCGGCGTCGACAAGCCGGCGCTGCAGGTCGGTGCGCGATCGTTGCTCGACTACGCGGTGTCGGCCGTCGACGCAGCGACGTGCGTCGTGGTGGTCGGGCCGCGGCGAGCGGTTGCTCGCCCGGTGGTCTGGTGTCGCGAGGATCCGCCGGGCGGCGGACCGGTCGCGGCGATCGCTGCAGCAATCGCCCAGGTCCGCGCGCCGATCGTGATGGTGCTGGCTGCGGACCTGCCGGCAATCGGACCGGCCGTTCCGCTGCTGCTCGCCGAACTCGCCGCCGGGTCCGACCGCGCGATCGACTGCGCCGTCCTCACTGACGTGGGCGGGCGGCGCAACCACCTTGCGGCTGCGTGGCGCACATCCGTCCTGCGCGAGGTTCTCGGGTCGGTGGCGGAGGTGTCGGGGGCTGCCGCACGGCGGCTCTACGACGGCGTCCACCTGGCCGAGGTCGCGGATGCCGGAGGGTGGTCGCAAGACTGCGACACGTGGGCCGACCTGGCCGCGGCGCGCGGCGGCGAAGGGATTTCCCCATGACCGACCCATTGGGCGCCTGGATCGTGGAGTTGTCGACGGCGCTGAGGCTGGATCCGGACGCGGTTCCCCTCGACCTGCTGCTCGATCTTGCCCGGGACGCGGCGCACGGCGTCGCTCGGCCCGCAGCACCTGTCACGACCTTCCTCGTCGGGTTGGCAGCGGGCCTTCGCGGCGGTTCACCCGACGAGGTCCGAGCTGCGGCCGCGATCGCCCGGCAACTCGCGGTAGGGACCGACGGTGAGTGAGCGCGGCCCGCACGGGAACCAACCGCAGCACCACGTCAGGCAAGGTGCTGCTCGCCGGCGTAGAGGTTGAACCGGCCGGTGCGCACCATTCCCGCCAGCAGCAGGCCGTACTGACGCGCGAGGTCGACCGCGAGGCTGGACGGCGCGGACACGGCGACGATGCCGGCCACCCCCGCGGCGACGGCCTTTTGCACGATCTCGAACGAGACCCGACCACTGACGACGAGCAGGCGATCGGTCGCGGGCAGTTGCCCGTCGAGCAGCGCGTGCCCGACGACCTTGTCGACCGCGTTGTGCCGGCCGACGTCCTCACGGACCGTGGACAATCCGCCGTCCACAGCCGCTAGTGCCGCGGCGTGCACGCCGCCGGTGCGATCGAACGCTCGTTGCCGGGTGCGCATCAGGTCGGGCAAGCCGCTCACCAACTCGCGCGTCACCTGCCATCCCTCGGTGTGCGGCTGTGACGTCTGCAGCGGCTGCAGGTCGAGCACATCCGCGCTGCACACGCCGCACGCGGCCGAGGTGACGAAGGCGCGCGGGCGGGGAGGGCGGATGTCGTGTCCGAGCGTGATGTGCACACGATCGGTGTCGTCTTCGCGGCAGGCCCGCAGCGCGACAATGTCGTGCGGACGACGTACTCCCGACTCGACGACGAGCCACCCCGCGGCAAGTTCGATGTCGTGACCCGGCGTGCGCATGAGCGTCGCGATCGACTCGCCGTCGAGGCCAAGCACCAGGGGCGATTCGACGGCAATGTCGTCGGGGACGCGCGCGGGCTCGGCCCCGACCGGCACCTTCACGATCGCGCGCCGAGTGGTCGTCACCGCCATGCCGTCGAGGGTAGCCAAGCCGGCGGGCAGGCGGGTGGGGTCGAAAGACGGAGCGACGAGACCCTGGGCGGCACATGCGTCATGCACGACGGGCGACCCCACTGGATCCCACCCGCCTGGCTCGAGCCAACACCCCGACGCACCCACCCGCACGAGCTGGTTACGGTCTCTGTTGCGAACCACTGAGCGAAATCGCCCGTGGATCCGCCACCCGCACCGGCCGCGGCTCGGTAGCGTGCAGCAGTGATCGAGGAGGGGCGGATGTCCACGAGCAGCGCCGCGGACGAAACCGGTCCTCGCCTGTCCCGCAGGCACGACGCCGGCGCGGGAAGTGCCCGAGGACTGTTGTTCACGATCCTCGGCGAGTTCGTGCTCCCCAGCGGGCAGCCCGCGTGGACGTCGGCTTTCATCGACGTGCTGCGCAGGTTGGGCGTCGAGGAGAAGGCGGCGCGCCAGGCACTGATGCGCACCGCCGCCGACGGATGGTTGCAGTCCGAGCGGGTCGGGCGGCGCTCCTGCTGGAAGCTCACCCCTGTCGCCGAACGCATGCTCATCGAAGGCACCGAGCGCATCTACGGCTTCACCGGGGCGGCCGAAGAGTGGGACGGGCGTTGGCTGCTCGTACTGGCCCGGGCTTCTGAAACCGAGCGGCCGACGCGCCACCTGCTCCGCACCCGGCTCAGCTGGGCGGGTTTCGGATCCCCCGCCCCCGGCGTCTGGGTCAGCACGCATCCTGACCGTCTCGCCGAGGCCGAGCAGGTGCTTGCCGACGCGGGCGTCACCGATGCCCAGGTTTTTCTCGGCACCCATGTCGGTGGCCACGATCTCGCCGGCATGGTTCGCGAGGCCTGGGATCTCGACGACGTCGGCCGCCGCTACGAACAGTTCCTTGCCGACTTTGTCCGAGCGACCACGCGCGACGCGCTCACGCGAATCGTCGAGCTGGTCCACGCCTGGCGCCGGTTCCCGGCACTCGATCCGGCGCTACCGCGTCAACTTCTTCCCGCGCAGTGGAGCGGAACGAAGGCCGCCAAGCTCTTCGCCCGCCAGCACGCGAGGCTCGCGGTCGACGCCACCCTCGAGTGGCGCCGCATCAGCGCCGAGGCCGACTGACGCGCGTCAGACACGCCGCCAGCGCGCCTCGCAGAAGCTGAACAGCCCGAACATGATGAGCCCGACCGCGATGACCACCAGCAGCCAGGGCCCGGCCGCGGTGTCGCGTAGCGCGCGCAGCGACTGGTCGATTCCGCGGGCCTTCGACGGGTCGAACTGCACTGCCGCGGTGACTACCAGGACGCCGGTGATTGCGAAGACCACGCCACGTGCGATTGTGCCGACGGTGCCGAGCACCTCCGTCACTTTGCGCCACTGGGGGCTCATCTCGCCGAGTTTGAGGTCCTCCTCGAACTTGCGCGTAATGCCCTCGTACACGAGGACAGCACCGATCACGACGATCACCACGCCGACGAGCCCGATCAGCAACCGTCCGGCGGTGTTGCGCATGATGCTCGCTGTCAGATCCTGCTGGTCCTTGGCCTGGCTGGAGTCGCGTCCCCGGAAGGCGATCGTGAAGGCGCTGACAGCGAGGAATGCGTAGGCCAGACCCCTGGCCAGCGACTGCACCCGCGGGCCCGCCTTGTTGCCCTCACCTGCGACGCCGAACGCTGCCTCGCTGAAGCGCCAGATCGCGTACGCGGTGAGCCCCAGGGCGAGGACGAGGACGAGGACGAACCCGCCGCTCTTCTGGGAAAGGTCCTGGATCGCGCCGCGCTGGTCGGTCTCCTTGTTCTTGCGGCCCAGCGCAAGGAGCACTGCCAGCACACCGAGAAGCACGTAGACGGCGCCGCGTCCGGCGAAACCGAACCGGGCCAGCCCGTCCATCTTGTCGCTGTTGGCAGCCCGGCGGGCGGCTCCGGTAGCGGACGGGTTCGCGCTCATGGCCGCTCCTGACTGTCCGTACGGACGTTGCGGTTCATGCACCATGCCCGGCGGCCACGGTGCGCTAACCCCGCCGCTCAGATGGTCCGCGCCAACTCCTCGAAAATCAACTCGGTCTGGGTCGACAGCACCCCGGGCATCTCCTGCAACCGGGTCAACACCACATCGCGCAGATTCGCGGCGTCCCTGGTACGGACCAGCACGACGATGTCGCTGTCGCCCGAGACCAGCGCCCCGTGCTCGACCTCGGGTATCGCCATGACCTGCTCGCGCACCGTCTTCCACGAATGCTGGCTGATCTTCAGGTACACGTACGCGGACAGGCCGTAGCCGTAGCGCTGGGGATCGATGACCGCGGTGTAGCCGGTGATGACGCCCGCGCCCTGCAACCGCTCGACCCGTGTGTAGGCATTGGCCCGCGAGATGTGCAGTCGCTCGGCGAGCGCTCGCATCGAGAGCCGGCCGTCCTCGCGCAGGGCATCGACGATGCGGCGGTCGGTGTTATCGAGCGGAGCCAACTGTCTGGCGCCGCGTTCGCTGCGCGGAGGGGTGGGCACCATTCGACCATAATCGATGCCTGATCCGCGCCGATCGTCCGGACCTGCAGCATGCGCGTGGACCTATGGTCACAACGGGGGGACGATTGGCAGGACATCGGCCATGACATTTCGCGGAAGCAGGACCCGGATGACGTCGCTGGCACACCGTCCGGCCTTCCGTGCACTGCTGCCGGACGACGACCCGCGCTGCCTGCTCGATGCCACCGGCCGGCCGACGGGCGGCGAGTTGCCCGACCCCGAGATCCTCGACCGGCTGTACCGGTCGATGGTGCTCGGCCGGCGCTTCGACACCCAGGCCACCGCGCTCACCAAGCAGGGGAGGCTGGCGGTGTACCCGTCCGCCCGCGGCCAGGAGGCCTGCGAGGTCGGTGCGGTCCTCGCGCTTCGGAGGCAGGACTGGCTCTTCCCGACCTATCGCGACTCGATGGCGGTGCTGACCAGGGACGTCCCACCCACCGAGGTGCTCACGCTGCTGCGCGGTGACTGGCACTGCGGTTACGACCCCTACGCCTACCGCGTCGCTCCGCAGTGCACACCGCTGGCCACCAACACCCTGCACGCCGTCGGGCTCGGGCATGCCGCCCGGGTCAAGGGCGAGGACACGGCGGCGCTCGTCATGGTCGGTGACGGCGCGACCAGCGAGGGCGATCTGCACGAGGCGCTCAACTTCGCAGCCCTGTGGAAGTCGCCGGTGGTCTTCCTGGTCCAGAACAACGGCTACGCGATCAGCGTGCCGATTGCGAAGCAGTCGGCCGCCCCCTCCCTGGCGCACAAGGGGATCGGCTACGGAGTCGCCTCGGTGCGCGTGGACGGCAACGACGCCGCCGCGGTCTACCTGGCGGTACGTGACGCAATCGCAGCCGCCGCAGTCGGCGAGGGCCCTACGCTCATCGAGGCGCTGACCTACCGCATCGAGGCGCACACCAACGCCGACGACGCGACGCGCTACCGCGACGGCTACGAGGTGCAGCAATGGCTGGCCCGCGACCCGATTGCGCGGCTGGACACCTATCTCCGCACGACCGGCCGGCTCGATGACGCGAAACTGGCAATGATCACGGCCGAGGGCGAGCGCCAAAGCGCCGAGTTGCGCGAGCGGATGAACGTGGACGAGGCGCTGGACCCGACCGATCTGTTCGAGTACGTCTACGCCGAGCCGACAGTTGCCCTGCGCGCACAGCGGGCCGCGCTGGAGGCCGAACTGGCCGACGCGGCCCAGGACGCCACGTGACGGGCGCTGTCGACCGCTCGGTACGCAACAGCGTCGCGGTGGCCCCGATCACCATGGCGAGCGCGCTGAATCGAGCGCTGGCCGACTCGCTCGAGACCGATCCGTGCGTGCTCGTGCTCGGCGAGGACGTCGGTGCCCTCGGCGGCGTCTTCAGGATCACCGACGGCCTCAGCGCCCGCTTTGGCGACCAGCGCGTGATGGACACGCCGATCGCCGAAGCCGGCATCGTGGGCACCGCCATCGGCATGGCCATGAACGGGCTCCGTCCCGTGGTCGAGATGCAGTTCGATGCGTTCGCGTACCCCGCCTTCGAACAGATCACCAGCCACCTGGCCAAGATGCGCAACCGCACCCGTGGCGCGATCGAACTCCCGATCGTGATCAGAATCCCTTACGGGGGCGGCATCGGCGGAGTCGAGCACCACTGCGATTCCTCTGAGGCCATCTACACCCACACCGCGGGGCTGCGGGTCGTCACCCCAGGCACGCCCGGTGACGCGTACACGCTGCTACGCCAGGCAATCGCCAGTCCCGACCCCGTCGTCTTCCTCGAACCGAAGCGGCGCTACTGGTCATCGGAGAGCACCGCTCTGTCTAGCGACTTGCCAGCGATGGACTGCGCTGTGGTGCGGCGTCCCGGTAAGGACGTCACGTTGATCGCGTACGGCGGCCTGGTGGCCACCGCCCTCGAGACCGCAGATGCAGCCATCGAGGAAGGTTGGGACGTCGAGGTCGTCGACCTACGCAGCCTCTCCCCGTTCGACGACGCCACGCTGGTCGAGTCGGTGCGGCGGACGGGTCGGGCAGTCGTCATCCACGAGGCGTCCGGGTTCTGTGGTTACGGCGCCGAGGTCGCGGCCCGTCTGTCCGAGCAGTGCTTCCACCATCTCGAGGCTCCGATCCTGCGCGTGACCGGGTACGACATCCCCTACCCGCCACCCAAGCTCGAGGAGCACCACCTGCCCGGCGTCGACCGCATTCTCGATGCCATGGCCCGACTGCAATGGGACGAGCGTGCCTGACTTCCGGCTGCCCGACCTCGGCGAGGGGCTGACCGAGGCGCAGATCATCGCGTGGCACGTGCAGGTCGGCGACACCGTCAGCGTCGACCAGGTCGTGGTCGACGTCGAGACCGCGAAAGCGGCCGTCGAAGTTCCTGTCCCCTTCGCAGGTGAGGTGACCGCGCTGCACGGCGCGGCGGGCGACACGGTGGCTGTCGGCGCGCCGCTGATCAGCGTGACCGAACCCGCGGGACTGCGCGAACCCGGAGTGGAGACCGGCGCTTGCGGACGGTCCGGCAACGTGCTGATCGGCTACGGCACGACCGAGCAGTCGCGACGGCGACGCCGCGGGCGCCGCGCCGTGGCCTCGATCGCGACGGGCGAGCAGCACAGCGGACGGGTCGCGGTCATCTCGCCGCTGGTGCGCAAACTTGCCCGGGACGCGTCGCTGGACCTCGCAATGATCACCGGCACCGGTCCGAGCGGATTGGTGCTGCGTCGCGATGTGCAGCGGGCGTTGGAGCGCCCGACGGTCTACACCGACAGGGTGGCGTCCAGCGTCCGACGGATCCCGATCACCGGGATGCGCAAAATCGTGGCCGACAAGTTGTCTCGCTCACGGCGTGAGATCCCCGAGGCGACGGTCTGGGTCGACGTCGATGCGACCGAGCTATTGGTCGCGCGCGCCGCTATCAATGCACGCAGCCCGGAGCGGCCGGTCAGCGTGCTGGCCCTCGTCGCGCGCTTCACCGTGCTCGCACTGCAGAGGTTCCCGGAGCTGAACGGGCGTATCGAGGGCGCTGAGATCGTGGTGCCGTCGTCGGTCCACCTCGGTTTCGCGGCACAGACCGAGCGGGGGTTGCTGGTGCCGGTGGTGCGCGACGCCGACCGGATGACCACGCGCGACCTCTCCGCCGCGCTGACCCGCCTCACACTGGACGCGCGCTCGGGGAAATCGCAGCCGGCCGATCTGCAGGGCGGCACGTTCACGGTGAACAACTACGGCGTGCTCGGAGTCGACGGTTCGGCGGCGATCATCAATTACCCCGAGGTGGGCATCCTCGGCGTCGGCCGGATCATGGACAAACCGTGGGTGGTCGACGGCCGGCTCGCCGTGCGCAAACTCTGCCAGCTCACCCTCGCCTTCGACCACCGCGTCTGCGACGGCGGCACGGCCGGCGGCTTCCTGCGCTTCGTCGCCGACTGTGTCGAGTTGCCCGTCGCCGCTCTTGGCGAACTCTGAGTCCCGGCGACAATGGCCAGGTGGCTCGAAGCGATGGCGTTGCGCGCGATGCGACCCGAGCCGTCGGTCTGACCCGCACCCTGAGCGATGGCCTGCCCCGCCGGATGCGAAGGGTGCTGGACGTGCCCGGCGCTGCCGGGATCGCTGCGACCTTGTCCATGACCGCAGTCGCTGTCGCGTTCCTCGTCGTCCGGCCGCCGGTCGGTGACATGTGGGCGGCGCGGGCGCACCAATCCGCGGTCGAGCACGGCGTGGGCCTGACGTACTGGTTCAGTTGGTTCGGCGGCACGTCACCGGGCGGGTATTCCGTCCTCACGCCCTACCTCGCAGCCGCGCTCGGTTCGGCGATCACGGGCGCGCTCGCCACCGCGGCCACGCCAGCGGTGTGCTGGCTGCTCGTCCGCGGCACGTCTCATCCGGTTGCCGCGACATGGGTGAGCATGGTCGTCTCCGCCGGCAATCTGTGGAGCGGGCGCATCCCGTTCGCTGTCGGCACCTTCGTGACGGTGCTGGCATTGCTGGCAGTGCGCGGAAATCGCCGGGTGCTCGCCATTCTCGCGGGCGTGGCGACATCGCTCGTATCCCCCGTGTCCGGAGCGTTCCTGATCATCGGCCTGGCAGGGCCGTTGACGCTATGTCGCGACCGGCGGGTCGTGAGCGCTCTGACGATCGCGGGCGCCGGCAGCGTCCTCGCCGTCGTCGCAGCGCTCTTCGGGGTGCCCGGCCCGCAGCCGTTCGGCTGGACGGACGGGCGAGCGGTCATCCTGTCGCTGCTCGCGATGCTGCTCGCCCGACCTGCCGCCGACGTCCTCGTCGTCACCGCCATCGCGGCCGTCGCCTGTCCGTTCCTTGTCGTTCTGCCGAACGGGTTGGGCTCGAACTTCGTGCGGCTGGCGTGGATCTGCCTGCCGGTGGCCGTCGTGGCGACGGCCCGCGCGCGCGTCGGCGTCGCCGCACTGGTGAGCGCGCTCGGCATCTACTACGGCCTGGCCGCGACCATGCACGACCTGGGGATCGCGCGCTCGCCCTTGTCCTCGCTGCAGCGCTACGCGCCGCTCGCTGCGGAACTGGGCCGCCTGCCCCGCTTGACGTCCTACCGGCTCGAGGTCGTCGCCGACGGCACGCATACCTCGGCCTACGCCCTGCTCGACGACGCCCTGCTGGCGCGAGGGTACGAGACCCAGGCCGACAACGCCTACGCCGCAGTGCTGCTGCACCCGGGTCTGACCGGCAGGACCTACCGTGCCTGGTTGGCCGACAACGCGGTGGGCTACGTCGCCCTCGGCTCCGCAGCACTGCAGCCCAACCCTGAATCCCGGCTCGTCTCGCACGGGCTCGACTATCTGGACGAGGTCTGGTCCGACGCGCACTGGCGCCTGTACCGCGTCCGCGACGCGCGCCCGATCGCGGCCGCCCCGGCCGAGGTCGTCTCGGCCGGCCAGGCGCAACTGGGCCTACGCGTTACCCGCGCCGCGCAGATTCCGGTGCGGGTGCGCTGGTCGGGCCATCTCGAGATCGACACGGACGTGCCCGGCGCCTCGGCATCGCTGCGCTCGGACGGGCACGGCTGGACGGTACTCGACGCGCGTGCCCCCGGCGTCTACTTCTTGCGCGGGTGACGCAGACCTTCGGTGTCGGCGTTCGCGCGCAACGCCTTGCGTAGCTGGAAGATCCGGATCGTCCCGGGTACGACGGCGATCACCACGCCGGACAGCGCGGCGACGAGCATCGCGAGGCCGAGGGAGACCTTGCCGCTGAAGCCGAGGAAGTGGACCGTCGCTTCGTCCAGGTTCTGCGCAATGAAAATGATCAGCAATATCAATACGACTACCGCCGCGACGAGGCCGATCCAGACGCCACTGACCTTGGTGCGCCGCACCTTTCCCTGGTCGTCGAAACCGGGCGGCGGCGTGATGGGGCCGGACCGCTCGGAATCGGAGCCACCTGAACCCGATGAGGGCGGCGACTCCTGCGACTGCTGGTATCCCTGCGACTGCTGGTAGCCCTGCGGCGGCGGGTATCCCTGCGGGGGCGGGTATCCCTGCGGGGGATACGGGGGTCCCTCGGATGTGCCCTGATTGGCCGGGTCGTGCGGTTGCTGCCCGTAGGGCGCGCCGAGCGGCGGCTGCTGGCCCGGGTATTGCGGGCTGGGGTATTGCGGGTTGGGCGGTCCCTGCTGGCCCCCGGCCGGGGGTTCCCAGTTGCCCGACGGCGGCCCGGACCGACTTGACTCGCTCATCGACGCCTTTCGACTGATGTCACGCGGGGATCTGTGCGGATTCGGGAGACACGCGCGCTTGTGCACAGGGTAACGCGCCGTCCCGGCACGCTGGGCAGGCGACTCGCCCGTCGCTAGGCTCGCACGGTGCCTGGCGAGCGAACGGGGGAGCCGGTCGCCGTCCTCGCCCTCCCCGGCGAGGTGGATCTGTCCACGGCCGCGCAGTTGCGCCAAGACGCCAGGGTTCTGCTGGAGCAGCCGGCAATCCGTACCCTCGTCGTCGATTTCAGCGAGAACACGTTCCTGGACTCGACCGGAATGGCGCTGCTGATCCACCTGCACAACAGGACAGTCGGGCGGCAGGTGGCGCTGCGCCTGCGCGCTGTGCCAGCCCGGGTGTTGCGCCTGCTCGACATCTCCGGGCTGAGCGGTTTCTTCGAGGTCGAGACCCAGGGATAGGCGGCCCGCCGTGCCCGCCCGGACCGCACGCCGAGATGTCCCGCAGCCCCCACCGGATGCCCCGCGGACCCCCCCACCCTGCGCCGGACCAACTCACTAGGGTGAGAGGTGGCGAAGCAGACGTCATCCATTTGTTGATCATGGAGTTGGTAATGCCCGCTGCCCAGACACCGCACCGCGTCCGTCGAACGGCGCCGGTTGCGATGTCGTCGGCGGCTGGAGCTCGCCGCAAGTTCCGCATCGCGATCATTGCATCCTCACGCTTCCCTGTCGCCGAGCCGTTCGCCGGTGGTCTGGAAACGCATGTGTGGACGTTGACGCGGGCGCTTCGGCGTCGCGGTCACTGCGTCACGCTGTTCGCTGCGCCGGGCTCGGATCCTGGGCTAGGAGCGCAACTGTTGAGCCTGCGGCCGCTGACACTGTCCCCCCATGCCCGGCGCGATGTCTCGATGCCCTCCGAACTGGTGATGGCCGAGCACCATGCCTACCTCGCGCTGATGCTGGAACTCGCCGACAACGGATCGGCGCGTTTCGACGTCGTACACAATCACAGCCTGCATCACCTCCCGGTGGCAATGGCGTCCTCGCTCGGGGTACCGATGGTGTCCACGCTCCACACGCCCCCGACTCCGTGGCTGGAGTCGGCGATCCAGCTGTGCGAGTCGGGCGCCATCCGGTTCGTCGGCGTGAGCAGCCACACGGCCCGCTCGTGGCGACCGGTCGCCGGCGACATTCCGGTCATCCACAACGGCGTCGACTGTGAACGGTGGCCCGCGGGTCCTGGCGGGAACGGACTGATCTGGTTCGGCCGGGTGGTCCGCGAGAAGGGTGCGCACCTCGCGATCGAGGCAGCGCGGCGGGCCGGTCGCACGCTCGACCTCGCCGGGCCGGTCATCGACCACGATTACTACGACACCGAGGTCGAGCCCCGGCTGGGGGACGGTATCCGCTACCTGGGCCACCTCGACCAGGGGGCGCTGTCGCAGGCCGTCCGCCACGCCGCGGCGGCGCTGGTCACCCCTGACTGGGAAGAGCCTTACGGCCTCGTGGTGGCCGAGGCGCTCGCGTCCGGCACCCCGGTGGCTGCTTTCGCGCGCGGTGGCATCAGCGAGATCGTCGACGAGACATGCGCGCGGCTGGTTCCGGGCGGTGACGTCGACGCGCTGGCGCAGGCCATCCCGGTGGTGGAACGGCTGAGCCGGACCGCCGCCCGCCGGCGGGCCGTCGAACACTGCTCGGTCGCGGCCATGGTGCGGCGTTATGAGGCGCTCTTCGATGACGTGGTCGGTCCCGCCGCGTGATCGGTTATTACGTGCACCACCACGGTCGCGGACATCTGAACCGGGCAGCGTCGATCGCGGCCAAGCTCGACCTGCCCGTCACCGTGCTCAGTTCGCTGCCGGAACCCACTGAACTGGCGCCCTTCGCCGGATGGCTGCGCCTCGCCCCGGACGACGACGAGGTGCACGACGACGAGGTGCACGGGGTCGACGCGGCGGCACGGGGCGTCGACGTGAGCGCAGGCGGCGCCGTGCACTGGGCGCCGCTGCGCAACCCCGGTTATCGCGACCGGATGCTGACCGTCGCCGGCTGGGTGCGCGCCGCGCGGCCCTCGACCATCGTGGTCGATGTGTCGGTCGAGCTCACGGCCCAGCTGCGGCTGCTCGGCGTGCCGGTCATCGTGATGGCGGGAGCGGGCGTCCGGGAGGACGACGCGCACCGGCTCTGCTACCGCATGGCCCACCGGATCCTCGTTCCGTGGCCGTCGACGGTGTACGAGCCACGGCACCTTGGCCGGCACCTTGACAAGACCGATTTCGTCGGTGCGATCTCGCGCTTCGACGACCGGCAACCGGGTGCTGCGCCGGGCCGCCGGCGCGTGCTCGCCCTCTTCGGCGCCGGCGGCACCGACGTCGTCGCCGGTGACGTCGCCGTCGCGGCGCAGGCCTGCCCCGGGTGGACGTGGACCGCACACGGGCTCGCCGGGACGCCGTGGACCGACGACATCTGGCACGCGCTGCAGGACAGCGACGTCGTGGTGACCCACGGCGGGCAGAACGCGCTCGCCGAGGTCGCGGCGGCTCGCCGGGCCGCGGTGATCGTGCCGCAACAGCGTCCGTTCGATGAGCAGCACGCCACCGCCGCCGCGCTCGAGGCACAGCACATCGCTGTCGTGGCCGACCGATGGCCCGAGCCTGCGCAATGGCCGCACCTGCTGCGGCGAGCAGAGCTGCTCGGCGGTGCCGGCTGGTCGGGCTGGAGCTCGGGCGCCGGAGCCGCGAAGGCCGCAGCCGCCATCACCAGGGTCGCGCTGGATGCGTAGCGCGGTCGTCACGCTCGCCGCCGGGCGCCACGAGCACCTTCGCCGGCAGCACGCGCACCTGGCAGCTGCCCCGCACCGTCCCGACGATTACGTCGTCGTCGCGATGGGCGACCCGGACCTCGAGTCGGCACTCGACCCGTCCCTCGACCTGCGCGCACGTGTCGTGCACGTGCCCGCGCAGGCGGCCGCGCTGCCGCTGGCGGCTGCCCGCAATGCCGGTGTGCGAGCCGCGGTCGAGAACGGCGCGGACCTGCTGGTGCTGCTGGACGTGGACTGCTTGCCCGCGCCGGACCTGCTGCGCCACTACACCGCCGCCTCGACCGACCGCGCCGGCGCCGACGCGCTGCTGTGCGGCCCGGTCACCTACCTGCCCCCGGCGCCCGCTGCCGGCTGGTCCCCGACGGCGCTGCTCGCGGCGCGCAATCCGCACCCCGCGCGGCCCGCGCCGCCGCCCGGTGCGGTGCAGCCCGGTGATCACGAGCTGTTCTGGTCGCTGTCGTTCGCCGTGCGCACCGAGGTGTGGACGCGCATCGGCGGGTTCTTCGAGGGCTACACGGGCTACGGCGGCGAGGACACCGACTTCGCGCAGCAGGCGCGCGCACGCGGCGTCCCCCTGCTCTGGGTCGGCGGCGCCGAGGCCTACCACCAGCACCACGCCACGACGGCGCCACCCGTGCAGCATCTCGAGGACATCCTGCGCAACGGTGCGGTGTTTTTCGAGCGGTGGGGCTGGTGGCCGATGGCGGGCTGGCTCGAGCAGTTCGAGCAGGCCGGGCTCGCGCGCCGCGTGGGCGACGGCTGGGCACCCGCCCGGCCGGTACGGGTCGCGGCGATCCCCCCGCGCCATCCCTATGTGGACGCTGTCCGTCCCACGACCGTCGCCCAGGTGCTTCCCGACCGGGTGTCCGGGTGGGAACCCGACCCGTTGCTCGAACCCGGCGCGCTACTGGCCGCAGCGCCCGGCATCGAGGTCGTGCACCTGCACTTCGGTTACGAGCACCTCGACGAGGCCGGCCTGAGCGCTTGGGCAGATGCACTTCGCGCGTCCCGCCTGCCGCTGGTGCTCACGGTCCACGATCTGCGCAACCCGCACGATCCCAGCCGCGAACAGCACGACGGGCACCTGCGCGTGCTGATCGCCCGCGCCGCCGAAGTGCTTACCTTGACCCAGGGCGCGGCAGCCGAGATCGGCGACCGCTTCGGCAGGAATGCGACGGTGGTGGCGCATCCCACGACGCTCACCGCACCGCCCACGCCCCTGCCCGAGACCGAGCGCGGGCTGGTCACACTGCACCTGAAGTCCCTTCGCCGCAATGTGGTCGATCCCGCGGCGGTGGTCGCTGCCGCTGCCGAAGGCGCCATGCGGGCCGGCGGGCGACTGCGGGTCGACATGCATCCCGAAGTGGTACGGCGCGCCGAGTTGCAGCCCGTCCACCGCCTGGCGAAGTCCGGGCGCATCGAGCTGAACGTGCACGAGCGGTTCGACGACGACGAGCTGCACGACTACCTCGCGCGCTCCCACGTGTCGGTGCTGCCCTACCGGTTCGGCACGCATTCCGGCTGGCTGGAGCTGTGCCGCGATCTCGGCACCGCGGTCGTGGCCCCATCGTCGGGTCATTATCTCGACCAGTGGGCGGACGCGGTGGCCTACCGCCACGACGAGCAGTCCGGGCTCGATCCGTCGTCGCTGGCCGCATCGGTCGAGCAGCAGTTGCGCGCTCCGCCGCCGCGCCCGGCGGAGCGTCGCTCGCGGCTCGCGCACCGCGAGGCGGTGCGCGCCCGACATGCCGTGCTCTACGCGGCCTCGAGGCGACGGTGACCCGAGTCGTCCATCTCGTCGTCGGACCGGACCGTCATGGCGTCGTGCAGCACGCGCTGACGATCGCCGCCGCCTGCACGCACCCCGTGCTGCGCGCCCACGACCCGCAGAGCGCCGCAGCGCTCGACCTGTCCGGCTGGGACGTCGTGCACGTCCCCTACACCGACCGGCTGTTCGCGCCGACCTGCGAGGACAGCGCCGCTCGTTTCGGTGCGCTCGCGCAGGCGGTGGCCGGTGCCGGCGCAATGCTGTCGGTGACGCTGCACGACGTGCCAGCCGGCGACGCCGAGCTGCAGCGCCGGCGGCGGGCCGCGTACGCGATCGTCACCCGGCACGCGCGCGGGATCGTCGTGAACAGCCGGCACGAGCTGAGGTCGGCAGCTCCGCTCGCCGAGAACGCCCACTCGCTACGGGTCGTCCCGCTGCCGGTTGTGGTGGCGGACGGCCCGCCCGCTGACCCGAGCGGTCGCGACGTCGCCGTCCTGGGCTTCGTCTACCCCGACCGTGGCTACGAGCACACCATCGGCGAACTCCCGCCAGCCAGCCGGCTGCTCGCGCTGGGCGGGCCCGCCGACGGGCACGAAGAGCTGCCGCACCAGCTGGCTGCCGAGGCCAGGCGGTGTGGACGGGAATGGTCGATGACCGGTTACCTGGCCACCGCCGAACTGGGCGACGCGCTGCGGACGGCGGCGGTCCCGGTCGCTCCGAACCGGCGCGTGTCGGCGTCCGGGTCGATTGCGACCTGGCTCGGGTACGGACGCCGGCCGCTCGTCCCCCGTGCCGGGTACACCGAGGAGATCGACGCCGGCTGGCCCGGCACCGTCACCATCTACGACGCCGACGAGCCGGGCGCGCTGCGCCGGGCGATCGAGGCGGCGCTCGCCGACCCGGCGTCGACGCTGCTGCCCACCGGTGCCGCAGCCGGTCCGGGCCTGGCCGAGATCGCGTCGAGCTACGGCGCGCACCTGCACAGCTGCGCCGCACCTGCACCGCTGCCGGTCGGCCACGGTGCATTCGCGGTACCCGGCAACCGTTGGGATCTGCTGGCCGGCGTCCATCCCGTGCAACCGCCGAGGGTCAGCGTGGTCGTGCCGTACTACGAGGCACCACGCGAGCTGGACCGGGCGCTTGCCGCGCTGGCGTTGCAGACCCACCCGCACGAGCGGCTCCAGGTGGTGGTGGCCGACGACGGGTCGCGACAGCCGCCGCGCCTGCCGGCAGACGCGCCGTTCGATCTGCGTCTCGTCCGGCAGGACGACCGGGGGTTCCGCGCTGCCGCAGCGCGGAACCTGGGAGCCGCTGCGTCCGACGGCGAGGTGGTGCTCTTCCTCGACGGCGACACCGTCCCCGAACCGGACTATGTGGCGCGCCTCAGTCGATTACCCGCGATGGTTCCCGACTGTGTCGTTGTCGGGCGACGCCGCCACGCCGACCTGAGCGGGTGGACGGTCGCGCGGCTGCGTGACTGGTTGACCGGGCACGCGAACGGCCCGGCAGCGCTGACCGAGCCGCGCTGGCTGCGCGAGGCGTACGCCGGCAGCCGCAACCTGCTCGACGCGGACGCGCGGTCCTATCGCCACATGATCAGCGCCGTGCTCGGCATGCATCGCGACCTCTTCGGCGAGCTCGACGGTTTCTGCGAGCAGTTCGACAGCTATGGCGGTGAGGACTGGGAACTGGCCCATCGCGCCTATTGCGCCGGCGCCGTGTTCGCCCACGTTCCCGAGGCGGTCGCCTGGCACCACGGCGGCGACTGGGCACTTCGCACCGCCGCATCCGAGACCGGCGAGGCAGCCGCGAAGAACGCCGAGACGCTCATGCTGGCCCGCCTGCTGCCCGATCCGCAGCTGCGCGGGCCGGGACAGTGGTTGCCGTACGCGTCGATCATGGTCATCCTCTGCCCGGACGCCGACGATGCGGCCGCGGTCCTGTTCGCCGCGCGGACAGCGTTCGTCGCGGATGCGGACTGCGGGCTCTGGCTGGCCGGGCCGCACGGTGCGGATATCTCGGCGGCGCTGGGTGATCCGCGCATCAGGGCCGGCGCGGTGCCACCGGACGTGCTTGCTCGGGCGTCGGTGCTGGTGGAGCTCGACAGGGCTGCCGATCTCAGCGAGCTGGGCGCCCTCGCCGCGCTGGCCATGCGGTACGGCGAGGTGAGCTTCCCGGCCGGTCGTGCCCGCAGCGCGCGCGCCGTGCGACGCGCCCTGCGCTGGGCCGGGAAGACACCAGAACCAGGGGGACAGGGAACGGGTCAGGCACGTGGCGCCCTCGCCGAGCTGTGGTTCGGCCGGCACGACACTCTCTACCCCGAACCGTGGCGTGGCACCGATCTGGCGAACTGCCTGGGCCGCCTGGCTCAGCCGCAGCGGCGCTCGTAGACGCCGACCTCGGTGCCGAGTGAGAAATCGCTGATGCCGGCAAAGGTGGCCAGCACCCGCTTGTGGTCCCAGTCCTCGTCCACATGCACCTCGTGCGGATTGCCCTCGATCTCGCCCTGCGGGTAGTGGACGATCGGGATGGACAGCAGTACCGAGCGGCGGGCCGCAGCAGCGCTGCGCTCCCAGAGCTGCAGAGCCTCGGCCTCGGTCATGTGCTCGGCCACGTCGCCGAGGATCACCACGTCGACCTCGGGAAACGCAACGTCGCGCGCGTCGCCGATGACGATCTCGTCGTAGTGATCGTGCAACCGATAGGTGTGCACGTACGGCTCGTATATCTCGATGCCGACGAAGTGATCGGCATCCGGTCCCCGGAGCAGTTTGGCGTACGTACCGACGCCGGGGCCGACGTCGAGCACCGAGAGCGGGCCGCGTGCCGCCAGTTCGTGCACGCGCTGTCGCAGCCAGTCCTTGCCCTCCGGCGAGCTCAGCGGCATGACGGCATCCTTTCCTTGCATCGCATTCAGACGCCGACCGGGTTCGTCCGCATAGTGCGGTGCTCGCCGCCGCGGCGTACCTGCACACGGCCCTGGTCGACCCGCACCTCGTACGCCGGTTGCGGCCGGGTTGCCGGACCACGCACCACCGTGCCGTCGTCGACGTCGAACGCGCTGTCGTGCCACGGGCATACGACACAGCCGGCCTGCAATTCACCGTCACTGAGCGGGGCGCCGCGGTGCGTACACCGATCGGCGAGAGCGCGTACCCCGTCGGCCTTGTGCATCAGCACGAGCGGGACTCCGGCCGCGTGCACCTGAACCATCTCGCCGACGCCGGGCAGCTCGGAGTGCCGGAGCACGTCGGTCCATTCGCTCGGTCCGATCTGGAACGCGGTCGTGTCCACGCCGACGCCCTGCGCGTACGCGAGGTGTCCGCCGAGCCAACCGCCCACCGTCGCCACCACTGCTCCGGCGCCGGCCAGTGCGGCACCCAGCCCGTGACGTTCGCGGCGACGCGCGATCCAGCTCGTCGAGTACAGCGTGAGAGCGACCTCGTTGCTCACTGCGTGCACGATGCCGACCCGCCGCTCGGCTCCGGCGGTGTAGAGCCAGTCGCTGAAGCCGGTGAGTGCGGTCGGCACGGCAGTGAGCACGCCGAACCCGATGGCCAGGCGTGCCGCCCGCTGGTGCCCGCCGGCCGCATCGAGCACCGAGCCGGTCGTCCACGCCCCGATCGGGAGGGCGACGAGTGCGGGATGCACGGGATGGCCGATCGCGGTGCCACTCAGCACCTCGCGCACCCCGCGCCGTTTGAGCGATTCACCGAGGCGCGCCAGCGGCTCCGCCAGCGCATCGAGCGCCTCGGCGCCCTCGATGCGCGTCGCCAATGATTCGAGCAGTCGTGCCAGTCGCTGCACCATGGAGTCAGCCCTACCCAGCCGTGCCGCATGCGAACCCGCCGGCACTGCTCAGCTCAGGACGACCGCCGCGCCGCGCGCGGCGCGGCCGACGACTAGGCCTACAAGCGCTGTGCCGCGCGCCGGTCCGTCGGCTGCTTGCGTGCGCCGTTCTGCTCAGTGGCCGGCGCGGCATCGCGCAGGTAGAGGAACCAGTACGCAATGCCGACGAAGAGCCCGGCACCCACTGCGTTGCCGAGGAACGCGAATATCAGGTTCAGCACCATGTTCGACAACGTCACCTCACCGGCGTGCAGGAAGATCGCGGCCGGCAGGAAGAACATGTTGGCCACCACGTGGTCGAACCCGAGCGCGACGAACGCCGTGATCGGGAAGACGATGGCGAGGATCTTGCCGCCGATGTCCGTGGCAGCGAGCGCCAGCCACACGGCGAGGCAGACCAGCCAGTTGCAACCGACTGCGCGTACGAACTGCTCCCAATGCGTCTCGGACACCGCCTTGCCCATCGCGATGGCACCCAGCCGAGCGTAGTTCGACACCGCGCCCGGCGAGCCGTCCTTGGCGATCACACCCGTCTGGAAGGCGAGGAAGTACGCGACGAACACCGAGCCGATGAGATTGCCGATGGTGACCCAGAGCCAGTTCATCAGCATCCTGGGCACGGTGACCTTGCCTTCCAGCACCGCCATCGGCAACAGCGCCATGTTCCCGGTCAGTAGCTCAGCGCCGCCGACCACCACCAGGATCAGCCCCAGGCTGAACACCAACCCGCTGACCAGGGTGATCAGGCCGCCCCAGGTCTTCGGGTCCAGCCCTGCGGAGACGTCGATCGCGATGAGACCGCCGAACGCGATGTAGGCGCCGGCGAGGAACCCGCCGACGACGGCCTTGGCCGGACCCAGCGATGCTTTCTTCTCGGCGGACGCGACTGCTGCGGCGGCGACCTCGGGTGGCGTGTTGAACGGCATGGCCGGCTCCTCGCGCTGACGGTCGGACGCCGGTCACCTACCCATTCGACGTATGCACATCACCTCGATCGGGGGTCCTGGAGATAATCCGGTCACACCTGGGTAGCGTGGGCGTGGAAAGGGGTGGTCGTGGACCTGCGTAGGACATTGCTGGACTGGCCGGTCGTCCGGCAGCTGTCCGGCCCCGATCGACTCGGGCGCGGCGCGGCGGTGCAATCCCCGCGTACCGCCGCCCAGAAGCCCCGGACCTCGACCGCCGACAAGGTCGTTCAGAGTGTGTGCCCGTATTGCGCTGTCGGCTGCGGGCAGCGCGTGTTCGTCAAGGACGAGCGGGTCGTCCAGATCGAGGGCGATCCCGACTCCCCGGTGTCGCGGGGCCGGCTGTGCCCCAAGGGTTCAGCGAGCGAGCAGCTAGTCAACTCCCCCGGTCGCCAGACCGCGATGCTGTACCGACGTCCCTTCGGAACCGAGTGGGAGCCGCTCGACCTGGAGACGGCGACCGACATGATCGCCGACCGCATCCTCGACACCCGCGCGCGCACCTGGCAGGAGCGTGACGAGAAGGGCCGGTTCGTCCGGCGCACGCTCGGCATTGCCGGGCTGGGTGGCGCGACACTGGACAACGAGGAGAACTACCTCATCAAGAAGCTCTTCACCGCGATGGGCGCCATCCAGATCGAGAACCAGGCGCGTATTTGACACAGTGCCACCGTTCCCAGTCTGGGAACTTCTTTCGGTCGTGGCGGCGCCACCACCTTCCAGCAGGACCTGCAGAACTCCGATTGCATCGTCATCCAGGGCTCGAACATGGCCGAGTGCCATCCGGTCGGGTTCCAGTGGGTCATGGAGGCGAAGGCACGCGGCGCGAAGGTCATCCACATCGACCCGCGCTACACGCGCACGTCCGCAGTCGCGGACATGCACGTCCCGTTGCGCGCCGGTAGCGATATCGCGTTCCTCGGCGGGATCGTCAACTACATCCTCGAGAACGAGAAATGGTTCGACGAGTACGTGCGCGCCTACACCAACGCGGACGTGATCCTGCGCGAGGACTTCGTCGACGTCGACGATCTGGACGGCGTCTTCTCCGGTTATGACCCCGAGACCGCTACGTACGACACGACCTCCTGGCAGTACGAGGGCGTCGTCGAGACCGCACCCTCCGGCGAGGTCGGGGCGCCATCCTCGAGCGATGGCGATTCACCGGGTGAGGACGACACGTCGCGCCAGGAGCGTGGCGCCGGGCACGAGATGGGCGGGCACGGCGCGTCCCTGCACCACAGCGAAGTGCGGCGCGACAAGACGCTGCAACATCCGCGCTGCGTGTTCCAGGTGCTCAAACGCCACTACGCGCGATACACGCCGGAGATGGTCTCCGAGACCTGCGGCGTTCCCGCCGAGGCATTCCTGCGCGTGTGTGAGGAAGTCACCGCCAACAGCAATCGCGAGCGGACGACGTGCTGGGTCTATTCGGTCGGCTGGACGCACCACTCGGTCGGCGTGCAGTACATCCGGGGATCGGCGATCATCCAGCTGCTGCTGGGCAACATGGGCCGTCCGGGTGGCGGCATCCTGGCGCTGCGCGGGCACGCGAGCATCCAGGGCTCGACCGACATCCCGACCTTGTTCAACCTGCTGCCGGGATACCTGCCGATGCCGAAGGTCGGCGAGCACGACACCCTCGACGATTACGTCGCCACGATCACCAGTTCCGGCCAGAAGGGCTTCTGGGCCGATGCCCGCAAGTTCATCGTGAGCCTGCTGAAGTCCTACTGGGGTGACGCGGCGACAGCCGCGAACGACTACTGCTTCGACTACCTGCCGCGGCTGACCGGTGACCACGGCACCTACGCCACGGTCATGGACATGCTCGCCGACAAGATCGAGGGCTATTTCCTTCTCGGCCAGAACCCGGCAGTCGGCTCGGCGCACGGCAAGATGCAGCGCCTGGGAATGTCGCACCTGAAGTGGCTGGTCGTGCGCGACCTGAACATGATCGAGTCTGCGACGTTCTGGAAGGACGGCCCGGAGATCGAGACGGGCGAGCTGCGGACCGAGGACATCGGCACCGAGGTGTTCTTCATGCCGGCCGCTTCGCACGTCGAGAAGGAGGGCACGTTCACCCAGACGCAACGCATGCTGCAGTGGCACCACAAAGCAGTGGAACCGCCCGGCGATTGCCGCAGCGAGCTGCACTTCTTCTTCCACCTCGGTCGCAAGTTGCGCGACCGGTTGGCGGGCGACGACCTCGAGCGCGACCGACCGCTTCGCGACCTGACCTGGGACTATCCCGTCGACGCGCACGGCGAGCCTTCTGCCGACGCGGTGCTGCGCGAGATCAATGGGCGTCACCGCTCCGGCGACAAGGCCGGCGAGCCCCTGAACTCCTACCTGCAGATGGCCGACGACGGTTCCACCGACGGCGGGTGCTGGATCTACACCGGTGTCTATGCCGACGGCGTCAACCAGTCCGCGCGACGCAAGCCGGGGCGCGAACAGTCCTGGGTCGCCCCGGAATGGGGCTGGGCGTGGCCGGCGAATCGGCGCATCCTCTACAACCGCGCCTCCGCCGACCCGGACGGCAAACCCTGGAGCGAGCGCAAGGCCTACGTCTGGTGGGACGAGGACCAGCAGAAGTGGACGGGCCACGACGTACCCGACTTCGAGGCGACCAAGCCGCCGTCCTACCGGCCCGAACCCGGCACCGGCGGGATAGCCGGCATCGCCGGCGACGACCCGTTCATCATGCAAGCCGACGGCAAGGGCTGGCTATACGCACCCGCCGGCCTGCTGGACGGCCCGCTGCCCGCGCACTACGAGCCGGCCGAATCGCCCGTTCGCAACCCGTTCTACTCCCAACAGGCCAGCCCCACCCGCGAGGTGTTCCGCCGCAAGGACAACCTGCAGAACCCGTCACCACCCGAGCCCGCGTCGGACGTCTTCCCCTTCGTGTTCACCACCTACCGGCTGACCGAGCATCACACTGCCGGCGGCATGAGCCGGTGGGTGCCGTTCCTGAGCGAGCTGCAGCCTGAGTTCTTCTGCGAGATCTCGCCCGAACTCGCGCGTGAACGAAATCTCGACCACCTGGGCTGGGCGACGATCGTCACGGCGCGCACGGCGATCGAGGCTCGCGTGCTCGTCACCGACCGCGTCGTGCCCCTGACGGTCGGCGGGCATACCGTGCACCAGATCGGACTGCCCTACCACTGGGGGGTCGGCGGCAGTGCGCTGATCACCGGCGACTCCGCGAACGACCTGTTCGGTGTCACCCTCGATCCGAACGTGCACATCCAGGAGTCCAAGGTCGCGTCCTGCGACATCCAGCCGGGGCGACGGCCGACCGGACCTGCGCTGCTGCGCTTCGTCGAGGAATACCGCAGCCGTGCGGGCGTCACCGTCGAGACCGGCAACCTGCAGCGGACCGTCGGGATCCACAACACCGGCACTCAGAGCACCACCACTCAGAGCACCACCACTCAGAGCACCATCACTCAGAGCACCATCACTCAGAGCACGCCGGAGGAATAGTGGGCACCCAGTTCTCCGGACCGGATCCCGAGGTAGCGGCCAGCTCCGGCTGGCAGGAACCCCCGCCGCGCAAGGGTTTCTTCACCGACACCTCGATCTGCATCGGCTGCAAGGCCTGCGAGGTCGCGTGCAAGGAGTGGAACGGCGTCCCCGACGACGGGTTCAACCTGCTCGGCTCGTCCTATGACAACACCGGCGCGCTCGGGGCCTCGACCTGGCGCCACGTCGCCTTCATTGAGCAACCGCGCCGCTTCGGCGAGCAACAGCTGGCGTTCGAGGGCTTGCCCGTCGGACCGCCGGCGACCGACGCCCTCAACGCGGCCGCCGACGACGCGATCTCCGGCGACCGCAACATGCTGGGCACCGACACCACGAAGGTGTCGCTCGGCATGCCGACGACACAGCTGCCCGGGGCGGCGACGGGCGCCGAGTCACGCACCGACTTCCGCTGGCTGATGTCGTCAGACGTCTGCAAGCACTGCACCCACGCCGCCTGCCTGGATGTCTGCCCGACCGGGTCGCTGTTCCGCACCGAGTTCGGCACCGTCGTCGTCCAGGAGGAGATCTGCAACGGTTGTGGGTACTGCGTACCGGCCTGCCCGTTCGGCGTCATCGACCGGCGCATCGGCGACAAGCACGTCGTCAAGAACGTCGGCATCGCGCAGAAATGCACGCTCTGTTACGACCGGATCGGCGAAGGGCAGACGCCCGCCTGCGCGCAGGCGTGCCCGACCCAGTCGATCCAGTTCGGCGATCTCGACGAGCTGCGCACCCGGGCGGCGGCCCGCGTCGAGACGCTGCAGGCCCAGGGCGTGAGCGATGCCCGGCTCTACGGTGAGAACCCGGACGACGGCATCGGCGGCGCCGGAGCGGTGTTCCTGCTGCTCGACGAGCCGGAGGTTTACGGGTTGCCGCCCGACCCGGTCGTGACCACGCACGATCTCCCCGCGATGTGGATGCAGGCCGGGCTTGCCGCGCTGACGCTGCTCGCCGGCGCTGCGACCTCATTCATCGGACGGCGCGGATGAGTGCTCCCGCGCGACGAGGGCTGCGGCGGCGCGGCGGTCGTGACGGCGACCCCGTCGTCCCGGAAGCGAGCTTCACCTCCTACTACGGCCGTCCGGTCGTCAAGGCCTCGCCCTGGGAGAAGGACATCCCCGCCTACCTGTTCCTCGGCGGGGTCGCTGCGGGTTCCTCGCTGCTCGCCGCCGGTGCCGATCTCAGCGATCGACCAACCTTGCGGCGCACCGGCAGACTGGGCGCGCTGGTCGCGATCACGACCAGCTTCGCGGCGCTGGTGCACGACCTCGGCCGTCCCGCCCGCTTCGCCAACATGCTGCGCGTGGCCAAGCTGACCTCGCCGATGTCGGTCGGGACCTGGATCCTGACGCTGTACGGGCCCGCCGCGGGCGCCGCCGGAGCGGCCGAGCTGGCCGGTGTCGTGCCGGCGCCGTTACGCCCGTTGCTGCAGCTGTTCGCACGTCCTGCGGGATTGGCCGCTGCCGTCGTGGGGCCTGCGGTCGCGAGCTACACCGCGGTGTTGCTCGCCGACACGGCCACCCCCGCCTGGCATGACGCGCACCGGGAACTGCCGTTCGTGTTCGTCGGCTCGGCCGCGGCGGCCGCCGGTGGACTCGGCATGCTCGGCGCGTCGCTTTCCGACGCCGCGCCGGCCCGGCGGATGGCCATGCTCGGTGCGGTCGGCGAACTGGTCGCCGAGCGTCGCATGGAGCAGTCGATGGGGCTGTCCGCCGAGACATTGCACGCGGGCACGCCGGGGAAGCTGATGCGGGCCAGCCGGGCGCTGACCGCGGCCGGTGCGCTCGGTGCCGCGGTGCTCGCAGGCCGCAGCCGGGTCGCTGCCGCTGCAGCCGGCGCGGCGCTGCTCGCGGGCTCCGCCTGTACGCGCTTCGCCGTGTTCGGCGCGGGACAGGCGTCCGCCCACGACCCGAAGTACACCGTCGTTCCGCAACGTGAGCGGCTCGACGCCCGCGAGAGCTGAGCTCGCAGCTGCCGCCTCGTCGCAGCCACCCGCGGCGTCAGTGGTCGAGATCGACCAGGCACCGGCCGGTGACAACGCGCGAGGTCAGCGCACCTGCACCACGTACTCACCTCGGGCGACGACCTCGCCGATAACCGGTGCGCCGGGCACCTCGCCTACGACGAGCAAGCCCCCGCTGGTCTGTGCGTCGGCGAGCAGCAACAGCTCGTCCTCGGCCACCGATGCCCCCAGGTGCGGGCGGACCCAGTCGAGATTGCGTCGCGTGCCGCCGCTGACGAAGCCGTCGCGCAGCGCCTCGCGCGCGCCGTCGAGATACGGGACGGCCGAGGCGTCGATCACCGCGCTGACGCCCGATGCGCGGGCCATCTTGTAGAGGTGGCCGAGCAGGCCGAAACCGGTCACGTCGGTGGCCGCGACGATGCCGGCGTCGAGCGCAGCCTGCGCCGCGGTGTCGTTCAGCGCGACCATCGACGCGACGGCATTGCTGAAGACCTCGCCGGTGCTCTTGTGCCGGTTGTTCAACACGCCGACCCCGAGCGGCTTCGTGAGACTGATCGGCAGGCCCGCCCGCGCGGCATCGTTGCGCATCAGCCGCTCCGGGTCGGCGGTGCCGGTCACCGCCATGCCGTACTTGGGCTCCGGGTCGTCGATGCTGTGCCCGCCGCCGACGTGGCAGCGAGCCGAGCGCGCCACGTCGAGGCCGCCGCGCAGCACCTCACGCAGCAGCTCACCGGGCAACACCTCGCGTGGCCATCCGACGAGATTCACCGCGACCAGGGGACGCCCACCCATCGCGTACACGTCAGACAGCGCGTTCGCCGCGGCGATTCGTCCCCAGTCGTAGGCGTCGTCGACGACCGGGGTGAAGAAGTCCGCGGTCGTCACGAGCGCAGTGCTGTCGTCGATGCGCACCACCGCCGCGTCGTCGCCGTCGTCCAGTCCCACCAGCAGACCGGGCGCCGAATACCCGCTCAGCCCCCGAACGATGTCCTCCAGCTCGCCGGGCGGGATCTTGCACGCGCATCCCCCGCCGTGCGCGTACTGCGTGAGCCGGTACGTCGTCGATGCAGTCACCCCGCGACCGTAGCCTGCGACCCAGTAGCGTGATCGTCGGAGGCGTACAGGTGCCTGGTGGCCCTCCCGGTCTTCAAAACCGGTGAAGCCGAGCATCTCGGCTTGGCGGGTTCGATTCCCGTCCGTCTCCGCAGATCGCCCGAGGGGGTGGCAGTGGCTGTCGTCGATCCGCGGCGCCAGGTCCCGCGTACCGATGCCGTGCTCGCCGATCCACGGCTGGTGGCGGCGACCGAACGGCTGGGGCGCAACCGGGTGAAGCAGGCCGTCGCCGCGGCACTCGGCGAGGTCCGCGGCGCGGAGCTGGATCCCGATGCCGTCGCCGACCACGTGCTCGCCGGCCTGCCGGCAGCCGCGACATCGCTGCGCCGCGCCATCAACGCGACCGGCGTGGTGCTGCACACCAACCTCGGCAGAGCACCGCTCTCGCAAGCCGCCGCGCTCGCGGTGGCAGTTGCGTCGGGCTACGTCGACGTCGAGTACGACCTGGTGTCGGGCCGACGTGCACCGCGCGGGCGCGACACGATCGCGGCCCTGCTGCGCGCCGTCCCCGACGCAGCCGACGCACTCGTCGTCAACAACGGGGCGGCGGCGCTCGTGCTGGCGACGACGGCGCTGGCGGGCGGCCGCGAGATCGTCATCAGCCGTGGAGAGATGGTCGAGATCGGCGACGGTTTCCGCCTGCCCGATCTGATCCAATCGACCGGCGCCATGCTCCGCGAGGTGGGCACGACGAACCGCGTGCATCTCGAGGACTACCGCGCGGCGATCGGCGAACGCACCGCATGCGTCCTCAAGGTGCACCCGAGCAACTTCCGCATCGACGGTTTCACCGCCTCGGTAGACGTGCGCGAGCTGTCGCGCCTCGGCGTACCCGTGATCGCCGACATCGGCAGCGGATTGCTGGCGCCGAACGCCCTGCTGCCGCTCGAGCCCGACGCAGCGACCGCGCTACGCAGCGGCGCAGCGCTGGTCACCTGCAGCGGCGACAAGCTGCTCGGCGGTCCGCAGGCCGGGCTGGTCCTCGGCGACGCGGCGCTGATCACCCGGCTGCGCCGGCATCCCCTCGCCCGCGCCCTGCGCGTGGACAAGCTCACGCTCGCCGCCCTCGAGGCCACGCTGAACGGCCCGGTCACGCCGACATGGCATTCGCTGCAGGCCGACCCCGCCGTGCTGCGGGCACGGTGCGAGGCGCTCGCGGCCGAACTGCCGGGCGCGGACGTCGTCGGGTCGGAAGGAGCGGTCGGCGGTGGCGGGGCTCCGGGCACGTCGCTGCCGGGCTGGGCCGTCGCCGTCCCGGCGCACTTCGCCGCGCTCCTGCGCGTCGGCGAACCGTCGGTGGTCGGGCGCGTCGTGCATGACCGGTGCCTGCTCGACCTGCGCTGCGTCGAGGCGGGCGATGACCGCGCGGTGCTCGCGGCGGTGCGGGCCGTGGCGAAGGGCGCCTGACGGTGCATGTCGTGGCCACCGCGGGGCACGTCGACCACGGCAAGTCGACGCTGGTCCGCGCCCTCACCGCAATGGAGCCGGACCGGTTCGCCGAGGAACGCCGTCGCGGCATGACGATCGACCTCGGGTACGCCTGGACGACATTGCCGTCGGGCGAGGAGCTCGCTTTCGTCGACGTTCCCGGGCACCAGCGGTTCATTGCCAACATGCTCGCCGGCCTCGGACCCGCCCCTGCCGTGCTCTTCGTCGTCGCCGCGGACGAGGGCTGGTCGCGTCAGTCCGAGGAGCACCTGAGCGCCGTGGACGCGCTGGACGTGCGGCACGGACTGCTCGCGATCACCCGTAGCGATCTCGCCGACCCGGCGTCCGCCGTGCGGCAGGCGCGCGAGCGCGTCGGGCGTTCGAGTCTGGGTGAGGTCGAGGCCGTCGTCGTGTCCGGGGCGACCGGCGCCGGTCTCGCTAACCTGCGTGCC
Organism: Mycobacteriales bacterium; assembly: GCA_038207565.1. Classification (GTDB taxonomy): domain Bacteria; phylum Actinomycetota; class Actinomycetes; order Mycobacteriales; family Jatrophihabitantaceae; genus JALZAI01. Next base: position 90,838 of record JBBQZQ010000004.1, read on the forward strand.
GGCCTCGACCGCCTCGTGGCACAGCTGCCCGATCCACAGCCCGGCGTACGGGTGCGGTTGTGGATCGATCGCTCCTTCAGCGTGCGCGGCAGCGGCACCGTGGTCACCGGCACGCTGGCAGCCGGTGTGCTGAAGGTCGGCGACCGGCTGGAGATGCGCGGTCGGCAGGTCACGGTACGCGGCCTGCAGAGTCTCGGCGAACCCCGCGAGCGGGTCGCCTGCGTCGCCCGCGTTGCTCTCAATCTGCGCGGCGTCGACCGCGACGAGATCGGGCGCGGCGACGTCCTCGTCACGCCCGGCGCATGGCACTGGACGAGCACTGTCGACGTGCGCCTGCAGCGCCCTGGCGAGGCCGCCGGGGAGCTGCCTTGCGAGCTCGTGCTGCATACCGGGACAACGGCCGAGCCGGTCCACCTGCGCCCGCTCGATCGGGACCTCGTTCGCCTGGTCGGCAAGCGCGCGCTGCCGTGGCAGTCCGGCGATCGCGGCGTGCTGCGCGACCCGGGCCGGCAGTCGGTCGCCGCCGGAGTGCTGGTGCTCGACGCCGACCCGCCGGCGCTGACGCGGCGCGGCGCGGCAGCGGCACGCGCCGGGGAGCTCGCCGATGCCACCGGCCGGCCGGACGGTACCGCCGAGGTCCTACGGCGCGGCGTCGTGCGACGCACGCACCTGATCGCACTCGGCATATCGCTCGAGGACCTCGCCGAAGTGCGCCGGATCGGTGACTGGCTTGTCGCAGCGCCTACCTGGAAGTCCTGGCGCGACCAGCTACCGACCGTGGTCGCCGACTGGGCTGCCCGCGACCCGCTGCACCCCGCGATGCCGTTGCCCGCCTTGCGTCGCGCGCTGCGGCTGCCCGACGCCGAGGTGCTCGACGTCCTGCTCGACGCCGCCGGTTTCGAGGTGCGCGACGGCCGGGTGTCCTGCGCACAGTCGACCGCGTCATTGGGCGTCGCCGAAGCGGGGGTTCGCGCCGTCGAGGCGCGCCTGCGCGGCGCTGCGTTCGACGCCCCCGCGAGTCACGAACTCACGGAGCTGGGTCTGGGCCGCCGCGAACTGGCCGCGGCCGTGCAGGCCGGTCGGCTGCTGAACATCGGCAATGGCATCGTGCTGCTGCCCACCGCGCCGCAGCAGGCAGTTCAGGCGCTGAGCGCCCTGCCCGGGCCGTTCACCACCAGTCAGGCCAGGCAAGCGCTCGCCACCACCCGACGCGTCGCGATTCCACTGCTCGAATACCTTGACGCGATGGGACAGACCGAGCGCGTCGACCCGTCCGCCCGCCGCCTGCGGCGGACGGACAGCTGACCCGACAGGAGACACTGCAGCCGTGGCATTCGATGTCGCCAGCGTCCGCGCGCATTTCCCGGCCCTGGCCGCAGGGGCCGCCCACTTCGACGGCCCGGGCGGTTCTCAGACCCCGGACGTCGTCGCCGAGGCGATGCGGGCGACCCTGACCTCGCCGATCGCCAACCGCGGCACCGTGACGACAGCGGAACGCAATGCTGAGGACACCGTCGTCGCGGCGCGGCAGGCCGTCGCGGATCTGCTCAACGCAAACCCCGATGGCATCGTGTTCGGCCGCAGCATGACGCAGCTGACCTTCGACTTCGCGCGCGTGCTCGGCAAGGCCTGGGGTGCCGGGGACGAGATCGTCGTCAGCCGGCTCGACCACGACGCGAATGTCCGTCCCTGGGTGATCGCCGCCGAGGGTGCCGGGGCGACGGTGCGCTGGATCGACTTCGATCCGGCGACCGGCGAGCTGCTCGCGAGCCACGTTGCGGACGTCCTGTCACCGCGGACCAGGCTGGTCGCGGTCACTGCGGCGTCGAACCTGATCGGCACCCGTCCCGACCTGGTCAGGATCGGTGAGCTCGTCCACGACGCGGGGGCGCTGTTGTACGTCGACGGCGTGCACCTGAGCGCGCACGCGGCGATCGATGTCGAGGCGATCGGGGCCGACCTGTTCGCCTGCTCGCCGTATAAGTTCTGCGGACCGCACTGCGGCGTCGTCGCCGCGCGCCCCGAGCTGCTGGAAACCCTGCACCCCGACAAGCTGCTGCCGTCGTCGGACGCCGTGCCGGAGCGTTTCGAGCTCGGCACCCTGCCTTACGAACTGCTCGCAGGCACCACTGCCGCTGTCGACTTCCTGGCCGGTCTCGCTGCCGGTACCGGCCGGCGACGCGAACGGCTGCTGTCCTCGTTCGCGGCGCTCGAGACGCACGAGGACCGGCTGCGCGGTCGCATCGAGGACGGCATTGCCCAGATGCCTTCGATCACCAACCACTCGCGCGCAACGCACCGAACCCCCACCCTGCTGATGACGTTCACCGACGGGCACACGCCCGCGATGGCGTACCGGCATCTCGCGAGCCGCGGCGTCAATGCGCCGGCGGGGTCGTTCTACGCATACGAGCCGGCGCGGCGGCTCGGTCTCGGGCCCGCCGGCGGCCTGCGCGTCGGGCTCGCGCCTTACAACGACGACGGCGATATCGACCGGTTGCTCGAGGGTTTGGCGGAATTCCTGGGGAAGCACGGCTGACGGAGTCTGATCGCGACAAAGCGTCCATTCACTGGTTGACGCTTACGACATGGCGTTCTACTGTGTGGCAGGGTATGACGGCCACGCCGTCACGCCCGCGTCCGTCTCAGGCCCCGCACGGAACGGACGGTGTTTGCCGGTCGCCGCTCCGGCCCTGCATTTCCCCTGCGTGCCAGTTGGAGCGGCGTTCGGCGCCCAGGACCGGACGGCACCAGAAATACTCACGCCGGGACTGGCGCGTTTCCCTGTGCAGTAGGGCATGCTGATATCACGGCAGCGCGCGCGGACTGTTCGCTCGTCACCCCCGGGGGTCGACGACGCACATCCGACCGGGCGGTCGGGGGCGGCGCTTCGGGTGGCCTGTTGGTTCACGCCAGCAGACCCATTGCAGGGGACGACCCGAAGCGCCGCCCAACCCGCGCCGGCCGGCCGAACCCCGCTTCCGGCCGTTACCAGGTGCCAGCGTTCACGATTGTTTGACGGTCGGTTCCTAGCGTCACCCACGGACCTGAGGGGGATGCCATGGAACTGTCACGTCGGGACGCGCTCAAAATCGGCTTGTTCGGGGGTGCCGCTGCCCTGCTCCCGCTGGAGCGGGCGGTGCACGCCGCGACGATCACACCACCGCGGCTGGCCACAAGCCTGCTGCCCGCACCGTTCAGCATGCCGTTCACCCAACCTGCTGTGCTCACGCCGAGCATGACCGATGCGACGACGGACTACTACAAGTTGGTCATGAAACCGTTCGGGGCCACGGTGATCCCAGGGTTCGTGACCAGGTTCTGGGGCTACAACGCACAATTCCCCGGCCCCACTATCCGGGTGAACCAGGGCCGCAAGACGGTGGTCCGCCAGACCAACAGCCTGCCGTCGGTGCATCCCACGCTGCGCTACAACCCCTGGACCTCGGTGCACCTGCACGGATCCGCATCCGACCCCGACTACGACGGCTACGCGAGCGACGTGACCAATCCGGGCCAGTACAAGGATTACCGCTATCCGAATTTCCAGGCGGCACGCACGCTCTGGTACCACGACCACGGGGTCTCGCACACCGCGGAGAACGTGCACATGGGCCTGGCCGGGCAGTACCACTTGCTCGATCCGCTGGAACAGTCGCTGCCTATCCCCCACGGGGCCTACGATGTCCCGCTCATCATCACCGACTACATGTTCACCCGAACCGGGCAGATCCTGTTCGACAACCACGACGGGTCCGGGATGTACGGCGACGTCATCCTCGTCAACGACAAACCGTGGCCGGCCATGAAGGTGGCCCGGCGCAAGTACCGCTTCCGCGTGCTCAACGCCTCGATCTCCCGCTCGTACAACTACTCGCTCAGTACGGGTGACCCGTTCACCGTGATCGGCACCGACGCCGGCCTGATGCCGGCCCCGGTGCAGGTCAGGAGCGTCAAGCACGGCATGGCCGAGCGGTACGAGATCGTGATCGACTTCGCCAAGTACTCGCCCGGCACACGGGTCGTCCTGAAGAACACGAGCCCGAAGAACAACATCGACTACGCCGGTATCGAGAACATCATGGCCTTCGATGTCACGGCCGATGCGTTCGATACGGCGAACAATTCCCTCCCGGACCAGCTCAACCCGGCCAATCCGGCCATGACGCTGCCAGAGAGCGAATCGGTGCAGACGCGGCAGTTCAACATGGTGCGAGAGAACGGGCAGTGGACGATCAACGGCCACACCTGGGAAGATGTGGTGCAGAGCGGGTTCACCCGCGTGGAGGCGAACCCTAAACTCGGGGACACCGAGGTGTGGGAGGTGCGCAACCTGTCCGGCGGGTGGTTCCATCCCGTGCACATCCACCTCGTCGACTTCAAGGTGCTCGACCGCAACGGCGCGCCGCCCTTCGCCTACGAGCGAGGCCCGAAGGACGTCGTGTACCTCGGGGAGAACGAGACGGTCCGCCTGCTCATGCGTTTCGAGAACGCAGGGAAGTACATGATCCATTGCCACAACCTGGTGCACGAGGACCACGACATGATGACCCAGTTCGAGGTCACCTCGGACACGCCGGCAATAGGCCCGTTCGACGCGCCGCCGTACTGGCTGCCCGCCCCGAGCGGGTTCTGAGCAGCCGATCATGACGACTGCAACCGCTGCCTTCCCGCTCGAACATTCCGCGCAGCCTGATGCGGTCGCCGGGCGCTTGACCGCCGCCGGATTGCTCGCGGTGTCCGGCGCGATCCACCTCGCCGTAGCACCCGAGCATCTGCGCGGGTGGTGGGCTGCCGGTGTCTTCTTCACCGCCCTCGCCGCGTTCCAGTTGGCGCTGGCCGGGTCCCTGCTCGGGCGCGCCCGCCCGATCACCCTGCTGCTGACGCTGGGGTCGACCGTCGGCGTGATCATCACCTACGTGTGGAGCCGCACGGTCGGATTGCCGTTCGCCCCGGCCACAGTGCACGAACACGCCGTCGCGGGCCACGAAGGTCACGCAGTCGGGGGAATCGGTACTGGTGTGCCGGTGTTTCCCGACGCCCGCCCGGCGAGCAGCGTCGAACCCGTCGGCACGCTCGACCTCGCCGCCCTCGGCGCCGAGCTGCTCCTCGTCCTGGTGGTGGTCGCCCTGCTGCCGGCACGCCTGCGCGGACGGGTCAGCACGGGCCTACTGGCCATCGGCCTAGCGCTGATCGTGTGGCGGGCGCTGGGCTCGCCCGCATGACGCACCACCGTCCTGTGGACGCCGACCCAAAGGACGGAGGGCTGACCCCGAAGCGCCGCGGCCGCGCCGCGCGGCGCATCGCGTGCGCCGTGGTCGTGGTGGTGCTGTTCGTGCTGACCGTTCAGTTCGTGGCCGAACCGATGAAGGTCGACTCGGAGAGCATGGCGCCGACGTACCACACCGGCGATCAGGTGATGGTGCTCAAGCTCGGGGCGCGCAATGAGCACCCGCAGATTCGCGATGTCATCGCGTTCCACCCGCCGGGTAGCGACGAGCTGCTGGTCAAGCGGGTCGTGGCAGTAGGTGGCGACACCGTCGGTATCGAAGACGGTGTGCTCGTCGTCGACGGCCACCAGGTCAAGGAGGGTTTCGTCGATCATGCGCAGATGGACTCGGTCTATTTCGGGCCGGTTCGCGTTCCGGCCGGTTCGGTGTTCATGATGGGCGACAACCGCCCGAATTCTGTTGATTCCCGCCGCTTCGGGCCGGTACCACTGCATGATGTCGTGGGGCGCGTGGTGGCGCGGCTCTGGCCGCTGTGAACCTGCGGCCGCCGACGGATCGTGAACGCGACGTGCAACATCCGGCTCGGTCAATGCCTACCTGCCGATCGAAGTCATCGGTTCGCCCGCGTATCAGCTGTCGTGTCGGGTGCGGTCGAGACCCGAGACGGTGAACGGCTGCTTGCCGGTGTTGAAGTCGGCGTTCACCACGAGGTAGCGATGGTCGGCTCGCGCGACGGTTGACGGCCCTCGCAGGGTCGCGTCGGTGCGCACCTTCACCAGCTGCGCCCGGGTCTGGCCATGCTTGAGCTTGAGGAAGCTCAGGCTGGCCGGATCGCCCCGCACCACGATCAGCCGGCCCCGGTCCTTGATCATGCCGTCCCCGCCGACGAGCTCCGGACCTTGGATAGCGGTGATCTGCGGGGAATTGCGCTGCTCGAAGCGGATCCGGTACAGCACACCGTTTGATGAGTTGACGACCACCAATTCGCGTCCACCGCGGAAGGCGACAATCCCGTTGAGATTGAACTGCTTAGCTGCGTACGGGATGTCTGACGAGACGTCGATCGCGTCGACCCGCCCGCCCGGCTTTAGCTGGGTCGCGGCGATTCGCCACAACGTGGGCCGGAATGAGTCGGTGACGTACACGTCGCCGTGCCGCGTCACGACGAGGTCGTTGAGGAAGCCGCCGTCGCCGGTCTCGAACCTGAGCGGCGCCGCCGCGGGACGGTGCAGGTTGAAGACGAAGATCGAGCCCGTTGCCCCGCCGGCGACATACAGCCAGCCGTGCGAGACCTTCATGCCTACCGCTGATCGCCCGTCCGCCCCGGGGATGAAGGTATGCACCGTGTGGTCGCAGAGAGTGCCACGATAGATGGTTGCGTCGCCGGTAGCCCCGACGTAGAAGAATCTGCCGTCCCAGGCGACACCTTCCGGATTGCCGTGGGAGGAATCGTCGAGCGTGTAGACCACGGTGCCGCGGCCATGGCCGTGCTCATCGCCGTCATGGTGGCCCCGGTCGGCCTGCGCCGGTGCGCTCACGCCCAGAGTCGCGACCGCGGCGACTGCCAACACGCTCCTGACCCACTTCGTCATGACCGTTCCTCCGGTTCGTGTCCCGTGTCCTGCTGCATGGATACGACAATCGAAGCGGATCGGTTCGATCGGGCAGCAGCGTTGTCCGGCCTGCCCTGAATGGTCCACATTCAGGTGGCCCCCCAAAACGGGGGGTGGTTGAATGCTTGCTGGGTGTCCGTGCTCGATGAGGACCCGGCCCGAACCGCGCTCCTTGGTGCGTCCGGGAACGCTGCACGTGGGGGGGGAGGTAGCAATGACGGCTCAGACCTCGACCGGTGTCACCACCGTGCTGATCGTCGACGACCACCACGCCTTTACCGACCTGCTTGCCATGGCACTCGACGCAGAGGACGACTTTGTCGTCGGCGGGACGGCCTACACCGGTTCCGGCGCCCTGGAGGTGGCGCAGCGCGTTCGTCCGGGCATGGTCCTGATGGACATCGAACTCGGCGGCGACGACGGTATCGACGTCGCGTGCCAACTTCGCTCGCTGCTGCCCGACACCATCGTCGTCGTGGTCTCGGCACACACCGACGCACGCTGGGTTGCCAAAGCTGCCGCAGCTGGCGCGAGCGCGTATGCAGCGAAGTCCGGCTCGCTCACCGAGATGCTGGCAATCCTGCGGCAGGCTCGCGACGGAGCGGTGCTCTCGGCGCCGGAGGTCCTGCGCGGTTTGCACGGCGTCGCGACAGGGTCGACGCCGACGGGCCAGGTGCTCACCGCACGCGAGCACGAGGTGCTCACGCTGATGGGACACGGCGCCACACCCGCGGAGATCTCGCGCACCCTCAGTATCAGCGTGCACACCTGCCGCGGGTACGTCAAAGCCATCCACCGGAAGCTGAATGCCCGATCGCAGCTGGAAGCCGTCGTGATCGCCGTCCGACTGGGCCTGATCGATCCGGCGTCGTGACGTCGACGCCGCAGTCCGCCACCCCGCACCCGGCGGACTCGGCGCGCAGCGTGCGCAACTCGATCGTCGCGCTCGTCGTGACTGCCGCTGTCGCTTTCACGATCGTCGGGGCGGTGGCCGTGTTCACCGCACGCCGGATCGCGCGTGAGGACTCGCTGGCCGAGGCGGTGCAGCGTGCGACCGTACTTGGTAGCGCGGCGTTCTCAGTGGACCTCCCCGCGGCACTGCACGGCGACGTGGCCGCGAGGGACCGGCTCGACCTGGTCGCCGAACGCGTCCGCCAGGCAGGATCGGTGGTACGCGTCAAGGTCTGGACCGAGGCAGGAAAGATCGTCTATTGCGACGATCACTCGCAGATCGGGCTTCGATTTCCGGAGAATACGGACGCACGCGCGATTGCGGCGGGCCACCACGCGATGGCAGATGTGTCCGACCTGAAAGATCCCGAGAACCGGTCCGAGGCGGGCGAGTTCGACTGGCTGCTGGAGGTCTACGTACCGCTGAAACTCTCGGACGGCACCAAGGTGGCGTTCGAGCTGTACACGACCGGCGTCCGACTGCGTGACACGCAGAACCGGATCACGGGCGAAATCGTCCCAGCGGCGCTCGCCGGATTGGCCCTGCTCGTCCTGCTGCAGTTGCCGGTGGCGGTGTGGTTGGTCCGGCGCGTCGGGCGCGCGCAGCAGGAGCGAGCGCGGTTGCTCGCGAACTCCCTGGCAGCGTCGCTTCGGGAACGCCGCGAGATCGCCCGCGATCTGCACGACGGTGTCATCCAGGATCTGGCAGGCGTCGGCTACGTCCTGGGTGCCGCCGAGCGCAGGATCAGCACTGAGGAAGGACCAGCGGAGGTTCGCCCCATGCTGAGTTCCAGCGGGGACGCGGTGCATCGGGCGGTGCGCGACCTGCGCTCACTCGCCATCGCGATCCGCCCCCCCGAATTGACGTCCGAAGGCGTGGCGCGCGCACTCGACGAACTCGCCGAGCGGTTGACCACCGCACACGGCTTCGACGCGCGGATGGCGGTGATGCTTCCCCACGACGTGTCCCCCGACATCCTCGCGACCGTGTACCGGTGCGCGCGCGAGAGTCTGACCAACGTCGTCAAGCACGCTGCTGCCAGCGAGGTCGTGCTCGTTGCAGGCGCGGACGACTCCACCGTCTCATTGACGGTGACCGACGACGGGCGCGGGCTCCCGCCCGGCGGCCTGCCGGACCCATCCGACGGACACGTCGGGCTCGCCCTGCTCGGCGACGCTGCCCGGGATCTCGGCGGCGTCCTGACCGTCGGACCAGGTGAACTCGGCGGCACCCGCGTCTCGCTCGTGCTCCCCCGCCGCGACGGCAAACACCGCTGATTCTCAGCCAATCTCAGCTGTTTCACGATTCGTTGACGCGCGTGGTCGAAAGTCCACGGCTGTGTACCCGTCTTTAGCGGCTGCACGGCCGGCGGCACCCGAATACGGTCGCCGGCCCGGGACGTCCGGAGCGGACGCTGTCTTTGGGGGAGAGCTCGTGGCTAGAGGGACTAGACGACCAGTGGCAGGATTCGTTGCCGCGTTGTTGACTACGGGTTTAGCCGCGGCATTCACGCCGGTGGCGGCGTCGGCAGCGCCAGGACCGATCGGGGCGGGTTTCACCGTCACGACCGGCGACCTTGCCTTCATCCTCAAGCAGATCAAGATTGCCGAGCGGCACACGACGACCCTGTCGCCGGCCAGTCCCTGCAGCACGCTGTTGAACCGGGCGGGCGACGGGATCCCGGACGCCGAGCAGGTGCCCGATATCCTGACCAGCTACGGTCTGCGCACGGTCGACGGATCGTGCAACAACCTCAAGGCCGGGGGCGACAACTTCGCGGCGGCCGACCAGCCGTTCCTGAGGCTCACCGACCCGGTATTCAGAGACGCCGAACCGATCACGTCGAGCCTGCCTGTCGGCGCTCCCGGGCCGACGAGCTACAAGCAGAAGAAGGGAAATGTCGTCGATTCGCAGCCCCGCACGGTCAGCAACCTGATCGACGACCAGACGTCGACCAACCCCGCCGCCGTTGCCGCCGCTGAGTTCCCGGTGCGGACGCAGAACGCGCCGGGCAAGTTCCCGTGCACCACCGACCCGGATCCGCTCGCGACGCCGCCCGTTGAGGGCGTCCCCGCGAACTGCGTGCCGAGCCACCAGACCCTGTTCATCCCCAACGTAACCACTGACGTCGGCCTGTCGCCGCCGTACAACAGCCTGTTCACCTTCTTCGGGCAGTTCTTCGACCACGGCGTGGACCAGACCGTCAAGAGCGGCGCCGCGGTGTTCATTCCGCTCAAGTCTGATGACCCGCTGGTCACCCTCGGCCCGGACGGCAAGCCCAACACCGGCGACGAGGTCCAGCCACAGAACGCGTTCATGGTCCTCACCCGGGCACAGAACCAGCCGGGCCCCGACGGTGTCATCGGCGATCGCTCGCCGACAACCAGTCCGGCGACCGCGTGCACGGCGCTGAACACCCCCGCCGGCTGCGACGAGAGCATCGACGACGTGCAGAACGCGAACAACACCGACACCCCCTGGGTCGACCAGAGCCAGACCTACACCTCCCACCCTTCGCACCAGGTGTTCCTGCGCGCGTACCTGCCCAGTTCCGTGGCTGGCCCATTCAACGCGTCGAACCCGGCATCGGTCTCGACGGGCAAGCTACTCGGCGGCCTTCCCGCCGGACAGACCTACTTAAACTCGCCGGACGGAACCGAGGGAATCGGCACCTGGGCGGCGGTCAAGAAGCAGTCCGCCGAATTGCTCGGGCTCCAACTCGTCGACCGCGATGTCACGAACATCCCGATGATGGCGGTCGACCCGTACGGCAAGTTCATTCCCGGCCCGGCACGTGGCCTGCCGCAGTACGTGACGGCGACCGGTCTGGTCGAGGGCAACCTCGCCAGCCCGGTGCCGGTCCCGGCCAACGTCCTGCACTTCGACACGCCGTTCCTGACCGACATCGCACACAACGCTGACCCGAGCCCGCAGGACACGGACAACAACCCGGGCACCCCGCCAGTGGCCCCGACGCCCGACACTGACAACACACCGTCAGCAGATTTCGCCAGCCAGCCGGCAGGCACCTACGACAACGAGATGCTCGACGCGCACTTCAGCTGCGGCGATGGTCGCTGCAACGAGAACATCGCGCTGTCGACGATCCACCAGGTCTTCCACTCCGAGCACGACCGCCTCGTCGACTACATCAAGGGTGTGCTCGAGAACGACACCTCGTCGACCGGCGTGGCAGCACTGGCGCAATGGCGGGCCCTCGGCGTCGCAGGCGCTAACGGTACCGGCGGCTACGACTACGGTGAGCGGTTGTTCCAGGCTGCTCGGTTCGTGACCGAGATGGAGTATCAGCACCTCGTCTTCGAGGAATTCGCTCGCAAGGTGCAGCCTGCCGTCCGCCCGTTCCACGTGTACTCGCCCGACATCAACCCGGCGGTCGAGGCAGAATTCGCACACGCCGTGTACCGCTTCGGTCACTCCATGCTCGATGACACCGTCGCACGCACCAACGGCAACGGCTCGGACAACTCGATCAGGCTGCTCACGGCGTTCCTGAACCCCCCAGAGTTGTTCAACGGTGGTAGTGCCGGAACCCTAGGTGCCAAGGCGGGAGCTGGCAGCGTCGTCATGGGATCGGCGGATCAGGTGGGCAATGAGCTCGACGAGTTCGTCACCGAGACCCTGCGCAACAACCTGCTTGGCCTTCCGCTCGACCTGCCGGCGATCAACATGGCACGTGCCCGTGAGGCCGGCATCCCGCCGCTGAACGACGTGCGCCGCCAGATTTTCGCGACCACCAACGACGGGCAGATGGCTCCCTACCTCAGCTGGAGCGACTTCGGACAGCACCTCAAGCACCCCGAATCGCTGATCAACTTCGTCGCGGCGTACGGGCAGCACCCGAGCATCACCGGCGCTACTACCCTGGCAGGCAAGCGCGACGCTGCACGGGCGATCGTCGACCCGCGTCCGGGCGACCCGGCCGCGAGCCCGCCGATCCCGGCGGACGTTCAACCGGGGGATGCCGGGGACTTCATGTTCAGCACCGGCGCCTGGGCGAGCAACGCCAACGGTGTGACGACCACCGGCCTGGATTCGGTCGACCTGTGGGTCGGCGGCCTCGCGGAGGTCACGAACCTCTTCGGCGGACTGCTGGGCAGCACCTTCAACTACGTCTTCCAGACGCAGCTGGAGAACCTGCAGGACGGCGACCGGCTGTACTACCTGACGCGCACGCCCGGAGTGAACCTGCGTACGCAGCTCGAGAGCAACTCCTTCTCGGAGATGATCCAGCGCAACACCGACAACACCAACACGCTGAAGGCCGACGCATTCGCGACTGCCGACTGCAAGTTCCAACTGGGGAACATCACCTCCCCGTACAACGGCTCGCACACCATTTCCATGGACGCCACACCGCCTCTGACGCCGCTCAGCGGCGCGGGGACCGTCAACGACGACCCCTCGACCACGGACTGCGACGAGAACCAGCTTCTTCTCAAGCAGCCCAACGGCACGATCCAGTACCGGCAGTTCAACAACATCGACCCGTCCGGCATCAACGGGCAGTCGGTCTACCAGGGCACAACCGGCCCCGACCGGGTGTTCGGCGGCAATGACAACGACACCTTCTGGGGCGGCCCGGGCAACGACGTCATCGAGGGCAACGGCGGCGACGACGTGGCGCTCGGCGGTGATGGAAACGACATCATCACCGACCTCTCCGGCGCCGACGTCCTCAAGGGCGGCCCCGGCAACGACGCCATCGACGCCGGTATCGGCAACGACATCACGATGGGTGGCGACGGCTCCGACTTCATCAACGGCGGCGCCAACGACAACGAGGCCTTCGCCGGACCCGGCAACGACTTCGTCATTGCCGGCCAGGGCGCTGACGCCGTGTTCGGTGACGGCGGCGACGACTGGATCGAGGGGGGCACCGGGCAGGACCTGCTGCAGGGTGACCACGGTGCGCCGTTCTTCGACGACCCGGGCGAAACCGCACCAGGCAACGACATCTTCATCGGTCAGCCCGGCGAGAACGACTACGACGCCGAGGGCGGCGACGACATCATGTCGCAGAACGCGGCGGTCGACCGCAATGCGGGCGCCGCTGGGTTCGACTGGGCGATCCACCAGTACGACACCGTCGGCGCCGACGATGACATGAACATCAACAACAACCTTGCCGGCGTGCCGATCCAGGTGGTCGTGAACCGCGACCGCTGGCAGGAGACCGAAGGCGACTCGGGTTCGGCGTTCAACGACGTCATCAAGGGCACCGATCGGGCTCCGTCCACCGTGGGTGGCGCTGGGTTCGTCGGCTGCGACGCGCTCGACCAGGCCGGTGTGGACCGGATCGCCGGGCTCGGCCAGCTCGTTACCTCGTTCCCGTCGCCGCTACAGCCGATCATCGACGCCTCCGCAGCCGGGCGATGCCCGCTGACAGGTGTGGGTGCAACGGCTACCAACGCCGGAAACGTCTGGGGCGAGGGCGACATCCTGCTCGGCGGGGCCGGTAACGACACGATCACCGGTCGCGGCGCCAACGACATCATCGACGGCGATCGGGCCCTAACCGTGCGAATCAGTGTCCGCGACGCGAGTGGTGTCGAACTCGGCAGCACGGACCTGATGGAGAACCGGGCGGTGACCGGCAACTTCGGTCCTGGCACGACCGGCATGACTCTCCAGGCTGCGGTCTTCGCTGGGCTGGTCGACCCGGGCAACCTGGTCGCCGTGCGTGAGATCACGAATCCGACCACTGCGCCGAACTGCGGTTCTACCCCGGTCAACTGCGATACTGCGGTGTTCGCCGGGCCGCGTACCAACTACTCGATCACGGTTGTCGGCGGGGCGGTGACGGTCAGCCAGACCGGTGCCAACGTCGTAGGCCAGCGGATCAGCGATGGCACCGACACACTGCGCAACGTCGAGCGGCTGCAGTTCGGCACCTCGATCGTGAACCTGCTGCCCAGCGCTCCGACCATCGGCGTGGCGACAGCAGGTAACACAGGGGCCACAGTGCGCTGGACCACTCCAGCCGCAGTCTCGGTGCTGCCGATCACGAGCTACGAGATCGTGGTCAACAGCGGCGGGTCCGTCGTGCGCACGATCACCGGAGTCTCGGCCGCAGTTCGCGCCTTCTTGGTCACTGGCCTCACCAACGGCACCTCGTACACCTTCCAGGTGCGCGCGGTGAACGCGGTCGGTGTCGGGGCGTTGTCGGCGCAGTCCAACGCGGTGACCCCGTTCGGGGTCCCGGGTGCGCCGACGGGTCTCGCGGTCACCCGCGGTGACGGGACGTTCAACCTGTCCTGGACGGCGCCTGCCAACGACGGGGGCTCAGTGATCACCGGTTACCGGATCGACATCAGCTCGGGCGGCGTCCTTGTGCGAACGGACGTTCTCTCGAGCACGGCGACCACTGCTACAGTCACTGGGCTCGTCGCGGGGACTACCTACGTCCTGCGGGTCAGGGCAGTGAACGCGCGGGGAATCGGGCCGGCCTCGACCGGCGTCGCGGCGGTGTTCGCCACCCACCCGGCAGCACCAGGAATCGGGACACCCTCATCGGGTGTCACCACCGACACAGCGGTAACTGCGACGGCCAGGTGGACGGCGCCTACCTCCACCGGCGGCTCGGCGATCACCGGTTACACGGTGTCAGCGGTGCCGACATTGGCCGACGGCACACCAACCGGTGGTAGTCCGACGCCATTCAGCGCAGCAGCCACCGTCCGCTTGCTCCAGGTCACGTTGACGGCCGGTTTCTACAAGTTCGAGGTGGTCGCCACCAACGCCGTCGGTAACAGTTCACCTTCGGCACAATCCACAGTGGTGCAGGCGCGCTGACCTGAGTCCACCCCGAGAACAGGGGAACGAGCACGGGCGTCGACAATCCCAGCCCCACCGTCGACGCCCGTGCTCGACCCTGTTGCCTGCGCCCCGCCAATCCCTCCCCGGCGGGGTGCAGGCCTGTTTCGGCCGGGAAGCCGCAGAGCTATCGGGTCACGGCCTGAGCCGCCGGGTAGGAGCACTGGGCGTTCGGGCATACCGGCAGAGAACCGCTACGAAAGGATCCCCATGATCGCGTTCGTCCTGGCGCTGCTGCTCATCTGGATCGTGATCGCCCTGATCGGCGTGATCGTCAAGGGGCTGATCTGGCTGACCATCATCGCCGGCGTCCTGTTCCTGGCCACGATCTTCTTCGGCGGTTCGCGCGCGGGTAGGCGGGGCATCACCCGCTGACCGCCGCACGGCGAGCGCGTGCTGACCGGCTCAGCCGTCGTCGGCGTGCAGGAACCGGGTGATCGTCGCGGCCATCTCGGGTGCACGGGTGAGCAGGCCGAGGTGACCGTCCGGGTACACCTCGAGCTGTGCGCGCGGCAGGAGCCGGGCCATGATGCGCGCGTTCGCCAGTGGCACGATCGGGTCGTCCTCGCCGGCCAGCACGAGCGTGGGTTGCCGGATCAGCTTCAGGAACGGCAGGCTGGTCCAGCCTGCCGACCCGAGCAGTTGGAAGAGGTATCCGCGGCTGCTCCCCCCCTGCGCCTTTGGTTGCAGTGGCGAGTGCGTGTGGGGCAGGCGCATGCTGCCGCCGTAGATCTCTCCGGCGACCCGCCGCGCATAGACCGGGTCCTGATGCCGGCGCGGCGTCAACATGCGCAACAGCACGTGGGGCGCGCCGGGCACCATCAGCGAACCGGTGGCCGTTGCGACGAGCACGAGGCGCCGGCAGCGGTGCGGGTTCTGGAAGGCGAACTGCTGCGCCAACCCGCCGCCCCACGAGATACCGAGCATGTCGACACGGTGGTAGCCCAGTTCGTCGAGCGCCGATCCGAGCAGACTGGCCAGCGCCGGATAGGTGCAGGGCACGCGCGGCGTCGGCGATCCACCGACGCCCGGGGCGTCGAAGCGCACCACCTCGATGGCCGGATCCAGCGCAGCGACGAACGGGTCGAATGCCTCCAGGGGCACGCCGATGCCGTTGGCCAGCACCAGCGGCGGGCCGCCGCCGGTACCGGGACGCACCTGCACCCGCAGCTCGTGGCGGCCCAGCGTGAGCTGTCGAGCAGCGGTCATGCCTGCTCGTCCGGCGCCTTCACCTCGCGGCGCAGGATCTTGCCGGTCGGGCCCTTGGGCAACTCGTCGACGATCCAGATCTTGCGCGGATACTTGTACGCGGCCACCCGTTGCTTGACGTGCTCGCGCAGCTCCTCGGTCGTCACACTCTTGCCGGGCTTCAGCGCGACGGCCGCCCCGACCTCCTCACCGAGCTCCGGATGCGCCATCCCGACAACCGCCGCCTCGGCGACCGCGGGGTGCTCGTAGAGCGCCTCCTCGATCTCGCGGGGGTATACGTTGTAGCCCCCGCGAATGATCATTTCCTTCTTACGGTCGACGATCGTGTAATAGCCGTCCTCGTCGCGCGTTGCCAGGTCGCCGGAGCGGAACCAGCCGTCCGGAATGGCCGCCGCCGTCGCTTCCGCCTGCTGCCAGTAGCCCTTCATCAGGCCCTCGCCGCGGATCGCGATCTCGCCGACGTCACCCTCGCCGACATCCTTGCCGTTGTCGTCGACCAGACGCAGCTCCATGCCGCGCACCGGAATGCCGATCGTGCCGGGACGGCGCTCGGAATCGGGATGGTTGAACGACGCGACCGGCGCGGTCTCCGAAAGCCCGTAGCCCTCGAGGATGATGCAGTCGAATTCGCTCTCGAACGCCTTCATGACCTCGACCGGCATCGCCGAACCGCCGGAGATGCAGGCGCGCAGCGTGGAGAGATCCGCCTTGTCGCGGTTCTCGTGGTGCAACATCGCGGAGTACATCGTCGGGACGCCCTCGAAGATCGTGACCTTGTCGCGTCCGATCACGTCGAGCGCCTTGCCACCGTCGAAACGCGGGATCAACGTGAGGCACGACCCGGCGAGCACCGAGGCATTGAGGCCGCACGTGAGTCCGAAGACGTGGAACAGCGGCAGGCAACCCATGATGACGTCGTCCGGCCCGGCCTCGATCAGCGTCTCGGTCGTGGTGTGCGCGTTGGAGTCCATGTTGCGATGCGTGAGCTCTGCGCCCTTCGGTTTGCCCGTGGTACCAGATGTGTAGAGCACGACTGCGGTGTCCTCGTCGTCGCGCTCCACCAGCTCGGCAGGCTCGTCGGGAAGATCGGCCGGGCCCATCGCTCCCGCCACGATTGCCGTGATCCCTGCAGACTTTGCCGCTTCGTTGGCTGCATCGGCCATCTGCTCGCCCGCGACGATGACCTTGGCCCCGGAATCCGACACGTAGAACTCGACCTCGCGCCCCTTGAGCAGCGGGTTCATGGGCACCACCGTGGCGCCCGCGATCAGTGCGCCGTAGAAGGCGATCGGGTAGGCGGGGACGTTGGCCATCTGCAGACCCACCCGGTCGCCGGGCTCGACGCCCTGTGCCTGCAGCAGAGTTGCCATGCGCCGCGCCGAGTCGAGCAGCTCACCGTAGCTCAGTACCGCGTCGTCGAGACGGATCGCCGGGCTGTCGGCCTGCCGCTCTGCGGTGTCGAAGAGATTCTGCGCGAGGTTGGTCATGAGAACGCCCCAGTTCCGGTGATGTCGCGGCCGACGATGAGGGTTTGCATCGTCTCGGTGCCTTCGAAGGTATGGATGGACTCGATGTCGGCCATATGCCGAATCACGTGGTACTCGAGCAGGATCCCGTTGCCGCCGAGCATGTCACGTGCCTGCGCGAGCACTGTTCTCGCCTTGGACGTGTTGTGCAGCTTCGCCAGCCCGGCCAGGGTCGGGGTGAGCATGCCCTGCTCTGCCAGACGTCCGATCTGGGCGCAGTAGAGCTGCATCGCGGTAACGTCGGCCAGCATCGCGACCAGCCGTTGTTGGACGATCTGGAAGCTGGTCAGCGGCTTGCCGAACTGCTTGCGCTGCTTGGTGTAGCTCAGCGCGGCATCGAAGCCGGCGACGGCGTGCCCGAGCGCCATCCACGCGCAGTCGCTGCGCGTCTTCGCGAGCACTCCCGCGCAGTCGGCGAACGATTGGGCACCCGGCAGCCGGTTGTCCTCGGCCACGCGTACACCGCTGAGCGTTATTTCCGCCTGCCAGACCGCGCGCAGTGATCCCTTGCCGGTGATCACCCGCGCGTCGAAACCCTCGGCGCCCTTCTCGACGAGGAACCCCTTGACCTGGTGGTCGTCGGTGTCACGCGCCCAGACGACGATGACGTCGGCGATGCTGGCATTGCCGATCCACTTCTTCCTGCCGTCGAGGACCCATCCATCGCCGTCGCGGCGGGCGGACGTCTCGAGGCCGATGGAGTCCGAGCCGTGGTCGGGTTCGGTCAGCGCGAAGGCGCCGATCTTGTCGCAGGTCGCCAGCTGCGGCAACCACCGCTGCTTCTGCGCCTCTGAACCCAGCCGGTAGATCGCGGACATCGCGAGCCCCGCCTGCACGCCGAGGAACGTCGCCAGGCTGCCGTCGCCGCGCGAGAGCTCCATCTGCACGAGCCCCGCGGAGATGGGGTCGAGATCCGGGCAGCCGTAGCCCTCGATCCCGGCCCCGACCACGCCGAGCTTGGCCAGCTTCTCGACGAGCGGCCAGGGGAACTCGGCCCGCTCCCAGTAGTCGTTGATGACGGGGAGCACCTCGGTGTTCACGAACGCACGCACGCGCTCGAGGACGTCCTCCTGTTCCGGGGTGAACGGGTCGCGCAACGAGAAGTAGTCGGTCCCCAATGCTTCGCCGAAATCGATCGTCATCGAGCGCCCCTCATTTCTGCCGCACGTAGCTGCCCGGCGCGGCTTCCAGCGACTCGTAGCCGGAACCACCCACCTCGGTCGGAGCAGGCCGTTGTGCGCCGGTGTGTTCGCTCAACCAGGCGGTGTAATCCTCCCACCAGCTACCGGCCCGCTTCTCGGCGTTCTCGAGCCACTTCTCGGCGTCGCCGGGCGTGTCTTCGCTGGCGTGGAAGGACGCCTTCCGGTTGCCGGGTGGATTGACGATCGCGGCGATGTGTCCACTCGTCGACAGCACGAAGCGGGTGGTGCCGCCGAACAACTGCGTGGTCTGGTAGCAGTTCTGCCACGGGCACAGGTGGTCGGCGACGCCGGCGACCACGTAGGAGTCCACGTCCACGGCGGACAGGTCGACCGGTGATCCGCACAGCGTCGCCGCACCCGGTTCGGCGAGCTTGTTGTCCTGCGCCAGCTCGATGAAGTCGCGGTGCAACCGGGCGGGCATCCGGGTGGTGTCGGCATTCCAGGACAGGATGTCGAAGGCCGGTGGCGCCTTACCCAGCAGGTAGTTGTTGACCCAGTAGTTCCACACCAGATCGCGGGGCCGCAGCCAGGCGAAGACCTCGGCGAGCGAGGCCCCGTCGAGGTAACCCTGGCGGGCCGAGCGTGCGGTGGCCGCGTCGGTCGAGCGCTTGTCGGCCAACGCGGCGGGCGTTCCGGCCTGACGCTGGTCGAGGACGGTGACGAGCAGGGACAGCGCTGCGATGCGGTCCTGCTCCCCGATGGCCGCGAGGTGTGCCACGAGCATCGAGGTCAACATGCCGCCCGAGCACAGCGCGAGCAGCGCCGTGCGCTCGGTGCCGGTGATCTTCTCAACGGCCCCGAGAGCCTCGATGACCGCCTCGGCGAACGCGTCCGTACCCCAGTCGGCACCGCTCTCGTCGGGGTTGCGCCACGACACCAAGAAGACGTGCTGTCCCGCGCGCACGAGATGCTCGACAAGGCTGCGGCCGGGCGCGAGGTCCACCACGTAGAACTTGTTGATCGTCGGCGGGACGATCAGCAGCGGCACCTCGCGCACCTGCTCCGTCTGCGGCGTGTACTGGATGAGCTCCAGCACCGGGTTGCGGAAGACGACGTGACCAGGGGTCACTGCGAGATCGCGTCCCACGACGAAGGCATCGGGCTCGACCATCCGGGGAATCCTGGGGGCTCTCGCGAAGTCGCGCGCCAGGGCACGAGCGCCGCGGGTCAGGTTCGCACCACCGGTGTCGATGGTCGCCTTCCAGGCCGCCGGATTGAGCAGGACGTTGTTGGTCGGCGCCAGCGCTTCGACCGCGTTGTCGAGCAGGAACTGCACCCGGCGTTCGGTGCGCCAGTCGAGTTCCACCTCGTCGAGGAGCGCCTGAGTCGCCCCACCTGCCGCGAGGTAGGCCTGCACCACCCGGCGCATGACGGGATTTCCGCTCCACGCAGGGTCGGCGAATCGCTTGTCCTTGCTGTCGGGCGCGAGCTGTGAGCGGCCGATCGCCACCCGCGCCAGCTCGGCGACGGTGCCTCCCGCGACACGGGCGGTCGACGCCGGTGCACGCGCCACGGCTGCCGCAAACCGCAGGCCGGAACGGCCGGGTAGCCAGCGTGCGATCGACCCGCCGGCATCGGCCAGCATGGTGTCCATCGGCGCCGCTGCGCCGACCGCGTCGGCGCCACTCTGCTCGGTGCTGGTCACGTCCACCTCTTCCGCTCGGGCCCGGGACGCACGCTGTGAGCGCGCTCACCCGTCGTTCTGCGACCCTACTTGTGCCTCGGCGGTGCGCACACACAGCGTCGGATCCAGCCGATCGAGGGCCGACCGGCGCAACGGCCCGGCATGGGACCCACGCACCTCAGCTGCTGGGCACGTCAGAACCTGACCGGCTACAACCTGCCAGTCGAAACCGGACCGGATTGCGCGACAACTGCGTCATGCTCGCCTTTAGCGCGCTTCGGAGCTTCCGTCCCCCGCCGGGGAGTCGACGGGACCCGGGGCGCGCTGCCCATTGCCTCGCGCTCAGTATTCGGCGCTCGCGTCCAGCAGCCAGGCGGCAAGGTAGTCGGCGAACGAGGCTCGAACGAGCAGCACGAAGTCCGTCGCGCGGTTGTCGCGGACAACGATGGTGACCCCGGTCTGCGCCAGCAGGGTCTGCACGCAACTGCCCGCCGGGCTGGTGCCCGGATGCAGGTCGATCGAACAGCCCTTGGCGAGCACGTCGCGCGCCCGTGCTCCGGTGAGCGCGATGCGCGTGCGCTGGGCGGACACATCGACGACGGCGCCCGGTTCGTCGCCGATCGCGTCGCGCAGGGCGTCGAGCAGATCGAAGGGCGCGCGGGGGGCGATGACCAGCCACTCGTCGGGTCCCATCCACAGCAGTTCGAGTTCGCCGGCCCGGGCCGAGGTGCCCGGTTGCGCCGGCAGTGCGGTCCCGAGCACCCGCGCCACCGCTGCGGCCGCGCGTCCGTCGGGGTCCAGGCGCAGGGTCAATTGGCCGACCAGGGGCAACTCGGCGATCGCGACATCATCGGTGCGCGCGGCGAACCTCGCCCGCCACGCTGCCAGCGGGCTGACCGGCGCCACGTGGTCAACCGTCACGTCGCGTCCCCTCCTTGTCGAAGAGCACCGGGTCGGTGACGGTCACCGGCACCAACGCGCCCTCGGACCACGTCCACAACCGCTCGCCGATCCGTTCCCGTCCCGATCGCACGAGCGCGAGCGCGAAGGTGGCATCCAGCGCGACGCTGCGGTAGCTGGAAGTGACGTGACCCAGCATCGGGACGGGCACGCTCGAGACGTCGTCGTCGGCGATCACCTGCGCGCCTTCGGCGAGCAGGACGCCCGGGTCCACCGGCAGCAGTCCGACCAGGTGCTTGCGGTCGGCCCGCTCGTTCTCCGCACGCGCGAAGGAACGCTTACCCACGAAGTCGAGTTTCTTCTGCGACACCGCCCAGCCCAGGCCGAGGTCGTGCGGGGTGACCGTGCCGTCGGTGTCCTGGCCGATGATCGGGTAACCCTTCTCGGCGCGCAGCACGTGCATGGCATCCGTTCCGTATGCGGTGATGCCGTATGGCTCGCCCGCGTCGAGAAGCGCCTGCCAGACGCCGGTGGCGTACCACGACGGCACGTTCACCTCGTAGGCCAGCTCGCCGGAGAAGCTGATGCGGCAGATGCGCGCCGCAACGCCCGAGACGACGGCCGGGCGCCAGGTCATGAAGCCGAATGCCGCAACCGACACGTCCAGTCCGGGCGCCACCGCGGCGATCACGTCGCGGGAACGCGGGCCCACGACCGGAATCGTCGCCCAGTGTTCGGTGACCGAGGTGAGGTGGACGCGCAGGTCCGGCCACTCGGTCTGCGCGAACTCCTCCATCCATTCGAGCACCATCGCGGCGTTGCCGGTGGTCGTGGTCAGCACGAACTCGGTCTCGCTGATCCGCATGACGGTGCCGTCGTCGATGATCATGCCGTCCATGCCGCACAGCACGCCGTAGCGCACAGATCCCGGCTTGAGCGTGCTCATCAGGTTCGTGTACATCCGGTCCAGGAACTCGCCGGCGTCCGCGCCCTGCACGTCGATCTTGCCGAGCGTCGAGCCGTCCATCAGCGCGACCCCGGTGCGCGCGGCCCGCGTCTCGCGCGCGACGGCGGTGTCGGCGTCCTCACCCGCGCGCGGGTAGTACTGCGGTCGCTTCCACTGGCCGACGTTCTCGAACACCGCGCCGTGCTCCACGTGCCATTGGTGCAGGGCGGTGACGCGAACCGGGTCGAACAGCTCGCCGCGATCGCGCCCGGCCAGCGCGGCGAATCCGACCGATGTGTAGGGCGGGCGGAATGTCGTGGTGCCGAGCGTGCCGACGTCGACGCCCAGGGCCTCGGCGGTGATGCCCGCGGCCATCAGCCCGGACGTCTTGCCCTGGTCGTGTGCGGTGCCGATGGTCGTATATCGCTTGACATGCTCGACCGAGCGCAACCCCGCACCGGTGGCACGCAGAACGTCGCTGACGGTGACATCGCGCTGCAGGTCCACGAAGCGCGTGTCCGGTCCGTCGCCACCGGCAATCGCCCACAGCACCAGGGGGTCCGCACCCGGTGGCTCTGGCGCAACGTCCGGGAGCGTCAGTGCCCTCACCGCGAGGCCCAGTTCGGTCAGTGCCTGCTCAGCAGCGCGCGCGCCCGTCCGCAGGCATCCCGACGTGCTGAATTCGCCCGACGCCGCACCCGCGACCCGTAAGCCCGGGACGGGCTCGCCCGGCACGAGCGCGCCGAGCACCGCGTCCCAGTTGAGCTTCCCGCGCGCCTGGCTGTACAGGTGGGCGACTGGATTCCACCCGCCGGACACCAGGATCGCGTCGCAGTCAAGCTCCCCCGCGGGCTCACCGGCCGGGTGCGTGACCAGCCGTGCGCCGGTCACCCGCTGCTCCCCCAGCGCGCCGGCGACCGCGCGTGACGGCCGCACCTCGATCCCGGCCCGCCTGCACTCCGCGGACCAGGACGGTGCGATGTCCGCGCGCGCGTCGACGACAATGACCTCTGCGCCGGCGGCAGCCAGGTCGAGCGCGGTCCGGTACGCGGTGTCATCGGTCGTGAACACGACGACCCGATCGCCGACCAGCACGCCGAAGCGGTGCAGGTACGTGCGTGCCGCGGCGGCGAGCATCACGCCGGGACGGTCGTTGTCGGCGAAGGCGACAAGACGTTCGTGCGCGCCGGTCGCGACGACGACGTGACGTGCGCGGATGCGCCACACGCGCTGCCGCGACACGCCATCCGGCGCGGAGAGTCCGAGATGGTCGGTGCGCTTCTCCAGCGCGAGGACGAAACCGTCGTCGTAGTAGCCGAACGCACTCGTGCGTGCCAGCACGCGCACCTCGGGCAGCGACGCCAGCTCGGCGACGACCTCGTCGATCCAGGACGACAGCTCCCCGCCGGTGCCGAGCAATGCGCCGCCCGCGGCCGGTTGGTCGTCGACCAGCACGACGCGAGCGCCGGATCGTCCGGCCGCCAGGGCTACCGTCAGTCCGGCCGGCCCCGCACCGACCACCAGTACGTCGCAGTGCACGTGCATCGCGTCGTAGCGCGCCGGGTCAGGCCCGTCGGCGAGCGCGCCGCGCCCGGGCAGACCGGCTGCGACCAGTCCGTCGTACAGCTCGATCGTCGTCGCATTCAGCATCGGCTCGCGGAACGGCACATCGAGCTGTACCAGCGCGCTGGCCTCCTCGACGCCGGCCGCCATGACCCCACGCGGGCGGCCGTAGCGCACGCTCGTCGCGACCCGGTCGACACCGTTGGCCAGCAGCGCCGACGCGAGCGTGTCACCCGGATGCCCGGTCAACGCACGGCCGTCGAAGACGAAGGAGATCGCGGTGTCGCGATCGATTCGGCCGCCTGCCGGCAGTCGCCTCATGCGTCGACCTCCGGCCCACGCTCGCCCACGCGGTACACCGACAGGATTTGGTGCGTCCCGGTGTCGCGCACGGCGTTGAACCACCGCCGGCAGCCCGCCGAATGCACCCAGCGTTCCGCGAACGGTCCCTGCGGGTTGTCGCGGAAGAACAGGTACTGCGCCCACTCGGCGTCGGTGCGCGCAGCCGGCTCGGCCGGGTACGCGACGTGCGCCTGGCCGCCGTAGTGGTATTCGGCCTCCTCGCGCGGGCCGCACCAGGGGCAGGAGATGAGCTGCATGATCAGTGCGCCACAGCTGCTGCGCCGTGCTCGTCGACGAGGGCACCGGTGGTGAACCGTTCGAGTGTGAACGGCGCGGTGTACGGGTGCGGCTTGCCGTTAGCGACGGTGTGCGCGTAGCACCATCCGACGCCGGGCGTCGCTTTGAACCCACCGGTTCCCCAGCCGCAATTGACATACAGATCGTCGATGTCGGTCAGGCCGACGATCGGCGACGCGTCGGGCGTGGTGTCCACGATGCCGGCCCAGGTTCGCAGCAGATGTGCGCGCGCGAAGATCGGGAACAGTTCGAGCGCCGCGGCCATCTGCCGCTCGATGATGTGGAACGCGCCGCGCTGGGCGTAGCCGTTGAAGGTGTCGATGCCGGCGCCCATGACCAGCTCGCCCTTGTGCGCCTGCGAGACGTACACGTGCACGGCATTGGACATGACCACGGTGGGGTGAACCGGTTCGAGCAGTTCGGAGACCAAAGCCTGAAGCGGGTGGCTCTGGATCGGCAGGCGCAGTCCCGCCATGGACGCCAGCACCGACGAGTGCCCCGCCGCGGCGAGCGCCACTTTGCCCGCCGCGATGTCGCCGCGCGTGGTGCGCACGCCGACGATCCTGCCGCCGCGCACGTCCAGACCGGTGACCGCGCAATTCTGGATCAGGTCGATGCCGAGTTCGCTCGCTCGGCGCGCGTAACCCCACGCGACGTAATCGTGCTTGGCGATTCCGGCGCGCGGTTGGTAGGTGGCGCCGAGGACCGGGTAGCGGACGTCCGGCGAGATGTTGACGATCGGGCAGATCTCTTGCACGCCCGCTGCGTCCACCCATTCGGCGTCGACACCGTTGAGCCGGTTGGCGTTCACACGGCGAACCGAGTCACGCACGTCCTGCAACGAGTGGGCGAGATTGAGCACGCCGCGCTGGTCGAACAGGATCGGATAATCCAGGTCGTCCTCGAGCCCCTCCCACAGCTTGAGCGAGTGCTCATAGATCGCTGAGCTTTCGTCCCACAGGTAGTTCGAGCGGATGATGGTGGTGTTGCGGGCCATGTTCCCGCCCGCGAGCCATCCCTTCTCCAACACCGCGACGTTGGTGATGCCGTGGTTCTTCGCGAGGTAGTAGGCGGTGGCCAGGCCGTGCCCGCCGCCGCCCACGACGATCACGTCGTAGGACGGCTTCGGATCCGGATTGCGCCAGAGGAACTCCGGGTGCTCCGGCACAGCGTTACCCGCCATGTGAATGCCCGCGGCGAGCGCATCGACCTCGGTCATGCCCGGATCCGCTCCATCGTCGGATCGACCAGTGGTTCGGCGCTGACCACTGCGTGCACCCGCCGGCCAAGGTATTCGATCTCGACCCCGTTGCCGACGGTGGTGTGCTCGACTGGCAGCCACGCGTAGGCGATGCCGCGTCCGATGGTGTAGCCGTAAGCCGCGCTGGTGACGTAGCCGACGCACCGCGTCCCGGCGAACACCGGTTCCTTGCCCAGCACCACAGCGCCCGGGTCGCTCAAGGTCAGGCAGGTTAGCCGGCGGGTGAGGTCATCCCTGCGCTCGAGCAGGGCCGTGCGGCCGAGGAAATCCTTGTCCAGCTTGACCGCGAAGCCGAGTCCCGCCTCGTACGGATCGTGCTCGAAGGTCATGTCGGCACCGAAGGATCGGTACCCCTTCTCCAGCCGCAGTGCGTTGAATGCACCGCGCCCCGCGGCGATGATGGCGTGCTGCTGGCCGGCGTCCCACAGCAGGTCCCAGAGCCGTTGGCCGTGATCGGCGGTGGTGTAGAGCTCCCAGCCCAGCTCACCGACGTAGGACAACCGCAGCGCCGTGACCGGCACGGTGCCCAGATAGACCTGCTTCGCGCGGAAGTACTTGAATCCCTCGCTGGAGAAGTCACTCGTCGTCAGCGGTGCGATGACATCTCGCGCACGCGGACCCCACAGGCCGATGCAGCAGGTGCCCGGAGTGAGGTCGCGCAGCTGTACCGAGCCGTCTACCGGTAGTCGCTCGGTGAACCAGGCGAGGTCGAGATTGCCGTTCGCACCGACCTGGAACCGGTCCGCAGCGAGGCGAGCCACCGTGATGTCGCTGCGGATGCCGCCGTCGACATCGAGCAGCAGACAGTAGGTCACCGAACCGGCGGATTTGTCGACGTTCCCGGTGACGAGCGACTGCAGCAGAGCGACCGCTCCCGGCCCGCTGATCTCCAATCGCTTCAGCGCGGTCATGTCGTACATCGCGACCGCCTCGCGGGTGACCAGCGCCTCGGCGGCGACGATCGGTGACCAGTGGCGCGCCGCCCAGTCGTCGGGGCGCAGGATGTCGCGGCCTTCGCCGAGGCCGACATTCGCCTCGTACCATTGCGGGCGTTCCCATCCGTTCGCCTCGAGAAAGTGCGCGCCGAGCTCGCGCTGCCGCGCGTGGAAGGGCGACGTGCGGATGGGACGCAGGTTCTCCGGCGGATCCAGGGGATGCAGGATGTCGTAGACCTCGACGAAGTTCTGGCAGGACCGTGCGAGGACGTAGTCCGGCGCCAGCTGGTGCTGCTCGAAGCGGTTGACATCGCACTCGTGCAGGTCGAAGGACGCACAGTGACCGTCGACGAGCAGCTCGGCGACCGCCCGCCCGACGCCTGCGGAGTGCGTCACCCAGACCGCCTCGGCGACCCAGAAACCCTGCACGTCCGATGATTGCCCGATCAGCGGCATATTATCGGTGGTGAACGAGAACAGTCCGTTGAACCCGCCTTCGAGCGTGGTCTGGCGCGTCGCTGGCAGCAAGAGCTGGGTCTGCTTCCACGCCTCGGCGAAGTCCTCCGGCGTGAAATCCAGCGAGGACGGCATCGTGGCGTTCTCGTCCCACCGCCCGATGTCCTCGGCCCGCACCGGCATCGGGCGGTGCCCGTAGTAGCCGATCGTCAACCGGTCCTGACTCTCGCGGTAGTAGAGGTCCTGGTCCTGGTGGCGCAGGATCGGCAGCACCGCCTCTGCGCTCTGCCCGGCCAGCGCCGGGACGGGCGCCGTCCACGCGAGCTGGTGGGCCAACGGCGTCAGCGGAAGCGTCATCCCGACCATGCCGGCGATCTTCGGCCCCCAGATGCCGGCACAGCACACCACGATGTCAGCGGGAATCTCACCGCGGTCGGTGACGACCCCGGTGACGCGGCCGTCGGTGACCGCGATGTCGAGGACTGCGTGCCGGGTCAACAGCGTCGCCCCTCGTTCGGCGGCACGTCGCGTCTGCGCGTCGACGGCCCGCACTGCCTTGGCGATGCCGTCGCTCGGGACGAACAGACCTGCGAGCACGACGTCCGGGTCGAGCAGCGGATGGCGGCGCACGGTTTCGGCCGCGCTCAGAACGACCGAGTCGACGCCCCACGCGGTCAGCCATCCGTGGCGTCGCCACAGTTCGCGTTCCCGTTCGGGTGTCGTGGCGACTTCCAGGCCGCCGACCTGCAGGAAGCACGGCGCACCGTCGACGTCGAGGCCGGCGAACTTGTCGACGGTGTAGGTGGCTAACTGGGTCATCGTCTTCGACGCGCTCGCCTGGAACACGAGACCGGGCGCGTGCGAGGACGAGCCGCCCGCAGCGGGGAGCTCACCCTGCTCGACGAGCGTGACGTCGGTCCAGCCGCGCCCGGTGAGTTCGTCGAGCACCGCGGCCCCGACGACACCGGCGCCGATCACCACGACCCGGGGCGCGTCCATAGGTACCGCCTTGTCCTGACGCTGTGCTGTCGTCATGTCGTGGGCCCAGCGCTCGTCGAGCCAGCCAACGCTGTCTCGTATTTCGCAACCGATATCGCGCTCCGCAACACGGCTGAGTGTAGCCACCTGCGTCGCCCGCGGCCAGATACCCGGCTACGGTGTGCGCCGTGAGCATGGCGAGGCGGGACGGCACGCAGGCTGCCGATTCGGGTGCGGGCGTGCAGTCGGTCGACCGCGCCGTGAGCGTGCTCGAGATCCTCGCGCGCGACGGCATCGTCGGGGTCAGCGAGGTCGCGGCCGAGATCGGCGTGCACAAATCCACGGCCTTCCGGCTGCTCAATGCGCTCGAGGGCCGGGGCCTGGTCGAGCAGGACGGCGAACGGGGTAAGTACCGGCTGGGTTTCGGCGTGCTCCGGCTGGCGAGTGCCGTCGTCGGGCGGCTCGATCTCGTGCGGCAGGGACGCGCGGTGCTCGACGACCTCGCCGCGTCCGTCGGTGAGACGGTGAACCTGGCGGTGCTCCGCTCGCACTACGCGGTGAACGTCGACGAGGCGCGCGGACCCGCAGCGATCGCCGCGCAGAACTGGACCGGGCAGCTGACCCCGTTGCACGCCACGTCGAGCGGGAAGATGCTGCTCGCCCACGAGAACCCCGCCCGGCGCAGGCGGCTGCTCGACGCCGCCGGACTGACCAGATTCACCCGCCGCACTGTGACCAGCCGCCGCGTGCTGGCCGCCGAACTCGACCGGGCGCTGACCGACGGGTACGCGACCACGATCGAAGAGTACGAGGACGGGCTCAACGCCATCGCCGCCGCGGTGCGCGATCACGCGGGGACCGTCATCGCCTCGCTCAGCGTGTCCGGACCGGCCTACCGGCTCGACGAGAAGCGGATGGCACGCCTCGCCGGCGAGGTGGTGGCCGCGGGTGAGCGCGTGTCCCAACGGATGGGCCATCTCAGCTGACCTCACGCAGGCGGGTGCGCAGCCAGTCGTGGAACCCCGCGATGTGGTGCTCGCTGGGCACCAGCACTCCCCCGTCGGCGTACACCCGCGAGCTCATCGCCGGCTGACAGCGCGCACAGGCGTCGAAGTCCTGACGGTTCACGCGGTCGAACAGCTCGACCGAGCGATCGAGATCCTTGCCTGAGTGGACGACCTCGGGCAGATAGAGCCAGTCGCACTCGACGATCGTGCGATCGGCCGCGACGGGGAACATGCGGTGCAGGATGACGTGGTCGGGCACCAGATTGACGAACACCTGCGGACGGATCGTGATCGCGTAGTAGCGGCGGTCCTGCTCCGCGCTGACACCGGGGATGCGTTCCAGGCCGGCTGTCCCGTCGACGGTGAAGCCCGCGACGTCGGCGCCGAACTCGGCACCGTGGCCGACGAAGAACTGGGCCGCGTACCCGTCCGCGAATTCCGGGAGCACCTCGGTCAGCTCCGGATGGATCGTGGCGCAGTGGTAGCACTCCATGAAGTTCTCGACGATGAGCTTCCAGTTCGCGGCCACGTCGTAGCTGATGCGCCGGCCCAGGGCGAGGTTCGCCACGTCGTAATGGTCGATGGACTCGACATCGCCGAGCCGTTGCGCAACCTCCCGCATCACCGAGGCCTCGAACGACGGCGGCTCGTCGGCCAGGCACAACCAGGTGTAGCCCAGCCACTCGCGCACTGCGACCCGCCTCAGGCCGAAGTCGACGCGGTCGATGTCCGGCATCTTGGTGAGGTTGGGTGCAGCCACCAGCTTGCCGTCGAGGTCATAGGTCCACGCGTGGTAAGAGCACTGGAATGCGCGCTTGACCTCGCCGGCGTCCTGTGCGCACAGCGTCGCGCCGCGATGACGGCACACGTTGAAGAACGCGCGAATCTCACCCGTTCGGTTGCGCGAGACAATGACGCTCTCGCGCCCGATCCGCACCGTACGGAACGATCCGGGGCCGGCCAGCTCGCTCGAGCGCACGGCGCAGAACCACATCTGCTCGAAGATGCGTTCCTGCTCGAGCGCGAAGACGGAGTCGTCGGTGTAGTACCGGCCGGGCAGCGTCGGCACGAGGCTCTCCGGCAGGCGGGTCTCAGACATCTGGTACCTCGGATCCTTCGCCGTGGTCCTCAGCCGGCCGGCATGAGCGCGGACGGCGGCGTGGGCAGGGTGCGCGCACCGGCGAGGCGCTTGCGCCAGCGCATGAACGAACGGGGCTGACCCAGCGCCAGCACGCCGATCGGTACGCCACCGCGTCGGTAGACAGCGAGGAAGTCGCGATCATCGAGCGAGCCCTCTTCCACCAGCACCGAGTCCGCGCCCTGTGCGCGGCCGGCGAACTGCACGCGGATTTCGTACTGGTCCGACCAGAAATAGGGACCGCGGCCCTTGACGCGCACCGCGCCGCCCGTGAGCAGGGTGGTCACCGCGATCGGGCCGCGCTCCCTCGCTGCGGTCCAGTGCTCGAGCCGCTGATGCGCGCCTAGTTCGGGATCGTGCCAGGTGGCGCAGTCGCCGACCGCGACGACGTTGGGGATGCCGGTCGCGCCGTAGGCGTCGCAGGCCACCCCGTCGCCGACGTCCAGCGCCGTCCCCGACAGCCATTCCAGATTCGGCTGGACACCGACGCCGACCACGACGACGTCGGCCGGCACGGATCGCCCGTCTGCGAGCTCGACCGCCTCGACATGATCCGCGCCGGCGAACCCACCGACCCCGACACCGGTGAGCAGGCGCACGCCGTGCTCGGCGTGCAGCCCCCCCACGACCGCGCCCATGCTCGTGCCGAGAGCAGCGCTCAACGGTGCGGCCGTCGCCTCGACGACAGTGACGTCGACACCGAGCGAATGCGCCGTGGATGCAACCTCGGCACCGACGAATCCCGCACCGACCACCACGAGCCGAGCGCCGGGACGCAGCTCCGCACGCAATGCGAGCGCGTCGTCGAGCGTGCGGAGCACGTGCACACCCGCCGGCACCGCCGACCAGGGCAGCCGCGGACGCGCCCCGGTCGCGGCCACGACACCGTCCACGACCAGCTCCGACCCGTCCGAGAGCTCCACGCTGCCTCGCGCTGGGTGCAGCTGGACGGCGCTGACACCGAGGCGCCAGTCGACGTCCAGATCCTCGTCGGCTGCGACCAGCGCGAGGTCCGTGTCGCCGGTCGTGCCGGCGAGGAACGTCTTGGACAGCGGCGGGCGATCATAGGGCGCGTGGCTCTCCTCGCCCACGACCGTGATCGCGCCGTCGTAGCCCTGGGCGCGCAGCGCACGCGCAGCCGACACCCCGGCCAGCGACGCGCCGACCACGGCGACCGCCCTCACGGAGCGGGCCGCGCGTCGGGCGGCAGATTCGGCAGGTCGGCGGAGAGGGTCAGATAGATGTCGCCATCGCTCAGCGTCACCGCATGGGTACGCACCGGGCGTTTCGCCGGCGGCGCGTCCACCCTTCCGGTGCGCAGGTCGAATTTGGACGCGTGCAGCGGGCACTCGACCTCGCAGCCTTCCAGCCAGCCGTCGGCCAGCGAGGCGTCCTGATGGGTACAAGTGTCATCGACTGCGAACACCTCACCGTCCTCGGTGTGGAAGATCGCGACCGCAGGATCGAGGTCGACGCGCACCGATTCCCCCCTCGGGACGTCGGTGAGCGGACAGACTCGTATCACGTCGGCCACCTCTGTAATCGCCTGCGCGCGTCGCGCCCCTTCGAGATTAGAGCTGCCATTGCGCAGAGCACAACACGACGCGCGATACGCAACACCTTCGAAAAGGCCGGAACTCTAGCTTGAGGACGTATCGGGCGGGGCGATTTGTCCGGCTTGGCCCTGGCTGCCCCTCCCGCGCCGTCGGTAACGGTGCTGTCACGGAATACGGGTGGCGATCACGCTGCACTGAGATCTCACCAAGGGCTCTGACTATCATGAGCAAACTCCGGGGGTCGGAAGGCGGGTTCACCTCAAGATGTCGACACCGAGCACAGTGCGGCCGTGGCGATAGCTCCAGCGGGGACGGCAGCCCCGCTCGAATTCCGGAACGTCACCAAGCGTTACGCGGGCGCCCAGGCCGCAGCCATCGACGACCTGTCCTTGATCGTGCCCGCCGGCGAGGTCTGCGTGCTGGTCGGCCCGTCCGGCTGCGGTAAGACCACCGCCATGCGCCTGGTCAACCGGATGATCGACCTGACCAGCGGCGATATCTTGATCGACGGCAACAGCACCGTCGGCCGCCCGCCCGCCGAACTGCGGCGGGAGATCGGGTACGTCATCCAGCACGTGGGCCTGTTCCCCCACATGAACATCATGAACAACATCACGATGGTGCCGAAGCTGCTCGGCTGGGATCGCAAACGCGTCGCCAAGCGTGGCACCGAACTGCTCGACCTGATCGGCCTGCCCCAGGAGATGGCCTCCCGCTTCCCCAATCAGCTCTCCGGCGGTCAACGCCAGCGCATCGGCGTGGCACGGGCCCTCGCCGCGGACCCGCCGCTCATGTTGATGGACGAACCGTTCGGTGCGATCGACCCGATCAATCGCGAGCGGTTGCAGAACGAGTTCCTGCGGTTGCAGAAGGAAATTCGCAAGACGGTCGTCTTCGTCACGCACGACATCGACGAGGCCATCAAGATGGGCGACCGGATCGCGATCCTGCGCGAGGGCGGCGACCTCGTTCAGTACGACACGCCGGATGCGATCCTTGCCCGCCCCGCCAACGAGTTCGTCGCGCGCTTCGTCGGTGCCGACCGCGGGCTCAAGCGCCTGGCGCTCACCACGCTCGACGAGATCGACCTCGCCGACGCCCCGACCGTCCGCGACGGCGAGGCGGTCGGATCGTCCTCGTGGAGCGACGGCGATCGTGTCGTGGTCGTGGACGACGACCGACGCCCGTTAGGCGAGTTCACGCGCGATCAGCTTTCCAACGGCCGGATCACGGCTGCCGATGCGCACCCGATCGGTCCGACGGTAACCACATCGGCGACGCTGCGTGACGCGCTGTCGATAATGATGACCGACTCCGGCCGGCCCATCCTGGTGGTGGACGGAGACGGCCGGGTCGCCGGCTACGTGTCGATCGAACTGATCAACGAGAGCCTCAACCACGTGCGCAACGACAGTGCCGCGCCGACGGCCACATGATGGCCCCCGTGACGAGGGTGCCCGAGGCGCCGGTCATCCCGGACTTCGGCAAGACCTCGAGCTGCGTGAAGGACAACGGGACGTTCTGCTGGGACTGGTTCAAGGATCACTGGGGTAACACGTTCGTGCCCGCAATAATCCAGCACATCGAGCTGTCTCTCATTGCCCTGGTGATCGGCTTCGTCATCGCCTTCGGGCTGGCGGTCGCCGCCTACCGCAAACGGTGGTTGGTCGCTCCCGTCACCTTCGCCACGAGCCTGCTCTACACGATCCCCTCGCTCGCGGCCTTCGAGATCCTCATCCCGGTGACCGGTATCAACCGGACGACGGTCGAGATTCCGCTCACCTCGTACACGTTGCTCATCCTGTTCACGAACACGCTGGCCGGCTTGAGCGGGGTATCGCCCGACGTGCGCGACGCCGCCGCTGGGATCGGTCTCACCCCGCGGCAGTCACTGCTGCGAGTCGAGCTCCCATTGGCAGTGCCGACGATCATCGCCGGGCTGCGGGTGGCCGCGGTGACCATGATATCGCTGGCCACGGTCGCGGCGGCTGTCCTGCCGCAGGGCCTGGGCAAGATCATCTTTGATGCGCTGAACACCGGAAACTTCAATACCTCGTTCATCGCGGCCGGCGCGTTCTGCGTTCTGCTCGCCCTGGCTGCCGACGGACTGCTCGCCCTGGCTCAACACTGGCTCACTCCGTGGGCCGCCTCCCGCCGGATCGGGTGAGGTCGAGATGAATGACTTCGTCGCCGGTTTCCACTTCGTGTTCGACAATTGGAGTTTGGTCTGGCCCAAGACGCTCGCTCACCTGGAGCTGTCCTCCAAGGCCGTACTCATCGCGGTCCTGATCGGCGTCCCGCTCGGCGTATTCCTTGGCCACATACACCGATTCTCGTTCCTCGCCATCAACGTCTCCAATCTCGGACGTGCGTTGCCGAGTCTGGCCGTGCTCGCGATCCTGCTTCCGGTCTTCGGCATCGGCACGACCGACGTGATCATCGCACTGGTCGTGCTGGCGGCTCCCCCGATCTTCACCAACGCCTACGTTGCGGTCGACCAGGTCGACGCGGACACAGTCGATGCGGCAAAGGGGATCGGCCTGCGCCCGCGCCAGGTGCTCATGAAGGTGGAAATTCCGCTCGCTCTTCCGATCATCTTCGCCGGCATCCGCACGTCTGCGGTGTTCGTGGTCGCCACGGCCACGCTGGCGGGTTTCTTCGGCGGCGGCGGCCTGGGCGACATCATCAGCAACGCGGCCTCCTATCACCTCAGCGGCGTGATCGGGGCGTCCTACGTCCTCATCGTGCTCGCCTTCGGCTCGCAGGCCCTGTTCATCCTGCTCGAACGGCTCGTTACGCCGGTCAGCCTGCGCTCGCACAATGCGCTCGGCGGCTTCCTGTCCCGGCAACGGACCACCATGGCTCGCGGCGGCGAGCAGCGGCTCGAGGCGGTTGACGACCTCGAGGAACACGACCGATCCGACGACTCAATCCAACTGCAACAAGGGAGTAACACCAGATGAAACAGTCCAGACTGTTCAGCCGCACCGCCGGTGCCGCCATGGCAGCCGTCGTACTCAGCGGGCTGCTGGCCGCCTGCGGTGGTTCCAGCGGCGGGGGTAGTGGAACCACCGCCGCGCCGGGTGGCGGAACCGGACCCGCCTCCTCTCCGGCCGCCCTGCCAGGGAAGGGAAAGCCGGCCATCGTGATGGGAGACAAGAACTTCGCGGAGGAATACCTGCTCGGGGCGTTGTACTCGCAGGCCTTGAAGGCGAAGGGCTTCACGGTGACCCTGAAGGAGAACCTCGGCAGCTCCGAGATCGCCGACAAGTCGCTGACCAGCGGGCAGATCGACATCTACCCGGAGTACACCGGCGTCATCTACACCGAGCTGGCCAAGCTCGGCGACCGTGGCAAGAGTGCCGACTCCACCTACGCCGGCGCGAAGTCCTTCGAGGCGAAACGCGGCTTCACCATCCTGGAGCCGACCCCGTTCCGGGACGCGGACGGCGTAGCCGTGCTGAACGACTACGCGAAGAAGAACGGGCTGAAGACGATCGGCGACCTGTCCAAGGTCGGTTCGTTCACCTACGCGGGCCCGCCGGAGAACGGAACCCGCTTCCAGGGTGTCGTGGGTCTGAAGAAGGTTTACAAGCTCAACAAGATCCAGTTCAAGCCACTGACGATCGGGGCGCAGTACCAGGCGCTGAACCAGAAGAAGGTCGACTCGATCGCCATCTTCACGACTGACGGTCAGCTGGCCAGTGGCAAGTACGCGGTGCTGGAGGACACCGAGGGCATCTTCGGATTCCAGCAGGCGGTGCCCGTCGTGTCCGACAAGGTGCTCAAGGCTCAGGGACCGGCGTTCGCCGAGACCCTCAACGCGGTGAGCGCCAAGCTCACGACCGACGCCATCGTGGCGATGAACAAGGCCGTCCAGATCGACCAGAAGAAGCCGGCCGACGTCGCGAAGGCCTTCCTGGCAGCCAACGGGCTGTCATAAGCGCGCTGCTGCG
The DNA here is from genome assembly GCA_038207565.1 of Mycobacteriales bacterium. Lineage (GTDB taxonomy): Bacteria > Actinomycetota > Actinomycetes > Mycobacteriales > Jatrophihabitantaceae > JALZAI01. Next base: position 126,364 of record JBBQZQ010000004.1, read on the forward strand.
TTGATTTCCCCGCTGGTAGCCGGTCGGCGTCAGCCGAACCGAGCACCAGCGGGGAAAGCACGATCACGTCGGTGGCGCAGCGACCGATCCGCGCGGCTGCGCGACCGGCGTGAACAACTTGCGCCGTGAGCTCCTGTCCTCATCGATCGCACGCACGGTGCGCTGGACCGCATACGACACCAACCGCTCGACCGGCCAGCGAAAGTTCGACAACGGCGGCGTGAGCAGACGCGACACCGGATGGTCGTCGTAGCCGAGGACGGACACCCCGGTGGGGATGCTCAGGCCCAGCCGTCCCGCCGCCTCGTACACGCCGTAGGCCATCGAATCGGCCAGGCAGAAGAACGCCGTCGGCGGTTCGTCGCCGCACAGCGCCGCCAGCGCGACGGCGGCGGCGCCGTCGAGATCGTAGGGCGACATGTGCAGGGTGGTCTGCAGGCCGAGGTCGGCCGACACCCGCCGGACGGCGATCTCGGCAGGACTCTCCGGCGTGGTGCGCGAGGAATGCGTGAGCACCGCGATCCGCCGGTGCCCGGCCCGCGCCAGCTGTCCCAGCGCCTCGCTGACGCCCGCGTCGTTGTCGAAAACGACCTCGGCCGCCGTTGCGGCACCCGGTATCCCGTCGCCGATCGAGACAAGGACGGTGCGGCGCGCGATGTCCGGCCAGTGCTTGGAGCCCGGGTCCACGGCCAAGACGATCAACGCGTCGACACGCTGGTCGACCAGTTGCGAGGCGAGTTCCTGTTCGAGCTCCGGGCTGTTCGAGCCGTCGACGATGAGCGCGTGCCGGTTCGACTCGAGCAGCTCGCGACCGAGCGCGGCAGCGACACTCTGCTGCCAGATGTCCTGCAACGATCCGCACAACACGCCGACGTATCCCGTGCGCCCGGACGCGAGAGCCCGGGCGATCGGATCGACCTGGTAGCCGAGCCGAGTAGCCACCTCGCGGACCCGCCGCTGGGTCTCCACCGGCACCTGCAAGCCCCGCAGGGCATAGGACACCGCACTCGTCGACAAACCAGACTCAGTCGCGACGTCGCGAAGAGTGACACGCTTCGCCCGCTCGCGCACCGATCGATCGTAACCGGGAGTTGACGTGCCCGTAGCGGGAAGCCCCGGGTGAAGCGCTACAGTGAAGCGGTTCACCGCGAAACGCGAGAGGAGGTGTTGTGCGCCAGTCAGTCCGGGTCGACGTTCACCAACATCTCTGGCCACCACAATTGCTCGCCGCGCTGCGCGCTCGGACGACGCCGCCCATGCTGCGCGGCTGGACACTGAGCACCGCAGGTGAAATGCCGTTCGAGGTGCACCCGGTTGATCACGACCCAGCGCAACGAGCCGCACTCGACGTCGGCACCGGCCGCGTGCTCCTGTCCCTGTCGGCGCCACTCGGGATCGAGACACTGCCACCGCACGAGGCGCAGCCGTTGCTCGACGCGTGGCACGCCGGGGTGCTCGACCTGCCGGCGCCCTTCGAGGGCTGGGCTTCGGTCAGTGCGACAGAACCCGATCTGGACGGCCTCAAGGGACTTCTCACCTCGGGATTCGTCGGTCTGCAGCTTCCCGCCCCCGCATTCGCCCACCCGGCAGCCATCGCGGCGGTCTACCCCGTGCTGCGTCTGTGCGAGATCCTTGGGCGGCCGGTCCTCGTGCATCCCGGGCCGGTCAACAACCTTCCGGCCGCAGCCCCGGCCTGGTGGGCCGCCGTGGTCGACTACCCCGCGCAACTGCAGGCGGCCTGGTGGGCGTGGCACGCGGTCGGGCGTGGCCTGCTACCTGACCTGCGCGTGTGCTTCGTCGCCGGCGCCGGCCTGGCTCCGGTTCACCACGAGCGGCACACGGCCCGCGGCGGCGGGCGGTTCGTCGTCGACGGTGCCTGTTTCGTGGATACCTCGTCCTACGGGCGCCAGGGAATCGACGCGCTGACTCGCGCGCTCGGCATCGACGTCATCGTCCTGGGTAGCGACCGGCCCTATTGCGGCCCGATGGACACCCACCTCGATCACGCGGCGCGTCACGCTGTGTGCGTCGACAACCCCCACCGGCTACTGCAAGGAGGAACTGTATGAACGCGGCGACCTGCACGAGCGGGAAGGGCAGCGGGCCCGCCGACGCCCGACGTCCACAATCTCTGCCGAGCGTGCCAGCGCGGGAGACTGTGTCGATGGCGGACACCCTCGTCCTCAGCCCGGACGCCCTTCCCGACCGCGACCTCGGCCAGGCCGAGTTGCGCGAACTCGTCGCGTCGGTGGCGGCGAATACGCAGCTGTGGCGCGAGCACGTCGGCTTCGACGACGACGGGCGCCATTACGTGTGCCTGCACCGAGACGCCCACGTCGACATCTGGGTCTTGTGCTGGACTGCCCGCAACGACACCGGTTGGCACGACCACGACATCTCATCAGGCGCCGTCGCCGTCGTGCAGGGTCGCCTCGCTGAGCACACCCTTGCCGTCGGAGCCCCCAGCATCACGACCGAGATCGACGCAGGCCGCGTCATCAGCTTCGGTCCCGATCACATCCACCGGCTCACCGGGGTCGACGGCGGCAGTGTGAGCATCCACGCCTATTCCCCACCGCTGTGGCGACTCGGCAGGTACGCCGTGGCAGCCAGCGGCGTGCTCACGCGAACGTCGGTGTCCTACGCCGACGAGCTGCGCCCGGCCGAGAATGGGGTGCCTGGATGACCCGCGAGGTCGACCACGACGCGGAGGACATACTCGACCTCCTCGTCATCGGCGGGGGCGTGATGGGGTTGTTCACCGCGTACCACGCGTCGGCGGGCTCCGGCCGGATCGCTGTTCTCGAGCGCGGCACGATCGGGGATCCGACGACGGCGTCGTTCGGCCGCACCCGTTCCTACCGCCGCGATTATCTCGACCCGCTCTATGCCCGCCTGGCCGACACCGCCATCGCGCTCTGGGACGAGTTCGAGCGCCGCACCGGCGCGCAGGTGCTGGTGCGCTGCGGCTGCATGAACATCGCTGCGAAGGCGGTGACGCCCGAACTGCCGGTCACCTATGCACAGCTGAGCACCGACACGCTGACCGGCATCGGCCTCGCGCCGGAGACGCTGGGCGCCGAAGAGATCGCCGAGCGATTCCCCTACCTGCAGGCGGATCTCGCGCACCTGGACGGGGCCGGCGGATTGGTGGATTTGCGGACGGTCACGGCGACACTGCTACGCACGCTGGACAAGCGAGAGGTCCTCGTCCACGAGCAGATCGAGATCACCGCGATCGAGTACGAGGGCGAACTGGTGCGGGTGCACTCCGACGCGGGTGAGTACCTCGCCCGCTCGCTCGTGATCACCGCAGGTCACGGCACCAACGACGTGCTCCGTCTGCTGCCCGACTGCGACCTGCAGGTGCCGATCACCAGGGACCGTCCGAGCGAAGCGAAGTACTTCGTTCCGCCCGCGAAGGTGCGGCAGCTGTTTACGTCCGACGTCATGCCTGTCATCGCCTACCTCGACACCGGTGTGTACGTGCATCCGATCGTCGACGGCGTCGTGGACGCGGTGAAGATCGGTTATTACAACCCGCCCGACATTCCCCGAGGACGTAGCGGGATCGAGGACATCGCGGATTTCGTGAAGCAGTGTCTGCCTGGTCTCGACGACGCCGAGTACACCGACGTGACCGACGTCGACCAGTGCGACTACGACCTGGTCTCCGACGACGACTTCGTGCTCGGCGCGGTCTCCGGTCGCGACAACGTGTTCATCGGTGTCGGCTGGCGCGGGACAGGGTACAAGTTCGCCCCCTGGGTGGGGCAGGTGCTGTTCCAGCTGGCGCTGCAGCACGGCACCGTCTACGACATCGCACGATTCGACCCTGCTCGATTCGGCACCCTCACGAAGGAGCGCTCATGACCCGACCCTCGTCCCGGACCTTCCAGCAGCGGCTCGCTGACGGCGTCGTCGTCGGCGCCGAGGGATACGTCTTCGAGCTGGAACGACGCGGTTACGTCAAGGCGGGACCGTACGTTCCGGAGGTCATCCTCGACGCGCCCGATGCGCTGCGCCAGCTGCATCGTGAGTTCTTGCGGGCCGGCGCCGACGTCATGGTGGCGCTGACCTACTACGCGCACCGGGACAAGCTCAGCGACGTCGGACGCGGAGACGACCTCGAGCAGATGAACCGGCAGGCCGTGCGCATCGCCAACGAGATCGCTGCCGAGGGCGACGCGCTGGTCGCCGGCAACATCTGCAACACGTGGTCCTACGACCCGGCCAACGTAAAGAGTACGGGTGCCGTCGTCCGCGCGCAGTACCGCGAGCAGCTCGGCTGGGCTCGCGAGGAGGGCGTGGACCTCGTCATTTCCGAGACCAACGACTTCCTGGGTGAGGCGCTCATCGGCCTCGAGGTGTGCCACGAACTCGGGCTGCCGGCGATGGTCACGTTGGCCAGCGTGCAACAGAGCGCGACGTTCGACGGCTACGACTACGTCGAGGCCTGCCGCATCCTCGCCGACCACGGCGCGGCCGTCGTGGGACTCAATTGCTCACGCGGCCCGGCGACCATGCTGCCGCTGCTCGAGCAGATCCGCGCTGCCGTCGACATCCCGGTCGCGGCTCAACCGGTGCCCTACCGGACCGATGCGGGGACCCCCGCCTTCGAATCCCTGGAGGACGGCGAGGGTCGGCGGCTCTTTCCGATTCAGCTCGAGAGTCACCAGCTCAGCCGGTTCGAGATGGCCGACTTCGCGCGTAGGGCTCGCGACATCGGCGTCGACTACGTCGGGATCTGCTGCGGCGGCGCGCCTCATTACGTACGCGCGATGGCCGAGGCGCTCGGCCGGGACACTGTGGCGAGTCGCTACTCACCAGCCATCGAGCTGCATCCCGTGCTCGGCGCGCCGGGAGGCGTCGCCGCAGTCGAAGCAATGGGCGACTGGAGCGCGGGTTCTGACGCAAGAGACCAAGCGCGGCAAGCCTAGGTACATGGGGGGCCGAGTACAAGGGGGCCGAGTACATGGGGGCTGAGTGCAACGGCCCAGAGGGTGCAAAGGGGTCAGAGCCGCCCGTTACCCCGCACGGCTCTGACCTCGTTGTGCGTCGGCTCAGGGACGTCGGTTCGGGTCCGGGGGCGTCGGGCCCTGAGTCTCCGGAGCCACGTGCGCCCCGGACTGGGGCGGGTGCTGCTGGGTGCCGTATTGCTGCGCCCCGGATTGTTGGGAGCCGTACTCGGGCTGCGCGCCGGGCTGGGCCTGACGGCGCTCCTGGGCCAGACGGCGCTCCTCGGCCTGACGGCGCTGTTCGGCGAGACGGCCTTCTTCGCGGCGCTGCTCGTCCTGACGGCGCTGCTCTTCCTCACGTTGCTCGTCGACTCTGCGCCGTTCGTCGGCCAGTCGCGCCGCCTCGGCATCGGCATCTGCCTTGCGTCGCTGCGCTGCCTTGACATCGCGCACGCTGCGTACCGACAACCGGCCCATCGACGCGGCACCCAGAAAGAGGATCACCGCACCAAGCCCGTCGAAGTAGGCAAGCGACTCGAGCGCACGCAGGCCCTTACTGCTACCCGTGGGCGACCCCGGTGAACCGAGGTGCAGAACCGGCGCCAACTGGGTGCCGACGATGAACCAAGCCCCGCCGGCCACGGCGAGCCAGCTGCCGATGCTGGCCGTGATCCGGTTGGCGCTGAGCAATAGCAGCACCCCGCCGACGGCCGTCACCACACCAGGCAGGACTTCGAGCCAGCCCCGACCCGACGTCCAATGCCAGGAGTCGTCGGGCGTGAAGGCAAAGCTGATCGCCGGGCCGATGAAGGGGATCAGCGCGCCCCAGACACCGAGCGCGATGAGCAGGATTCCACTCAACGCTCCCCTGCTGCGCGGCACGTGCACCGCTCCGCCGCGTAGTGGATCCTCTGCTGTGTCGTGCTGATGACGGGTCACTGCATGGTCCGCTTCCGAACGTCCGCGGCTTCTTCGACGCGGCGCTTCTCCGCGTCATCGAGCTTGCGGTCGTCACGAACCTCGGCGAACGGCTCTACATCCTCAGGCATGCCCGCTCGGATGGCCCGCTCGCGCTGCATCTCGGCATTGAACTCTGCGCCGAGGAGCACCGCGATGTTCGATATCCACAACCAAACCAGGAACACGATCACGGTGGCGAGCGAGCCGTACGTCTTGTTGTACGAGCCGGAGAACGACACATAGAGCGCGAACACAGCGGAGGCGATGATCCACACTACGACCGCGACGATGCCGCCGGGACTGATCCACTTGAACGACGGCTGCTTCACGTTGGGGCTCGCCTTGTAGAGCAACGACAGCATCAGACCGACAATGATCAACAGAATCGGCCACTTCGCGATGTTCCAGACCAGCACCGCGCTGTCACCGATACCAAGTGCCTTGCCGACCTGCGTAGCGACGGGGCCGCTCACGATCACGAGGATCGCACTGAGTACCAGCATGATCACGAGTGCGAGGGTGGTGAACAACCGAACTGGCGCGGTTTTCCAGATCGGCCGGCCCTCATCGACTTCGTAGATGGCGTTGGACGCGCGCATGAACGCGGCCACGTAGCCCGACGCCGACCACAGCGCCACCGCGATGCCGATGATGGCGGCCAGGCCGGCGGTGCCCGCGTTGCCCTGGACCTGCTTGATGACGCTCGACAGGAAGCTGCTCACGCTCCCCGGTGCAACCGCGCCGAGGTTGTTGAGCAGTTTCTGCGTCGTCGACTTTCCCAGCAGACCCAGAATCGAGACCAGTACCAACATCCCCGGGAAGAGCGCGAGTACCCCGAAGTAGGTCAGGGCAGCCGCGCGGTCGGTGACGTCGTCATGCTTGAACTGCGCAAACGACCGCTTCAGTATCGCGATCCACCCCGACTTGGGTACGTCGGTCGGTTTCGCCGGCGGGTCGTCCTGAGAGTCGTTTGGATCGCGCTTGGCAGAACTGTCGTGATGTGTGGATGTCGCGGCCATGGCCCGGTCCTCCTGGTATCAAACTACCGCTGCAGTGGCTGCTTGACGTCATCGGCAGACGACTTCGCCTGCTCGGTGGTGTGCTGCGCACCTTCGGTGGCCGTCGACTTGATCTGCTCGGCGGACTGCTGCAGAGGCTCCTTGAGGTTCTCGGCCATTTCCTGGCCCTTCTGCTTGAGCGGCTCGCTCAAGTCCTTCGCCGCGCTCTCAGCCTTCTCGGCCAGCTTCTGCTCGACCTGGCCCGACGGCGCGAGGGAGGACACCAACCAGCCCACCCCGAACGCGATCAGGCCGGCGGCCAGCGGGTTGCCCTGGGTGCGCTGGGTAATGGCCTGCGGAGCGGAGCTGGCTGCGTCGCTCACCGAGGACTTGGCGGAACTCAACGAGTCCGACGCGCCGCGCAAGCCGCCGCCGTCGTTCGAAGAACCCATTACGCGCTCGCGCACCGACCCCGCGCTGGACTTCACGCTGTCGACCCGGCGGCGAACAACCTTGGACGGTGTGACCTTGTCGGTCAGCCGGTCCACGTTGGTACTCAGGCTCGCGCGGGTGCGCTCGATATCGTGCTGGATTTCGTCAGGAGTGCTCATATCGGCTACCGGCCCTTCAAGGCGTCAGGAACTTCTTTGACCGTTTCCACGGTGCGTTCGGGTTTCGGGTTGACCTTCTTGAGAGTGCTGCGTCCAACTACGAAGAGGATCGCTGCGATGGCGGCCCAGACGAGGGCAACAACCAGTGCCGCCCAGCCCTCGTCCATCACGTTGGCCAGTCCCCACCAGAGGGCGAAGGACAGGAAGAGCAGCACCATGTAGCCGGCGAAGCCGGCCCCGCCGAGCATGCCGGCGCCCTTACCCGCTTTGGCGACCTCGGTCTTTACCTCCGCCTTGGCGAGGGCGACTTCCTGACGCATCAGCGTCGAGAAGTCGCGACTGACCTCCGACAGCAGTTCTCCGACGGACGCGTTCTGCGAGCCCGCATTCGTCACCTCGTCCTCGGACGCGTAATTGGTGGAGTCGATGGGCGTACTCACCAGCGACCGCCACCGGGCTCGTCGCTGCGCTCTGTGGGTAGCGGGGGCGGATAGGCCGCGTCACCGGCCACCGGCGGGTAGGTCGGGCCGCCCGCAACCGGCGGGTAAGCGGCGCCGCCCGCAGCCGGCGGGTATGACGCCCCGCTCGTAGGCAACTGCTGTGTGTCAATAATGGGCGCACTGATCGCTGGCTCGGTGCCCGACGCGACGGGGCGTGCCGATCCGTATTCAACATTTGTGTCACCGCTGTCGTCGCTGTGCACGTCCTTGACGCCGCGGGTCAACCGCCCGGCGACAACACCCGCGGCGAGAGCGCCGACGAGGAATGCAGCAGGCTTACGACGTGCCAGCGACCGCAGCTCGTCGACCAGCTGACCTGGCTCCCGGTCATCGAGCCAGGAGGCCGCACTATGCGCGCGGTCGCTGACCTGGCCGACGACGTCGGTCGCGGGGCCGGACTGCTCACTTTTCTGCGCCATCGAGCCCAGTTCGTCCGCGAGCGAGCGCAGGTTGTTCACCAGGTTCTTGTGTTGCACGCCGCTCTGCTCGAGCAACTGGTTGCGGGCCTCGGATGCGAGGTTTCGCGCCTGGGTCTTCGTCTCCTGGGCGACATTCTTCGCGCTGTCGGCGGCGGTCTGGGCCACCTCGCTGGCGGCCTGCTTGCCCGCCTGGGCAGTCTCAGCGGCCTTGCCTTCTGCGGCGCCTTCTGCAGCCGGCTGCTCGGTCGAGTACCCGGGCTGGCCGGGTGCCGGCGTGCCCGGCAACGTCGCGGGCTGGCCGGGTGCCGGCGTGCCCGGCAACGTCGCGGGCTGGGTGAGTTCGCTCATCGTTCCTCCGTGTTCTTCGGTCCGAGTCGGACCAGGACTTTCAAATGTTGATCGGCAGGCGGTTTTGCTGCGCGATGTGGTCGCGCCATGGGTTCAGAGCCTCATGACGGCGCGACGCTATGTCGGGAATGTCAGACCAGATGCAGACGTGCGGTCCTCCTGTGTACGACAAGACGATGTGACTCGGGTGAATCCAACCAACCGACTTGCGTAGGACGTTGTTGCTGCAGGGCCCGGCCAGCACGGTGGCCGCTTGTTGGGATCGACCGTGCTTACATCCGAAGCTTCCCCTGTAAGCGATCCAGCTAACCGATCCCGGCGTACAAATTTTGCATTGAGCCTGCAGCTGCCTGCTGCGGCCGTCAGTTCAGGTGTTCAGGAACTCCTCGATCCGGTCCAGCAGAACATTCAGTCCTAGGTTGAACTCCGTGTCGTAATGGTCTTCGGTCAGCCCGCCCCGCAGCCGATGGATGACGGGATACCGCGCCGCATCAACCTCTCCCGTCGGGTCGAGTTCCTGCGGGCCGTGCGCATCGCCGAGTAGCTCGCGATGTTCGGTCGTGCGCGCCGGACTCAGCGCACCGGGCACCGGATCGCCGGGATCAACCGGATCGCTACCGTCGTCCTGGCCCCCTTGCTGGAAGGAGCCGTCACCGGGTTTTGGATCGCGCAGCGCCATCGCGCTGGTTTCCAACAGCAGGTACCCGAGTAGGAAGCTGTTGAAAGTGCGGTAGGCCCACAGCACCTGGTCATCGGTGAAACCTTCCTCGTGCAGGGCCGCCAGGACCTGTTCTACCCACCGCAGGGAGCGCAACGGCGGGTTGAGCCATGGTGCATCAGGCGGGCGTGTAGCCACCAGCGGAAAGGCGTGCGGGTGCGCGCATGCGTACCGGCGGACTCCGTGGGCGAGCCGGTCGAGGTAGTCGCGCCAACCGGCCGTCGGGTGCGAAGGCACCTGCGGATCATCGGAGAGTTCGTCGACGATTCGTTCAACGACGGTGTCGAACAGTTCCTCTCGGCTGGACACATATCGATACAGCGACATGGCACGCACGCCCAACCGGTCGCCGACCGATCGCATCGAGGCCATGGCGATGCCCTGTTCGTCGATCAACCCCAGCGTCTCGGTGACGATGCGGTCCAGCGACAGCCCGCGCACAGCCACCCGCGATTCGCGGTCGCCACCGGACTTCCTGTCATCAGACACCTGTCCATCTTTACTCGGCTTCGACCAGCACACCTCGCGCGGCCTGCGCCGCCCACGTTCGGTTGGGCGAGTCCGCCGGCCGGCGGCACCGACCGTTGGCGTCGGAGCCGTGGACGCGGCAGCCGGGACTCCCGCCGTGGCCGCAAACCGTTTCCTGTGATCGCGGGGTGGAAAGCGGGTAACCCCGCCATGCATTTCACGTCCCGCCCCGCCGCCGGCATGGGTGCTGAGCGGTTTCTGTGACTCAGCCGGTCACGGGCATTTCTGTCCCAGAGCGAGCGTTTGTTCCGACGTCGACGCGCGAGCGTCGCCATCCTGGAGTACTGACGAGAGGTCGACATGATTGCAACCGCGGAATCCCCCGCCCGTCCGGACAGCCGGTCCGAGCGCCTGGACTTCCTGCGTGCAGAACGTGAGCGCACCCGTGCGGAGATCCTGCCCGAAGGCGGCGGCGACGTGGCCGACAGAGCCACGAATGTCGACGCACTCGTGCGGCTGGCCGTGCTGGAGGAGCGGATCGCGGTGCTCGAGGACGAACTGGCTGGGGGCGAGCCCGGCGCCGCACCGGCGGCTGACGGTGTGGTATCCCTCGGCCGCACGGTGACCGTCGATCTTGGTGACGGTCCGGAGAAGTTCCTCGTGGGATCCTTCGATCAGGGTGGCGGCGGCGTCGACGTGATCACTCCCGGCAGCCCGCTGGGTCGAGCCGTCATCGGGGCGAGCGTCGGCTCGACCGTGTCCTACGCTGCGCGTCCGCACCGCTACCTGCACGCGAGCATTCTTGCTGTCGACTGACGGCGCGACGGCGCGGGGATGCCGTCGAAGCGGGCCTGACCGTGCCTAAGGTCTTGCTAACCGGAGCACGTGGAAATATAGGCATCGCGCTGCTCCGGCCGCCTGTACCTGCAACCGCTAAGCCCGGGTTGGATCGACCTGGCCTTCGCGGTCGCGTAGCAGGACTCGACGCGAGCGCCCACCGAGTTGGAATGGCGCCCGTATCTGGATCCCCGCAGCGCGTTCGCCACCGCGGTCGCGGGCATCACGAACCGCGCCGCAACGGCGAGTGCATCGCTGCGCCCGCGCTCTCGCCCTCCAGCGCATGCGCTCGCTGGTCTCTGCCGGACCGGTCACCCGGCGCAAGCGATCGTAATACGCGTCGCGCAGCGCGGCGCGTTAGCGCTGGAACAATTCGGTGACCCGGTTCTGCAGCTCCTCGCGACCGAAAGGCTTGCTGACGTAGCCGTCGGCGCGAACCGGCAGGTCGAGGTCATCGACGTCGCCGAAGAAGCCGGCACTGGTCAAGATGATCAGTATGTGCTGCGTCGCTTCGGCTGCCCGCAGCCCCGCGAGGACCTCCCGTCCGGTCAACTCGGGCATCATCACGTCGAGTACAGCCATCTGCGGTAGCGATTGCGAAATGCGATCGAGCGCTTGCCGCCCGTCGGACGCGACACTCACGTCGTAACCGGCATTGGTTAGCCGGAGACTCATGAGGAGGAGCAGATCCGGGTCGTCGTCAGCGACAAGAATCGTCCGAGCCGGCGATGTGGCCCCTTCGCGGGTCACGCCGGTAACAGCCGAGGTGCAGCCGGCAGTGTGATCGTGAAGGTGGAGCCCTGCCCGACCACACTCGTGACGCTCAGCCGTCCGCGCTGCGCCTCGATCATGCGCTGCGCGATGGCGAGCCCGAGGCCGAAACCGCTGACCCCGGCATCGAGGGCGGCGCGCGTCCGATAGAACCGGTTGAAGATGTCGTCGAGTGCCGATTCCTCGATCCCGATTCCAGTGTCGGACACTTCGATCTGCACGGCGTCCTCGCCGCCGCGGACAGCTACCCGGACCTCGCCCCCCGGGGGCGTGAATTTAAGGGCGTTGCTGATGAGGTTGGCCAGGGCCTGCTCGAGACGCAGGGGGTCCGCGAGGGCCCACAGTCGCTCCGCAGCACGCTCGACGCCGGTTTCGATCGCGAGATGCACGTTCCCGTCCTGCGCCGCGCCCGAGAACGAGGACATCGCCAGTCTTACCAGCGGCATCAACTCGGTCGGGTCATAGGTCGTCTCGGCAGGCACGACGTCAGCTGCGCCGAGGAGCAGCAGGTCATCGATCAGTCGGCTCAGCCGTTGTGCGCTGCGGTAGGCGATGCCGAGGTACTTACGATCGATCTCCGAAAGTGAGTCGTGGTCCAGCACCTCCTCGACGAATCCCAGAACGGACGCGGTGGGGGTCTTCAGTTCGTGGGAGGCGGTGGCTGCAAAGTCCCGCTGCATCCGGGAGGCCGCGAGCGCGGCATCGCGCGCCGCCTCCATCGCTGCGCTGGCGGCAGCCCCGGCGCTTACGTCGGCCAGCGTGCCGACCCAGCCCAGCATTCCCCCGTCAGCGTCCTCGATCGGCTCGGCAGTCCATTCGACCACCCGGACAAGCGAGTCCCCAGGCGAGAAAATCTCGAACCGGTCCATTAGTCGATGGTCATCGCCGTCGCCGACCTGCGCAACAGCTGGGAAGCGGGCGGCCCGGTCAGGGCTGACGATGGCCCAGGGGCGGCCGACAGCGTCCTCGAAGGAGATACCGGTGATCTCCGACCAGCGCGGGTTGGTGTAGACGAAGTTGTTTTCTGCGTCGGTACGAAAGATTCCGATCGGTGCGGCATCGGTCAGCAGGGTGAGCCGGTCGGCCGAATTCCGCAGATCTTGCGCGTCCGCGGCGAGCCGCTCCGCCCTGAGGTAGAGGTTCGCGAAGACCGTCACCTTGGCCCGAAGCTCGGCCGGTGGCACGGGACTGAAGATGAAATCCGCGGCGCCGGCGGCATAGGCGGTGATGTTTGCCATCGATTCGCTGCCGTATGCCGAGATGAAGATGATCGGGGTCAGTTCAGATTGCCGACGTTGTCGGATGAGGTCGGCTGTCTCGAAACCGTCCATCACCGGCATGCGGACGTCCATGAGGATGACGGCGAAATCGCGCGACATCAGGCAACGCAGGGCGGCCGGTCCGGAGTCGGCCTCGGTGATCTCATGCCCCAGCGGAACCAACATCGAGCCGAGCGCGAGCCGTTTCCCGGCGTTGTCATCGACGATGAGGATGGGGACGGCCGAGCCATACGCCGTGGGGCCGCCTGCGGAGGGCAGGTTCACCGGGTGGACCGGAGCCCTCATGAGGTCGCGATCACCGGCAGCGTCAGGCACCGCGAGATAGCGGCCAGCAGTTCACTGGAATTGACGGGCTTGGAGATGTAGTCGTCGGCCCCGGCGTCTCGACAACGTTGGCTTTCGCCGGCGACGACCTTGCCCGTGACGGCGATGATCGGCAGCCGATGCCCCTGCTCCGCGAGCCGAATCGCGCGGATGGTCTCGTAGCCGTCCATGACGGGCATCATGATGTCCATGAGCACAGTCTGGAAGTCGCGGTCCTGAGCCACGAGTTCCACGGCCGCGAAACCGTTCTCGGCGTAGGCCACCTCCGCGCCGCGGCGCTCGAGGAGGGCCGTCAATGCGAATACATTGCGGATATCGTCGTCGACAACTAGGACGCGTGTTCCAAGCAGCGCACCCGCGTCCTCGTCGGCGGACAGCCGGCGTTGAACTGCCACAGCCGCTTGGCGGTTCGGTGAAGCAGGAATGCCCGAGTGTGACAGAGCCGTTCCCGGCTGGGGGGTCTTGATCGCTGACGCCCCCCGGGAAGGTGCCGAAGCCGGCAGGTAGACGCTGAACTTGCTGCCGCGGCCCGGCTGGCTGGACACCGTGATCTCGCCGCCCAGCAATCGCACGTATTCACGGCTGATCGACAGACCCAGGCCGGTGCCGCCGTAGACCCGGCTGGTGCTGCCATCGCCCTGGGCGAACTCGTCGAAGATTCGCGCTTGATGTTCGGGCTCGATACCGATCCCCGTGTCGGTGACGCACAGACTGAGCACGGCAGGTGCGTTCGCGAGCGACTGCAGGTCTGTGGTCCATCCGTGCGTGGCAATGCCGATGTGCACCCGAACCTCGCCCTGTTGCGTGAATTTGAACGCGTTGGACAGCAGGTTCATCATCACCTGGCGCAGCCGGTCGGGGTCGGTGCGGACGTCGTCGGGAACGCCTGCGCCGACATCGACTGAATAACGCAACGACTTCGCTTTGGCAACTGGTTCGAATTCGCGTAGTAGAGTGCTGCGGATCTGCTCAGTCGAAGTCGCGACAACGTTGACGGTGACGGTCCCGGATTCGACCTTGGCCAGGTCGAGGATGTCGTTGAGCAGCGCCAGCAGATCATTTCCCGAGGACCGGATAACGCTGGCGTACTCGACCTGCGCCTCGGTCATGTTCTGACCAGGGTTGGCCTCGAGTTGTTCGGCCAGGATCAGCAGGCTGTTGAGCGGAGTGCGCAATTCGTGCGACATATTGGCGATGAACTCCGACTTGTACTTCGAGGTCACCGCGAGCTGGCCCGCCTTCTCCTCCAGCAGGCGGGCCGATTCCTCGACCTGCCGGTTCTTCTCCTCGGCGACGGTGTTCTGCGTGGCAAGCAACGCGGCTTGCCGGGCCAGGTCGACGTTGGACTCACGCAATTCCTCCTGTTGAGCGCGAAGCTCCGCGGCCAGCGATTGCGATTGCTTGAGCAGGTTGTCGGTTCGGGTGTCGGCTTCGACCGTGTTCAGAACGAGTCCGATGCTTTCAGTCAGCTGGTCGAGAAACGCTTGATGAGTCGCGCTGAACGGTGAGAAGGACGCCAGCTCCAACACGGCCCGAACAGAACCTTCGAACAAGACCGGCACCACGATGATGTTCAGGGGCGGTGAGGAACCCAGACCGGAATTGATCTGCACGTAGTCCACGGGAACATCGGTGAGCAGAATCCGCTTCCGTTCCTTCGCGCATTGGCCGACCAGTCCCTCGCCCACCCGGAACGACGTGGAAAGGTGCTTTCGCTCCTGATAGCCATAACCGGCCTGTAACCGCAGTACGGGCTCGCCGCCATCAGGAGCGTCGGTCATCGAATAGAAGACGCCGTGCTGCGCCGAGACGAGCGGCGCGAGCTCGGTGAGGATCATGGTGGATACGGCGTCGAGATCGCGCT
The DNA here is from genome assembly GCA_038207565.1 of Mycobacteriales bacterium. Taxonomy (GTDB): domain Bacteria; phylum Actinomycetota; class Actinomycetes; order Mycobacteriales; family Jatrophihabitantaceae; genus JALZAI01. The sequence goes on from JBBQZQ010000004.1 coordinate 141,420, forward strand.
GGCCCTGCAGCATGCGGGTGAACCGCTCCAGGTTGGTCTTCAGCCAATCCTGCTCGACGTTCTGCCGCGTCGTCTCGCGAAGATTGCGGATCATCTCATTGAGCGTGTCCTTCAGGACCGCGACCTCACCACTCGCCTCGACACTGACCTGCCGGGTGAGGTCGCCATGGGTGACGGCAGTAGCGACATCGGCGATGGCCCGGACCTGATTGGTGAGGTTGGCAGCCAACTGATTCACATTGTCCGTCAGGTCCTTCCAGACCCCTCCGATCTCCTTGGACTTGGCCTGGCCCCCCAACTTCCCCTCGACACCGACCTCAAAGGCGACACGCGTCACCTCACCGGCGAACGCGTTCAATTGATCCACCATGGCATTCACGGTGTTCTTAAGCGCGAGAAATTCGCCCTTCACATCGATGGTGATTTTCTTGCTCAGGTCGCCGTTCGCCACAGCTGTCGTCACCTCGGCGATATTGCGAACCTGCCCGGTCAGGTTCCCGGCCATCAGATTTACGTTGTCGGTCAGGTCCTTCCACACACCGCCCACCTCGATGGTCACAGCGGCTGCCTGCCCGAGCTTTCCCTCGGTACCCACCTCACGAGCGACCCGGGTGACCTCGGAAATGAACCCGTTGAGTTGATCGACCATCGCGTTGATCGTGTTCTTCAAATCCAGCATGTCTCCGCTCACGTCAGCGGAGACCTTCTTGCTCAAGTCACCGCCCGCGACCGCACCGATCACCCGCTGCATCTCACTCGTCGGGCGGACCAGCGCATCGATGAGGCTGTTCACCGAATCGATGCTGCGCGACCAACTCTCGGTCCACCCACCGACGGGCACCCGATGCGACAGCCGGCCCTGACGTCCCACAACATGACTGACCTGCGCCAGCGCCTCATCGAAGGACTGACTTGCGATGATGACCTCGTTCAGGCTGTCGGCAACCTTCCCGGCCAGACCCGTCCAGTCCAACGGCATTCGGACCGTCACATCGCCCGCCCTGACTCTGGCGAGGACCTCGAGGAGCACCCGCAACTGCGCCGGATCACCGAGCGGCGCGGTATCACCCACGTCCGAGCCTGAATGTGTCATGTCGTTCCTACGTATGCGGTCATCTGGTGTCGCACCCTCGTCGAAGGTCGGCGGCCGTCGGTAGCAGCAGCTGAACCTGGATGCTCAGTTCAGCCCTGAGCCCGGCAGCGGAGGTCATCGTCGGTGCCGGCCGCAACCGCTGTTAGACGTCGGCCCGTTCGGCCCGCACCCATGGCAGGACGGCCGATCATGCGCTGCACCCGGCCGAACACTGGTCTCACCGGGTTGTCCAGTGACGTCGCCATCGTTGCTTCTCCTGCCGCCCGGAACTGTCGCTGCTGGTCCGGCGCAAACCAAGACTTCGATGGCGGGCCACACCGCGGTCACGTGGGATGACGGGTTCGCAGCGCGGAGTACGACCCGAAGGACAGGTGCCGCCCGGAATGCGGCCGACGACCCGAATGTTCCTCGCAATCCGTCCGGTGTCAAATTAGTGTGTGAAAAACAAGCGTGCGCCGATGGGCTCACGGTGGGCTCACGGTGGGCTCACGGTGGCGAACTGCCTACGCTGCCAAACTGGCGCGATGGAAACCGGCTACCTCGACTTTCACGAGGTGAACGCTCTGGCTCGGCAGGCCAGCAGATCTGCTGATTCCCGAAGCGCAGTTGAGCATCGACGAGACCCAGCGCAACAACGCGTACGTCTACCCGCACGCCACCGGTGGTGACCATGGTTTGTGGCGGGTCACAGTGACGATTGCGCCGGGAAACTCAGCGGTGCTCGGCCTCGATTCGCGCTCCTCGCCGACGGCAGCCCTAGGCGACCTGATCGCGGAACTAGGCGCGGCATGCGGTCATGAGTTTCGCGGCCGGTGCTTTCCCGAGTGCCCAGGGCACGACCATCCCGCGGACGTCAGGGTCGACGACAAGGTCGTCGTCCTGGTCTGCCCGCAAAGCCATCGCGAAAACGCGACGCTGATCCCGGTGCTTGCTGACGGCTGATCGAGACTCCATGACCACCGGCCTTCGAAAGCAAGCCCGGCGGCCACCCGAGTACGGCATGACCAGATGACGGCTGGCCGACACGGTGGCGCCACCACCACCGATTCGGACGGGGATCGCAGAGCCCGCATGCTGACTCGGCGCGCGCGGCGAACGCAACGGCGTCAGCTGTAGCGTGGAACGGATGAGCGACGCGGACCTTCATTTCTACTTCGATCCGGTGTGCCCGTTCGCGTGGATGACCAGCAAATGGGTACGGATAGTGGCCGGGCAGCGACACTACGGCGTGGATTAGCGGTTCATCTCACTGCGGCTGATCAACGCCGACGTCGGTTACGACGCCCATTTCCCGCCGGGGTACGAGGCCGGGCACACTGCAGGGCTCCGCCTGCTGCGGGTCGCCGCCCGGGTCCGGGCCGAGCACGGCCGAGGTATGGGTCGCGCCGCTGTACGCGGCCATCGGCACGCGGGTTTTCGATTCCGTCCTCGACGACGACCCCACGACCGGATCGGACCGAGGTAGTCGGGCATTCCTGGAACCGATACTCGCAGAGCTTGGCCTGCCCGACGACCTGCTGAGCGCTCTGGACGATGACTGCCTCGACGCTGAGCTTCGCGCCGAGACCGACGAAGCCCTGTCGTTGACGGGTAAGGACGTCGGCACCCCGATCCTGCATTTCCACCCTCCCGCGGGGGTGACATTCTTCGGCCCTGTCATCAGCCGCCTACCCACCGAGCAAGAGGCGGGGCCGTTGTGGGACAACGTCCTCGGGTTGGCGGGCTTCCCTGGCTTCGCGGAACTCAAGCGCAGCCTGCGAGAACGGCCGCAACTGCGCAGCTTCGGCGTCGACCCGGATGCCGTGGGCGTGCAGGAGGATTGGCACGGCGGGAGCCGGCGCACCAGAAAGTGACGCCGACCCGCGGGCCCGCTCGCAGCTGTTTCGATCCGATCCGTCGGGCCGCTGATGTGAGGTGCGGATGTCCTTGCGGGAGTTGCTGACTCCTCACGCGCGACCAAGGGTTCGCGGCGTAACTTCACCCGTATGGGCTTCCATTGCTCAATCGACGGCAACGAAAGCGCCGGCTTCACCGTTGAGGACCGGCCGGTGCCCGGCATCGGGGAGATAGTCGAGTACGGCACCAAGAGCTACCGGGTGCGCGCCGTTACCCCCGCGAGTCGCCGAACAGCCTCGGCCAGCACCACGGTGCAGGTACACCTGACGCCCCTCGACGACACCGACTAGGCCGCCCACCACACTGCGAGGCGGCTTTTGCGCTCGAATCGTGTGGCACGGCGGTCAGCTGCAGCGGAGGGGCCCCTGTCCTCCACAGGGGACCGAGGACAGGGACTCCCTCCCGCCCGTCGATGCCGTGCGGCCGACGGGCCGCGACATCGTCGCCTACCCTATGCCCTCATTGTGCTGAACGCGACAGATTTAGCGATGTTGCGCTGAACCGCAGGCGCCGAGATCCACCCGGTCGGCGCTCAGTTGATCGACGTGCAGCCCGTTCCCGGTCCGCACAGAGCGTCTGAGCGGGACCTAGCCGCGTCCGAGCCGTCCGGTCGTCGATAATTCGACCGCACGGCGAAAATCGGTTCCAGTCGCTCACGGCGGCATGTTTGGCGACGGTTCTCGTGGCCACTCGACCTCTGGCCGGAGGCACGCGATCAACTCGCACATCGATGCCTGGTCCCGCACGATGCCGACGGCCTGCCGCCGATTGCGTGAGCACCCGCCTCGTCAATGCTTCGTCGCCTGTCATCGACCGCCGGCCAGGTGCCGTCACGCACTGAGCACCCGCGATTTCCGGAGTGTTCGGCACAGTAGCCCCGACGGGATTCGAACCCGTGCTACCGCCTTGAGAGGGCGGCGTCCTGGGCCTCTAGACGACGGGGCCCCAGAAACTTCCTGACCTGCAGTACTGCGCTGGGGTACCAGGACTCGAACCTAGACTAACTGAACCAGAATCAGTTGGGCTGCCAATTACCCCATACCCCAAGGGTGCACCCACCTAGTTCTTGGTAGGTGAGCCGTCGTCAGACTCTACCGGACCCGCCAGGGTGCACCAAACCCACTCCCCTACTCACAGTGGTCAGCAGGGCTAGTTGCCCCTCCTTGATCAAGACGGTCGAATGCCACACCCAGCGGTCGCATTTCATCCTGTTGATCATGAGGTCAAATACCGCAGAAAACGGCGGCCCGCCGCGTCGTCCCCAGCTAGTCGCCGAGCAGTGTCTGCAACTCGTGCAGCGCACCGATGACCTCGTAATCCAGCGGCGCGCCGTCGTGGCTGCTCGTTCGGTCCAGCCACACTGCGCGCAAGCCAGCAGCAAGCGCACCCTCGGCGTCGGCCACGCTGTTGTCACCGACATGGAGGGCCTCGTTCGGCGCAACTCCGATGACCTGGCAGGCATGCGCGAAGATGCGCGGGTCCGGTTTCGCGAAACCCAACTCCCCGGAGATGATCACTGCATCGAAGAGGCCGTCCAGGCCTACTGCAGCGATCTTCGCGCGCTGATGCACCGACTCGTTGTTCGTGATCAGCCCGAGCAGCAACCCGCTCTTGCGCAGCAGCTGCACGCTGGGCAGCGCGTCGTCGAAAAGGCGGTAGTGCGCGGCCAACCCGTCGTAGCGCCGTCGTTCGACCTCGGCCGGGTCGTCCAGCCGGCCGACCAGTGCGAGGTAGTCCCGCATCCTGGATTCGCGCATCTCCTGAAAGCCGAGCGAGCCCTGCAGGAACCGCTCGTAATGGTCGAGGGAGGTGAACACCTCGTAGTCGGCGTCGGCACCAAATTCCGCCCGGAACGAATTGCGAGCAGCGAAGGCGTAATCGACGAGGGTGTCGTCGACGTCGAGGAAGACCGCGCGGATCACGAGGGTGTCGCGGTGCGTGCAGCGGCCAATCGCGCCAGCGACCGATTGCGCCCGAGGATCTCCATCGACTCGAACAGCGGCGGCGACACCGAGCTGCCGGTGATTGCAACGCGCAGTGGTCCGTACGCGTTACGCGGTTTCAGGCCGAGGCCTTCGACGAGCGCGGACTTCAGCGCGTCCTCGATCACTGCCGGCGTCCACCCCTCGAGCCCTTCCAATGTTCGGATCGCGGTGGCGAGCACGGCCTGTCCGGCGTCGCCCAGCTGCTTGGCCGCCGCTGCCTCGTCCAGCTCGAACTCGCTTTCGGCGACGAGCAGGAAGCGCAGCATCTGGGCGCCCTCGCCCAACGTCTGGATCCGTTCCTGAACCAGGGGCGCGCCGGCATCGAGTACGGCCGGATCGGCGGGGAGTCCGGCTGCGACGACGTACCCGGCCAGGCGGTCGCGGAAGTCCTCGGGCTCGAGCAGGCGGATGTGCGTGGCGTTGATGACCTCGCATTTCTTCGGATCGAAGCGCGCGGGGTTCGAGTTCACGTCGTGAATGTCGAATGCCGCCACCATCTCCTGCATCGAGAAGATGTCGTGGTCATCGGCGATCGCCCAGCCCAACAGCGCGAGGTAGTTCGTGAGTCCTTCGGGGACGTAGCCCTGCTCGCGGTAGGCGAGCAAGCGTGATTCCGGCTCGCGCTTGGACAGCTTCTTGTTGCCCGGTCCCATGACATAGGGCAGGTGCCCGAACTCCGGGACGTAGTCGGTGACGCCCACTTCGATCAACGCCCGGTACAGGGCAATCTGTCGAGGTGTCGACGGCAGTAGGTCCTCACCGCGCAGCACGTGCGTGATGCGCATCAGCGCGTCGTCGACCGGGTTGACCAGCGGGTATAGCGGGTCGCCGTTCTGGCGTACGACCACATAGTCGGGCACCGAGCCCGCTGCGAATGTCACCTCCCCCCGGACCACGTCGGTCCAGCCGAGGTCCTCATCAGGCATGCGCAGTCGCAGCACCGGTGCGCGTCCCTCGGCCCGCAGGGATGCCTTCTGCTCGTCGCTCAGCGTGCGGTCGTAGCCGTCGTAGCCGAGCAACGGATCGCGACCGGCGGCACGGTGGCGCGCTTCGGTTTCCTCGCCGGTCGAGAACGACTCGTACAGGTGACCGCTCTCGACCAACTTCGCGACGACGTCACGGTAGATGTCGTGGCGTTCGCTCTGGCGGTACGGCCCGTGGGGCCCGCCCACCTCCGGTCCTTCATCCCAGTTCATGCCCAGCCAGCGCAGCGAGTCGAGCAGCTGCAGATAGGAGTCCTGCGAGTCGCGAGCCGCGTCGGTGTCCTCGATGCGCAGCACGAACGTGCCGCCGACGTGGCGGGCGTAGGCCCAGTTGAACAGGCAGGTGCGCACCAGCCCGACGTGGGGATTTCCCGTAGGGGACGGGCAGAAGCGGACCCGGACCCGGCTGGTCATGAGGCGCGCACCGGATTGCGCAAGCTGCCGATGCCCTCGATCTCGACACTGACCGTGTCGCCGGCGACGATCGGGCCCACCCCGGCGGGCGTTCCAGTGAGGATCACATCGCCGGGAAGCAATGTCATCACCGTCGACATGAAGGCGATCTGCGCGGACAGATCGTGAATCATCTGGCTGGTGCGGCCGTCTTGCTTGATCTCACCGTTGACGCGCGTGACGAGATGCAGGTCGGACGGGTCGAGGACGGTCTCGATCCATGGCCCGAGCGGGCAGAACGAGTCATAGCCCTTGGCCCGGGTGAATTGGACGTCGGCACGCTGCTGGTCACGGGCGGTGACGTCATTGCCGATCGAGTATCCGAGGACGTGCCCGATGGCGTCGGCCGGGGCGACGTTGCGAGCCGGCCGCCCGATCACGACCGCCAGCTCACCCTCGTAGTGGACCTCCGACGAGGACGGGGGCAGCCGGACGGCATCCCCGTGACCGATGACCGATGTCGACGGCTTGAGGAAGATCAGCGGTGTGTCAGGCGCCTCGCCGCCCATCTCCTTGGCGTGGTCGGCGTAGTTCTTTCCGATTGCCACAACTTTGCTCGGCAGGATCGGGGACAGCAGCCGGACGTCGGGCAGCGCCCACCGGTCACCGGTGAACGTGATCGGTCCGAACGGGTGGCCGTCGATCGCGGCCACTGTAAGGGTCTCGGGGCCAGCGTCCACCGGGCCTTCGACAGAGCCCCACCGGACGCCGGACGGGACGGATGCAGAACCGGGGTGAACGAAGCGGGCGATACGCACGGTCCTCAACGCTACCGGCGGGGCCTGCCGCATAATCGAGGGGTGAGCGAGCGCAGCGAGCGAACCGAAGTGGGCACCGGGCTCGGCCGGCCGAGCGGAGCTCGGCCGTGAGCGAGCGCAGCGAGCGAACCGATCTGGGCACCGGGCTCGGCCGGCCGAGCGGAGCTCGGCCGTGAGTTCCTCGCTGTCCGCGGTTCCGGCTGCGCACCGGCGCCGGGCAGCCCTGACGCTCGGATCGTTCGCCGTCCTGTTCGTGGCCGTGGCCGCGGTCGCCGCGACCGGATCCAGCGTCGCAGCGCCGGTATTCGCGATCATTGCCGGAGTGGTCGCGGTCCTCCTGGCACTGATGGCGTGGGGCGTGCTGCACAGCGTCAGAGTCGATGGGGCGAACGCCAGTGTGGACCACGCCATCGAGCAGGCGATCACCTCCTACGGTGGCCAGCTCTGTGACTGCGGGCACGAGCACGATCCCGACGAGCTGCACATCACCGACGCGCCGGCCTGCGCCCACGACGGCACCGGCCAGACGTGTACGCACGACTGCCAGACCTGCGTGCTGGTGGCGATGCGCCGCCCGTCCCCCCGTTAGCTCCGATCGTGGTTCTTTTCTCCCCGCTGAGCGGGGTAAAGAACCACGATCGTGCGGTGCGGTGATCAGACGTCGAGCAGCCCGAAGCGCACCGCGTCGTGCAGCGCCAGCCAGGACGCCTCGATCACGTTGCCGTGCACGCCGACGGTCGTCCATTCGCGCGTGCCGTCGGAGGTCTCGATGAGCACGCGCGTCACGGCGTCGGTGCCGTGCTTGCCCGGCATGATGCGCACCTTGTAGTCCGAGAGCTCCAGCTCGGCCAACCGCGGGTACGCGCCTGCCAGCGCCTTGCGCAGCGCGAGGTCCAGTGCGTTGACCGGGCCGTTGCCCTCCTCGGTGGAGATGACGCGTTGCCCGTTCGCGACAACCTTGACCGTCGCCTCGCTGACGACGGCGCCGTCCTCGCGCTGATCGACGATCACCCGCCAGGACTCGACGCTGAACGGCTCGTCCTCGCCACCGAGCTCGTCGCGTAACAGCAGCTCGAATGAGGCATCGGCTGCCTCGTAGGACCACCCGTCCGCTTCGCGCTGCTTGACGCGCTCGACGACCTTGCCGACGACGTCGGGACGGGTTGCGACGTCGACCCCGAGCTCGCCGGCCTTCAGCTCGACCGAGGCGCGTCCGGCCATCTCGGTGACCAGGATCCGCTGGGTGTTGCCGACGACCGCAGGATCGAGGTGGTTGTACATCTCCGGCGCGACCTTGATCGCCGACGCGTGCAGTCCCGCTTTGTGGGCGAACGCCGCTGCTCCGACATAGGGCGCGTGCGTGTCGGGTGCGAGGTTGGCGATCTCGGCGACGGCGTGCGAGACCCGCTGCATCTCGTTGAGGCAGCCGTCGGGCACCACGTCGAGACCGAGTTTGGTGACCAGCCCGCCGATGACGGAAAAGATGTTGGCGTTGCCGGCGCGCTCTCCGTATCCGTTCGCGGTGCCCTGGACGTGGGTGACTCCGGCATCGACTGCGGCGAAGGTGTTCGCGACTGCGCAGCCGGTGTCGTCCTGGGTGTGGATGCCGAGCCGAATCCCGGCGCGTGCGCTCACATCACTGACCGCCGCGTGCACGCCCATGGGAAGCATGCCGCCGTTCGTGTCACACAGGACGCCGACGTCGGCGCCGGCCGCCGCAGCCACGTCGAGCAGTTGCACGCCGTAGTCGCGATCGAGCCGGTAGCCGTCGAAGAAGTGTTCGCAGTCCACGAATACCCGGCGCCCCTGAGCGCTGAGGAAGGCGACCGTGTCGCGGACCATCGCCAGGTTCTCCTCGCGGGTCGTGCGCAGGGCACTCTCGACGTGCCACACCGACGACTTCGCGACGAGGCACACCACCTGTGTGCGGGCGTCGAGCAGCGCGCGGACCTGCGGATCGTCCTCGACCCTGACACCGGCCTTGCGCGTCGCTCCGAATGCGACGAGCTGGGCGTTCTTCAGCGTCAGCTCGCCGTCGGCGGCGCGGGCGAAGAACTCGGTGTCCTTCGGCATCGCGCCCGGCCAACCTCCCTCGATGAACCCGACCCCGAGCTGGTCGAGCAGCCGCGCCACCGCGAGCTTGTCGGTCACCGAGTAGGTGATGCCCTCGCGCTGGGCGCCGTCGCGCAGGGTGGTGTCGAAAACATGAAAGGCGTCGGTCTGCATCGCTTACGTTCCTTCGTCGTTTCGGGACAAACAGGTTTCGGGACAAAACAAAAAGACCCCCGCCGGATGGCGAAGGTCTGCGCGTCGGAGTGGAGCTGAGTCCGACGCGCTACTCGATAATGATCGAGGAGAGGTTCACGTTGCTGAGTGTGCCACGGATGCTCGCCGATTGCGATGGCCACCAACACGACCGCGTCAGGTGGCGGCGGACTTCGCGAGGCGTTCGCCGATCTCGGCCGTCGATCCGGGCTGCGTCGAGTCGCGGCTGGCAAGATCTGCGGCCACCGCCGCCTCGACCCGCGCCGCAGCGTCGTCCTCGCCCAGGTGCGCAAGCAACATCGACACCGACAGCACGGCCGCAGTGGGGTCGGCCTTGCCCTGTCCGGCAATGTCGGGCGCCGAGCCGTGCACCGGCTCGAACATCGACGGATTGGTCCGGCTCATGTCGAGGTTTCCGCTGGCCGCGAGTCCGATGCCCCCGGCGACTGCCGCAGCGAGGTCGGTGATGATGTCGCCGAACAGGTTGTCGGTGACGATCACGTCGTAGCGACCCGGATCGGTCACCAGATAGATCATCGACGCGTCCACGTGATGGTAGGCGAGGGTGACGTCCGGGAATTCGGCACTCACCCGCTGCACGGTGCGGAACCACAGATCGCCCGCGTTGGTGAGCACGTTGTTCTTGTGCACCAGAGTGAGGTGCCGGCGGGGTCGGGCCTGCGCCCTGCCGAACGCGTCGCGCACCACGCGCTCGACTCCGAAGGCGGTGTTGACACTGACCTCGGTCGCTATCTCGTGCTCCGTGCCCTTGCGCAGCACCCCCCCGTTGCCTGCGTACGGACCCTCCGTCCCCTCCCGGACCACGACGAAGTCGATCGGCGGTTGCCCGGCCAGCGGCGTGGCGACCCCGGGGTACAGCTTCGCCGGACGCAGGTTGACGTGGTGATCGAGGGCAAAGCGCAGGCGCAGCAACAGACCGCGCTCGAGCACTCCGGACGGGACGGACGGATCGCCGACCGCGCCCAGCAGAATCGCGTCGTGCCCACGCAGTTCCTCGAGCACCGAATCCGGCAACGTCTCGCCGGTGCGGTGCCACCGCGCCGCCCCGAGGTCGTAATGGGTCGCCTGCACGCCAGGCAGAACGGCGTCGAGCACGTGCAACGCCTGCTCGATGACCTCGGTGCCGATTCCGTCGCCCGGGATGACCGCCAATCTCATGGGGACGAGCCTAATGCTGCGGCTTCGTCGTAGGTCGGCAGCTCCTTCATCCGCCGCAACGGCGAGAAGAACACCGGCAGCACAGCCACGATGCCGCCGATCGCTGCGACCAGCAGGGTGTGCCGCACGCCGAGCGTGGAGCCGAGAACGCCTCCGAGGAACGCGCCGAGCGGGATCGTGCCCCATACGAAGAAGCGCATCGTCGCGTTCATCCGGCCGAGCAGGTGGGGCGGCGTCAGGCCCTGCCGGAAGCTGACCTGAGTGATGTTGTAGACGACCACCGCCGCTGACATCACCAGCAGGGCGGCCGCGAGCAGTCCGAGCGTCCAGTCGCGGTGGACGAACGGGACGACGAATGCGGAGGGGATGCTCACCAGGATGCTCATCCAGATCGTCGGGCCCTGGCCGAGGCGCTTCGCGACCCGCGATGCCACCAGCGATCCGACCAGGCCGCCGATCGCCGCGATCGACGTGAACAGGCCGATCACGCCCGCGGACAGGTTCAGCTGACGGGCCAGCAGGATGTAGAACAGCGGGAGCTCGAGGTTGCTGAACAGGTTGGCCGAACCGGTGCACATGGCGATGCGGAGCAGCAGCTTGTTGCTGATGACGAAGCGCAGGCCTTCGCCGATCTCGCGTGCGAGGTTGCGGTCGGGTTTGCGTTCCGGTTTCGGCGGCCGCGCCTTGATGGCCCCGACCCAGGACGCCGACCAGAGGAAGCTGAGCGCGTCGACGAGGACGGCGTAGGGCGCCGTGAGCGCCTGGATGAGCAGTCCGCCGACCGCCGGACCGGCGATCTGCGAGACCGACTCGCTGGCCTGCAGCTTCGAGTTGCCCTCGACCAGCGCGTCGCGATCGACCAGGGCAGGCAAGTAGGACTGGTAGGCGACGTCGAAGAACACCGTGCTGATGCCGGTGACGAGCGCGACGACGTAGAGCTGACCGATGGTGAGCACGCCGAACAATTGGGCCAGCGGGATCGAGCCGAGCGCGACGGCACGCGTCAGGTCGTTGGCGATCAGCACCCAGCGCAAGCGCATCCGGTCCACCCAGGCGCCCGCCGGAAGGCCGATGACCAGGAACGCCAGCATCTCGAAGGTCGCGAGCAGGCCGACCTCGAACGTCGACGCGTGCAGTACGAGGATCGCGACCAATGGCAGCGCGAGCTGACTGACGAAGGTCCCGAACTGGCTCACGGTCTCGCCGATCCACAGCCGGCGGAAGTCCAGGTGGTACCAGAGGCCGCCGCGCCGCTTCACAACCTCGAAAGGCGTCGGCAGATCGGTCATGCCGCCAGCGTGCACTCAGTGATTGGGAAAAGTCAATCACTTATGCTGTACCGGTGAGCGAGCACCCGACGACGGCACCGCAGGAGCGCCGGCGCGCCACCGACGCGGAGGCGAGAGCCCTGGCCTCGACGCTGCGGATTCGCATCCTGCGGGTCTGTCTCGGTGCGGCACGCACGAACCAGGAGATCGCCGCAGCGCTCGGGCGCAATCCGGCGACCACGCTGCACCATGTCCGTCGCCTCGTCGACACCGGCTTCCTCGAGCCGCAGCCACCTCGACGGGGAACCCGTGGCTCGCGCGAAAAACCTTACCTGGCAACCGGCAAGTCGTGGCGGCTCGATACCCCTGGCCGCGACCGCGTGATGATCGAGGCGTTCCTGGAGGAGGTCGCACTCGTGCCGCCGGACGAGGTGGTGATGGCCAGACTCGGGCTTCGGCTCACACCCGAGCAGAAGCTCGAACTGGAGCGGCGCATGATCGCCCTGCTCGAGGAATACAGCGCGCTGGACGCACCACCGGATGCCGGGGAGGCCTGGTCGGCGTTCTTCGCCGTCCACCCCGACCCGAACCGGCCCTGACCTGGCCTTCAGGTGTCGGCTGCCGCTCAACCGCTCGCGCAATGCGTGCTCAGCGGGCGGCGGTGCCCTCGGTGTAGTCGTCGTCGGTGGAGACCCACGACATCAGCCCACGCAGCTCACGGCCGACCTTCTCGATCGGGTGCTGCTCCGCCTTGGCGCGCAATGCCTTGAACTCCGGCGCGCCCGCGTCCTGGTCGGCAATGAAGCGTTCAGCGAAGGCGCCGCTCTGGATGTCGGCGAGGATAGCCTGCATGCTCTCCTTCACCCGGGCGTCGATGACGCGAGGTCCGGAGATGTAGTCGCCGTACTCTGCGGTGTCCGAGATCGACCAGCGCTGCTTGGCGAGCCCGCCCTCGTACATGAAGTCGACGATGAGCTTGAGTTCGTGCAGGCACTCGAAGTAGGCCGCCTCGGGCGAGTACCCCGCCTCGGTCAGCACCTCGAAACCGGTCTGCACCAGCGCGGACGCGCCGCCGCACAGCACGGCCTGCTCACCGAACAAATCGGTCTCGGTCTCCTCGGTGAACGTGGTCTTCAGCGCCCCCGCTCGCGTGCCGCCGATCCCCTTCGCGTAGGACAGTGCGAGATCCCATGCCTTGCCGGACGCGTCCTGCTCGACCGCGATCAACACCGGCACGCCCTTGCCGTCGACGAACTGTCGCCGCACCAGGTGCCCGGGGCCCTTCGGGGCGACCATCGCGACGTCGACGCCCGCCTTCGGCGTGATGTAGCCGAAGCGGATGTTGAAGCCGTGCCCGAAGAAGATCGCGTCGCCGTCCTGGAGATTGGGCTCGATCGAGTCGGCGTACACCTTTCGCTGCACGTGGTCGGGCGCGAGGATCATGATCAGATCGGCTTCGGCTGAGGCTTCGGCCGGCGTGAGGACGCGCAGGCCCTCCTCCTCGGCCTTCGCGCGGCTCGGCGAGCCCTCCTTGAGCCCGACGCGCACGTCGACCCCGGAGTCACGCAACGACAGCGCGTGCGCGTGCCCCTGGCTGCCGTAGCCGATGACCGCGACCTTGCGTCCCTGCACGATCGACAGGTCGGCGTCGTTGTCGTAGAAGATCTCCACTGCCATTGCTTCGTCAGCCTCTTTCTTTGGATGTGGTTGGTCGTTCGGGACGGGACGGATCACGCGCTGCGGTCGACCGCCCGCAACGCCGCCTGGGTCATCGAGCGCGGCCCACGGCCAAGAGCCACCATGCCGGACTGCACCATCTCGCGGATGCCGTAGGGCTCCAGCATGCGCAGCATGGCCTCCAGTTTGTCAGGACGGCCGGTGAGCTCGATCGTCAGCACCTCGGAGCCGACGTCGGCCACCTTGGCCTTGAACAGCTCGACGATCTGCAGCACGTCGCGTCGGCTGGCCTCGTCGGTCTTCACCTTGACGAGGAGCAGCTCGCGCTGCACGGCCTGCTTCTCCTCGAGCTCGACGATCTTCAGCACGTTCACAAGCTTGTTGAGCTGCTTGGTGACCTGTTCGAGGGCCGAGCCCTCGACGGTGACCAGGATCGTGATCCGTGAGACATCCGGATGCTCGGTGGGCCCGACCGCGAGCGATTCGATGTTGAAGCCCCGGCGCGAGAACAGGCCGGCCACGCGGACGAGCACGCCCGGTTTGTTCTCGACGAGAACCGACAATGTGTGCGTGGTGCTCATATCGCTGCTCCCCTACGCGTCCGCGAACACGGGACGGATGCCGCGCGCCGCCAGGATGTCGTCGTTGCTCGTGCCGGCGGCGACCATCGGCCACACCATCGCGTCCTTGCCGACGGTGAAATCGACGACGACGGGCCGATCATCGATCGACATCGCCTTGTCGATCGTCAGGTCGACGTCCGCCGCGCTCTCGCAGCGCAGCCCGACGCAACCCAGCGCGTCGGCGAGCTTGACGAAGTCCGGGATGCGCTGAACCTTGCCGGCATGCGTGCCCAGGTTGGTCTGGCTGTATCGACCCTCGTAGAACAGTGACTGCCACTGGCGCACCATGCCGAGACTGCCGTTGTTGATGACCGCCACCTTGATAGGGAACCCCTCGATGGCGCAGGTCGCCAGCTCCTGGTTGGTCATCTGGAAACAGCCGTCGCCGTCGATCGACCACACCGTTTTGTCCGGGCAGGCCGCCTTGGCGCCCATTGCTGCGGGGACGGAGTAGCCCATCGTCCCGAGACCGCCTGAGTTCAGCCAGGTGTAGGGGTGCTCGTAGCGGATGAACTGCGCTGCCCACATCTGGTGCTGGCCGACCCCGGCGACATAGATCGCGTCGGGGCCGCCGATCGCCCCGATCCGTTCGATGACGTACTGCGGCGCGAGCGAGCCGTCGCTCGGCTCCTCGTAGCCGAGCGGGTAGGTCTCGCGCCAGCCGTCGACCTGCTTCCACCACCCGGTCAGATCGGCCCGCCGGCCGGCGTCGTACTCGGCCGTGACCGCCGGGACGAGTTCGCGGAGCACCTCACGCACGTCGCCGACGATCGGAACGTCCGCCGCACGGTTCTTGCCGATCTCCGCGGGGTCGATGTCGGCGTGGATGACCTTCGCGTGCGGGGCGAAACTGTCCAACCGTCCGGTGACCCGGTCGTCGAAACGCGCGCCGAGGGTGATCAGCAGATCGGACTTCTGCAGGGCGGTCACTGCCGCGACCGTCCCGTGCATGCCGGGCATGCCCAGATGCTGGCGGTGACTGTCCGGGAAAGCGCCGCGTGCCATCAGCGTCGTCACCACCGGGATTCCGACGAGCTCGGCGAGAATGCGTAGTTCGTCGCTCGCGCGGGCCCTGAGCACGCCGCCGCCGACGTAGAGCACGGGTCGGCGCGCCTCCGCGATGAGTCGAGCGGCTTCACGAATCTGCTTGCCGTGCGGCCGGGTGACCGGCTTGTAACCGGGCAGTTCCAGCCGGGGCGGCCAGGTGAAGGACGTCTGTTCCTGCAAGACATCCTTGGGCAGGTCGACGAGCACGGGTCCGGGCCGCCCGGTCGAGGCGAGGTGGAACGCCTCGGCGATGGTCTGCGGAATCCTGGCCGCGTCCTGCACGAGGAAGTTGTGCTTGGTGATGGGGAGCGTGATCCCGGAGATGTCGGCTTCCTGGAACGCATCGGTCCCGATGAGCGCCCGGCCGACCTGCCCGGTGATGGCGACCATCGGCACCGAATCCATGTAGGCGTCGGCGATCGGGGTCACCAGGTTCGTCGCGCCCGGGCCCGAGGTGGCCATGCAGAAGCCGACCTTGCCCGACGCCTGCGCGTACCCCGTCGCTGCGTGACCGGCGCCCTGCTCGTGGCGGACGAGGACGTGCCGGACTCTCGTGGAGTCGAACAGCGGGTCGTACGCGGGCAGGATCGCCCCGCCCGGAATCCCGAAGACAATGTCGGCGCCTACCTCCTCCAAGGAGCGGACGAGCGACTGGGCTCCGGTGACCGACTCGGTCATGACTGGCCTTTCCATGCTGGTGAGGACTCCATGTGGGGCGGGCGGCGCGTGTGTGCAAGAAAAAGCCCCTCGTGCAGAGGCACGAAGGGCTGGCGCGTCGATCGGGGCTGGACTGGCCCCGCCTCAGACGCGCCTGGGGATAAGTACGAGCTTGCGCACGAGCAAGACAGTACACGGTCGTCCCGAAAGGGTTCAACGCCGTGGGATACCCATCCCGCTGATTGGGACCGACCCCGTGCGGTAGGTTCCTCAATCCCTCACGTTTCCCGCTCCGAATGGTCAAGACATAAATTCGGTGTAAAGTCTGTCTCAGGTCATCCGCTCGAAAAAGTCAAGACCTCACGGAAAGTAAACCTACGATCCGTCGAAGCGGCGATACCGAACGGCACGGCACTGCGGGGGATGCGGGGGCGCATCCGATAAGTCACTGCTATGAAATGGACCCCCGCTATGTCCCCCGCAATGTCCCCCGCAACGTTCCTCACGCTCTC
>JBBQZQ010000005.1:0-143140 GCA_038207565.1 Mycobacteriales bacterium
CGAGGCCATGGTCCCCGGCGATCAGGCTGTCCGGGAGCGCACCGGGTGGACAGGGGCCGCGACCACCGCAGATACCCTGGCGGACTGGTTCCGTCGCGGCCAGGTTGACGTGCTGGCCAGCACCCACACCGGCCTGCCCTACGCCCAGGACATCACCGTCGACGACCGGCCCCGCCTGGTGATCAACAATGGTGCCGCGGGGCTGGGCAACTTCAACGACGGCGCGTACGGCGTCCTCACTCGGATCTCCGCCGACACCAGGTCGCCCCCGGACAGCCTCTACGGCCGCGTTCTTGGCGGACTGCGCTGCGACGCGATCCCGGTCCGCTACGACCTTCCGCGGGCGGTCACGGGCTTCCTGACCACGTGGCCGGTCGGCTCCCCGGCACACAGCAGCTACTTCGACCGACTCCGCGGCGGCACCGAGCTCAACCTGACCGAGGCGATTCGCCTGGGTTGATGCGGACTCTGTACGCGTTGGCTGAAGCGGTCAATCAAGCAGGGGTCAGATCTTTGTATGGGCCGGGTTCATGCGGCGTGAGCTGATCGTCGGCGTGGGAAGGCCGGGATCGTCGAGGGTGACGTCGCCGACCCGGACCCTTTCACGCGGCGATCACGGTCACCTCGAAGGGTATGGGGCCGGTAACCCGAGCGTCGCGGGCACGAGAGCCTCGACCTGCTGATCGGCTTGAACTCCGGAATCCCCACTGATGCCGTCCGTCAGCAGCGGACAGAGCGGCTATCCCGCCAGAGTGGCCGTTGACCAGTCCCTCATCGGCTAGTGGGCGGTCCCAGTCCGAGGGGTTCCGTCAGGTGGCTGAGACGGCCGACCGCCGGTCATGCTTGACGTTGGTGAGACCGGACTTCCGCAGATGGTGAGCACACGAGTGTGCTGAGGTGCCCGTGTTTGCTGGCTGGGAGGGGTTGGCTGTGTCGAGGTCGTGTTACTACGACCTTGAGCGCGGCCAGGATCGTCTGGTGGGCTGCGGTGAGCGCGGAGCGTTGCGCGACGTGTCCGTCGCTGGTGGCGAGAGTGACGAGCGCGAGGCGGTCGAGTTCGTGGCGGGTGTTGCGCCAAGTGTCGCCGGTGGCGTTCTCGACGACGCGGGTGAGCAGTAGGGCGAGCCAGCACAGTTGGATGTGGGCGCGGATGCGGTCCTCGCGGTGGTGGAACACCGGGCGCAGCCCAAGCGAGCTTTTCATGTCCCAGGTCAGCGAACGGCGCACCGAATCAGGCAGAGTCTTGATCTTCGCGGCGAGTACGTCGCGGACCTGCTCGGGCTTGTAGCCATCGGGCAGGTGCAGCAGCATCGTGCAGCCGGTGGACCGCTCAACCAGGGTGCCGATCGCGGTCAGGTTCCGCCGGCCGCTGATCAAGTCACCTTCCGTAAGACTGAAGCTGGCCCGGGAGGGCCGGGTGTGGATGAGGTCGATCCCTGACGACCTTGCTCCGCAGGCGCGGCCCGGTATCGCCGCAATGGCTATTGCAGCGAAAACGCTCTTTCGACAAGCTGGCTGGTCGGTCGAGCCGCTGGACGAAACGGTCGACCAGCTCGCAATAGCCTGGAATCCTCCGCCGAGCGCAGATCGATCTGCTTGCCGACTTCGACGCCACTGGCCTAACCCCGCCAGGACGGCGCCCTCGCCTTACCGTTCGACTGGACGCTGTGTCGCTGGCGTGCCGCGAGGCGATGCGGCTCGGACCCCGGTTTGGTTGACCGCGGTGCATACGGGCTGATCTGCTGCGCCGCGCGTCCTGGCCAGCGTCATGCTCGCTATCAACGGGTAGCTTGTCGACCCCAATTTGCTGGTCAGGCGGCCTTGGTGGTTGTAGCGAGCGATATCCGATGATCGTTCGTCCATGGTGGGGGCCGAGGTTGTCCTGGGGCTGTGCAGCACGTTGTTGGCTCGTTCGCCGAGTACGCGGGCGGCTTCGTCCTCGACGTGGTTGGCGTTGTAGAAGCAGACAGCCCAGCCGCGTTCCCGGGCGGGCTCGGCTAGGACCTGGCTGTACGTGACCGAGTCGGCATGGCCGTCCTGGTCCGGGTGAACGGGGGGCAAGCGCTCATTCCACCCCGCCTTGAGCAGTCCGGCGCGGCGGCGCGAGGTGTCGATGGCCAGCACTCGATCGAGACCCGTGTAGCCGGATCACTGGCTCAGCCCGCCGCTGCGGCCTTCGCGGGGGTGGCATCCTTTGCCGGTCGACCGCGTTTCACCTGCGCTTCGAGCGCGTCGAGGACGAGGTCGAGGCCGTAGTCGAACTCGAGGCCGAAGTCGTAGCCGGGCTCCAGGATGTGCCCGGTCGTGAACTCGAGCAGGTTCGGGTAGTCGGCGGCGAGGTACTGCACCGTCATCGACGCGGCCACTAGGTGGCCGCCGTCTCGATCACCGCCTCGCCAGAACGGGTCACGGCTTCCTCGACCAAAACGGCGCCGGCACGTCGCCGACGATGCGCGTCATCGTCGGGTTGACGCCGGCGACGTACTCATCCTCGACGAGCCCACCAACGGCCTCGACCCTGCCGGCATCCGCTGGGTGCGGGACCTGAGGACGGCGCCGATTCGGAGAACAAGCGGGTCACCGAGCAGAACGCTGGCCGCAAGACGGCCGGGGTCGATGGGAACACTGCAAACATCCTTTGTCTTTCAAGTTAGAAATGTTGACGCAGACAAGGTTCGCCTGACTGTTTTTCTCTCACACGGTAGAAGGCCCTCTGGTCGGCGATGAAGCGTGCCACGCTCACTTCGTCGCCTACCGGCACGCGGTGTCCAGCCAAATAGAGTTTGCCTTCATCGGTCGGGATCTCGGTCATGTCCCCACACCACAGCCATTGCTCCGGGAGAAATCGCCCGGCTCGGCCGTCGCCTATTCATTGTGCCGATTGAACGAACGGTGCGATTTGCTGTAGGAGGCACAACCCTCATCGGTGCCATGTGCTAGCGGTGCGGGCGATGGGCGCGCATACTCGGTGCGTCATGACTCGCGCAGCGACCATCGATACCGTGATCCGGTCGTAGTGACCGCTTGCCGACCCGTCGGTGGTTCGACGTGTCAGCTTCGATCGGTGGTGATTTGCGATGCCGAGCGCTCTCGGTCGTCGGCACAGCACCGGGCGCGGCCACGCCGCGACGCTCCGACGTCGGGTGGCTGCGATCCCTGCGGCTGCGGCGCTTGCGGTCCTCCTTACGGCCTGTCCGGCCACGGGGCCGCTTGCTACCCCGCCGAGCCGGATCGACAAGGCCTCCTCGGGGGGGGCGCGCGCAAAGAGCGGAGCGGCCGAGATTACCTACGTTTGTTCTGCTCGAGCGAGCTTCGGCCTGTGCACTGTCAACGGGGACGGCCTGGGCCGCCGTTTACTGATCACCGCTGCCTCCGCAGTCAATGCCGGAGAGCTGTCACCGGACGGCAGGGAGCTCACGTACTCGGCCGGCCCGAACGCTGACCCGCACATCTGGGTCGCCAACGCGGACGGCGCTCATCCTCTTGATCTTGGGCCGGGCGCTGACTCATCCTGGTCACCGGACAGCCGAAGCCTGGTCTATACCTCTGGCCCCCATACCGCCGGTTTGTGGTCAACCGACAGCCGCGGCGCGAGCGCTCGCCAGCGGATCAGCCTTATTGGCCGGGACGGCCGCTGGTCACCAGACGGACAGCGGATCATGTTCGTCATTGATCCCGGCGGCCCGACCCCACCCGGCATCTACACAACGCCGATTAAGGGCGGCGGGGCGCCGACCATGCTCGTTCGTGGTTCGACGCCGTCTACCGAGGCGGCTTGGTCACCGGACAGTACCCGAATCGCCTTCACGGCAGGTCCGTCGCCACAGGGAGGAACCCTGCCCGGAATCCAAATTGCGAGCGCTGTTGGTGGAGCTTCGAAGGCGCGCGTCATCGACACCCCCCAGCACGCTGTCGATTCATCTCCAAGCTGGGCACCCGACGGCGCAAGCGTGCTAGTCGAGCGCGATCTAGACCAAGGCCACGACCCCCGGTTCATCGCCGTCAACGTCGACACCCCCGGTGAGCGACAAGTGCTCTCGCTCACCCCGCCCGACAACGGCTATGCGCCCCGCTGGGGTGGCCTCGCATCCTCACGGACAGTGATCCCGCCCGACGGCGGGGATGCAACGAAAGCTACCGCGGTACCCAGCGCCGACACTCCGCTTCCGCCAGCGTGTTCCGGTGATCCCGATTACTCAGCGGGCGTGCAGCTCGCGCAAGCCTCTCTCGATGACGTTACTGGAGGATATGCGCAAATAAAACTGCTTGCTGCAAGGAATAATCCGCGCGTCGCGTCCGGTTTTTTCACCACGTTAGGTGCTTCAGGCACGGCTATCCTTTTGAGCAATTCAGTACAATGGGACCTGAACGACAGAGATCCCGCCTTCGGGCCTGTGGCCTATGGACCCCGGTTCTGGGACCTTGCCGTGCAGCTTACAGCTGCCTATGGGGATGCAAATTGTCCCCTCCCATCCGGCTACGAGAATCCAATCTTCGGCCTCAACAGCCTCGCACAAGGATGGGTCGCCGCCGTGTCAGCGAACACCCCTGCGACCTTGCGCCTCCTCGCCTACGCGTACGGGATGCCGAGCGATTTTGACAGGGCCTTCCTTCCGTTAGATGAGCTAGGTAATCGTGAATCTCCCTTCGCACTCGCCGCTCGGCGTGATCGCCTTATGCATAACGTCGCATCCATGCTCTGGAACGCCTACGACTCCTCCGATTGGCGAGGTGTCGATGTATCGCTCGAAATCACAACGAGCCAACACAATGTGATGCGCCAGAAAATTGTTAGAGACCTTGCCGACTTCTTCGCCGTAGACACCCGCGACTTTGTTGCGACCGCACCTCCGCTGGGTAGCGGCTTGCCATTCGACCTAAGCCGTGTTTATCCATCCCGGCTACACCAGAGCTGGGACAGCGTGGAAAGAATTCTATGGACGATCGCGACAAACCCGGATAAGCTCGGGTTTGCACGTCTCAGATCGACCGTAGGCGGCTGGGTGTCTGACAATCGACCGACACATCTTGTGGCTCCGCCGGGGTCGCCTGCGTGGAAAAGTGACGAGACCTTTATAAATTGGGCGATGGCAACGGGGAGCCTCGTCGGCTTAACAGGAGTAGCGTTAGACGTCCAACTATGGCAACAGCGCGCAAACAAAGTTCAACAGCTATCGCTCGAAACGGCACTCGTCCGTATGACTCTTGGACAGCTAACCAGCGTTCCGAAAATCGTACAGAACGCCGTAGCAACGTTAATTACCCACGCTGTCAGTCAGGCCGCCAATATAAGTAACCTGAGCGACTTTCGTGAGGAGGTCGATACGCTGAGGAGGCAGCACTACCTGGCCGGCGACTTCGGCATCGTTGCCAACCTAGCGGACCTCGGGCTGATTTCCGGCCACGATCTCAAAGCGGCGGCCGAAGAAAACCCGCGAGTGCAGGTATCCATCGCGCTGACTGGTCTGGCGAAAAAGTATCCGGGGTTGCAGGACGCCTTCAATGCAACTCTGGCGGGAATTGAGGCTTTGGACGTAGCGGTGGCCTGCGACCTCGGGACTTGCTTCGATTGACCTGGATCCACCGCGTGAATTCAGTTTGATCATCCCGGCGATGGTGTTGGTCTTCGGCGGGAGTGATCTGTCGAATGGGTGTTGTTGTGCCGCCGGTCTGCCCGGCTCTCCGTGTCCTGGTCGTGCCCGTGCGGGGGTGGTTGTGTCGGGTTGGGCGGCTCGTGGCGGCCTGTGCTGGACGTCGAACTGGTGCTGCCAGTCCTGGCGCCAGGGCCATTCGGCGGGTAGGTGCAGTCGTTGCCGGCGCCCGGAGTGGGCGAGCCGGGCCGGGACGGTGATCAGGTGCCGGCGGATGGTGGCGCCGGTGGCTTGGCGTGAAACGGCGAGGCGAGGGTGCCGGCGGCGGGCCGCAACTCCTGCGGATGAGGAGCAGGCAAGATACTGACTTTTCAGCGACCTCAATCGGCGCGGACGAGCAGTGAACCGAACCGGGGTCAGACCCGTGCAGATCGATCCTCTGTAACGCCGACCCCGCCGAGCAAAGTGCTGGGATCACCCGCATAACGGTTCTTGTGTGCTGGAACGACCGCGAGGTCGACCCCTACTCCGTGAGGATCTTCGGGAGGGTGACATGGTCGGGCAGGAGCACGCCGAGTCCAAGCCCGGCCGTGAAGGTGGCGGACTGTTGGCCGTAGGCGCGTCGCATCTCCAGGCGGGCACCGGCGTGCAGGTTGCGCACGGCCTTGACCGCCCGGCGCAGCTGTTCGGAGTCGGTGACGGTGATGGTGGTGATCACGGCGAACCGCTCGACTGACGCGCCGCGGGCCTCGTCGCGGGCGTTGGCTTCGGCCTGCAGCGTCGAGGACTCGCGGGCCGCGGCCTTCTGCCCGTGGTTGGTGGCCACGATGTTGCGCTGCCGGTCGGCCCACTGCGCGGCGCCGGCCGGGTCGAGCGGCCGGTAGTAGATCGTCACCCGCTTTCGGGGCAGGTGCGGGTGCGGTTCGAGCAGCCGTTTGAGCACGGTCTCCTTCACCGATCCGCGCGGCGCGCCCTCCATCACCCAGGACACCGAAATGCCGGAGTCGTGTCGGTAGCGGTCCCACAGTTCCTGTGCGGCCGAGGGGCCCACCGATTCCCAGTCCAGCTCGATGTGTCGACCGTTCTGGTCGTGGGCGTCGTCGAGATCGGCTGCCTCGTCGGGGTGGAACGCGGCCCACACCGTCTTGGCGACCTCGGAAGGGCGCATGGCCGCCGCGGCGCCGGCGCCGGTGCCGGCCAGCGCGGCGATGATGTCGGGCAGTTGGGTGCCGATCTCGGTGGCCATGTCCTCCACGCCGCGGCGGTCCTTGCCGCGGCCGCCGTCGAACACGATCGACAGCCAGGTGTGCTGGGCGGCCGAGCCGACGCCGGCGGCGGCGCGCAGCTCGTCGAACACCTGCTCGGTGAACGGCGACACCGCCTGGTCGGTGCGCATCCGGTCGATCTCGCTGCCGATCTTGTGGCCGGGGTCCGGGACCGACTCGATCGTCACCGACAGCGCCGTGACGTCGGGCCACTGCGGCAGGGTCTGCAGGAATCCGGACCAGGTGCCGATCATCGTGTCGAGGGTGGCGGCGTCGACCAGGGCGTCACCGTCGGCGTTCGCGCGCACGATCACCGGGTAGGAGTTGGTGACCGGGATCCGCAGGAACCCGAACTGTTCGCCGTAGGCGTCGCTCGCGCTGTAGAGGCGGGTTGCGGCCAACAGGCCGGGCAGCCGGAACCGGCCCATGGGCTGCGGAGACAACGGCCCGCCCAGGTAGGCCGTCTCCCGCCGCCGGCGGGAGCGGCGGAAACTGCCGCGGCGCACCAGCCGGGCGAACACGGACTTGCCCTCGATCTTGACCGCGAGCGGCACGTACAGCACCGCCGCGATCACCAGGTAGATCAGCGCCGGGAGCGGGCCGAGGAACATCATCATGCCGCCGGCGCCGAGCACCAGGACCAGGCCCGCGAAGCTCACCACCGGGTTCATCCCGAACAGGCCGATGTTGGCTGAGCGCTGCCAGTTGCCGAAGTCGGAACCGCCCGGCTGCGGGGTGCTGTTGCGGTTGTCGGGCATGCTCATCGCTACTGCTCCTGTGTTGCTGAGGATCCCGGGGTCGCGGCCGCGGAGTCGGCCATGCCCTTTACCACGCCGACGGCCTGAGCGCCGGCCTGCACCGCGGCGCCGGCGGCCATTCCCGGCGGCCCGGCGGCCGCGACGGCCCCGCCACTGGCCGCTCCCGTGCCCCCGCCGGCGGAGGTGTTGACCCCGGACGCGCCCGAGGGCCCCGGCGGCGACGGTGAGCCGCCGCCGGACCCGCCGCCGTTCCCGCCGTTCCTGCCGCCGCGACGAGAGGTGACGACGCTGGCGGCCCCGGACGCGGCGATGACGGCCCCGGCCAGCGCTGCGCCGCCACCGCCGGGACTCATCCGTGCCGACACCGGCATCATCAATCGCAGCAACGCCGGCAACGCCAGCACCGACAGGATCAGCAGGGCGAGTCCGGACAGCTCGTCCACGGCGGATGTGCCGTCACCGATGGTGACGAACGCGGCGGCATAGATCGTGGCTGCGACCGGCTTGTAGAGCACGAACGCCAGCTGCCACATCCACAGCTTGCGCCACATGTCCTCGTTGCCCTTGTAGATCGCTGCCGCCGCAGCGATCGGGCTTGCCGCCGCGGTCAGGATCAACACTCCGTTGCGGAACACCATCGCGATCACCTGCACCAGGGAGGTGACGATCCCGAACAGGCACGCGATGAACAGGACCGCGGTGCCCAGGACGCTGGTGGCCGACGGGGACCCGAAAACCTGCCCGACCCGGTCGGCGAAGTCGCCGCCCGCCGCGGTGTCGATGATCCACCGGGAGAACTCGTCGCCGGCCGCGGCCAGCAGCGCGACGGCGGGCACCTGGACCGAGGTGACCAGGATGAACCGGACGATGCCGGTCCCCGCGTCGGCGAGCGCCTCACCTCGGTGGGTCAGCGCGATCCGTGCCGCGACGAGCAGGATGCTGAGCACCCCGACGGCGAGCATCACCCAATCCAGCATCGCGTTGAGCATCCCGACCGGCGTGGCCGGGGCGCTCGACACCTTCTCGGTGGGGACGGAAATCCAGAACGTCGCGAGCGTCTTCACGATCATGGCCAGGCCCTTGGCGAACTCGCCGACGACAGCGTCGAAACCGGCCGAGGCGAGCCCCCCGGCGGCCGAACCGAGGGCGTCGCCGACACAGCCGCCCCACGAGAGCGGATTGATGCTGCAGCCCATCTCAACGC
This sequence comes from Mycobacteriales bacterium, assembly GCA_038207565.1. GTDB lineage: Bacteria > Actinomycetota > Actinomycetes > Mycobacteriales > Jatrophihabitantaceae > JALZAI01. The sequence continues at coordinate 8,819 of JBBQZQ010000005.1, forward strand.
CCGGCCATCATCAGTTCCCGGCCTTCGTCGGCGCTCCGGAGAACAGCAGGTAGCCGGTGAGGTCGTCCACCGCCGCCCAGCTGGTCCGGTTCAACGGTCCCGGCGCCCCCGCGAGTTTCCAGTCCCCGCCCGCAGCGCCGCCCGCACCGCCGCCCGTACCGCCGGCCACGGCGCCGGCATCGGTCCATTGCATCATCGCCGGGACGACGCGCAGCGTGCCGTTGAAACGCAGCGCGATGTTCACCAGGGCCTGCGCCCTGCTGTAGGTCACGATCTGGAATCCGGCGACGGCCGGGATGACCGACGGGTCACCGGGCGGGTCGTAGGTCAGGCTCGCCACCGCGTGCGCGGCCGGCGTCGTCGACGCGGTCGCCACCGCACGCATCGAGGCCGTCGTCTGCGCCGACCAGGACAATCTGCCCAGGATTTGGATCGCCGCCTCGACCGCGCCGGGCCGGGTCCGCGCGAATCCCGAGGGCACCCCGCCCCGGACCGTGGTGGGCCCGGCCGAGGCGGAGAACGGCAACGCGCCCAGCCCCACCTGGAGCCAGGTCACCTGGGTCGGTGTCGGTGACGACGGCTCGACGTTGCGCCGCCGATGACCGCTCGTCGGCGCGGCCGGTACCGCGCCGGTCACCGGCACACCCGCCGCCGCTCGTGCCGCAGGCGAGCGCGAGTCGTCGCGCAGCCGCGACCAGCCGATGACGCCGCCGCTGACGATCAGCACGGCCACCAGCCCGACCGCGCAGGCGGTCCCCGACCTGGCCCACCGCGACGGCTCGCCGTCCGGGTTGTCGCCGCGCCGCCCTACCGTGCGGCCGCTGCTGCTGCCCGGGCGCACCGGCATCAGGCCACCACGCCCAGGATCGATCCGGCGCTGCTGCCGACGATGCATGCCAGCAGCGGCCAGAACAGCTTGCCGGCCTCCTCGCCGCCGCCGTCACCGGCCCGGTTGCGGTGGGCGCCGGTCGCCATCTTGATGCAGATGACCAGCACGCCGGCGATCGACGCCGCGAACACCCCCCAGCCGACCCAGCCGATCACCGTCATCACCTTCGCCGCGCCGGGCGGCTCGGTGGGGGTCACGGTCGGCACCGGGCCTGCCAAGATCACCGAGTTGGCTTGGCGGGCCAGGTCGGCGGCCCGGGCCGGCAGCCCGGCGACCTGGTGGATCACCTCGCCGGCCCGCACGGCCACGGCCGTGCTCGCGGTGGTGAGGGTGTCGATCATGTCGTGCTCCTTGTGAGTAGGAGTTGCTCTCACCAGGAGATGTGCCGGTCCGGTCTCGGAAAGTGACACCGGCCGACCGGAGAGATTCCCTGGCCGGCCGCCGCGAGCGCGTCGTCGAGCTGCTCGCGCTCAGACGGTCAGGCGGTTAGGCGGTCAGCCGCCACGCGTAGGGCATGATCTCGTCCTCGCCGGTGCCGACCCAGGCGCGCACGTGCACCGCCACGTTGAAGTCCTGGGCTTCGATGATCTGGCCGGACCCGTCCGCGTTGCCGGTGCTCGACCAGATCATCGCGACGTGGTGGATGCCGGCCTGACTGCCGCCGCTGGACAGAAACACCAGGTCACCGGGCCGCACCTGAGTGACGGGCACGTGGTGTCCGGCGGGGTCGGTGTACTGGGCCGCGGCGGAATGCGCCAGCGTCACCCCGACGCCGGCGTAGGCATACAGCGCTAGGCCGGAGCAGTCGAAGCCGACGCGCTGCCCGCCGCAGCCAGCGCCGCCCGCCCCGTGGGTGGGCCCGGTCGAGGTGCCGCCGGACCAGCAGTAGGGCAGCCCGAGTTCGGCGCGGGCCCGCGCCAGCACCGTGCCGAGCGTCGCGTTCGGCGCCTGCGCCGGGGCGGAACCGGCGCCGCCGGGGGCGCAGGTCAACGCGACCGAAGGGTCACCGAGCAGCGACGCCGCGAGCGCGCTGGCCATCGGTACCCACCGGGTGTACGCAGCCGGGGTGCCGGAGATCTGCACGCTCTGGATCACCTGAGCGGCAGGCAGCGTCTGCCAGTGGGCCACGTTGAGCAGGTGATCGAAGAACTTCCCCGCCGCGTAGGCGGGGTTCATGATCTGCTCCACCATTCCCCAGCCCTGTGAGGGGCGCTGCTGCAGAAAACCGACCGAGTCCCGGTCACCGCCGGACAGGTTGCTCAGCGTGGACTCCTGCATGCCGGCGGCGATCACGTCGATCGAAGCCTGCGCGGGCAGCGCCCGCTGCTTGGCGAGACCGACTGCGGTGCCGGCGATCTGCAGCTGGCCTGCCGTCAATGTGATCCCGGCCGGTTTGTTTCCTGGGGGGTTCGCGGCGCCGGACCTCGACGGGCTGTAGGTGCACTGGCCGCCGGTGGCGGCCGCGTTCTGAGACACCGACGCGGCTGCAGCCGGGCCGCTGCCGCCGCCACCGGCGAGCAGGACCGTCGGGATCAGCACGATAGTCGCGAGCAGCCCACCGGCGACCGCCATGGCGGCCGCGACCGGCCTCTGCGCCGGATTCTGGGCGGGCACGGTCAGCCGCCGGTAAAGGTACCGGCGACCAACCACCGGCCATTGATCCGACGGACCAGCCAGGAGGCGGTGCGGCCGCCGCCGGTGAAGCTGCCCAGCGTGGAGGTGACCTGTTCGGTGACGCTCATCCGCACGTACACGCTCGTCGCGGTCGACGGCGCTCCCACCAGCCGGTGCGGCGCGCTGACGGTGCACGTCACCTGCTGCCGCGCGGCCACCACCTCCCCAAGCCAGGAGACCGCGTCAATCTCGGCTGCCAGCTGGCCGCGGTACTGCGGTGTGGCCAGCGGCTGCTGGGCAGCGACGTAGGCGGTCAGCGGCCGGCGCCAGTCCCAGCTGCACCGTGTCTGCTCGAACCGGACCGCGGCCCACACGGCCGGGTCGGTTCGGGCCAGCGTGTCGCCGGCCGGCGAGGGCGCCAGCGACACCGCCGAGCTCGACACCGGCGACACCGAGCTGCCGCGTGAGCAGGCGGTCGCCGCGAACACGATCAGGACCGGCACGAGTGTCCAGAGCAGTGCGCCGCCCAGGCGGCGGGTCATGCTGCCAACGCCGCGACCGCGGCGAGGGCGTCACCGAGTCTCGCGGCCCAGGGCAACGGCTGGTCCTCGGCGCCCGCGCGGGGCGGCGCGATCCGCCAGGTGGGTTCCCACGGTGCGTGACCGAGGATCGGTACCGCCCCGGACAGCAGCCGCTCCAGGCGGCGCAGCGGCGTCGGGGTCCGCCCGGGCGCGTCGGCCGAGACGATCACGCCGACGAGCTGCAGCTGCCCTGCCAGCCCGCTGTCGCGGTAGGTGCGGGCGTAGTCCTGCGCCGAGCTCAGGCCGCGATGGTTGCCCCGGCATACCAGCACGACCGGTTCACGGCCGTCGGTCGGTGTCGGCCAGGTGTTGCCGGCCAGCCTGGTGCCGGGCAGGACGGCAGCGAGGCAGCGTGCGCCTGAGCCGCCGTGCGTGCCGAGCAGCCACGCACCGGTCCCGCGTGGCGCCGCCGCTTCGGGCCGCTGCGGCGACGCAGCCGCCGCGGGGGCGGCATTGAGGGTGGCGGGGTGGCCGCGGCGGGCCGCGAGCAGCGCGGCCTGCAGTTCGCTGACCGAGGGGGTGCGCCCGGGCGTGAGGGTGCTGTCGGCGGCGATCACTGCGGTTCGCCGATGGCACCACCGCCGACACCTCCGCCGACACCACCGCCGACACCACCGCCGACGAGGTGCAACCCGTCGGCCCGCTCTCGGCGCAGCCGGATCGCGGCAGCCAGGAGGCGATGGTCAAGACCGGCGAGTTGGCCGCGCACATCGGCGGCCGGGCGCAGGGTGGTCAGCAGCCGCTCCAGCGCCGCGACGGTCGACCGGCTGACGGGGGACCGCGATGCGCTGATCCGGTCGAGGACCCGGCTCGCCTCGTGATCGGCGACGGCAAGGATGTCGAGCATGTCGGCCACCTGTTGCGGTGCGAGCTGGCCGCGTGCGAGGGGGCTGGGGTCGGCGACCGGGCTACTCATGGCATGTACTCCTGACGGGTCCGTGAGGGATGGGTCTCGCCAGGAGAGGTGCGGGTCCGTCCCTGCAAAGGGACAGTGGCCGGCGAGGAAGTTCCTCCAGCCGGCGGGACCGCTGCCCCCTGACCCCCGCGCCGGGTTAGGCGGCCAGGTAGCGTGGCACCGCTGCTCGCAGTGCATCCAGGGCTGCGGTGCAGCACCGCTTGGAGGTGCGGACGGTGACGCCGAACACCTCCGCCACGTGCTGGTGGCCGGCGCCGGTGGCGTCACGGCCGTAGTGGTACTCGACCAACATCGATAAGGCGCGGGCCGTGAGCACGCCCGTGCGTTCGGCCCACAGCAGCAGGTCGACCAGGTCCAGCTCGTCATCTGCCGGGTCTGTCGAGGCCTGGCCGGTGCCGGACTCGCCGGTCACCGGGGGCATGACATCCACCGGCACTTCCGTCACCCGCCGCACATGCCCGCGGGTGCGCATCCATGCCGGCGCCGCCTCGCACCAGAGTGCGTGTTCGGTGTCGCGGAGCAGGTTCGCCGCGACAGCCCGCTGCCGGGTCCGCCACGGGTATGTGCGGATCCGGATGGTCAGCTCACCGAGGACCAGGCCCTCCCCGAAGCCACGCGTGGCCAGGCGCCGCGCGCCGCCGGCGAGGGCGTGCAGCACGGCCAGGACGGCATCAGGTTGGTTCTCCCCGTCGACCGCGGCCAGGCGCAGCAGCGACCACAGCAGGTTGTCCCAGCGGGCTCGTGGTGCGTCGGCTGCCAGCGCGGCGAACACGTCAGCGACCGTGCCGACCGCCGGGTCGCAGGCCAGCTCCGGCACCAGCCCGGCCCACCGCGTGAACGTTCCCGCGGCGTCGAGTCGAGCGGCGAGCTCGTCGCGTGATTCGCCGAGCAGAGTGGCATCGAACATCGGGATCTCCGGAAGCGGTCGGGGCCTTGACAGGCCCGACGCTCCGCACGGAGGTCCACAAGACGGTCACCTTCCAGGCGGCCGCATGACGAGGTGACCGACACCAGGGCGGGGTGACCGCCAACCACCGTGGCCCGCCGGCAGCGCTGGTGAGACGGCTGCGATGCGGCGCCCGCCGCTGGGGTGAGGACGCCGCAGCCCAGCAACATCGGGGGTGACCGACGCTCCTGCTCGTCGGTCACCCCCGCTGGTCACCCTCGGTGGAGGTGTTGGTCAGCTGGCCTGGGTCAGTCCCACCCAGCCCCGACGCAACATCACGTCGTAGGTGTCCTTGGGGACGTCCTCCTCGACGACCGCGCCGTGGTGGGTGACGATGCGACGCACCGTCGCGCCGAGTTCTGCGGTGCGGCCCTCGGCCTCGCACACGGCGGCCAACTCGAGTAGCGGTCGGTCCGAGCCGGATTCGATAGCGACCGCCTTCTCCGCGATCCGGCGGGCTAGAGCGAGGTCAGCCTCGTCCAACGCCCGGGTCACGACGACGCTGGCGACGTCGACGATCGCGGCGGCCATCACGTTGTTGTCCACCACCGTGTCATCGGCCAGCCAGGCCCCGCCACCGGCCCGGAGCGCGGCCAGCGGAACACCGCTGATCAGGTCCAGCGCGGCCACCAGGTCGGCGACGCCGTCGGCGCCACGGGCCTCGCCTCTGCTGCGCAACCGGCGGAACAGTTCCCAGTCCACGAGCGGGCCGCTGAGCCGGTAGAGCGCACTGCCCGACGGCCGCCCGGCCGACTTGGCGTAGGGCAGACACGGCGCCCCGGTGAGCGGGTCGATCCCGAGCCAGCTCCGCACGATCGACAGCAGGTTCTTCGGGTTGCTGTCCTTGATCGTGTAGCTGCTCTGCGGCCAGAAGTCGGCCGCGAACCGGTCGCCGGTCACACCGCCCGGGTGCAGCGCGAGGTAGGCAACGGCCTCACTGGCGATCGCCGTCTTGGCCTCCGGCCGCTGCCCGTGGGCGGTCACCCGCACCTCGCCGAGCAGCCGCACCTTAGGCCGGTCACTGCCGTCGTCGTGCCACGCGGCCAGGTCCTCGTCCAGGTGTGGATCGGCGGCGAGCAACGCCGCGCTGACCTCCGGTTTGACCACCGGCGCCAGCGTCTCGATCTGGGCTGACGTCGCCGCGGTGCTCACCAGGTAGCTGCTGGTCGGGTTCGGCAACAGCGACGCCGCCGTGGCCGGTTCGGTCGCGGGGCTGGGCAACCCGACGGCGCAGGCCACGCTGGCCCCTGCCTCTGCCCCACCGGCCGGCCCGGTGGCTTGCGCGGCGACCTGCTCGGGGCGCAGCGACGTGTGCTGTGGAAGTACTGCCCCGGCGAGGTCGGTGAAGCCGACTGTTCCGGTCTCGACCTCCGCCGGCGACATCGGCACGTCGAGCGCGCTGTCACGCAGCGCCGCGAGATACCTGCCGAGCTCGTGCGCCTGATCGGCGGGCAGCTGCTGCGCGGTCGCGGTCACGTCCAAGTCCGGGATGGTGAGCGTCCCGGCCGAGTCGACATGCAGCCTCAATCCGGGCAGCTGCAGCCCGGCCGAGGCGACGGTGGAGTCCGGGCCGGGCAGCAGCACGACCGCCACCGCCGTCCGCGAGGACCGCTGGCCCACCGTGCCGATCAGGGCCGTGACCGCGGCGGCGTCGGTGGGATCGGATTCAGATTCAGTTTCAGGAGGCGACAGCAACAGCACGTGCGGCATCCAGGTGTCGCCGCTGACGCTGTGCAGCCGGCCGTGCAGCACGTCGACGTGTTCGCCGTCGGCGACATCGCGGTTGGCCCGCACGTCGTTGGCGGCCACCGCGGCGGCGGCTGCGATGTCGTCGGTGTAGATCAGCCGGGACGGGTTCAGCTCCACCAGCTCGGCGCCGAGCCGGCCGGTCAACGTCACCGTCAGGTGATCCGACCACACGTTGTGCGCCAGCTCTGCCGCGACGAACCGGGTCAGATCCAGGCCGCGGTTCTGATCGCCGTCGATGATGAGCGCGCCGCACTGCTCGAGGTCGACCAGCCACTCCTCCCCGGCAGCGGTGTAGCCGACGCTGACCAGCGTCGGATAGGGCGCGGCCGGGAGCTGGCCGAACGAGTCGACCGCCGGCGGCTCGGCGGTCTTCTCGACCACCCAACTGGTCGGCGACACCGCGACCCACGGCGCCGGCGGTGCTTCCAGGACCGGCTCGGCCAGCACCAGATCCAGGTGCTGGTCGGTGAGTCGCGCGGCGAGCACGCTGGGCAGTCGCCCATCCGCGGCCGCCACCGAGAGCGACAGCCCCCGCAGCGCCCGGTCGATGAAGTCGACGTCACCTACTCCCGCCGACCCGTCGCTCACCAGCACCTTCTCCAACGGCGCGTACCGGAGAGCCGGCCCGGCGATCGCCCGCCCAGCACCGCGGTGCCGGAACTGACGGCGGCGGTAGCGGCGTAGCGCCAGCAACAGTGCACCGCCCAGGACCCCGGCTCCGGCCGACAGCGACGCCGCCCACTGGGTCATCGTCACCAGCTCCGACGGGCTGCTGCTGCGGCTCGCGGAAGCTGCGGACCGGGCGGGCTGCGCGGCGTGTGTCGGCAGCACCGGCACAGGCGACGTGGGCTGTGTGGGCGACGCGGGCTGTGTGGGCGACGCGGGCTGTGTGGGCGTGGGTTGCGCCGGCGGCTGGTGAGGGGTGGACCGCGGTTTCGGCGACGGCGACGGCGTGGTTCGGGCCGGCGGGCGATGGGGACTCGTGCGGTTCGGCGCGGTCGCTGCGGGCGGCGTCGACGCCCGAGAACCTGGGATCTCGGTATCGGGCATCAGCACCGTCCACCCGGGCTTGATCAGATCCGGGTCGCTCAGGTGCTCGCCGCCGGGCTCGGACCTGTCGTTGTTCGCCGGCCATACGGTGGTCCAGTCCGCCACGCCGGCGTCCTGCGCCAGGCCCGAGAGCGTGTCGCCCGCGTGCACAGTGACCTCGTGCACGGTGACCACGTGCTCGGCATGTGCCGCCGCGGCCGGGCTGCCGGCGGCCGGGTTCGGCACGGTGATCGTCCAGCCGCGGCGCAGCAGGGTCGGTGAGTCCATCACCGACCCGTCAGGCTGGTGGTGGCCCTGGTTGAGGTGCCAGATCTCCGGCCAGCGCTGCCCGTCGCCGAGGTAGTGCTCGGCCAACGCCCAGTAGCTGCGCATCCCGCCCTGGGCTGGGATCACGTAGGTGCCCGTCCCGGCCGGACCCGCGTCCCCATGATCACTGAGGCCGTCGGCGGCGGCCAGGTGGCCGGACGCCTCGGCCCGGGTGGTAGCTGCCGTCGAGGCAGCTGAGGTCTGCCGCGGGGCTGTGCGGGCGACTGTGTGGGTGCTCGTTGAGGCCGGCGGGGGGCTGGACGCGAACGCCGACGTCGCCGGGCCGACCACGCTGATCACCGCGGGTCCCAGCAGCAGCACCGCGGCGATCAGGGTGCGCGCGAGATCCTGCTGGACGCCGAGCAGCGGAAGACGGATCGCCCGCTTCGGCCGACGCGTGATGCCCGCGGCGATCCTGGCGGCCACTTCGAGGACCAGTGCCAGCGCGAAGCTGGCCCACGCCAGGTAGGCCACCGCGGCCATGATGGCGATGACGTCTCGATCCGACATGTCGCCGGCCTTGATCGAGGGCCACTGGTCGAGTGGGTTTCCGATGGTGGCCGCGAGCGCCCACGGCAATCCGACCGCGAGCGCGAGGAGCAGCACCAGAGCGATCAGGCCCCGAACTCGGCGCATCATCGTGTGCTCACCACCGGCAGCAGCGTGATCAGCACTGTGCTCACGTGAGTCGTTGGCACTGGGCTCATTCGAGTCATCAGCCTCCGTCCTGGGTGGTGCCGCCGTAGAGCGCCGTGGCGCTGGCCGACGCGGTCTGGGAGATGTCCTCGACCCCGACCGCGGACAGGATCACGGTGTGCTTGGGGACGGTGACCGCGACGGTCACCGTGTGGCCGGACACCGTCACGGTGCCGTTCGCTCCAGCGGCATCGAGCAGGGTGTTCACGGCCTGCCGCGCCGCGGCCGGGTCCGCCTGCAACGCGCCGGGTGCGCCGCGCAGCGACGTGGGCGTAAGCGCATCAGCGCCCGATCGTGCCGCCTGGGTGGCGAGGTCGGCCGCCCTCTCCCGCGCGGCCAGCGCGGCGCCGCCGTCGAGGACCAGGCCGGCCATCACCAGTGTGGCGATCGTGATGATCGCGAAGTACAGCGAGATCGACCCGCGATCCTCAGCCAGGCGGGCACGCGTAGCGATCCGGCTCGCCCGCTTCATCCCTGACTCCCCGATCCGCCCAGTGTCCGCGATGTCGTCAGTTCGCGATCAGGTCCTCGGCCTTGAAGTCCCTGGAATGCAGCGTGCACGGGACCGCAGACGCGACCACCAATCCATGACCGACTGTCGTGATTATCGACAGAACTCTGGTAGACCTGACGAGTGGTCGAACTGGGCGAGCTCACGTAGTGGCAGGCTTGGCGACGGTCCGGTCGCTGGGCTCCGGTCCGCGATTGAGAACGGCGCGGGCATTCGAGGACTTCGAGCAGGAACTCGTCGACGAGTACCTGCTGGCGATGGTCGGCGCGGGCAGCGTGGACAGCACTGTCGCCGCTGAACGAGCGACGATCTTCGACTTCCTGCGCTTCCTCGGCGAGCCGGTATGGACGACGCAGCCCGCGGACGCCGACCGGTATCTGAGCTGGCTGCGTCGCGAACGGCGACTGCAGAGCTCGACCGCGCATAGCAAGGCCGTGGCGTTGGCGCAGTTCTTCGGATTCCTGCTGGCCCGCTACCAGGGAGACATCCATGCGCTGACCGGGTTCGTGCTTGCCCAGCCGATCGACGAGTTCAACCGTCCGGCCAAGTGCGACACCGGAGCCGGCCGCGTGCCGCCCAGCACGCCAGAAGTCGAGGTGCTGTTCGCGGGGTGGCGCGAGTCCCTGCCCGAGGCACGCAAGTTCCTGCCCGCGGCCCGTGACTATCTGGCGGCATCTCTGTGGCGACGGGCCGGGCTTCGGATCAGCGAATCGGCCGGTCTGGACGTGCGCGATTGGCGACCGGATCTCGGCGAGTTCGGCAAGCTGCATGTCCGCCTCGGCAAGGGCAGCCGCGGACGCGGCCCGAAGACCCGGCTGGTGCCCTGCATCGACGGCGTCGAGCCGCTGCTGCGCTGGTGGTTCACCGACGTGCGGCACCAATTCGGCGATGACTATGTCGACCCGGACGCTCCCTTGCTGCCCAGCGAGCGACGCGACCCGATGACCGGGCAGTGCCTGCGGGCGGGCAGCGACGCGCTGCGCACCGGACTCGCGGCCGCGGTCGGGATCTGGCTGCCGGCCTGGCAGGGCAGGCTCACCCCGCATGGGCTGAGGCATTACTGCGCCTCCTCGCTGTATGAGCGCGGCCTGGACCTGAAAGCGATCCAGGAACTGCTCGGCCACTCCTGGTTGTCGACCACGACGCGCTATATCCACGTTCCGTCCGAACACATCGAGCACGCCTGGGTGTCTGCGAACGCCCGGGTCGCGGCCCGACTCGAGACCGAGGGGTGAACCGATGCGCTGGAACCTGCGCATGACCGCCGCCGAGCGCGGCATCTGGAAGTCCACCGAGATGCGACGCCGACTGGCCGACGCCGGCCTCGACATCAGCGCCGGCAAGATGTCAGCGCTGTGGACCACGACGCCGACCTCGCTCCGCCTCGACGACCTCGATGTCATCTGCGCGGTACTCGAGTGCACCCCGACTGATCTGCTGATCTGCGAACCCGCGGCCGTCGCGGCCCGTCGCCCAGCCACCGCGGCAGAAGGCACCGCCGGTCGATCAGACCCGCGCTCCCCGGTCACGCCTCGGTTGGGTCGCAACCGTTCGACCCCGCCTGCGTGACCCAGAAGCGTGCCGGCGCCAGCCCGGTGCGACGAACCAAGTGCATCACCTGCGCAACAGCGCCCGCGGCCATGGCCCAGGTCGACTACTGCTTCACCTGCTGGCCCCGCGGCCCCGTCACTCCGCCGCCCTGTCTGCGGTGCGGGTCGCGGACCCACTACTTCACCAGCGGCATCTGCCGACGCTGCCACCGCGACGGCAACCCCGGCGTCGAGTCCTGCCGCGACTGCCACGCCTGGGGCGTGGGACGCCTGCACGACTGGCTGTGCGCTGGCTGCAACACCTGGCGGCGCGAACACACCACCATCGCCGCTTGCCGGATCTGCTCGAACGTCCTCACCCTCGGACAGGGAGGGGTGTGCCGACTGTGCCGCAAACAGGGAACCCTGATCCGCGAGGGAAAGGACCTGCTCGACCTGGTCAGCGCGAACGCCGACGGCCAGCAGTTGTTCTTCGCTGACATGTTCTATGTCAGCGCCCGCGCCCGGGCCAAACAACCCGGCCTCGCGTCCACCCCCGCTGACATCACCCGGCCAACGCTGCCCGCCGCGCACCACCACGTGCAGCTGAGCCTCTTCGATGCCCGCCGCGACCTCGCCGCGCACGGGCGCGAGAACCTGATCGAGCGCTGCGACCCGGTCATCGCCGAGCGGGTCGACCGCGAGGTCGGCGAGCATGCCCGCCGACACGGCTGGACGCACAACGCCATGGCCGAAACGCGAAGCGGGATCCGGATCATCATCGGCCTGCAAGACGACCCCCGTGCGCTGATCAAGGCCACCGATGTGACGCTGCTGCGCGGGATCGACCTGCCGGTCCGCCGCATCCTCGATGTCCTCGCCGACATGGGACTGCTCGACGACGACCGGACGTCGAGGGTCGAGACCTGGTTCGCGCGACGCACCGCCGAGCTTCCCGAAACGATGCGTGACGAGCTCGGCATCTGGTTCCTGGTGATGCGCGACGGCAGCAGCACCCCGCCGCGCCGAAAACCGCGAGCGGAATCCACTATCAACGTTCAGCTCAACTTCGCGTTGCCCGCGCTGCGTGCCTGGGCCAGCGCTGGGATGACCTCGCTGCGCGAGGTGTCCCGCGACGACGTGCTGATGGTGCTGCCTGCCGACGGAAACGCCCGGGCCGGCTGCGGTCAGGGCCTGTAGTCGATCTTCGGTGTCCTTAAAGGCCGCAAGGCCATCTTCATCAACCCGATCGGTCGGCTGGTCACCGGGCAATACGAAGAGCGCGAACCGTTGCCCCAAGACCCGTCCCTGCTGCGCAAGGCCCTGAACTCCACTGACCCGGCCCGGGCCGCGATCGTCGCTCTCATTGCCTACCACGGCCTGCGCATCGGCGCCGTCCGCCAGCTCCTGCTCACCGACATCCACGACCGACTGATACGGCAGAAGGAGCGAGACATCCCGCTCGCACCGCCCGTGGGCACGCGCATCGCTACCTACCTCGACGAACGAGCCATAAACTGGCCCGCCACCGCGAACCCGCACCTGTTCATCAACAGCCGCTCCGCGTGGCGCGACACCGCCGTCGGCCACCGCTGGGTGCACCTCAAGATCGGACCCGACCTCACCGCCTCGGCCATCCGCGCCGACCGGATCCTCGACGAAGCACACGCCACCGGTGGCGACACCCGCCGCCTCACCGACCTGTTCGGGCTCAGCATCAATGCGGCCAGCCGCTATACCAACACCGTCGACCATCCCGGCTTCGGCGAACTCGACCCGAGCCCTCCCGTCGCCGATTAACCGATCCGGCATCGGACCCCGGGCAGACTGCGCACCATGATCGAGCCGACCGACGCCACCCCGATCGAGGCGGCCACGGTCAATGCCCTGGAGCCTGAGCGCTGGCTCACCGCCGGCGTCGCTGGCATCGGCAGCGCCAGCTTCCTCGCCGACGTCGGCCACGAGATCCCCACCGCGCTGCTGCCCAGCCTGCTCACCAGCACCCTCGGCGCACCCGCATCCGTGCTCGGGCTCATCGAAGGCATCTCCGACGCTCTGGCCGGCGCCGCCCGCTTCGCCGGCGGCGCGCTGGCCGATGACCCCACCCGGCGCCGCAAGATCGCCGTCGGCGGATACGCCGGAACCGCCGCGCTGGCCGCGCTCACCGGCGCCGCGACCGCGGTGTGGCAAGTCGGCGTGCTGCGCGCCGCGGCGTGGACCGCCCGCGGTCTGCGCGTGCCCTCCCGCAACGCCCTGCTCGCCGACGTCGTCACACCCTCGGCCTACGGCCGCGCCTACGGCTTCGAACGCGCGATGGACAACCTCGGCGCCGTGTTCGGCCCACTGCTCGCCCTCGGCCTCGTCGCCTGGCTCGGCGTGCGCACCGCCATCGGCCTGTCGGTCATCCCCGGCCTGCTCGCCGCAGTCGCGATCATCTATGCCATCCGCGCCACCAAACTGCCCACGCACCGCGACCGGGTCGCGCTGCGCATCCACATCCGACCCGCGCTCACCGGGGAACTCGGCCGGCTCATGGCCGGCGTCACCGCGTTCGAGGTCGGCAACGTCGCCGCCACCCTGCTGATCCTCCGCGCGTCCAGCGAACTCGACGCCACCCACAACGCCAAGACCGCGACCACCCTCGCGCTCGCCCTCTACGTCCTCTACAACCTCGCCGCCACCATCGCCTCGCTGCCCGCCGGCCGGCTCGCCGACCGACTCGGCACCCGCGGACCCATCCTCGTTCTCGGCGCCGGCGCCGCCCTGTTCCTGCTCTCCTACCTCGGCTTCGCAGCCTCCACCACGAACCTGATCCTGCTCGGACTGCCGTTCGCCGCCGCAGGCGTCGCCATCGGCTGCGCCGAAACCGCACAACACTCCGCCGTCGCCGCCCTCGCCCCAACCGCCATCCGCGGCTCCGCGTTCGGGCTGCTCGCCACCGTGCAAGCACTCGGCAACTTCGCCGCCAGCGCCATCGCCGGACTGCTGTGGACCGCGGCCTCGCCCACGGCCGCGTTCCTGTATCTCGCAGCGTGGATGCTGCTCGCACTCGCCATGCTCACCCGCACCGCAATCCAGCAACACCACGTGCTCCCAGCAGCCAAGGACCGATAGGCCTCTTCTGTCGCCGGCCCCTGACATTCCTGGCCGACGAGCCTTGACACTGGAGTCGACTCCAAGATCTACGCTTGATTCATGCCAGTCCTGAGGACGCCGACACTCACCGTGGGACAGCTCGCTACTCGAGCCGAAGTACGACCGGACACCATCCGCTACTACGAGCGAATCGGCTTGCTGCCCGTCGCGCTGCGCACCAGCGGCGACCACCGTCGTTACGACGACACCACCCTGGATCGGCTGTTGTTCATCCGCGGCGCCCAACGCCTTGGACTTCACCTCACCGAGATCAATGATCTTCTCGCCGTTCGCGACACCGGTGACTGCCCATGCGAACCAGCGGAAACTCTGCTCCGACGACATGTCAACGAGATCGACACCGAGATCGCGCGGCTCACCGCACTGCGCGAACAGCTGAAAACGATGCTCGAAGCGATCCCAGGCCCAAGCTGCCCAGACCCCACCCCGGGGACCTGGTGCCCGCCCGCCGACGCCACGAGGAGGTGACCAGCGATGCCATGCCCATGCTGTGGTGAATGCGAATGCGACTGCGACTGCGACTGCTGCCGCTGACCCTCGAACGTCTTCCCGCCCCGAGGCGCCAGGGTGGAAAGACCGCGACATCGCACAACCGCTGCCTACCGCTATCATTGGGCAATGCCGATCATAGAGCCGATGGCCGATGCCGAGTTGGCCGCGAAACTGTTCCGTGGTTTGGCCGACCCGACCCGGTTGGAGATCCTGCTCGCCCTGCAAGCCGGTGAGCGCCGCGTCGTGGATCTCGTCCACCGGCTGAGCACCTCGCAGGCCAACGTCTCCGGACACTTGGCCTGCTTGAAGGACTGTGGACTGGTCGTCGATCGTCCGCACGGGCGCGCCAACTACTACCGCCTGGCCCAACCTGAACTCGCCGATCTGCTGCACAGCGCTGAAACCCTGCTCGCCGCCGTCGGGCATCAGGTCGACTTGTGCTGCAACTACGAGCCGCCCACGCCGACGCGTCGAGCCCGGAAGCGATCCGCATGAGTGCCTCACTACCGACCACCCGTCAAGAGGCGCTCGAAGCCGGAAGCATCCAGTGGCATCGTCAAGCTCGCCGCGCCCGCCAATTGTCCTGGCTGTCGCTGGCCTACATGAGCGCCGAAGGTGCCCTCGCGATCACCGCCGCCGTGCTGGCCGGATCGGTCGCGCTGCTCGGTTTCGGGTTGGACTCGGTCATCGAAGCACTGGCCAGCATCATCGTGATCTGGCGCTTCACCGGCACTCGGACCTTGTCCGAGACGGCCGAGCAGCGGGCGCAGAAGGCTGTCGCGGTCACGTTTTTCCTGCTCGCCCCTTACATCGCTATCGACGCCATCCACGCCCTGGCTGCCCAAGACCGCCCGTCGACGAGCTGGCTCGGCATCGGCCTGTCCATCGCGAGCTTGATCGTCATGCCCGTCCTCGGGCTGGCGAAGAAAGGCATCGGAGCCAGCATCGACTCGCACGCCACCGCCGGAGAAGGCGCCCAGAACCTGCTCTGCGCCTACCTCGCCGCTGCCGTTCTCATCGGGCTGCTCGCCAGCGCCCTGTTCGGATGGTGGTGGGCCGACCCTGCCATCGGCCTGCTCATCGCCGCACTGGCCATCCGCGAAGGCCGCGAAGCCTGGCAAGGCGAAGACTGCTGCTGACGCAGCTCCACGCGCACGTCCCGAACAAGCCAACACCCGTCCGGCCAGCGCCGCACGCTCCAAGACGCTCGCCCACATCAGGCTGGAAGGATCACCAGCCGCCTCGTGATCGTCTACTACGCAATCAAGGAAACCTTCACCATTTTCATCGAACACCGCTGATCCACGACGACGGGCGGACAAGCCACCAGTTCGCGAACCGAAGTATTCAGCTAGCGTCATACGGCACCTCCGCACGTCGGTTCGACGCAGAAGGACCGTCAGTAATCCCGAACCCAAGACCTATTGTCCGGTACTTCTCTAGCGGTGACGTCGAGTCGGCCGACAGGCGCGCCGAGCCGGGCAGTCCGGCCAACGCAAGGTGACTCAGATCGGCTCGGCACGTCAGGTGAGCGGTGACCTGTCCGCCGGCGTAGAACGCCGAGGTGTCGATGTCGACGCTCATCGCCGAGCAGCTCAGACCGTCGCCGCTGAGAGTCTGTTCCGCGGTCTGCTGGGCCGCGGCCCGGGCCGCGCCGGGGCTGAGGGACAGCGACGCGGCCCGCGAGGCCGCCTGCGCTGCCTGCTCGACCAGCTGGCGGCCACGTTCGACACGACCGAACCCCACGACCAGCAGCATCATCACGATGATGAACGGGACCAGGATGACCAGCTCGAGGGCGGCGAACGCGCCACGCTCACCCTCGGCGGTCTGGACGCGGCGGTGCACGCGCATCGCAACCATGCGCAGAATGTCGATCATGCCTGTGCCGCTCATGGTGTGACGTACCGCTCGACCGGCCCGGACATCGTCTCCGTCGCGTAGAAGGTGCCGAACGGGATGACGCTCATGACCTTGCAGCGCACCCGGACAGTGACCGTGGTGGCTGAGCGGGTGACCGTGACGCAGCCCCCGCCCAGCGCGTGCGGAGCGACGTGGGCGAGGTAGTTGTTGCCGTCGGCCTGGCCGATGGCCGCGGTGGACTGGTAGCTCTGCGCACTGCGCAGGGCCTCCTGGGCCGCGGCCTGGGCGACGTTGCGGGAGTGCCACACGATCGCCCACTGCACGACGATCATCAGCAGGAAGAAGATGATCGGCAGCGTGATCGCCGCCTCGAGCACGGAGTAGCCGCGGTCGCTGTCTTCGTCGTTCGGGCTGCGCAGCATCCGGTGCCGGCGTCGCGCAACGACACCGGCCCGGACTGCTGAGGCGCGCAGCTGACCGATCACGACTTCGTTCCGTTCGCAGACCGGCTACTGCGTGTTGGTGTTGTTGGCCGTGCTCTTCGCCTTGGTCACGATGATCGCGACGACCGCGATGGCGGCCGCGGCCAGCAGAGCCACCATGATCACCCAGATCAGGATGCCGTCGCCACGCTCGGGGTCCTGTTCGCGCAGCGCCCTCACCCGGCTCCGCAGCTGGGTGTGCGCCCACGCCATCAGCAACCGCACCTGCACCTCGGTATCTGTCATTTCGTTCCCCTCATTGTGATCGGGATGTTGGGGTAGTCGGCCGTGCCTGCGGTACAGACCATGCTGTTCGGAGCGGGCGAGCTCAGATGCGCATGAAGTTAGTGATGGCCGGGTAGCCGAGGAACACCGCGAACCCGACGCCGAGCAGGATCTGCGCCATCAACATCGACTGGTCCCGCTTGCCGGCAGTGCCCTCGGCGTCGGCCAGCTCCTCGGCCCGCAGGGACGCGGCCCGGGCCGACAGGGTGTCGCGGACCTGCGCTCCGTCGTGGGCCACGAGCTGGACAAGCGTGCCGAGCTCGCGCAGCGGCTGGACCCCGATGCGGTCACCCAGGTCGGCGAGCGCCACCCACACGTCCTGGCCCGAGCGGGTGGCGTTGGTGACGGTGTGGCGGATCAGCGCCAGCGGCCAGCCGCCGCCGATCTTCGCCGCGTCCGGCAGCGCCTGCTCGGCCGCCGCCTGTCCGGACATCTGCAGCGACACCCAGTCCAGGTAGGCGCCCAGCGCCCGCTTGAACTCCCTCCGGCGCCGCTGGGCGGCGCTGCGCGCGTCGAAGTCCGGCACGAAGAAGAACCCGGCCGCGAACAGCGCCGCCACAACCACGGGGACCCCGAGCGGCAGGCGCAGCCCGGCGGCGCCGAGGAGCACCGTGATGATCAGTCCGATCAGGAACCCCAAGACCCCGACCACGAGCTTGCGGCCCATCGTCGCGTCGAACGACTGCCCGTTGAGGGCCAGGTCCTGGCGCAGACTCGTGTACGCGATCCCGCCCCGCGCCAGCTTCGCGCTCACCCACCGGCCGAGCCTGGTCTCCGCGCCCACCGTGGACTTCGCAGAGGCCTGCGCGGTCGAGACCTCCGACCGCACCGGCGTGTGCGGTGTCTGTGCCAGGTCGAAGCGGGCCAACATCGCCAGCGGATCCGGCCTGGGCGGACGGATCGCCACGATCAGCCAGAAGACCGCCGCGCCGATAGCGCAGCCGATGAGCGTCAATCCGATCATCGGGTGACCCCCGACTCCGACGTGGTCTGCGGGGACATCGGCGAGGTCGCCGGTCGGTTCGTCGTCAGGTGCTGGGCCTGCTCCGGGCTCAGGCCCGTCAGGTGCGCGACGACCCGCAGGTCGTCGTCCCCGATCCGAGCGTCCGCGCGTATCAGGAACGGGGTGTCCGGCTCGCCGCCGGCGAGCCTGCGCATCCAGAC
This sequence comes from Mycobacteriales bacterium, assembly GCA_038207565.1. GTDB lineage: Bacteria > Actinomycetota > Actinomycetes > Mycobacteriales > Jatrophihabitantaceae > JALZAI01. The sequence goes on from JBBQZQ010000005.1 coordinate 27,048, forward strand.
GAACGCCGCCGCGAACAACCCGACCACCACGGCCAGCGCGAGCTGACCGCCGAGGGTGCCGTAGGGCTTGACGTAGTCGCGGGAGAACAACACCAGAAACACCGCGAAGGCGATCGTGATGATGACGACGAGCTGCACGCTGCGCCGCATCGTGGCCCGCCCGGCCGACACCCGGCGCCGCTGGTCCAGCTCGGCGCGCGCCGAGGACGCGAGTGAGGTCAACACCGCCGCCAGGCCGGTGCCGCGCTGGCGGGTGTTGAGGATCAGCGACCCGATGACCTTGTCGGCCGAGCTGTCGTTCAGCTCCGCCGACAACGCCAGCAGCGCCCGGTCCAGCGGCACCCGGGACCGAACCAAGCCGGTCAGCCGGGTCAGAGCGGGGCGGATCGCGGCGGGTGCCGTGCCGGCCGTCGCGGGGATCGCCTGCTCAAGACTCGCCCGCGCCGTGATGGTGTCGCGCAGCGACTCGGTCCACATCACCAGCGCCTCGAGCTGGAGCATCTGCATCTGCTCGAGCCGCCGCCCGCCGAACATCTGCGGCCAGAAGATCACCAGCGCCGCGACGCCGGCCGTAGCGACCGGCCACCTCGTCAGCACTAGCGCCAGCACGCCGACGACCACAGCGGCGGCGATGCGCCCGGACAGAGCCGGCGAACGCAGCGCGTCCACCGCCCGGTGCAGCCGGTTCGGCGGCTTGCCCGGCCGCGGTGTCACCCCATGGATGAACACCGCCAGCAGCACCAGGCCGCCGCAGAACCCGGCGGCGATGACGGCCATGACCAGGCCGTCGAGACTGGGCAGCATCACAGACCCCCGTTCACATAGCGCCCATCACCGATGGATCTCTCATTACAGGCCGCCGATGAAGCCACAGTCGTTGTAGCCCTCGGCCTCCAGACGCTTGAGTCGTGAGTCGCTGATCGCGTACTCGCTGCGCACCGCCCGGCCGTCGACGTCGGAGGGCACGAACACGTCGGCGTGGGTGACCCGCTCGCCGTCGAAGCCGGAGACCTCCAGCACCTCGGACACGGTGCGCAGCCCGCCGCCGCTGGACCCGAGGTAGGGGTTCTGCCGGATGAAGACGATGAAGTCGATCGCGCCGGCGATGAGTGAGTGGGTTACCTCGAAGCTGAGGTTCTCCGCCTGGGCGGCGTAGGAGGCGATGCGGTCCAGGGCAGCGACGCTGCTGCGGGCGTGGATCGTCGACAGGCTGCCGTCGTTGCCCTGGCTCATGGCGTTGAGCATCACGACGATCTCCTCGCCGAGCACCTCGCCGACGATCACCCGTGACGGGTTCTGCCGCAGCGAGCGCTGCACCAGGGCGGCCATGCTGATGCCGCCGTGGCCTTCGGCGTCGGGCAGCACCATCTCCCACTCGACGACGTTCGGGTGGAGGTCCGGGTGGCGGCGAACTCCCAGCTCCATGGCCTTTTCCACGGTGATCAGTCGCTCGTCGGGGCCGACGACGTTGATCATCGCGCGGAGCAGCGTAGTTTTTCCGGCGTTCGTCGCACCGGCGAACATAATGTTCATCCGGGCCAGCACCGCGGCCTGCAGGAACATCGCCAGCCGCTCGTCCACGGTGCCTAGCTCGACGAGCATCGGCAGGAACATCTGCGGGTAGCGGTTGCGGCGGATGCTGACCGAAGGACGCTCACCTGCCGTCATCACCGCCGAGAGCCGCGACCCGTCGGACAACCGCAGGTCCAGCTGCGGCGTCGCCGGCGTCCAGGGACGGGCGTTGATGCCGGCGTGGGCGGCCTGACTCTGGACGATCGCCACGAGGTCGTCATCGGTCGGCGCGATCGTGAACGGCCCGACCGGGCTCCCGCCCGACTCGCGGCCCCGGGCGGTGTCGGCGGCGTAGGTCACCCACATCTCGTCGCAGCCGTTGATGTCGATGTTCTCCACGTCGGAGTCATCCAGCAGGTCCTGCAGCTCGCCGGCGCCGAACATCGCCGCATACACCGCGCCGGCCAACCGCTCGTCCAGCGTCCGATCCACCGGGACGTCCCCGCCGGCCTGCAACTCCCGCTGCAGGTGATCGTTGACGGCCTGGTCGATCAGAGTCAGCGCCAGCTGCTGCTCATCACCGCGTGACAGCTCCGGCTCGGCGTGGGCCTCGCGACGCTGCGACTCGCGGTTCAGCTCCTGCGCGACCCGAGCCTGCAGCTGCTGCACCAGGCGGTGATCCAGCGGTTCGCGCCGCCGCATCAGGCACCGACTCTCGGCGTCGCCGGCGCCGGCTCATCCGCAGACACACCTGCAGGCTCGGTGGTGTGCGGCGGCTGCCAGCTCACGCTGCCCATCGCCTCCGGCCACAGCCGCCACAGCTCGCTGACCAACTGCCCGCCGGACTTCAGCAGCGCCGACTTGATCAGCTTCCTGCTCAGCGGGCCGGACCACAGCGCAGCCGCCGAGGCTGGGTCTTGACGGAACACGCCCACCACCGGCACCGGCGAACCGATGCTGTCCAGCAACGCCCGGGTCCGATGCACCGACGCGTTCTCACCGCGGCCGTCAGCAACTAGGACAACGCCCACCGGGGTCCGCTCGCGTCGCGGATCCCCGGTGTACTCGGCCAGTTCCTCCACACGAGCCCGAAGGTGCCCCAACCCTTCGGTGGTCGCGCGCATCACCAACAGCACGATGCTGGCCGCCTTCGCGATCACCAGCGCCGGGTTGCTCGGCTGCAGGCTGCCGACATCAGCGATCAGCGTTCCCGGCCAGGCCGCGGCGAGCTGCGCGATCGCCGGCAGGTGCGGGGCGACCTTGCCGTTGGCCCGCGTGGACACCTCGCCGCGGATCACCGGCACACCCAAGATCGTCGGGTGTGCGAACTCCGCAAGCTGCGGCGCCGCCGCCCCACCCGGGCGCGCCGCGAGGGCGAGCGACGCGATCGACGGTTGCGCGGGCATGTGCTGACCGTTCGCGTGCATCAGCCGGAACGGCAGATCCGCGCCCCGCGGGTCCACCTCGCACACCACCCGATCCCCCGGCCAGCTCAGCCCGAGCACCGTCGCCAACGTCGTCGCACCCGGTGACCCCTTGTCGCTGCCGACCGCGATGATCACCAGCTACCCGCCGATCTTCACGAGCGCGACCAGGCCGTTGTTGCTCGCCTGCGCCACACCGTAGGAATCAGTCGACGGGACGATCAGCGTCAACAGCGTGCCACCCGACGTTGAGGTGTCCGGCCGCACGTCATACACCGTCGCCGACGCAACCAGAACTGCTTTCGTAGCCGCCGACCCTGACCCTCCCGATGCGGCGCCGGTGCCCTTCTGCGGCAGTTGGAGGACCTGCACCTTGTCGCCTGGGGTCAGCCCCGACGACGGGATCTGGCCCGGGGTCGCCGCCATACCGACGAGGCTCTGGCCGGCCTGCACCGTCGACCCACTCGTCACCATCGCCCGCTGTACCAGCGTGTTCGGCAAAATCTCCACCGCCGCATGCTGCCCGACCAGACTCGACAGGTGCCCGGCCGCAACCGCGGTGACGCCGCCGGACACCTCCGTCGTGCCCAGGTCATTACGCGAGATCGTGTGCCCGACCGGGATGTCACGAACAGCGATCACGACACCGACTTTCGAGCCGGCCGTTGTGTAGAAGTAGTAGCCCAGCGCGCCGAAGCCGAGGATCAACGCGACGGCCAGGGCCGCGTACCCCTTCGGCCTGGTCCGCGGCGACAACGCTGCCGCCGGCAACCCGCCGGGCCGGTGACCATTCGCCGTCGTCGCCTGCTGCGGCATCAACCGTTGGCCAGGATTTGTCATCGCTTCACCACCGTCTGTATCTGCATCACGTTCAGCTGACCGGGCGTCGACGTCGACTGCTCCGGCAGAGTCCCCGACGTGCCGCCCGAGCCGATCCACGTGATCTTCCACGTGATCGTCTGCGTCGAGGTGATCGGCGAGCTCGTCACCTGCTCGTACTGATAGCCACACGCCGCACCGCTAGGCGGGTTGTTGCCGTCCTCGTTCGTCCACGCCCGACCCGGACCGCCACACGACACCGACGATGAACCGTCACCCGGGTCGTAGGTCAACGACATCGGCTTCGCCGTCACCGTCGCCCAATTCCCACCGGCTTTCGCAGTCGCGGTGAACGTCTTCCACGTGCTCCGATTGGTCCAATAAAAAAGCCACAAATTCACGTATGAGAACGGATATCCGCGATAGCGTAGATTCTCAGAAGGCGACCGGTGACCCGACGGCTTCGAGAACTTAAATGACGCTTCCGCCCGCTGCGCTAGCTGCGCCGGCGCCGGCGGCAAACCCGCTGGTGGCTGCGGCAACCACACGTAGCCGGCCGACCGCAAGTTGGCGCCGAAAGGGCACGTCGCCCAATAAATCCCGCCACCCGCCCGCTGATACTCAACGAGCACCGGACCACTCGTCGGCAAAGGATCAGCAGCCTTGTAGTAGCAGCCATCCGAAGAATTGAAGCTCCCCATACGCGGATCTGAACACGGAATTGGCTGGCCCTTCCAGGCGCAGCCCCCGCCAGCGCCGATGCCTTGACCGTTCCCTCCGCCAGCGCCATCGTGGCCACCACCCGCGACTTCCACCTGGCAGACTCCGTTTACGCATGTGATCGTCGAGCCCCCGCCTGGTGGCGGGTTCGCGGCGGCCGGGCTACTGGCCACGACCAGAGCAAAGGCAGAGATACCGACGGCTAGGGCGCGCATGTTTGCCTCACATCGGTCGTGATCTTCTGGACCGCCCACCGACCTCCGTAATAGATCAAGTTCGCGGTCGTGGGGTGTGGAGGTTTGGCGGTCTCGCCCGGGTATTTGATAGGTACGACGTTGTGGGTTTTGGTGTCGTACGCCTTCCATCTCGACGAGATCGTCGGACAGTCGATAACAGTGGCCGTCGGGTAGGGCTTCGCGGCCGGGGCTAACACCATTACGCTGACTCGCGGTGACGGCGGCTGGCCCTTAAATGCGATATTCGCGCGCTGATAGTTGAAGAGTGTTTCACCTTCGTTTGCCAGTGCCGGGTCCACGGCATGCGCCCTCACCGAGTTGAAGCGGCTCTTATCGCTCGGCTGCTCCTCCGCAGAACGCGACGCTTTCGCGAACGCAATGTAGGCCGTCATTGCAGCCTTCTCTTGTGGAGCAATGCTCGGACTGCCGCTCGTTGGCGCCGGCGAACTCGACTGGGGGAGGGTCGACGATGAGCTCGGTGGCGAGCTCGTCGGGGGTGGTGATTGCGTGTGGGTGCCGGTGCTGCTGCATGCGGCCAGGACCAGCATCGAGCACACGATTCCCGTCGCAGCGGGCAGTCGGCGAGACATCTATGGTCTCCCTCCTTGGTGCGGGGAACAGCAGAGACGTGACCTTAGACCCTGTATGTGACAAAGAAGCTTGCTCGAGCCGATAGCAGCTAAAGCCGACTAGAAGCGTATACTCGCTGGGTGATCTTCGGTAGCCGCGTGAGCCGACGTGCTATAGCCGGGCGGCGTCGATCGCCTGGCGCACCGTCGCGGTGGGCACTGCGAAGATGTGCGCAAGTCGCCGCACGAGCTCGTCGGCGGGCTCGCGCTGGACCGCGCCGATCTCGATACCGCGATACCGATACCGGGAGATGCCGACCTGTTCTGCGAGCTCGTCCATCGTCAAACCGGCGGCGAGCCGCATGTCCTCTAACGAAGGAACCGAGGAATCAGCGGCGAGAAACGCGAGGGCGTCCATGCCGATCGCGGCCGCGATCTTCGGGATCAACCCAGGCCGGGGCGTCATGACTCCTCGCTCCCACTCGCTCACCCGGGTCTGCTCGGTGTGCATCAGCTGGGCCAGCCGCTGCTGCGTCAACCCAGCAGCAAGGCGCCCCGCGGCAAGTCGCGACCCGCTGAAAGCCACCGGCACTCCCTATGTGTACCTCGCCGCCCGGGTCGAAGCCTAGAGCCACGGTTGAGGCGGGGCCCGAGGCGCGTCTACCGAGCGCAGTGGTCGACCGGCACCGGAATGGTCGACTGCGACGAACACCAGGGCATCGGCCCGACCGCATCGGTGAACTTCGCAATGGCGGCAGGCTGCTGATTGATGACGCCACGCTCTCGCTTACACGGCGTTGTTGGGTCGACAGCAAGCCAGCCAGCAGGTCCTGCGTCAGGCTGGCGGCGCGGCGGGCGACGAGCCGTGCCCCGTGAGTCCCACTGCCGCCCTCGTGTACCGCAAACCCGGACCGGACCTACGGCCGCGGGAAGGTCGTGCGCGCCCCCGTGTCACTTTCCGTGCCGAGATCTGCACTTCTCCCCGCGACACCACCTCACCCCGGGAGCAACCGATGAACGAGACCGAAAGCAAGCTACTTACTCTCGAGGACGCCGCGCTCGTGCTGGGGACGGGGGTTCGCTTCACGCGCCGGCTCGTCGCCGAGAGGCGCATCGAGTTCGTGAAGGTCGGGCGCCACGTCCGCATACCGCGGCAGGCGCTGCGCGCCTACGTCGACGCCGCTACAGTCCGTCCCAGCCGCTGACACAAGGAGTCCGGATGCCGCGCCGCGCCTTCGGTTACATCCGCAAACTGCCATCCGGCCGCTTCCAGGCGTCCTACCTGACGCCGATCGGACTGCGCCGAACAGCGCCCAGCACCTTCGGCAACAAGACGGACGCCGGGCAATGGCTCCTCCGCGTCCAGGCGAGCATCCTCGACGGCCGATGGCGCGACCCCGCTCTTGGCCGCCAGCTGCTCATCGACTACGCCCGGGCCTGGATCGATCAGCGGCCCGGCCTGCGCCCACGCACCGTCGATCTCTACCGGTGGCTGCTCAAACGTCACCTCGAACCGCACTTCTCCCTCGCTACCCTCGAGGAGCTCACGCCGCTGGCCGTGCGCCGCTGGCGAGCGAACCTGCTCAGCGACGGTGTCACCGACACGATGGCAGCGAAGTCCTACCGGCTGCTACGGGCGGTTTTCAACACGGCCGTGGACGACGACATCCTCGAACGCAACCCGTGCCGGATCAGGAACGCGGGAGACGAGAAGCCCGCCGAGCGCCCGATCCTGACCATCGAGCAGGTACAGGCCCTGTCCATGCTCGTGCCGCCCCGCTTCAGCGCGTTCATCATGGTCACCACCTACGGATGTCTGCGCTGGGGGGAGATCACCGCGCTCACCCGCCGCGACGTCGACCTCGACGCCGGCGCGATCACCGTCCGCTTCGCCTACGTCGAACGGTCCACCGGCGCGCTCGAACTCGGACCGCCGAAGTCCCGAGCCAGCCGGCGCCGCGTCGACCTCCCGACCCCGGTCGTCGAGCTCCTGCGCGCGCACATTGACCACTACACCGCCGCCGAGAGCACCGCGCTCGTGTTCACCGGCCCTTCCGGACGACCGCTGCGGCGCAGCAACTTCAACAAGGTCGTCGGCTGGGAACAGGCCCGCGAGGCTCTCGGCGTGCCACAGCTGCACCTGCACGACCTTCGGCACACTGGCAACACTCTTGCCGCCGGGACGCCCGGCACCTCGACCCGCGACCTGATGGAGAGGATGGGACACGACACCATGCGCGCCGCCCTCATCTATCAACACGCCACCCGCGACGCCGGACGTCGCATCGCCGACTCGCTCGAGGGCGAGATCGAGCGCCGCAGCGCGGACGCTAATCGTCAAGATGTCGCACGGACAGGCGGCGAGCACGTGCGTCGGCCGGCTCGAAAGCTTGGTTTGACCCCTCGACGCCCCGAAATCCGGAGCCTGCAGCCTGGAGCGGGTGACGGGAATCGGACCCGCACTGTCAGCTTGGGAAGCTGATGTTCTGCCATTGAACTACACCCGCGGACGGCTCAGACGATACCTGAACCCCCCGGATTCCGGGGCGTCGGGGCGTCAGGCCGAGGCGGCGGCGCGCGGGCCGTTTCGGGTCGTGCGCTCCGCGTGCGCTAAGTCGGGTGACCGTGCCGTCGAGGTCGCTGTCGGCAGCGTGCCCGGGGGTAGCGCGCCCCGAGGCTGCGTCGGTGTCGGCCAGCGCGGCGTCCGAGTCGCCGAGGGCGCGGCTGAGCGCGTCGGCGATCCGCCGGTCGGCCTCGGTGGTGGTGTGCTGATAGATGAGGGCGGCGCGCATGGTGTCGTGGCCCATCCTCTCCATCAGGTCACGGGTGGAGGCGCCGGGCGTGCCGGCGGCCAGGGTGTTGCCAGTATGCCGCAGGTCGTGCAAGTGCAGACCCGGCACGCCGAGGTCCCGGACGATCTCCCGCCACCGCAAGGCTTTGTTGAAGTTGCTGCGGCGCATTGGTCGTCCACTGGGGCCGGTGAACACGAGCGCCTCCGGCCGGTCGGGCACATAGGCGTCCAGGTGGGCCGCGAGCATACCGGCCACTGGGGCGGGGATGGCGATGCGGCGGACGTTGGCTCGCGACTTCGGTGGGGCAACGTCATTGGCTGCGATCAGAACGCCGCGCCCGAGGTCTTCTCACTGGTGATCCGCGCGAGCGGCCCGCTGCACCTGTAGCGCTCCGACGGCCGGCCTGGCGGCGGGTGAGCCTGCGGTCAGGCGTCCGCGAGGTCATGTACGCGGAGATCTCGGAGATGTTCGCCGGTGTCAGGCCCACCCGCCGGCCATGAGCACGCCCACAAGAACGACGCTGGACGTCCACGGCATCGCGACGACCACCGCCGCAATGACGACGCCGGTGACGATCGTCGTCGCGCCGGGCGGCGCACGACGGATGAGGTCGCTGTTTGCGTTGGCTGAGGTCGGGCAATGGGGAGGCAGATTCCAGCGAACGTCGCAAGGCGGGTGGCTTCTGCGCGGCAGATTAGCGGGCGTGTCGGGCTGCCAGGACGGACGTTGCTCGGGTGCAGCGGTGGCGCCGCGCTCGGGTTCCCGGCATGTACGGGACGAGGTTCGCGTCGAGTCGGATGTCGCCGAGCGGCATCTGACGATTGTGGAGTGCCGCCCGCCGTGGCTGGCGGACTTCGGTTCTGAATGGACGCGGTTCCCGATCGCGCGGCTGCGCTATACGAAAGCCACGCGGCTATGGTCGATGTATTGGCGCGATCGCAATCTGAAGTTCCACGAGTACGACCGCCTGCCTGCGTCGGCGAGCGTCGAGGAACTCCTCGCGGAGGTTGACCCGATCCGACCGTGACGACGCAGCGGTCCTGAGCCCGTAAGGCGCATTGCCTGCGTGCGGTGTGGCGTCGCGACGCAGGGATCGGCTTTAGTGCTATCACGCCGTTAGGCTTCACCACGTTGTGTGCGTGCCGGGCCTCGCTTGGACCGCGACGGAGCTCCGCCCGGCAGGCTGCCACTTGCTCGACGACGTTGCAGTGCATGATCGACGACTACATAAGCGTTCAGGCTCTGCGTCGAACGTCGTGAATCGAGCCCAGTGCACGCTCACCAAGGGCGATCTCCACCGCTGTCGACAACTCGACTGAACCCTGTGCGCGGATTGAAGGTTGCGGGCAGTCGATGCGGTCCGCACCGCTGAGGAACGTGTCGATCACCCGCTGGTTGGAAGGACTGACGCCGAGGCCGTGACTCGCGCTCAGTCCTCGCCAGGCGTCGACCAGGACGCGTGACAGGTCGTCGTGGCCGAGCGCAGCCTCGTTTGCCGCCAGACGTAGGAGGTTCTCTATTTGGATGACCGTGTCGCCGGCGTGGCGAACCGCCGTGATCGCTTGGCGGAGGTCGGATGAAATCTGGTCGGCGGGACCGCGGAGGAGTAGCCATGCGGTGGCGGAGTTGGCCAGACCCATCGCCGCTCCGTGTCCGTCACCAATCAGCGTCCCCAAGTCATACGCCTCCCGCCCCCAGCGATGTGCGCGCTCGAGGTCGGCATCGTCGGGCGACTCCAACGCGAGCTCGCTGAGGTTGATGAGGATGCCCCTCTCGGAGAACTGGTTCCCGGACTGTCGTACCGACATCAGGGCGTCTTCGAGCTCCCTGAGGCTGCCGAACGCGGCCGCCTCTGCCTTCACCTCCGCGTGGTTGCTGCGGTCCGCCGCCTCACGTGCGCGCGCTGCCTGATACGACACCGCACCGTCGTCGCCACGAAGATCCGCGTCATAAGCCAACATAAGCGCCGCCACGCATTCTTGGACCGGATCGGGTGCCGGTTCCGACGCCAGCAGCCTGTTCGCTTCGGCCAGCAGCGCGTCGCCCTTGGCGGTTGCGACTGCCTGGCCACCACGCGACCTGAGGATGAGGGCGTCGATGCGCCGATGTTGCGATACCTGCGGATGATGCGTGATGTGGGCAAGGTGGGTGTGCCGTTCGTGCCATAGGCTTCGAAGTCGCCACAAGGGACACAGCGCGACCACGAGATCTGCGTACGTCTCGAACTCGCCGAGCGTGACGAAAGTGGACATCGCCGCCCTCGCATTGGGCAGGTCCTCGTACCAGGCGGCCGCCTCGAGCACCGTGCGTGGCGGCCAGCCCAGGGCGTCGGCGCCCGACCCGTAGCGGCGGTGGAACCACAGGGCGTGGACGCGTTCCAGGTCGTCGCGAAAACCGGACAGATCCAGCTGCTCCTTGGCATACTCCCTGATCGTCTCGAGCATCGTGAGCCGGGTCCCCTCGGCGCCGGGGCTCGACGCCATGAGGCTCTTCGCAACGAGGGACTCGACCGCGGCCAGGACGTCCACGTCCGGAAGCGCTGGCGCAAGCACGTCCTCCAATGCGGGCAATGTCGCACCGCCGTCGAAGACCGAAGCGGCGGCGAAGACGCGCTGTTCAGGTCCGTCGAGCAGATCGACACTCCACGCCACGCAGGCGCGCAGCGACTTCTGCCGGTCGGGAGAGTCGCGCGATCCGGCTGTAAGCAGCCCGAGCCTGTTGGACAGGCGATCGAGCATTCTGACAGGAGACAGCACACTGGTCCGTGAGGCGGCGAGCTCGATACCGAGTGGCAGACCGTCGAGCTGCTTGCAGATCTCGACGACAGCTGATGGCTCCGCCTCGCGGTTGAAGGCCGGATTCGACGCCTCCGCTCGCTGCCAGAACAGTTGCACCGCGGGCGCGATGGAGCGCGTCGCGTCTTGCTCGGTTGCCAGCGGACGCACCACGACGACCTGTTCGCCGCCGATCCGGAGTGATTCGCGGCTGGTGACCAGGATTTGTGAGGGCGCGTCAGTTCGGGCCAACACGCCCGCGACGTCGGCGGCTGCGCCGATCACGTGCTCGAAGTTGTCGAGCACGATGAGTACGTCCCGACCTTCCAACGCGCTCGCGATCTGGGTCAGCAGATCAGTTTCCGAAGTCGGTCGCACCCGCAGGGCGGCCGCGACGGCCTGCAGGACGAAGCCTGCGGCCGTCACCGTGGCAAGGGGGACGTAGATGACTTCGCGGTTGGCTGCGACCCGGCGCGCCACCTCCACGGCTAGTCGCGTTTTTCCCACGCCACCCGGCCCAACAAGGGTGATCAGACGCGCCTGGCCGGCCAGGACGTCGTCTAACGCAAACAGGTCGGTCTCGCGGCCCACCAGGACCGTGCTGGGCCGCGGGATCTCGCTGTTCCCGCGGGTGTCACGGGCAGACACGATCACCGATTGGTCATGGCGCAGGACTGCTGCGTGCATCGCTTGAAGTATCTCGCCCGGATCGACGCCGAGCTCGTCCAGGAGCCGTGCGCGGACGCTCTGATACACGGCGAGCGCGTCGCGTTGCCGTCCGGCCTCGGCCAAGCAGCGCATCAGCACGGCGGCGACCGACTCGTCAAATGGGTGCGTCGCAGCGAGTGACTCGGCCTGCGCGACCACGCGTGCGCCGTTCCCGAGGTCGTTCTCCACCGATAACCACGCGATTTGCGTCTCCAGACGCTCCCGCCCCAGCGTGCCCCTTGCCGTGTCGACGAACGGGCCGGCAGGCAGGTCGGCCAACGCGGCTCCGCGCCACAGGTCCAACGCGTCGCGGAGGAGCCGTGCCGCCGCGGTAACGCTCGATGTTCGTCGTTGCTGCTCAGCCTGCTGGCTCAACGCGCGGAACCGCTCAACGTCGATGGCATCTGGATCGACCTGCAGTCGGTAGCTGCGGCTCACCGTCACGATTACTTCAGGGCCGAGCCGGCGGCGCAAGGCAGAGATGTACTGCTGAACCACGTTGACCGCGCCGTCGGGAGGCCGATGCCATAAGGCGTCCACGATCTGATCAACCGTCAAGGCATGCCCCGGCGTGACTGCAAGCGCGGCAAGAACAGTGCGCTGCAACGGCGCTGTGACGATCACCGGCTGGTCGTCGCAATGGACGGCCAGCGGTCCCAGCAGCCGAACGTCCAGCACTCCGCAAGGCTACTGAGCGCGTGACGGTGGTGTACATGCCTCACCGGTGTCAACCCGCTCGATAGGCCCCCACCCTGGTCGGGTCTGTCAGCCTTCGTCCACCCGTGTTGAGCCTGTCGGGCCCTTAGATCGGCGGGGACTAGCGCTGACCGAACGGCAGCGCATCTGCGCGTCGAAAATCGCAGCGAAACCGGCCGGCAGCCTGAAGTCCTGCCTCAGCGGGACTACAGCCGGACTTCAACGTCCCCCGTCATCCTCGTCAGGAACGTACTCAACCACCCTAGGAGGAGCAATGTCCGGTCCGAAAGCCCCACCGAGCGAGGAGCGCATGATGTCGCAAACCACACGCGTAGATGAGTCCGCCGGCCCCCGGCCGTCGCAGGACGTCACCCCAGCCACGAAGCTTCGTCCGCTGTCTCGATTCAGCCGGCGGATGGCGTCGATGGCCACTCATCACAGCACCCGGGGACCCCTGCAACCTAATGATCAAGTACTCACGCCAAGCGGGCACGACATCCCATCAGCAGTCCGGTCACCGGCGAACCGCCGGACGCACGATCTGTCAGTACGCCTCCAAAAGGCCCCGGGGGCGCGGCGTCTCATGAAGCGAACGAGGGTGTCGCGATTGCTCACGTCATCTGTCCTAGGGGCAGCATTGCTACTCGCCTCGGCGAGCTCCGCTGAAGCCGACATCGTCACGGGCTATGGAAGCACCTACACGAACTTCACCTGCGATACTTATTTCAAGCAAATTCGTTGGTCAGGGTGGCTAACCGCCGCGCCAGGTCAATACACGTTTCATCGCTATTACGTACGGCCGGCCAACGGCGCTGGATTTTGGACCAACTACTCGTATCGATACGCGAATTCGTGGGGAGCTGTGCTACCTGGTGGCACCGTTTCCACACTGCCTCTGGCCACTACAAATTATACGATCTACGCACAGTACGGCTGGTGGACAGGGAGCGCCTGGGTCATCAGGGGGGAATGGACTCCCAGTTACGGGCAACAGCTATACCGTGGTGGTGTCGCAGTGGGACAAACGACCTCCTGGTACTGCACTGCCTAGCCTTTCGCGTCTAAGCGGGATCGATCTGGCCGGATCGTTCACGAATCGCCGTCGGGATCGGCGTGTAGAAGCACCGACGATGGCGAGGTTGTCTACCGCGAATTCGTTGTCCGCGAGGTCGTCCACTACACGCTGGGCCTGTCCGTAGTCGTCGAAGACGCCGAGGGACATCGGGTACTGCAGAGCCAGTCCGGCGTGAGGTCCGTTGAGGGAGCGGGTCATCGGTGAGGTGGTCATGGCCGGGCGCGTTCCTTCCGTTGATTGTTACCGGTCGCGCTGGCCAAGGCGGCTGACGCAGCGTCGCGGCCAGCGTTCGTGCCACGGCGATGGGGACCTCAGAATTAGCCGCGGACTTGGCATTGACCGTTCCCGTTGATCGCAGGCTGGTAGTGATCGCGACAGCGAGCGCGGCGATGATGACGGCGAGGCTAAGCATAGCTAGCGGCGCTGAAGACGAAGACCAGCCGAGTATCTTTGTTGGCCACCAACGCCCCCGTACCCCGGCCCGCGCCACAGTCGGCGGTGTCAGCGTCCTCCTGGACGGCCCGCTCGACGCGCCCACCAGCGGTGCCCGTTCGATGAACGGCTGCTGCGCGTGCACGACCGCGACTGCGTACGACCCGCTCAGGTCCAGCCCGAAGCCGGCCGCCCGCTCCAACAGGCCGACGACGTCCGCGCGGCCAGAGAGCAGGTCGTCGATGAACTCCCGACGGGCCGACTCCTGCTCGCGGACCAGGTCGCGGCGGGCGGCCTGATAGCCCTGGGCCAGCGCCGCGGCTGCGTCATCGACCGCGCGCAGCATCACCTCACCGGCGGTCACCACGCCGACCGGATCCGGCCCGGCACGCTGCACGGCGGGCAGATGCCGCCACAGCCGCCATGCCGCCGACAGGTACAGATCCAGCACGGCCGGCAGCGTCAGGCGGGAACGGGCAGCCTGCTGATCCAGCGCCTGGCAGCGCTGGATCTGACCCCGCGCCGGGCGCGGCCGGACGCGACCGCAGCCGCAAGACTGGGCAGGAAGTCCCCCAACAGGTCCGGGTCCACCCGGCCGACATCCTTCGCCGCCCCGAAGCTTATCTGCCGCAGCAGCTCACCATCGACGTCGTCGGTGGATGCCATCAGGGTGCCCTCCGGGCGGGGCGCGGTGGCACCTACCTTGCCTGAACCCTGCAGGTTGTGCCTTCGGAATCGACCGCAGAACGACTGCATCTGCTGGGACCGCGCCGGGCACTGTCAGAGGTACCGGTGCACGACCCGTCCGCTGGCCAAGTATCACCCAGAGGGAGATCATCATGAGTGTTTCGCTCAGCAAGGGCGACAACGTCTCGCTCACCAAGGCCGGGTAGAGCCTGGAACCGATGGTGAGGGCATCGCGGCTGCCGCATCGGGCGAATTCGATCACGTAAATGGCAGCAACACGGGCGCGGTTCGGCGCAGCGACTGTTCGAACTCCCACGTGATCTGGCGGAGCAAGGCCGGGACCGGGTCGCCATGATGTTGGTCGTGGCTATCGATCTGGATCGAGAGGCCGAATCCCGGACCCCGAGACACGGCGAGGTAACTGTCGGGCAGCGTGGGATCGAGATGCGCACCGCCGTCCTTATTCGCCACGGTCTTGACGACGAACTCCCGGGTGAAGTTCCGCTTGTCGAAGTCGCGGACCAAGACGGCGGTCCACCACTCCTCGAACGTAGGTGCGTTCATGAGCCGTACGGCCTGCTGGCCGGGTGTGAGCTGCCTGATGTGGTGTCCGAGAGCGGCCTTGAACGACACATGCCGTTGGCCGTCCTCCGGGCGAAGATTGATGACCTGTTGCAACGCTCCGATGAACGGGGAGCCGTCATCGGGCGGCACGCCAACTGAGTTCGTGAACCGCATCGAGTCGAGGTATCCGGCCGCCCACATACTCGACGGAACTTTCTGGGTACTGTGCAGAAGCGTCCGCAGACGGATCGCCATGGTCAGCGCCTCATCCTGGGCGTCGGCCCCGCCTTGGTCGAACCGCTTGGCCGAGCCGAGGAGCACCCGAATCTGTTGACGAATGCGGTCGTCGAGCTCACCGGTCGGTCGCGGCGAGCTTGGTGGCTGGGGTCGGGCCGGCACATTGCCATTCTCCCAGCCGTGGCATCGCGAGGTGCCCTCGTCAGAAGAGGTGCGTTCGACACGGACCGAGACCAGCATGCGCGGTAGAGCCGCGCTTCTCGTCGGTACCGATTGGTTGACCGAACTCGTGAGATACAACCTGCCTGACGGGGCCGAGCCCGACGGCACGGACGAGGACGGCAATGACCGTTTCCGGATTTCGATCCCGCTCGACGAGCACGGATTCTTTGGTCGCGAGTGTCCGTCGTGTCAGCGTGCTTCCAGTTCTGTTGCGTTGGTCATGTCCACGGGCCGGGAGAATGATCGGATGATCAGCCTGAGGTCGACGTCAGCCACCAGCCGGGTACCGCTTCCCGCGTGAGGTGATCGCGGTCGCGGTGCGCTGGTAACTGCGCTACGGCCTCTCGTACCGCGATGTGGAGGAGCTGCTCGCCGAGCGCGGCATCGAGGTCGATCACGTCACGATCTACCGGTGGGTCCAGACCTTCACGCCGGAGTTCATCGACGCCGCCCGCCCGGCCCGGCACGCCACCGGCGATCGGTGGTTCGTCGACGAAACCTACGTCAAGGTCGCCGGGCGCTGGACCTTCCTGTACCGGGCGGTCGATCAGCACGGCCAGGTCATCGACGTGCTCGTCTCGACCCGCCGCGACACCGCGGCCGCCCGGGAGTTCTTCACCCGCGCACTGCGCTTCGGGCCATCGCCGGTCGAGGTCACCACCGACCGTGCGCCGGTTTACCCGCGAGTGATCGACGAGCTCGCCCCCAGCGGCTGGCCAGGTCACCGAGCGTTACGCAAACAATCGTGTGGAAGCTGACCATGGCCGGTTCAAGGCGCGGTTGCGACCGATGCGCGGACTCAAACGTCAGGCCTCCGCGCGCACGATCTCGACCGGACATGCCTTCGTGCAGAACCTGCGCCGCGGCCACTACGAACTCACCGCTGAGCTGCCGGCACATGATCGGGTTGCCTCCGACAAACTCGCATTACGCCTCTGTCCGCAGCCAGGTCCATCAAACGCGGTGACGGCGCGCTGCGGGAATCGTCAACGCAACACTGCCTTCCGTTCTGCCCGGGTGAGCGGACGCGGTGTGGACGTGGCAGCTCGGAGCGGGAGGCAATCAGTGCACCGAAGCGCAACGACCGCAATGGCCGCCATTGTCGGTGACCAGGGTGATCGGCACGATTTCGCCGATGTCAGGGTCAGGGTGTGGGCTTGGGGCGGTGCGCCTCGGCCGGCACGGTCACGGCTCCGGATCGAAAGCGCCCGTTGGCTGTGTCAACTCCGATTGGCCCACCCGGACGGAAACCCGACAGGCGCGAATTCGAGTTAGTTAGAGAGCTGATCCAGCATCGGCCGATGCCCGAAGTGCCTGCTGGTCAAGCACGATGATGCGGCCGCGGGCCAACTCGATAACGCCGTCGAGCTGAAGTTGTTTGAGGACTTGGTTGGTGGTGGGTCGGGTGGTTCCGCACAAGCCGGCAATGTCCTCTTGCGTCAACGGCACATTCACTGCGCCGGTGTTGGTGGCGTAGGCGTCAGCAAGGTCGAGCAGACAGCCGGCGATGCGTTGTGGCAGCGGCACATACATCGTCTGCAGTAACTGTCGCGAGAGGCGCCGCACCTCCGCCGTCAGGGCCTGCACCAGAACCTGGTCCACTGCCGGGTTCTTCGCCCTCAACGCCGCCATCTGATCACGATGCACCGTCCGGACCGTGACGTCCTCCAGCGCGACGGCGGTGGCGTTGCGTCGGGCGGGCGAGATGACCGCGAGCTCGCCGAACACGTCGCCGGCGATCAGCAGCCGCAAGGTCGCGACCTGCCCCAGCGGCGTGGTCACCCGGATCGCGATCTTGCCGTGTTCCAGCAGATAAAGGCAGTCACCCTGCTCGCCCTCGTTAAAGACCGCCTGACCCTTCGGGACGGTTCGATGGCGGGCGACCGCGAGGACCGCACGGGCCTGCTCGGCCGGCACAGCGTCGAGGATCGCCCACCGCATCGCGTCAGCCCAATTCCGACAAGGGCACCGGGTCAGGGCGGACTCGACAGCCACCGCCGCGCACGGCGTCATCGAGCACCGACGCGTTCGGCACCCCAACGCGCTGGAACAGCTCAAGAAGGTTGGACCGGCTCGGCGTGTCATCCTCACACGTCCCGCGGCCACAGAACCGGCACGCTCCAAACGCTGTGCGCTTGCAGGTCCAGCAGTCCACCCGTGCATCGTGACACCCGAAACCCGTTCCCGCGCGATTGAACCCACGGCGCTTAGCGCCGGGTGACGACCATGACCGCGAAAACAACGAGCGCGCCAGCCAACGCTCCCCACATCCACGGGGCGGGTTGCCATGGTCGTGCCGTCGGGATCTCGAATCGTGGCGGGTCGATCCAGTCGGCGATCGCCGAGGAGGGGCTCCCCCGGCTAGTGATTTGGGGGGCCCGACGCACGTCCGGCGACCGGCGACGCGGGCACCTGGGGACCGTGGGCGGACGGCGCTTCCGCCTCAGTCGCTGCGGCAGGAGCGGTTGCGGGGTCTGGCGCGACGGAACCGGTGACGGGTGGCGCGGCGGTGCCCGTGCCCTGATTCCGCCAGACGCTGAATCTGCGGACGGCCCGGCGTCCAAGTCCAGCTCCGCGGCGAGCGCTCCCCAGTCATGATCAGGGACGGCGTTGAGCGAGCCGGCCAGCGCGGCGGCACTCGGTCGCCGCTCGGGGTCCTTGACCAAGCCGGCAAGCAGCGCAACCTCGACGCGGGGAGGGAAGGCTGGTCGTATGTGACGCGGCGGCAGCGGGTCCCGAAGCAGGTGCCCAGACCGTGCTCGGGCGCCCGATCATCTAGAAAGTCGACCTCAAACCCGGCGACTCGCTCCCGGAGTCGGGGGGCATCCCCACGCCGAACTATGCGTGCACCTTCGTCGCGCCGTTCAAAACCCGCACCGCAACTGGGGGCAGGGCGAGTTACCCGCGTGCGGTGACAGTTGTGGTGAGGGGCGCTCCGCAGCAAGTGGACAATTTCCTTTAGGTGAAGGCCCAGCTCAGCTCGACGGGCTGCACCTCATCCGCCACGCCGGAGTTCGGCGAGCACAGCGTCGTCATCGTCTGCTCCTACCACGACGTGGGCTACAAGCGCACCTCGGCGGGCTACGACGGTGGTACAACGGGTCGCTCGTGTTCTGCGGTGGCGAGCTACCCACAGCCGAGCCGCCGGAATGCCTGAGCGATTGCACGACTTCTGCCTGGCGATGCTGAAGACAGCCGGCGCGTAACCGCCCCATCTTACTGTCGCGTAGCCAATTGGACAGGGCGCGGTCGGTCGGTCGCGCAGGTCGCCTCGGACTTGCAGATCAGCGAGCAGTCGATCGATCTGTGGCGCAAACGGGCGCTGATCGATGCCGGCCGGTTGCCGGGCCTGACCTCGATCGAGCATGCCGCACTGGTCGCTGCTCGCCGACGTATCCGGGAGCTGGAAACCGAGCTGGCGATCCATCGGCGGGCTGCGGGCTGCGAAAGACGGTGGTGCTCCCAAAAGAGGTCGGGGCCATCGCAGAGATGGACGACGAGCGGTTGCCGGTCCAGACGGCGGGTGCGATTCTGGCGTCTTTGATGCGGCCACGCACCGCACCCGTCGCGCCAGCGACCAGCGCGAAAATGTGCGTGGCGGCGTGGGTATCCACGCCGATGACAACTCGTACTGCTCTGTGACGATCCCTACGGGCGCCAGTCACTCAACAGCTGGAATGTGAACCTATGGTCGCCGAAGATGAGCTCGTCGCCGTCGGCGAGCAGTGATCGGCCGACGACGGGCTCCTCGTTGACCCGCGTGCCGTTCGTCGAGTTCAGATCTGCCACGACGAAACCGACCGACGTCCAGGCGACGACCGCGTGATAGCGGCTGACCTTCGGGTCATCGAGCGCGAGCGCGTTGTCCGGCATGCGGCCGACGTGCACGCCGTTCGTCCCCACCGGAACGACCCGACCGTAGGCGCCCTCGAGTTGGGCCATCACCGTGCCTGCTCCCGCGCGGACCGTCTGGGGCATCGCCGTACTCTCCGCCTGTCGCGGTGTCACCAAAGGCGGAAATTCACCGGGCAGCCGCTCATCGACCAGTTGGAAGACCTGTTCCGGGCGGGTGAGGTCCTTCAGCTTGTGTTCACCGAGGTACCTCACCGTCAAGAGCGGAGGGAGTGCGAGCTCGACCAACTCGGCCGTGGTCGCAGTCAGCAATACTTGCCCGGGATGGGCGACCGACCGCAGCCGCGCGCATCGGTTCACCACGTCGCCGTAATAGTCACCGGCTCGCAAATCTGCTTCGCCCGTGTGCAACGCCGTGCGCACGCGCACCTGCTGCGAGGTCGGCCACTGCTCGGTGTGCAGCGCCACCGTCAATTCGGCCGCGGCCACGACGGCGTCGACCGGTGCCTCGAACACGGCGAATCGCGAATCCCCCTCGCCCCGCGGGCGGACCAGCAGTCCGCGCGCTTCCGCCACGGCCGACTCGATGATCGCGTCGTGCCGAACCATCGCAGGCCCCATCGCCTCACCCTCGGTTTCCCACATTCGAGTCGAGCCCACGACGTCGGTGAACCAGAACGTCACGACACCCGAAGGCAGCACAGGAACTCCAGCCCGGTAGGGATCTCGACCGACTTGTCAGTCATCTAACTGACGGCGTTCGCTATCCGGAAGCTCCAATCTTCCGGCGACCGGACCCTACTCGCGAGGAGACACCGCTCCCACCATTCAAGAAACGCCCCTCGCACGCCTTGCTGGGACTCGTTGCCGGACGCGCTTTTCGCCACTGCCGCGTGTTCCTCTGACTGCGTCGGCGGGTGCGGTGGGGCATCGCATGGGCCGACCGGGACGACTTTTACGAAGGCTGCTCCTTGAGTTCAGCCTCGGCGGCGCCCAGCGCGCCGGGGCGGCGTCGCCCTGAAGTGGCCGTCACCCAGGGAGATGGGCGCCGGCGAGCGCCTGCTCGGCCGCAACTCGACCCATACCGACGATGTCATCGAGCTGCTCGAAGTCGAACATGCCGATGCCATCCATCTGCGGCGTGACCACCACGGCGGCCATCTTGCGGGCGAGCTCGGCTTTACGCCAGCTGCCGAGCACGGTGGCACGCCCGATGGTGTCCACGATGCCAGGCACGCGCTGGCCGAACCGATTGCTCACCGGGACGAACGGTCGCATGACGTCAACAGCGATGACCGGCCCTTCGCCGTCGGCGGCAATGACGTCCACCGGCAAGTTGTTCAACACCCCGCCGTCGACGTGCAGCTGCGCCCCAACCCATTTCGACGGCGCCACGCCCGGCAGCCGCATCGAAAGCCCCACAGCGTCGCTGATCCGTCCAGTCCTATGGATCACCTCGGCCGCGGCGACGAGGTCGGAGCTGACGCAAAAGAACGGCTGCCGCTGCGTTTCGATCAGTTCGGAACCGAAAAGCCGCCTGAGCATGAGCTCGGCGCGAACGCCGCGGATCAGTCCGTGCCGCGGCCACACGTAGTCGCGAAACGGATGGCGTTCGACCAGTTCACTCCGTGCGATGTCATGGATCTGCGTCGCCGTGTTTCCGAGCGCTGCGAGGCCGCCGATCAGTGCTCCCATACTCGTGCCGCCGAGCCTGTCGACTTCGATGCCCGCGTCCTCGAGCGCAGACAACACGCCGATGTGGGCCAGTCCACGGGCTCCGCCGCCGGAGAGCACCAAGCCGATCGAACGACCCGCGATGCGCCGCGCCATGCGGGCCACACCCGCGGCGGGCGCTGCTGGATCAATCAGATGACGTGCCTGCGCCGTCCAGCTGGAGGCGCCGGATGGCAACGACCCGCCACCCAGCACAGCAAGTTCCACCCGGCCCGAGCGCGACCGCGGCGCTACGGCTGGTTCGGCAGCAGCGGTGTCCACTACGGCTATCATCCGGTCGGCGTGGCGCTCGCAGAATGTGCGCCATGATCCCGCGGTCTCGGACGCAACCAGCACCACCCAGCGGGCAGCCTGCTCGGCCGCATCCAGCTGACCGGCCCACAGCCGCTCATCCGGCCAGTCCGCCCCGCACACTGAATGCGCGGGATCCCATTTGCACAACTCAGCCCCCAGCGTCTCCCCGATCGCCTGGACGATGGCCGGTGCGAGTCCAGATTGAACCGCCATGATCGCTAGGACGCCACTAGCCACAGTGACAGGCGCCGGTTCAGACTGCGGAATCCGCTCGGAGAGGTCCACGATCAGGGCGCGCGCAAAGGTCGGTTCGTCGACCAGCAGCTCGTCGAACACGCGCCGCGACAACACCCATAACTCGGCGTCGCGCGTTGCCCGGACAGTGGCAGTGCGCCCGCCTGCACCCAACAGGACGAACTCACCGACTACCGCGCCACGGCCCGCCATTCGAACGATCTGGCCGTCGACCTCGACCTCAAGCCGTCCAGATCGCACCACGTACATCTCATCGCCCGGCTCGCCCTGTCGCATCAACTCGACACCTGCCTCAACGTGACGCACCACCAACTGCGCGGCTACACGCCGAACCACGGAATCGCTCACGCGGGCGAACATCGGGATGGCGGCTCGGAGTTCATTCTCGACCAATCCGCCTCCTTCGACTGCAACTCCGACGGTAGTCCGCGGTCGCCGAATCCGACGGATCAACTTCACATCGCCTGGGAGTCGATCGAGGCGGTGAGTTCGAGGTGGCTGGCCATCTCTTTGCCCTGATCCCAGGTCAGCGAGCGGCGCAATGGTACCGGCATGGCGCCGAATACGCGGATCAGCGCCTCGCCCAGTGCGACGGCGGAGCGGTCGTGGCCGAGATGGACGAACGAGCTGGCGAGTGTTGCGCTCGACGAGCGTGTCGATCGCAGACCGGTTCCCGGTGCCGACGATGTAGTCGCCCTCCCAATGCCCGACCTCGACACGATCGGCAACCGTCTCTGGCGGTCATCGATCATCGTCATCTACACCAGACGACCACGGCGGCGAGCATCCGGGCGCCGACGTGGTCTGCGGCGGCGACAACGCGTGCGCAACGGCATGCAGGTGCGGTCGCGGATGACGCCGCTGCTCGGATCGTAAATGGCGTGATAGATCGACTCGGTGACCAGCTGCCGCGCTGGGACATCCGCGTACTCGAAGGACAGGTCACGGCTGATCTGCTCCGGCCTCCACCGCATCGCCAGCAGTTGCTGCACCTGCGTACGGAGGACGTCGTCTCGATCGACTCGACGCATGCGGTGACGGGTACGTCGCTCGGAGGCGGACCGGTGCGCGACCGAGGGTGTGGTGGCGACCGACTGGGTCGGCGTTGAGGCGCAGTTCGCGGCTGATGGTGGACGGGCTTCGGCCCAGCTCCGCGACGTACAACTCGGCCCAGCGGGCCGCGGCGCGCATCGCGGTGCGCAGGTCCAGTGCGGGCTCGACGCGGCCCGTCCGGCGCGACCCGGGCTCCCGGGCAGCGCTCAGTGGTCGAGGTCGCGCATGGGCTGACAGTGTCCGGTCACGTCGTCCTCGTCCTCGGCGATCCCGGTGTCCACGACCGGCCGGCTGGTGTCAGCCTCAGCGTCGCCACCTGCACGGGCAGGCGGTGCGTCGTCGCTCATAGTGGCTCCTGATCGTCGCGCGATCGGCTCGATGACCCACGCCAGCATGCACCCAGCCGCCCGGCCCGCACAGTCACCGAGCCGACATTGCCGGGTCATTCGGATCGCCCTCGCCACCCGCTGCGAATTCATTTCTCCGAGTGTCTGCTGGCGAACAGACGACGGTGCTCGCCTACCGCAATCTGAGTGCATCGCAATCCCGCGACGACAACAAGGAGGCACCATCATGATCGACCAGACTGTAGAAGACGTTCAGGGCCACCGGCTTCCTGGGCGTGGCGCGGACGCAGAACTGCGCGACGACCTCGAGATGCAGCCCGCCGGGAAGGTGCGCAAGCTGTGGGTCGTTCTCCGCGCTGCGTTGGCAACCATCGCGGTGGCACTAGGTTTCCTCCTGGTGCCCACCGCGCCAGCACAGGCAGCCATCGCCTACGGCACCAGGGACGTCTGCTTCCAGGCGCCGGCCACCATAAACGGAACGACTTACTGGGGTATCTACAACCAAGCCGTGTGGGTCGATCACTGGGAGAACGGCCAAGCAGTGCAGGAGAATACTTACTACCCGTACACGAACGGCTGCCTGCGCGTCAACTTGTTCGCTGGCTACTACTATCGCTTCCGCGTCTACAACTACGTAAACTCGACGACGTACACGGGTCGGTCGGCCTGGACGTGGGTCAACGCCGGAAGTTACGCCCATCTCGGCACCGTGTACTTGACCGCTGTCCGCGGCTGACTCCAAGCACGCCGCTGACTGCCGTCCCCTGCAGCATCTGAGGCCCCCGGCACCTCAGATGCTGCAGGGGATTGCTGGCTGTGGACTTTCGCCACTCCTGCTGGGGGCCGACCCTGGTCGTGCTACCGCGGCGGCGAGCGACGGCGTGTCAGTGTAGGGGGATTGGCGCGCCGGGCACGCCACTGTCGTACTCCGCTTGGTGAGCTGGCAGCAACCGGGCCAGCAGCGGCCCGATCTCCTGGTCCATGCCGAACGGCAGCACCCAGTCGCGACGGTTGTCCCGCACCCAGGCCAACAGGCGGGCCGCAGACTCCGGATCGGTGTCGACGATTCGGATCGCGCGTTCCACCAGGGCCGCCAGGAGATCGCGGCCCGCCCATAAGGGCCACGCACCGGCAAGAACCTCGGTGGCGTCGTCGACCTCCTCTGTCACCGTCGCCGCGCCTACTCGACGCGCCGCGACCGAACGCCACACGATGATCGGCGCGGTGTGGTAACTCAGCGGTCTGCTGATCCGCGCAATTGTTCGATCGAGCGCTGCGAGCGCTAGGTCTCCGTCGCCGCGCAGGTGCTGAAGATCCGCCAGGATCAGCGCAGTTTCGACGGGCGCATTCCCCGCCTCCCACTCCTCCTCAAACGCAGACACGGCCAGTTCCAACGCGGTCGCATGGTCCCCGGTGGCTCTCGCTAGGGATAGGGCGTGCAATCTGCGCACCGCCCGTTGCAAGTTTCGTTCGTTGACGAAGTATTTGGCCGTTTCGGTCAGCGGCTCGAGAAGCTCGAGTGCCTCGGTCGCGCGCCCGCTGTCGAGGCGCAAGTACGACAACCGGATGCGGCCCATGTCGTCCCAGGGGCCACCGATCAGCGCGGTTGCTGCTTGCTCGGCGCGTACGGGATCGACGTATCGCAATGTGCGCGACAGCAGGTTCTCGCGCTCCAACTGGATGCCCAGGCGACGTTCCTCGGAAATTAACGGGAGCGCTGTATCGATCTCGCGGATAGCAGCGAGCACCTCCGCCTCCGTGCGCGACGTCGCTAGCACAGTCCCCGCGCCCATCGCTTTGTAGGCCGGATCAGTGCAACGACTGACCTCGGTCAAGTTCGCCGCCCGCTCCTCAGGTGGCACGGATCGCCCACCTTCGGTGAAGCACATTGCCCGCGCACTCAGAATCGAGATGCGCTGCTCTGGCAGCTCGGCCAGCGCGAGAACATGTTCGGAGAGCTCGAGGTATTCCTTGGTATGCCCGAGCTTCCGCATAAAGTCGTCGAGACAGTGCACGAGGGCAACCTCTGCCTCCGCCTGCCCGGCGTCCCGGCAGTGGTCGATCGCGGCGCGGATGTGGTCGAGGTGTCGAACGATGAGGCCCATCAGCTCAGAGTCGTCCGGGGCTAGTTCGTGCTTGATCTCGAACGCCTGGCTCAGGCGGGCGCGGTAGTGGTCGGCGTGGCGGTCGCGGTAGGTGCGCTCGGTGGCGGGGTCGAGGAGTTCGGTGGCGTAGTCGCGGATGCTGACGAGCAGCCCGTAGCGGGTCTCCTGGCTGTCCTCGACGGTGCGGACGAGGCTTTTCTCGACGAGGGAGTCGAGCAGGGTGAAGGCGTCGGCATCCGGTCCGACGATGGCCTCAATGAGGTCGAAGTCGGCGGGCGCACGCAGGATCGACATCGCGGCGAGCATGTCGCGTTCCTCGGGTTTGAGGGTGTCGACAGACCAGGCGATGGTGGCGCGCAGGGTGCGGTGCCGTTCGGGCATGTCGCGCGAACCGCCACCCAGTATCTGCAGCCCCGTGGCCACGCGATCCAGCAGCGTGTCAACCGACAGCATCTTGATGCGGGCCGCGGCCAACTCCAGGGCGAGGGGGTGCCCGTCCAGGCGGGCGCAGATCGCCGCCACCGCTGCCGCGTTGGCGGCGGTGATCGCGAAGTCGGCCTTGACCGATGCTGCGCGGTCGAGGAACAGCTGCACTGCCTGGAAATCTGCCAGCGTTTCGGGCGGTGCGTTTGGTGTGGGTAGTGGCAGTGGTTGCAGTTCGAATTGGCGTTCACCACGGATCCGCAGTGGTTCGCGGCTGGTGGCCAGGATGTGCACCGACGTGGTGGCGGCGAGCAGCCCGCTGATGAACGTGGTGCAATCAAGGACCTGTTCGAGGTTGTCCAGGATCACCAGGGTCGTCTTGTCCCGCAGTGCCTCGGCGACGGCGTCGGCGGGATCGTCCAGGCCCCATTGAACGCTGAGGGTTTCGGCTACCCGGGCGGGCACCAGGGTGGCGTCCTGGACGCCGGACAGGTCGACGAACCACACCCCGTCACCGGTACCGTCGGCCAGTTCGGCACCGACCTGCAGCGCCAGGCGCGTCTTACCCATCCCACCGAACCCGGTGACGGTGACCATCCGGTGCTGGGCTACGAGATCACGCAGCGCAGCGATCTCGCTGTCGCGGCCGATGAACGTCGAGGTCTGCACCGCAAGGTTGTGCCAGGCCCGGTTCAGCGACAGCAGCGGCGCGAACTCGCCCGGCAGGTTCGGATGGGTGAGTTGGAAGACGTGTTCGGAACGGGTGAGGTCCTTGAGCCGATGCTCACCCAGATCGGTCAGCGACAGCTCGGCAGGCAGAGCGGCGCCGGTCACGGATGCGGTGGTCGAGGAGAGCAGGATCTGGCCCGGATGAGCCACCCCGCGCAGCCGGGCGCACCGGTTCACCACATCGCCGTAATAGTCACCAGCCCGCAGTTCCGCCTCGCCGGTGTGCACCGCGGTCCGTACCTGGATCGGCGCCGACGTCTGCCACGGCTCGCTGTGCAAGGCGAGGTTGAGTGCCGCGGCCGCCTCGACCGCGTCACGGGCCGAGGCGAACACCGCAAACCGCGAATCGCCCTCGCCGCGCGGGCGAACCAGCGATCCGCCCGCGCCGGTCACCGCCGCCTCGACCAACTCGTCGTGACGGACCATCGCCGCACCCATCAGCGCAGGCTGGGACTCCCACAACCGGGTCGAACCGACAATATCGGTGAACACAAACGTCAGCACACCCGACGGCAACACCAGCCCACCACCCACTCCCTCACGAACGGCCCGAGCCTAACTGTCCCGGCTGAGTTCGCTGTCTTAAACGAATGTTGTGCCGTGAAGCCGACCGTTCTTCTTTCCGTTGTGTCACGTAGCTGACGGACGGCATCCGTTTCCACGGGCAATGTTTGCCCCAACGGGGCAGAGAGCCCGCACTAACAAATGGAGAGAACGATGCTGAAGTCCACGATCACCCGCACCGCAGCCAACACCATCACCAGCACCGACACCGGGGGGTCCGCCGACGCCCAACCTGACCTGGACCACGAGCCGCCCGTGACGCGGAACAGCCGGGCCTGGAAGCCGCTCCTCCGCCTCGTCGTCGTCCTGGCGCTGTCCCTGGCGGGTTTACTCGGCTTGGCCGGGCAGGCCGCCGCCAGCACGCCGGTCACCTACGCGTCGGGCACCTACAACGGCATGTGGCACATGGGAACAGTCCAGTACTACAACGGCAACCGCAATTTCGACTTCACGGTCCGGTTCAACGACGTGCCCGGCGACGTGTACTGCACGCAACTTCGCGACAGGGTCTACCTCAGCGACGGTTCGTCAGCCCTGTACAACGCCGGCAGCGTGTGCGGGGGCGGGGCGGGCACTCTCACCAGATACGTCACGGCCTACTACCCCTCCACCATCACAAAGGTCGAGATTTGGACCGTCCGGGCGGACGGCGCCATCCGCTCCTACCTGTGGTATTTCAAGCCGTAGGGCGATACCGGCGCTCCTGAGGACGCAAGCCGCCCCGTCGCAGCATTCACAGCTACGGGGCGGCCACACCCGCGCTTTTACTGGTCCGGCACACCAGCCTCGGTGCTGTCGACCTGGTACTCGGCTTGATGCTCCGGAAGCAGCCGGCGAAGGAGGGGTGCCGCAAAGGCGGCCGGGTGGGCTGTGAGTATTGAAATATCCTTGTCCCAGGTGATGGCAACTGAGCGGGCGCAACATCCGGCACAGCTCGAGCGGGAGCGCAGACATTCAGCGTTCGTAACTCAGATGATGTCCTACGCGGATCGCATCGCCGTTGACGGGCGTCGACAGTTGTCGAGCATCATCGATCCGCCGCTAGACGAGTTCACCGCGCACATCGACCAGCTTTGCGAGCGAATTATCGACGCAGATACCGCGTTGACCGCTCAGCGCCGGCGCCGAGGAGTTGCGGGACATCGCCCGCGCGAAGCGCACGGCCACCCACGATCGACGTCGCCGTTCGAACGGAAGGCTGATCACCACTGGGGTGTGGTGGGCTGTCGTCTTGGCAGCAGTCCGACGAGGCACGCGCCTTGGGCCTGAACTCGGATTGCACGACCGCTCGCGGCCCGGGGTGCGCCCTGATGGTGCGCACATCCCGGTCGGCACGTACCGGGCTGAGGTGTCACCCGGTGATCTTCAGCCGCGGCATCTGCCGCGGGTCGGTGGCCTGGGTGATCGCGGCCATCAGCAGCGGCTCGTCGACGAGCTGCTGGCTGACCGTCGCGCCGAGGCCGCGGCCGAGGACTCACCGGCGTGACGGCAGTGCTGGACGCCTCGGCCGTGCTCACGTTGCTGTATCGCGAGCCGGGGCACCAACTCGTGGCCGAGCTGGTCGACGGCTCGGTGATCAGCTCGGTGAACTGGTCGGAAGTGACGCAGAAGCTCGCGCAGCGGGGCGTGCCCGATCCGGGCGGCGTGGCGGCCGGACTGCTTGCGTTGGGCTCGGAGATCGTGTCATTTCAGCGCGCTGACGCCGAGACCGCGGCCTGTCGCTCGGCGATCGGGCGTGCCTCGCCGTGGCCAAAGCGCTCCCCGGCGGGGTGGCTGTGACCGCCGACGTGGTGTGGGCCGACGTGGACGCCGGTGTGGAAATCCGCGTGCTCCGCGGGTGACGTCGGAGCCCCAACTCGTGAGCCAGGTTCGTCCGGTGGCCGCCAGGTCCGGGCGAGCCGGTTTACGCTCTCAACATGCCGCGGTCGATCCGGCTCACCAACTCCGGCGAGTACGTCCACTCGTCCTCGTGGAACGGCTACGGCGACCGGAACATGACGTGGATCGCCCGGCGCGTCGGCGGTCTGCTCTCATGAACTCCGCTCGGTGAGCCGCCGTGCGCGGGTGAACCCGACGTGGTCACGATGGCCTCAGGCCGCGACACTGTTCGCCCGCGGGGCAACCGTGCGCGTTGCCAGTCCCGTCGCGGCAGTGGTCGGGACGCTGCTCACAGGGGTCAACCAAGGCGGCATCCTGCTCGGCGGATCCGCGAACTGGGTCACCTGGGTCCGCGTGGGCGTGAACTTCGTGACCCCGTTCGTCGTGGCCAGCATCGGCTACCTCCGCGGCCTGCGCACGTCGCCTGCCGTCGCCGAGGACGATCCGCCGGGCGACGTAGGGTGACGCCGTGACCGGGCCGCGATGAGAATTCCCCGGCCACGTCGCTACGGCCCGGGTGCGCGCTTCTACGACGTTCTGTCCCTGGAGCGCCCGCTGTATCGGTCCGGGCGTGTTCTCGCGATCGAGTGGCTCCAGCTGAGTGCCGGGGATCGGGTGCTCGACGTCGGCTGCGGCACCGGCCTGAATTTCCCGCTTCTGGCCGACGCGGTGGGACCTCACGGTTCAGTTCTCGGTGTCGACGCAAGTCCGCCGATGTTGGCCGGCGCGCTCGGCCGCATCGACCGTCACGGGTGGACGACGGTGCGTGTGATCCGGGCCGACGCCGCCCACCTGGCGACGGCCGTCACGGGGCCGTTCGACGCCGTGATCTTCACCTACTCGCTGGCCGTGGTAGGCGGGTGGGAACAGGCGTGGGCGCAAGCTCTCGCGCTGGTCCGGCCCGGAGGGCGCATCGCGGTCGTGGACACGTCGATGCCCGAGGGCGCCTGGCGACTGCTGCGTCCCCTGGCCGGGCTGATGTTCGTGATCGGTGGGGTCCACCCCTCGCGCCAGGTGTGGAGCTTCGTGCTCGAAGCGACCGACAACCCCCGGCACGCCGTACTCCAGTCCGGTCACGTCCACGTGGCGGTCGGAAGCGTGCATGCACGGCGGCCGGCGGGACCGAGCGTCACGACGAGCTGAGCGTCATGACGAGCTGAGCGTCCCGGCGATACCCTTCGGCCATGGGCGCCGGGAGGAGTCGGCGTCGCGGGAAGAGTCCGCCGCGGTCACCGGGTTTCCCCGCCGTGAGCAGCGCGCCGACGGGATCGACTCAGTCGCGCCACGAGGCTTTCCGCACGTACGTCGAGCCCGAGATCGACGTCATGCTGCGGGTTGCCCGCACGCTGACCGGGTCGTGGGCCGACGCCGAGGACCTGGTGCAGGACGCCCTGCTTCGCGCGTACAGATCGATCGATCGGTTCGACGGGGCCCATCCTCGCGCGTGGCTGTTGACGATCGTGCGCAACACGAACATCAACGCGCATCGTCGTCAGCGGCCGGGCCTCGTCGATGCGGACATGGATCTTGAGACTGCCCGGCCGGCGTTCGGCGCCGCGGTGACGCCCGGCCCGGAGCAGACGGTCACTGACCGGGTGTTCGACGACCAACTCGGCCAGGCGTTGGCAACGCTGGACGAGAAGTTCGGTGTCGTCCTGCTGCTCATCGACGTCGATCAGCTGACCTACGCCGAAGTCGCCGCGCTGCTCGACATCCCGGTCGGGACGGTGATGTCGCGCCTGTCCCGCGCCCGGGACCGCCTGCGCGTTCAGTTGCGCTCGACAACCTCACCTAAGCACGCAATGACCTCGCGGAGGGGCCGATGATGTCCGTCACCAGCATGTGGACGTGCCACTGGGCGCGCAAGCGCATCCAGCGCTATCTCGACGCCGATCCGTCCGCCCTGCTCACCCAAACCGAGGTGCGACGGCTCGAAACACATCTCGCGACCTGCGATCGATGCACCGCGCTGGCCGAGGAACACCGCGGCCTGCGGCACGCCCTGAGCGCGTGGTCGGCCCGGCGCACCCCCGACCCGGCGGCGGTGGCACGGCTGCGGCTCGCGGCCGAGCAGATCATGTTGCAGGACGCGGGGTGATTCGACCCAGTCAGCCATCCAACCAGCCGGGCCTGGCCGCGGGCGCCGAGCCGTGGGCGTCGGACGGCCTCATCCCGCCGGACGGGACGGCGTGGGACCTGCTGGTCGTGGGCGGCGGAACGGCGGGCATCGTCGCGGCCAAGACCGCCGCGGGATTCGGCGCCAGCGTGCTGATGATCGAACGCGCCCGCACCGGCGGTGACTGCCTGTGGACCGGGTGCGTCCCGAGCAAGGCCCTACTGGCGGCCGCGCACGCGGCCGCCGACGCCCGCGCCGCCGCCCGCCTGGGTGTCCACGTGGCTGCGGTACAGGTCGACTTCGGTGCCGTGATGCAGCACGTCCGGCTCAGCATCGCCGCGATCGAACCGGACGACTCTCCACAGACGTTACGGGCCGCAGGAGTGCGGGTCGTGCACGGCGACGTCTGCCTGAGAGGAGCCAGCGCCGCAGCCGTTCACACACTGACGTACCGGGCGATCCATGGTGCAGGCGTCGACACCGGGGGCCCGCGCGACTCGGCCGCCGTAGGCACCACGGTCCGATTCCGGCAGGCGGTACTGGCGACCGGCTCCGCACCCGTCATGCCCTCGATTCCCGGACTGAGTGATGCGAACCCGCTCACGAGCGACAGCATCTGGGATCTCACTGAGCTGCCGGGTCGGCTCCTGGTGCTCGGAGGCGGAAGTGTCGGGTGCGAGCTCGGGCAGGCCTTTGCGCGGCTGGGGGCGCAGGTGTCGATCGTCGAGGCCGCGCCGAACCTCGTGCCCGGCGAGGATCCGCTCGCGGCCGGCCTGCTCCTCGCCGCTCTCGCTGAGGACGGTGTAACGGTAGGGAACGGCGCGTCGGTTGAGGGGATAGAGGGTGACGGCAGTGCCTGGCACGCGCGCCTGTCCAACGGCGACCGGATCCCCTTCGATCGGGTCCTCGTGGCGGTGGGGCGGACGCCTCGTACCCGCGGGCTCGGGCTGGACAGCGCCGGCGTCGAGGTTGGTGAGAGGGGGTTCGTCACGGTCGACGCTCGCCTGCGCACGACCAATCCGCGGATCTGGGCCGCCGGCGATGTGACCGGCCATCCGCAGTTCACGCACGTCGCCGGAGTTCACGGCGCTCTGGCCGCCGCGAACGCGGTTCTCGGACTGCGTCGCACGGTGGACACCGCGACCATTCCGCGTGTCACGTTCACCCAACCGGAGATAGCCGCGTTCGGTGCCGCGACAGCGCCCGATACCGTGCCCAAGCTCACGATCCGCACTGTCCACCACGACACCGTCGACCGCGCGGTCGCCGAGGACAGCCGCCGGGGCGTGACCCGGCTCGCGCTGGACGCTAAGGGAAGGGTCGTCGGCGCCACGATCGTCGGCCCGCGCGCCGGTGAGTCGCTGGCCGAACTTGTCCTCGCCGCTCGCCACGGCCTGCGCGGGCGTGACCTGGCCGCGGCCATCCACGCCTACCCGACCTACGGCGACGCAGTGTGGAAGGCGGCGTTGGCGGACGTGACCGACCGTCTGCACCGACCTGCCATGCGTCTGGTGACCCGCGGGCTCAGTCGTCGGCGCCGGCGCCGGATGCGCTGAGTTCCAGGTCGGGGCGCGCTGTGCGTCCTCGACGTGACCGGTTCAGCACCACCGCGCCGATGCTCAGCGCGGCGAGCGCCCCGACGGCCACGAGAAACGGGGCCGAGGTCGGCCTGCCGCCGTACGCCCCGACCGCGACGTAGGCCACCGTTGCCGGCACGATCCCCAGCGCGGTGGCGGCGAGGTAGTGCGATGCCCGCACCGCGGTGAGGCCGCTCAGGTAGTTCAGCGCCAGGAACGGCACGACCGGGGTGAGTCGGGCCACGAGCACCGCCCAGAACCCGCGACGGGACAAGAACCGGTCCAGCGTGGCCAGTCGGGCTCCGGTGAGATGCTGGACGGCGTCGCGACCGAGCAGCCGGCCCAGGAAGAACGCGGCGAACGCGCCGAGGCTGGCGCCGAGGATCACGATGGGAACGCCGCGACCCAACCCGAACACCGCCCCGGCGGCGATGGTCAACACGGTTGCCGGCAGCGGCAGCAGGCTCAGCACGGCGTAGCCGAGGGCAAACGCAACGCCGCCGAGCAGGCCCGTTCCCGCGTACCGGTCCCGCAATTGCGCCACGCTCGGCACGTCGACGAGCACCGCGATCACGGTCACGACGACGACGAATATCGCGAGCACTGCAATCCGAACGCGGACGTGGGTGGGCATCATCTGCTGCTGGCGAGGACGGTGCAGGCTGCGGATGGCAGCCGCACGGTGAGAAGGCCGCCGACCTCGACCGGGCTTCCGACAGGCAGATGCGCCGTCAACGGGTGTCCGCTGCCGACGTCGACCTCGACCACGAGGTGGGTGCCGGCGAAGCGCGCCGAGCACGCTCGCCCGGTCACCGTGTCCGGACCGGCCCGTCCGACGAGTTGGATCGCCTCGGGTCGGATCACGAGGACGCCCGCGCCGTCCGGCTGCGCGGTCGGGGTCTGGAAACCTGCGGGGGTGCGGAAACACCCGGCGGCAACGACCCCGGGGATCTCGTTGATTGCCTCGAAGAAGCGGGCCGCGGCCAGCGACGGCGGTCGCCGGTAGAACACCTCGGCCGGGGCGTGGCCGGCAAGGTGTCCGTGCAGCATCAGCGCGATGTCATCGGCGACCTCGAGGGCTTCGGCCTGGTCATGGGTCACGAACAACGTCGTCACCCCGGCCTCTCGGGTCAGCTCCCGCACCAGCCTCCGCATCTGGGATCGGAGCGTTGCATCGAGCTGGGAGAACGGTTCGTCGAGCAGCAGCAGCCGTGGCGCGAGCACGAGCGCGCGAGCGAGCGCCACACGCTGTTCCTGCCCGCCGGACAGCTGCCCGACGCGGCGGGTCGCCAACGGGGTGAGTTGGACGCGCTCGAGCATCTCGTGCACCCTCGTGCGGATCTCGCTGCGGCGGGCGCGACGCATCCGCAGCCCGAAGGCCACGTTGGCCTCCACACTGAGGTGAGGAAACAGCAGCGGTTTCTGGAACACCAGGCCGACCGGCCGACGCTCAGCCGCAACGGCCCGTTGGCTGTGGCTGTCGAGCAATACCCTCCCGCCGTCTGGCGCGAGCAGACCGGCGATCAGCGCGAGAAGCGTGCTCTTCCCGCATCCTGACGGGCCGAGCAGTGCCGTGAACGACCCAGGAGCCAGCCGCAGGCTGACGTCGGACACCGCCGCAACAGCCCGGAAGTTCTTGGTCAGGCCGTCGAGGGTCAGTTCCGCGCCGACGGCTGTCCCGGCGTTCACAGGCGGCCGAACCCGATTGCCGCGCCGGACACGCCCGAGAGGACGCGCGCGCTCACTGTGACCAGCAGCAGCGGCGGCACGATCACGAGCACCGCCAACGCCGCAGCCGCAGTGGTGTCCGAGGACCCGATCGCCGCGAACAGCAGCAACGGCAACGTCTGTACTTGGCCGCCGCCGACCAGCAGGGTCAACACGTACTCACTCCACGAGATCAGGAACGCGAACAGCCCGGCGGCAACGATGGCCGGGCGCAGCAGCGGCACGGTCACGAATAACAAGAGGCGTGTCGGGGCGGCACCGAGAGCGCGGGCCTGGCGTTCGTAGTCGAGGTCGTGATTGGCGAATGCTGCGCCGATCACAGTCGCTGCGTAGGGCACGGTCGGCATCAGCTGCACGAGCACGACTCCGATGACCGTGTCAGCGAGCCCGTAACGGATAAAGAATACCTGCAGCCCGAGCGTGACCGCGAGCCCGGGCACGATGACCGGAGCCAGCAGCAAGAACTGGATCAGCCGCCGACCCCGGAACCGGTACACACCGATGGCGCGCCCGGCCGGGAACGCGATGACGCAGGCCAGCACCGCGACGCTGACGCCGATCCCGATCGACAGCAGCAATCCGTGGGCGATCTGGCTCCGCGGGTCGGCCAGGATCCGCAGCCCTCGTGCGCTGGCGCGCTGGGGAATCAGGGCCGGGTATCGCCACTGTCCTGCAATCGCCCAGATCACCAGTGGGACGAGGGGCAGCAGCGCGCCGACGATCCCGGTCACGGCGAGCACGGGAGCGAGTCGGGCGTGGGCACGGCCCCGCGATCCAGCGACGATGATCGACGTCTGGGTCACAGCGACCTGCGGGACAGCCGAGTAGCCATAGCCAGATAGACCGCAACCACGACCAACGACAGGACCGTGATGAGCACGGCGACCGCCATCGCCTCGGGTCGCGCGGTCAGGTCGGTGGAGGTGTAGGCCTGATAGGCGACCACCGGCAGGGTCGCGGGGTAGGGCCGGCCGAGCAGGTAGGGGACCTCGTAGGAGCCGGCCGCGAACGCGAACACCAGGATCGAGGCGGTGCCGACGGTTGGCGCGAGCAGCGGGAGGGTGACGTGCCGCAGGCGTCGCCAGCGGCCGGCGCCGAGCACGCGAGCGGCCGAGTCCAACTCGGCGGCTCCTCGGTTGAGGGCCGACAGCGCGAGCACGGTGATGAACGGGGTCTCCTTCCAGACGTACTCGCTGATGATGCCGACGCCGAAGCGGTCGGCGGTGAGCGCGGGAAACGAGGCGGGGGCGCCGGTGAGCCCGATCGCGTGACCGATGCGCGACAGGAAGCCCGCCTGGTCGAGCAGCAGGACCATGCACAGCGCACCGACCAGGTGGGGGACGGCCAGGTTTACCTGCAGGAGGCCGCTGACCCAGCGACGGCCCCGACCGAGGCGCCGGATGACCAGCGCCGCCGCGACGCCGAGCGTCGTCGCGAGCGCGGTGGACACGAACGCGATCCGCAGCGTGAGCAGCAGCGAGGCCCGCACGGCGGGATCCGTCCACACCTGCCGGTACGCGTTCGTCGACCAGTGCCAGCGTGGCAGGAACGGCTGGTAGCCGAAGCTCTGCGCGAGGGCTTGGGCCACGCCGGCGGCGAAGAAGACCGCGATGACCAGCATTGCCGGGCTCAGCAGCAACCCGATGCGCACAGCTCGAGACAGTCTCTGCGCGCCGGATCGTGCTGGCGTGGGAGCGTTGTCGACGTCCGGCCCGGCTCCGATGTGGGCGCTGGTTGTCATCCGCTCACCCTTGCAGGATGTTGGTCTTCCAGTCCTTCTCGATCCGGGACACGTACCCGCTGGCCAGTTCC
The DNA here is from genome assembly GCA_038207565.1 of Mycobacteriales bacterium. Classification (GTDB taxonomy): domain Bacteria; phylum Actinomycetota; class Actinomycetes; order Mycobacteriales; family Jatrophihabitantaceae; genus JALZAI01. The sequence continues at coordinate 62,982 of JBBQZQ010000005.1, forward strand.
GGTTGGGCGTGGCGGGTGAGCGCGTGCAGAGGGAGCACGGACCGGCTGAGCGGGACTGCGGCGAACCGTGCCCGTATCGCGGGACTGGTGCGGGCGAGGTCGATGCCGGGATAGATCCCTTCTGCCTGGTAGAGCGCGAGTTGGGTCTGCGGGTCTTGCAGGAGGTTGGCGAGCACGAGCGCGGCGGCGTGATGGGCGGCGTTGGCCGGGACGGCGAGGAAGCTGTAGTTGGCGATGTTGCCGACCGACGGCACGGCCTCGCGGGTGGTGCTGGGATACAGCCCCTTTTTCACCTTGTCGCCCACTGCGCCCGGCCCGTAGGTGAAGTAGGCGCTGATCTGCCCGTCGCCGAACAGTTTCTCCACCTGGTCCTGGGTCTGCGGATACGTGGAGCCACCGCGCCACAGCGATGGACGGATGGCCTTCAGCCGGGCCCACAGCTTCGCGGCCGCCGGCGCGTAGCGGGACTCGTCGAAGGCGCCGCTCAGGGTCCTCGGGCCGCCGATCGTGTCGTAGAGGATGGTGCGCACGGCCATCGAAGCGGTGAAGTCGGGCAGCGCCGGATAGGTGAACTGGCCGGGGTGCGCCTTCGCCCACGCGAACAGCGCCGTAATCGACGTGACGTCGCCGGGCGCGAGCTTGGCCGAGTCGTACACCAGCGCGGAGTCGGCCTGCTGCCACACGGCCTCGCATCCGTTGACGGGCACGCCGAAGTCGTTGGCGACAGCGGGGTCGGCGGTGTTGACATAGCGGGCGTTCGGTAGCCGCGCGGGCCAGCCGCAGGACCAGAGCTTTGCCTGCACGCCGGTGGCGAAGTTCTCGCCGTTGACCCAGATCGCATCCACCGAGCCGCCAGACGTCTTGCCGGCCTGCTTCTCACCGAGCACCGTGTTGATCGCGTCGGACGTGTCGGTGATCTTGACCTGATTCAGCGTGACGCCATCTTTGCGCAGCCGATCGGCGACGTACCCGGTGACGAAGCTGTTGAGGGTGTCGTCACCGCCGTACATATACCAGTTCACCGTCTGTCCCTTGGCCTCGGACAGCACCGACCTCCAGCTTCCAGTGGACGGCGCTGCCGGCGTCGCGGCGCTGCCCGTTGCGCTGCTTGTCCCGCACGCCGTCAAGATCAGCGCTCCGACCGCGAACACGGCCGCGGCGACTATTCGGCTGCGATGGAGCTTCATACGGTCACATCTCCTGAGCTGAGGCGTGTTCGACACGGCGGGTCTCGGACCGGGCGAGGTGGCGGGGCGGTCGCAGCAGGCCCACGCCGAGCGCTACCCGTTGCAGTGCGGTGATCGCCACCGCGACGGTGAACGTCCACGCGATGCCATTGGCGTGGCCCGGCAGCAGGCAGAACAGCACGTACACGGCGACGGTCTCGGTGCCTTCGGCCAGCCCGCCGACGAAGCGCAGCGAGCGCCCGTCGGCGAAATGACTGGCTGCGTCGTCCATGGTCTGGCCCCGGCGTTCGAGCAGTGAGGACAGGGCAAGGAACGCAGTGCCCGAGACGTAGTACGCGGTCAGCAGCGCGATACATGCCAGGCGGGCCCCCGGCACGGCGATCGCCACGGCCACCACGAAGCCGGCGTAGATCGCAAAGTCGGCGACGATGTCGAGGAAGCCGCCGAGCTCGGTCGCCCCACGGCGCCGCGCGACCGGGCCGTCGAGCCCGTCGAGCAGTCGATTCGCCAGCCACAACCCGAGGGCGAGCAGCCACAGATGGGCCACGACCGCGATACAGGCGGCGGCCCCGGCGGCGAAGCCGACGGCCGTCACGGCGAGCGGCGGGACACCGGCGCACGACAGGACGGCCCCGGCCCGGTCGAGCGGCGGCGCGAGGAGCCGCCGCATCGTCACATCAAGCACAGGCGGTGCCTCCTTCGCGTCGTGCCGGCGAGCTGGCTCGAACGCGCGGCGCGGGAATCAGCGGCAAGGATCGACGCAACTCGGCGTTCTCGACCGGGTCGAGCACGCTGTGCTGCACACATGCGGGCACCAGGCGGCCGGTCTCCGGGTGCGCCATCACATACGAGCACGCAGCGAGGCGCTGCTGCGTCGCAGCGATCCGCGGGTCGCGACTGGCCTCCCCGCGTTGCATCGCCTCCCACGCCGGCGTGACGTCGGCGGCGTCCATGAACGAATGCATCACGAATGTGACCGGCCGGATCCGGCGATGGCGGATCAGGCGTCGCAGCCCGACCCGCCGTCCCATCCGTAGCGCCCACCCCGCAAAGACCGCGGCAACCACGGGATGCCGTGTCACGACGCGAGCCACCTTCACGATCAGCAGCGGCACCGGTGTCGTGGAGAACCGCACCCCGCCCAGATGCCGGAAGAACACGTCCCGGACCCTCAGGTCGCCCGGATCCTCATCGTCAAGGATCGGGAAGTAGTCATCGCCGATGTAGAAGCCGTACGTGGTGCGGTTGCACCGCTCGTCACCGACCTGCAGCGCGCGAAACGGCAACCGCGTCCCGACGCCGGCCTCGATCTGAGCCCACACCTCGTCACCGGTCGAGGTGGCGTAGTCCTCGTGCCAGCGGCGGTCGTCACCCACGAACGCGGCCGGCTGGAAGGAGAACAGCCCGAACCCGTCGCGGTGGCAGTCACGGATCACCCCGGCGATCTGGCCGAGATTGCGCGGCGTGACGGTCATGTTGTGCGCGACGAAGATCTGGACGCCGTGCTCGCGGCGCAGCCGCTCGAACATCGTCACGAACCGGCGCCGGTACGGATTCAGTGAGGGTTCGTCCGCCGGCCGTTCGATACCCCGCCGGCCGAACATCAGCATGTCGAAATGCCCGGCGAATGACAGGCGGTCGAATCGGCGTTTCCCGTCCGCGCCCAAGGCGAGCGACTCGAGATAGTCGTAGTCGAAATCGCCGTGACTCATACTCATCGGCTCGCGACCGTGCGTCCGCATCGTGAGCAGCGCCGCGGCGTGGTCGTCCGGGCGCAGCAGGGACACCTCGCCTCCGATCAACTGGGCGTGGGCATGTGGCCCGCGCAACCGCCGCAGTAGCTCCAGTTGACGCTTGATCTGCCCGCGGGTGTGCTCGCCGTCGACCCGCACGCGATTGGCGTCTCGGGAGTGGTAGCACGGCGTGCACGCCAGGTTGCACTGCGGGAAGACGCCGTGCGTGCCCTCGCAGCCGACCGCATGCTGACCCAAGGTCTGCGCCGGGGTGCGCGCGTGCTCTGGCAGGTCGGCCCATCGCCGCGCGAGGGCGGAAGCGGTCTCGGGATCGACCGGGGCCGTCGCCGCTACGAGGGCCCGCAGCCGGGCGGCGAACGTCATCAAGCGTCGACGTCGAGGGTCTCGATGATCTGAACCTGACCCCAGAACGCCACGTGATTCTTGATGCGCCGGGCCAGGGGTGAGGGTCGAAGGTACTCGTCCTCGACATCGGCGCGTGAGAAATAATGGGTGCCCTCCCCCACGATCGTTTTGTCGCTCCGCGCGATCACCTGGCCGTTGAAACGTGCCTCGACCATTCCCACTCCAGTTACTTCGCTGCCGGCGCTGCGAACGGATTCGCACCCTTGCCTGCGGGAACCCGGTCAGATGGGCGGAACCTTCCCGATCGCCAGACCGTGTCGATGGGAACCATCCGCCCGACCCTCTCGGTCGGACGATCGCGGCATGGGAACGTCGCCCGGTCGTCAGGTGTCCGCGGGGGTCAGGGCGCGTCCGAGGCGGGGGTCGGGCGTGGAACGAGAATGTGGCAGATGTCGGCATCACGGCAGTCGGCCGGATCCAGTCGCTGGCTGCGGTCGATGAGCTTCTCGAGTTCTGCTGCCAGGGCGGCGAGCTCATTCACGCGTCTGTGCACGTCGGCGAGCCTGCCGCGTACTAGGGTCGTGACGTGGGCGCACGGGGCATGACCGTCGTCGCGGAGATCGACGATGCTGCGGATCTCGTCGAGGGTGAGGCCTGCGGCCTGGGCGGCGCGGATGAACTGCACCCGGGTGATAGTCGACTCGTTGTAGTTGCGGTAGCCGTTGGCGGCTCGTGAGGGTTCTGGTAACAGGCCACTGCGTTCGTAAAAGCGGATGGTCTGGGTTGACAGCCGTACGGCGTCGGCGACCTCGCCGATCAGCATTGGTCGATCCTAGCGCTTGACCTTATACTGCGCATCAAGGTTTAGCGTCGTTGGCATGGACATCGCCTTGTTGTACTTCGATGGTTGCCCGAACTGGAAGGTTGCCGACGAGCGCCTGACCGAGATCGCCGCAGAGCGCCCGGACATCACGGTGACCCGGCGCGTCGTGGACACGGTCGAGGAAGCCGAGCGGGTCGGCTTCCACGGATCGCCGAGCATCCTGGTAGATGGCGTCGATGCACTTGCCGACGGGGAGGCCAGTGTCGGGTTGGCGTGTCGGGTGTACGCGACTCCGGACGGGCCTGCGGGTGCACCGACCCTGGAACAGCTGCGCGCAGTGATCATCGGTGCGTGACCGCATTCCGAGCGTCGCAGCGACGGGTTCCCTCCTGGCCGTGTTGGGGTTGTGCTGCGGGCTGCCGGTCCTGCTCTCGGCCGGCGTGGTTGGGTCAATCGCGGGGATCTCGCGGGGGAACTGGGTGCTGATCGCCCTCGGAGTCGCAACTTTCGCACTCGGCCTCTGGCTGCGGCGCGCACGACGTCACCGGGCCTGCCCCCGGCGGAGCAGGAAGACGTGCTGCACGCCATGCCGGCATTGGGTATGCGATCGTGTCGCGGGTCAATCTTCACCGGCAGGATTTGGGAGCAGACCGCCTCAGACTACGACCGATCGGGCCGGGTGCACTCTTACGGAACGTCGTGAGCTGCTGCCGAACCCCGTCCGGTCTCTACTGCGGCTGCTGCGGGGCCGCTGGCGCGCGTCGCGCGACGACACCAGATCAGACAACCGCGCGGGAGAGGCGAGTACCCCGCGCTCCGGTCAGCCGTTGGCCAGCGCCGTCAAGCGGCTGTAGCTGCCGTTGAACACGTCCTGATCGCCGGGGAACAGGCCCGAGTCGGCGAACTGCCAGATCGTGTAGTAACTCCACGCGTAGGGCAACGTACCGACGCTCGAGGAGTACCGGGCGACCGACAACGGGTTCGTGGAACTGAAGTCGCCGTGGTTGCCGGTGCACTGCCTCCACCAGCTTTCGGCTGTGTAGATGAGGGGCCAGCGGCGGGTCAGGTAGTGGTAGCGGTCGCTGAAGGACTTGATCCACGACACCATCCGCGAATTGCTCAAGCCGTAGCAGGTCCGCGAGCTGTAGGGGTTCCATTCGATGTCGAGCTCGCCCGGCAGCGTCTTGCCGTCACGCGACCAGGCGCCACCGTGCTGAACGAAGTAACTGGCCTGGGACCATCCTGAGGACAGGTCCGGGCGGGCGAAGTGATAGGCGCCGTGGATCATGCCGACGCGGTAGGCACCGGTGTACTGCTGGCTGAAGTAGGGGTTGCGGAAACCGGTGCCCTCGGTGGCCTTCACGATGGCGAACCGGGCGCCATCGGCGGAGGCGCGCGACCAGTTGACGTTGCCCTGCCAACCGGACACGTCCATGCCGCGTACCGCGCCGGTTGCCGCGGCGGAGACGGGGACCGCGAGCAGGACGGCCGCGGCGGCTGTCAGGACGGTCGCGAAAACTGCGAAGGTTCTGGCGCGGAATGGGCCTGGCCGCCTGGATGCAAGGATTATGCTGGTTCCCTTCTATCCGGTCGCGGGCTGCCCGCGCAGGCTCAGGGTGACACCCGCCGACCCGGCAGGCAAGCGCAAACCGATGACAACCGGTCAAAACGCCCGGTAGCTGAGCCACGCACACAGCGCCCGCACCCTCGCCGCCGTCGGTCGACGGTTGGCCCTCAGTTCGCGTGGTACGTGGCCGATAGGCAGGAGGTGACCCATCCGACGTTCCGCAGCACCCGCGGCTGGCCTTCGCGAGCCGGCTCACGCAGGGCAAGGTCGTCCGTGCCGGCCGGTGTCCTCGTAGCGCTGTGGCTCGGTGGTGCGATGCTGACGGGGTTGCTCGTGCTCGTCGTTTCTCGGCCGCGCACCCAGCTGGCCCAGACGGTGGGCGACGTCGCGATCCTGATCGCGGCGTGCCTAGCGGTCGCGGGATGTGTGCGCGCGGCGCGGCGGCGAGGCGGGGATCGTCGAGCCTGGTCGGTGCTGGCTCTGGCCATGATCTCGTGGGCGTTCGCGCAAGCGGTGTGGACGACCTATGGGCTCAGCCGTCACCACGTCTACCCCTTCCCTTCGCTGGCCGACGCGGGTTACCTGTCCTACTCGATCCCCGCGGTGGTAGCACTGATGCTGTTCCCTCGAGCGAAAACCCGTTCCGGCGCGCAGCTGCGGGCAGTGTTGGACGCCTCGGTGATCGCGGTGTCGCTGTTCACTTTCAGCTGGATCACCGTGCTAGGCCCGCTGTACGACGCGGGTGGCACCGGCCTCGCGCGGATCGTCGGTCTGGGGTACCCGGTCGTCGACATCGCGGTCAGCTCGGTGGTGTTCGCGATGGGCATGCGGGTCGCCAGCGCCCACCGACTGCCGTGGCTGGTGCTCGGCGCCGGGCTCGTCGTATTGACGATCACCGACAGCGTCTACGTGTCCGAGACGTTGCGTGGCCAGACCGGAACGACAGGAACTGTGCTGGCCGTCGGCTGGGCGGCGGCGCTCGTGCTCATTGCGCTGTCCAGTCAAATCCCGGCTTCGGACGCTGCGATGTCCGGCCAGCGGCGCCACTTCACCGTCCTGCAGGAGCTGCTGCCCTACCTGCCGTTCGCGGTGGCCATCGGAGCCCTCGCGCTCGACCGAAGCGGGAGCGACGACAAGTTCCTGCTCGGCCTCGGGATCGTGCTGCTGCTGCTGTTCGCTGCCCAGCAGGCTACGGTCGCGGTGGAGAAGGTGCGCCTGGCCAACGGCCTGGAGGACACCGTGCACCGGCGGACCGCCGAGCTGGCCTCGGCCGACGGACGCTTCCGAGCCCTCGTGCAGTCTTCCGGGGACGCGATCATCAGCCAGGCCGCGGACGGCAGTGTCACCAGCTGGAACGCCGCAGCGGAGCGGTTGTTCGGCTACCCCGCGGCAGAGGTCGTGGGGCGACCCGGCTCGGTGCTGGTCCGTGCGGATCGACGCGCGCGCGAGCAGATCATTATCGACCAGGTCAGCGGGGGAGTGCCGCAACCCAGCTATGAAACCGAACGCGTCTGCAAGGACGGCAGCATCATTCCCGTTGCCCTCACCGTCTCGGTAATCGACGACGGCGTTACGGCAGGCGGCGTGTCGTTGATCGCCCACGACATCGCCGAGCGCCTGGCCCAGGAAGCAGCTCTGTCCACCGCCCGGATCCAGGCCGATCAGGCCTCGCAGGCGAAGTCGGAGTTCCTGGCGACCATGAGCCATGAGATCCGCACCCCGATGAACGGGGTCATCGGGCTCACCCGGTTGCTGCTCGACACACCGCTGCAGGAGAGGCAGCGCCGCTACGCCAACGGAATCCGCGGCGCCGGGCAGGCGCTGCTGGGGATCATCGACGACATCCTGGACTTCTCCAAACTCGAGGCGGGCAAGGTCGAACTCGAACACGTCGGTTTCGATCCCCGCGACCTCGTGGAGGAGGTCGGCGTGCTGTTGGCCTCCGCCGCCGGCGAGAAGGGACTGGAGCTGGTGGCGCACTGCGAACCGCAGGTGCCGGTCGAGCTCCTCGGAGACCCGGGTCGGCTGCGCCAAATCCTGATCAACCTCGTGTCGAACGCCATCAAGTTCACCGCGACCGGCGATGTTGTGCTCACTGCCCGGCTGCTGCCGTCCGGGCGCATGGGTTCGGCCAGCACAGACCCAGCCGTGTCATTTCAGGTCAGTGACACCGGCATCGGCATCGACCCGGCCGATCAGGCCCGGTTGTTCGAATCGTTCTCCCAGGCTGACGCGTCGACGACCCGCCGATTCGGCGGTACCGGGCTCGGGCTGGCGATCTGCCGCCGGCTCGCGCAGGTGATGGGCGCCACGATCGAGGTCCGCAGTCGCCTCGGCGAGGGCAGCACCTTCGAGCTCGTCCTACCACTCGTCCAAGGCCAGCCGGTCGGCGAACCGCCCGGCTTCGGGCCGCATCTGCTCCGCGGCCTTCGGGTGCTGGTGGTCGATGACAACGACACCAATCGCACGGTCCTGTCCACCCACCTCACGAGCTGGGGCATGCGTGCCGACATGGCCGACGACGCGCAAGCCGGGCTCGCGCTGATGCGCGCCGCCGCGGCCGCCGGTGCGCCGTACTTCTTCGCGATCCTGGACCTGTGCATGCCCGGCACGGACGGCCTCAGCATGGCCGAGACCATCGCAGCCGACCCGCATCTGAGCCAGACCCGAACGATGCTCCTCAGCTCCGCCGCCGGCCCGGACCCCGATCGCGCCCGCCAGGCCAACGTGTTGGACTGGGTGGGCAAGCCGGTCCGGTTCTCCGAACTGCACGACACCCTGGTGCGTCTCGTCGCGCCGAGGATCCCCGGGGGCGATCGGTCCGATATCCGCTCGGCCGCCCCGCCACCTGGCTCCCAGCGCGGGCGGGTGCTGGTGGTCGAGGACAACGCCGTCAACCAGCTCGTCGCCGAGGGCGTCCTGCTCGGTCTGGGCTATGCCGTCGACATCGTCGCCGACGGGCGGCTCGCCCTCGAAGCCCTGACGCGATCCCAGTACGACGCCGTGCTGATGGACTGCCACATGCCGGTGATGGACGGCTTCGACTGCACCCGCGAGCTCCGGCGGCGCGAGGCCGATCGCCGCCACACCCCGGTCATCGCGATGACGGCCGGTGTGCTTGCCGACGACCGGCAGGCCTGCCTTGACGCGGGGATGGACGACTTCATCGCCAAACCGGTCGACGTGACCGCCCTGCAGGAGTCACTGATCAAGTGGGCCAGCGCGCCGGCTCTCGACGAGCAGCGCTTGAGCATGCTGCGGGGGATGGGCCCGCAGGACGGCCAAGGGCTACTTCCCGCCATCGTCGGCGCGTTCCTCGACGACGCCCCGATACAGACCGAGGCGATCCACCGTGCGGCCCGCGAGGGCGACAACTCCGGCCTGCAGCAGAGCGCGCACCGGCTACGGGGCGCCGCGGCCAACCTCGGCGCGAACACCGTGGCCGAGCTGTGCGCCAACCTCGAGACCGCCGCCACCGAATCGAGCGACACCTGGCCCGGGCTGCTCGCCCGGCTCGATCGCGAGCTCGACCGTTCCCAGCAGGCCTTGAGCCTTGCGGTGGGGCACCAACGGTGAGGGTGCTGGTCGCCGATGACGACTTCGGCTCGCGCCTACTCGCGCAGGCGGCGGTCCAGGAATTGGGCCATGAGTGCATCACCGCCGACAACGGCGACGAGGCGTGGCGCCTGGTCGGGGAATTCAAACCTGATGTGCTGGTCACCGACCGCGAGATGCCCGGCGCCGACGGAGCCACCCTGTGCCGCCGGATCCGGGCGACAGAGAGCGACAGCTACACCTACATCGTGCTCATCACCGCCCTCAGCGACCCCGCGCAGGTCCTGGCCGGGATGGCCGCCGGCGCCGACGACTACATCACCAAACCCTTGAAACCCTTCGATCTGCAGACCCGGCTGCTGGCAGCTCAACGGGTCACTTCCCTGCACGCAGAACTGGGGCGCACCCGTGCGGAACTCGATCACCGATCCCGCACCGACCCGCTCACCGGCCTGTGGAACCGGGCCGATCTGAGCGACTACCTGCAGCAGTTGCACGCCACCAGCGAGCGCTATCGCCACAACTACTGCGCAGCACTGTGCGACATCGACTACTTCAAGGCCTACAACGACCGGTTCGGCCACCTGGCCGGCGACCAGGCCTTGCGAGCAGTCGCGGACACCCTCAAGAAACAGGTCCGCGACGCCGACCGCGTCTACCGCTACGGCGGCGAAGAGTTCCTCATCCTGCTACCGGAACAAGACATCGAAGACGCCCTCGCCGGACTCGACCGGGTCCGGCGCGCGGTCCACGCACGCCACGTCGACCATCCCCACGTCCCCGGACCCGGAGTCCTCACCATCAGCGTCGGCGTCGCCGCCTACCAACCCCAGGCCCCCTGCTCCAGCCAGGACCTCCTGCACGGCGCCGACCAGGCCCTCTACCGAGCAAAAGCCAACGGACGTAACTGCAGTGCCGCCGCGCCGGCGGCGGTCCTCGAGGCCGGTGTCGCCAGCCGGAGATGAGCGCGGCCGACCACCGCGGGCGCGAGATCAGTCGACCGCGACGATGGGGCAGTTGGAGATGAAGCCACCGGCAGGCAGCCCGCCGAGGCTGTCGTTGGCGGGTCCGTTTCCGCCGCTGGTGATCAGGCCGTGGGTGAACGCGTTGGTCACGTCACTACCGCTCACCAGGCGGGTCCGCTGGCCGGAGTTGATCGCGGCCTGGGTCCACACGACAGGGTGGACGTCCCACACGGGGCTGTATCGGCCGTTGCCCTGGCCCGGGATTTCCTGGTTGACATTGAGCGGGTCGCCCTCGCCGCGCAGCGCGGAGTTCAGCCCCTGGCGGGCGGGGTTGTTGACACCGGTAGGCCCGTTGACCACCGGGATGATCGCCGAGCGGGTCGACGTCTTGGGATCGTTGGAACCCACGCCGGGCGCGGCATCGAGGTTGGGCGCGAAGTTCGACCCCTCGGCAGCGGCGACGACCGGCGAGGACGCGTCCAGGTGCAGATAGATCGTGCGGTGGCCGTTCCAGAAACCGAAGAACGACTTCAGCGTGACCCGATGGTTGACCTTGTCCAGGCTCACCACCGAATCGTGGACGCCGGAATTGTCGGCGATCTGGGTCGCGTTGAGCACCACCCCGTTACCGGTGGTGATGAGCGGGCTGTACGTCGCGTCGCCGATCGCGCCGGGAGCGTAGCTGCCGCCGACGAACTCGTTGCCGGCCGGCCCAGGGGTGACCACCCGTTTCGGGCTGAAGTCGACGATGCCCGGGAACTGCACCACCCCGTTGCTGCGGCTCACCCGCTGCACCGCGGCCGTGCCCAGGGCGTGAGTCAGTTTCGGCGCCCAGTCCACACCGCGCGCTGCCGCGTCGGCCTCGCTGGAGTCATCGGTAATGACGTAGTAGACCGCTTCACCGTTGTGGCTGCCCCGAAACAGCGGCAGCGTAACGGTTTCCTGGGCCGGGTTGACGTTGATAGCGCTCTTGATGGAAGTCGTGAACTGCGACGACCCGCCGCCGTCGGCAGACGCGCTGCCCGCAAACGTCACCAGGCCGGCTGAGGTCACTAGAGCGGCGGCCGCCGAGGCCAGCTGTCTCCGTCGGGTCGCTGTCGTGTTGGTGCCCATGATCGTCCTTTCCGGACGTTGAGGTGCGGTGTGCTGGATCGGCGCCGTGTCGCACGCTGCGCTCACCGCGGACCGCAGCGTCTCGACAGCTCTGTAGAGCGCCCGGCGGATCTCCGCATTACCGATTCCAGGCCGCGCACATCTTTCGAAACGGTGAACGAGACGGGGTGAGACGAACGCCCCACGCGTGCGGTGCGTACAGAAGGACGTGAGCGAGAAGTCCATCGAGCAGGACCAGCTGCTCGTCGAGCAACTGCAGGCCGGTGACGAAACGGCGTTCGCCGGCCTGGTGCGACGGTGGACGCCTGCGATGATCCGGGTGGCCGCCGGCTACGTCCCGAACCGGCAGATTGCCGAGGAGGTTGTGCAGGACGCCTGGCTGGCGGTGGTACGCGCCATCGGCCAGTTCGACGGCCGGTCCTCGCTTCGAACCTGGGTCTTCGTCATCGTCGTGCGCCGAGCTCAACTAACCGGGAAACGGGAACGCCGGTCATTGCCGTTCACCCAGGTCTGGCGCGACGAGCACGCGCCCGCCGTAGATCCGTCCAGGTTCCATCCCGCGAACGCGGCACCCCACGCCCGAGGTTGGATCAGCCCGCCACCGAGATGGGACCTGTTGCCCGACGAGCGATTACACGGCGCCGAGGTACAGACCTTGGTCGAGGCCGCGATCGCCGACCTGCCGCGCCGGCAAGGACAGGTGATGCTGGCACGAGACGTGTGGGGCTGCGACGCGAGCGACGTGTGCCGCGTTCTCGCGATCACCGACAACTACCAGCGCGTGCTGCTGCACAGAGCGCGCGCCAAGGTACGTCGGACACTCGAAGCAACGCTGGGCCACGAGACCGACGGAGCAAGCTCATGACCCAGGCCCGGTCTCTGGCCTGCCAGCAGCTCGTCGAACTCGTCACCGCCTACCTCGACGACGTACTGACCGACAGCGACCGTATTCGAGTCCAAGAGCATCTCGCCGAGTGCGACGACTGCGCTGGCTACGTCGCACAGATGCGCACGGTCATCTCGCTCGCGGCAGAGACACTCGAGAACGACTCTGACCCGGCGCTCCCGTCGGGAATGTTGACCGACCTGCTGACGGTGTTCCGCAGCATAAACCTGCCGTGAGTCAAACCGGGCAGCGTGCCGGCGCTCGACTTCTCGGCACGCCCACTGCGGTGCCTACTTGATGCCCGTATTGGCGACGCCCTGGGTGATCTGGCGCTGGAAGAGCAGGAATACCGCTAGCAGTGGGAGGATGCCCAGCACCGAAGATGCCATCGTCTCGGCGTATTGGATCGCAGAGCCCCCGATAAGACCACCTAGCCCGACCGGGATGGTTTGCGACTTCGTCTGGGTCAGGACGAGGAGTGGCCAGAGGTAGGCGTTCCACGACGTGATGAACGTGAGGATCGCCACGGCCGATATGGCTGGGCGGCAGAGGGGCATGCAGACCTGGCGATAGATCCGCCACCAACTCGCGCCGTCCAGTCTGGCTGCCTCGATCAGCGCCACCGGAATTCCGCGTAGGAAGGACTGGAATACGAAGACCGCGATCGGGGCGGAAACGGCAGGTAGCACGAGTGCCCAGTAGGTGCCGAGCAGGTGTATCGCTCGGAATTCCATGAACTGCGGGAGGACCAGCGCCTCAGTCGGCAGCATCAAACCGGCCAGAACCAATCCCAACACGACCGGCTTGCCACGGAAGCTCAGATGCGCGAGGGCAAAGCCGACCATCGAACAGACCAGCACCGTGAACACGACCGACAGGGTGGAGATAATGAAACTGTTCAGGTACCACCAGCCAATGGGGTTGGTACTCAGGGTGCTGCTGTACGCGTGGAAAGTCCAGTGATTTGACCACGGCCGGGTGGGATTGGCGGTGATCTCGTTGTCGGGACGTAACGAGGTGATGAGTGCCCACAGGAAAGGCACTATCCAGATCAAGGCGAAGAGAGTCAGACAGGTGGCGGCGAGCCGGTTGAAGATTTTCTCGCCGTTGTTTTCTTGCGGCTTGGCTTCACGCTCGGCCTGTACCGCCGGGGCAGCGATTGTCGTAGTCATTGTTCCGCGTTTCCCTTCAGGCGTTCACAGCGTTGTTGCGCTGTCTGCGTAAGAGGACCCAGCCGACGGAGATGACGACGAGGAGGACGAAGTACACCATGGTCCCAGCAGCGGCATAGCCTCCCCGATAAGACGTGAATCCGGTGTCATAGATGTATTCGATGACCGGCCGGGTTGATTTGTCCGGGCCGCCCGACAGCAGGATGTAGATCTGGTCGAACACCTTGAGTGAGGCCAGGATTTGGAGGATCAAGACGAGGCTGGTCGTTGGCCTAAGCAGCGGAATGGTGATGGACCGGATTTGCTGCCAGGGGCTTGCTCCATCGAGTGCGGCTGCTTCGTACACCTCTTCGGAAATATCCTGGATAGCGGCCGTGTACAGAATGAAGTTGAAGCCGAACGTCCACCACATGGTGAGCAGAACGACCGCAAACCAGGCCCCGGAGGTGCTGCCCAGGAAGTTGGGTGCCGAGAGGCCGACCCAACCGAATGCCTTGGTAATGAGCCCGGTCTCCGGGGTGTACATGAACGCGAAGATGAGGCACACCGCTGACGATGGAACGACGTACGGCGCGAAGAACGCCAACCGGAATATCCACCGATTGCGCTTGACGCGCGCGGCGACGACCGCGAATAGCAACGGCAGGACGACGAGCAGCGGCGTGGTGAGCAGGGTGAAGAGGGTCGAGTGCCACATCGAGTCCCAGAAGTCCGAACTCCGCAGGATATCGGCGTAGTTGGACAGGCCGACCCAGCCGCCGAGTCCCGATTTCACGGTAGTGGTGTTGAACAGGCTGATCACGATGCCGATCAGGACCGGTCCGATCAGAAAGAGGACGTAGAGGACGAGGAACGGCAGGCTCATGAGCCATCCGGCTCGGTTCTGTCCGGCCGGGGCTGCACTCGCGCGGATGCTCTGGGGTCGGATCCGGACCCCGGTCCGCGGCGCGGCTACTGCGGTCGTCGTCATGTCGGTCTCCTGGTCCTGGGAATAGTCGGGGTGGTGGTCCTAGTGCACCGGGGGCAGCGCGGTGGAAAACGTCTTCAAGCTGGCGGTCATGGCATTGACCGCGCTCTTCGGACTGGTGCCGCCGGCGAGAACATTGGTGATCACGCCGCCCATGGCGTTCTGGAAGTCCGAGCCCGCGCCGGTGTACCAGGCGACCGGGTCGTAGACCGCGTTGAATGCGGCCCTGATGTAGTTGCGTTGCGGCTTCTGATCGAGGAACGCCTTACTGGTCTGCACCGGTAGCCAGGCCGGGACGTGTCCGCCGGCGGCCCAGATCGAGCTGTTGTCCAGCAGGCCTGCGATGAAGTCCACGGCAGCGGCGGTCCGCCCGATGGAGCGACCGGAGCTCTTCGGAATGACCAGCGAATGCGAGTCGGCGTAAGCGACAGACTTGGGGCCGAGGATGGCTGGAAACGGGACGACATTGAAATTCAGCGGGTTGCCGTTGGCCAGCTTGACCCCGCGATAGGTCGTGATCTGCCACTCGCCGTCGAAGAGGAAGCCTACGTTTCCCTGGCCGAAAAGCGTGCCTACCGTCGCATCGGTGGCGTTACCCGGCATCAGGCCGAGCTGGCCAGTGAGACTCTGCATGAATGCGAAGGTCTCTTCCAGGGCCGGTTTGTCGATGGTGACCCTGGCGCCCTGGTCGGACACGATCGGTCCGGCCAGCCCGGAGTAGAGGGTCATGAACCAGCGCCACGTGGTTGCTGGATCGGCGGTGTTGGCAGAGACCGCGCCGTACCTACCGCCGGCTTCTTTCATCGCCTTCAACGCGTTGACGAAGTCGTCTCTGCCCATCAACGGTTTCAGGTTGTCGCCGGCAGCGTTCAGAAGGCCGGCTTTCTTTGCCAAATCCACGTTGTAGAACATCACAAACGGGTGCGTGTCGAGTGGCACCGCGAAGACCTGCCCTTTTACCGTGGCCTTGGACCACGCAGCCGGGGTGAACTTGTCCTTGGCGATGCCGGCAGCGCCGATGCCCGCAGCCTCGACGGGTTCGAGCAGGCCGGCTTCTGCCAGCAGCGGCAGCCGGGACAGGTGCGAGATCGCGACATCGGGCGGACGCCCGCTGGACGCGGCCAGAGCCAACTTCGTGTAATAGGGATTGCCCCATGGGAGCAGTGTCGCTTCGACTGACCTCCGGCTCGACTTCGCGAATGTCTTGACCATCTGCGTCATGTTGGCGCCGTCGCCGCCGCCGAACAGATGCCAGTAGATGACATCGGCAGTCGCCGGTTGGCCCCCGGTGATGCTCGTGACGACCGGGGAGGAGCAGGCAGACAGCGCCCCGGCGAGCGTCAGACCCCCGCCCACGGTGAGGAAGCGACGACGCGAGACAGGTGCAGACATGCGATCCACACTCCTTTTTGCGCTGTGATCCGGAATACACCGCCGGACTGTTCCACAAACCTTGCAGCGATGCAAGAGACTGCCGGTCCAGGTGCGCTGCCCCCGCTCGAAACCTCCGGAAGAGAGTCTTGAGCCCGCATCTTGCAGCGCTGCAAGATGTAAGCCAGGCTTCCCGCATGAACGCAAGCGGGGAGGAGCATCGGGTGAGGGCGACAGAGCAGGACGGCTCCTATCCGCGGCCGACGATGTGCCGGGAACGATGGACGAGCCTGGACGGGGCGTGGGAGTTCAGCCACGATGACGCAGATGCCGGCCTGGCGGCACGCTGGTTCGATCGAGCGGCGGCTGAGCCCTTTGCTCAGCACATCGAGGTCCCCTACCCACCCGAGTCCCCAGCCTCCGGAATCGACGCCCGCGACATACACCCGATCCTCTGGTACCGCCGGCGGGTTCGCCATGAAACGCTGATCCCGGACGACGCGGGCGTCCGGCGGCTTCTGCTCCATTTCGGCGCCGTCGACTACCGAGCTCAGGTCTGGTTCGACGGCCAGTTCGTGGCCAGCCATGTCGGCGGTCAGACACCGTTCACGGCCGACGTCACCGATGCTGTTCGTGCCGACGCCGACGACCACATCATCGTCGTACGAGCCGAGGACAACCCCGGCGAACTGGATCAACCGCGGGGCAAGCAGGACTGGCTGGAGAGGCCACATGGGATCTGGTACGAGCGGACCAGCGGGATATGGCAGAGCGTGTGGGCTGAGACCGTTCCGCCTGACCACCTGGTCGACGTGGCCTGGACGCCCGATGTTCCGGCCGGCACGATCCGGGGCGAGGTCACCCTGGCGCGGGCTCCGATCAGCCCCCTCACGCTCGAATTGAGCTTCACACTGGGTTCGGAAATTCTCGCCGAACAGTCCGTCGTCGTGGGAAATAGGGTGACGACCGTCGACGTCGCCATTCACGCGTTGCGTAACGGTCAGGATCGAGCCCGCTTGCTGTGGACGCCTGAACGCCCGACGCTGCTCGATGTCGATGTCGTCATCCGTGATCGTGATTCGAACGAGGTGGTCGACTCGGTTGCCAGCTACGTGGGGCTGCGCACCGCGTCGGTCGGCGGTGGGTCCTTCGAGCTGAACGGCCAGCCGTACTACATGAGGGCGGTGTTGAATCAGGGCTACCGCTCCCAGACTCACCTGGCCACGCTCGGCACCAGCGAGCTGCGTGCCGAGGTGGAGCTGACCAAGGCGATGGGATTCAATACCGTCCGCATACACCAGAAAGCAGAGGATCCCCGAATCCTCTTCTGGGCCGACCGATTGGGTCTACTGGTGTGGGCCGAGACGGCGAACGCATACGAGTTCTCCCCGACCGCGATCGAATCCCTCACGGCAGAGTGGATGCAGTTGGTGCGTCGCGACCGCAATCACCCGTCCATCGTCGTCTGGGTTCCGATCAACGAGAGCTGGGGGGTGCAGGACATCGCTTCGAGCGCGGCTCAACAGCAGTTTGCGCTGGCGCTTTCCAACCTGACCCGCGCGCTGGACCCGAGCCGTCCTGTCGTCTCCAACGAGGGTTGGGAACACGTCGACAGTGACATCCTCGGATTGCACGACTACACGATCGACGCCGACCGCCTTCGCGCCCGCTACGGCGACACCCAGGCCGCCACCGCCACGGCCCTGTCGACGCATGGCCCGCAAGGTCGCCGCCCGATCATCGGCGATGCGCAGGCAGCCGCATTCCGGGCAGGCGACGCCCCGCTGATGATCACCGAGTTCGGTGGCATCTCGATGTCCAGCAGGGGCGAGGCCTGGGGATACACGCACGCAGGGTCGGATTCCGAATACGCGAACCTAATGCTGCAACTGTTCGAGGCCCTGCGAGCCAGCACAGCGGTGGCCGGCTTCTGCTACACGCAGTTTATGGACACCGCCCAGGAGACCAACGGTCTGCTCTTCGCCGACGGAACGCCAAAGCTACCCATCGAGTCCATCCGCCACATCGTCACCGGGGTCAAGGACGGGATCGAGGTCGCGACGTCCGCTACCAACGGATGGGTTCAATAGCCGACGGGTAAAACATGCTGCAGCGCCATCAGCGCGGAGAAGCACACGCACATGCTCGTGAGAGGGTGAGGAAATGGCAGTCACCCTGCGCGATGTCGCCGAACGCGCCGGCGTGTCGACGCGAACGGTGTCCAACGTCGTGAACGATTTTCACTACGTGTCGCCGGCCATGCGCGCCAAGGTCCAGGCGGCGCTCGATGAGCTCAATTACAAGCCGAACCTGCTCGCCCGCGGACTTCGCCAGGGCCGCACCGGCATCGTCACCTTGCTGGTTCCCCAGATCGCCGTTCCGTACTTCGGCGAACTCGCCCACGAGATCGTCGAGCGCGCGAGTCGCCTGGGTTTCACGGTCATGATCGACGAAACGGGCGGTCAACCGCAGCGCGAACTCGCAGTCCTGGACGTGGCGTCACGTTCCAGCTGGGTCGACGGTGTGTTGCTGAGCTCGTTGGGTCTGAACGGACGTGCCCTGACCAGGCTTCGGCCCAGCGTCCCGGTAGTGCTGCTGGGCGAGCGAACCGCCAGGACGGCATTGGATCACGTCGGCATCGACAACGAACGTGCGTCTCGCCATGCCGTCCAACACCTCATTGCCTCGGGCCGACGACGTATTGCCGCCGTCGGCGGAAGCACCGTCCCGGCCGATGTGACCTCCCGGGTGCGTTCGAAGGGATACCGGGCGGCTCTGCGAGCCGCAGGCCTGCCGATCGATCAGGACCTCTACGCGCACACGCCGGAATACCGACGTGGCGACGCCGCCGGCGCAGTGCGTGCCCTACTCGCTCAGAAGAAACCCCCGGACGCACTCTTCTGCTTCAGCGACGAGCTTGCCATCGGCGCGCTCCGTGAACTGCGCAAGCTTGGTCTGCAGGTGCCGGGGGACATCAGTGTCGTCGGATTCGACGACGTCGAGGAAGCCCGGTTCGCGACACCGTCGCTCACGTCCGTCCGACCTGACAAGCCCGCGATCGCCAGCGCAGCCATGGACATGCTCATCGAACGCATCGGCGGTTCGGAGGTCACGCCGCGCGACGTGCGCGTCGGCCATGAACTGATCATCCGGGAAAGCAGCACGCATTCTTGACGCACCAGGCGTCAGGCGTCTTCGGCCCGGCGGACGGTCGCGGCGATCGCGTCCGCGAGCCGAGGCCAGATCGCCGGCGGGAGATCGTGCCCCAGCCCGTCGATGACGAGCAGCTCGGCGTCCGGGATCGCGGCCGCCGTCGCCCGGCCACCGCTGACGTCGACGAGCGGATCGGCCGCCCCGTGGACGACGAGGGCAGGCACCCGCACCGCGCCCAGTCGCTGCGTGCGATCGGTGGCGGTGAAGGCCGTTGCCGCTTGCCGCGAGACCCCGGCGGGGTCGTAACCGTGGTCGAAGGCCCGGCCGGTGCGCCACCGCAACCACTGCTCGTCGCGTTCGACGTCAGCCGTACGCCGCCATCCACCACGGCGAGCCGATCCGGTGCGGCGTACGCGATGCGGTCCAGATAACCGTCCAGTAACCGTCCGTCCCAGAGTCCGGTGTCGCCGTAGGCGCGCCGGGCGAAAGGGCTGACGGTGGGGAAGGCAGGGCTCACAATCGTGGAACCTACCTACCCGGTGCGTGGGCGCCTGGCGCCCGGGGAAACGATCAGTGGACAATAGCTTCCCAGGAAGTATATTCTGCGTGAAGTAAGCGGCTGAGGTTGGCGCCTACAGTCCGTGCCGCTCATGGCACCCGTCGTTCGGGGGAATCGACAGTGCGCACACAATCACGATTGTGGGGGCGGGACGCGTGCCGGCGTAGCGCCAATCTCGCCCGCTCGACCCGGGCCGTCCGACCTCGCGTCACACCCGGTTCGGTCGCGACCCGTCCTGCCGACGCGGCGCCGGACGGCCCCGCCGCACCGCCTGAGCGCTGTCCGCGCTGCGATACCCAGCTCGCACTGCTGCATTGGTATCTGATCACCGGCGACGCGGCGAACGAGACGAGGACGGTGGACTCCTACGCATGCCCGTCGTGCCGGCCGACCAACTGAACTGGCGGACCTGCCACGTCGATCTGCAGCCGAGGCCTCCCGCCAGGCAATGAGTCCGGCCCGTCCTGGTTCGACCGGCGGTCAGCTGGTGCCGCTCGTGGGTCGTCGGCGACGCTCTGACACAGCCGGGTCGCGGTCGACCGGCCGTTCGGCGGACCCGTCGACCCCGTCCAACTCGTCCACTTCGACCGCCTGGTCGGCAGCGAGCACGGGGGGCGTGCTCAATGCGCGCAGCGTGGCGGCAGCCGACGCCACCTCGTCGGCGGTGACAACGCCACCAAGCAGTGCCCCGCGTAGCGTCTGGTGAAACACACGCGACGCGTGCTGCGCCATCGACAGCCCATCCTCGGTCAGCGCCGCATTGATCACCCGCCGGTCGTCGGTCGAGCCGCGGCGGTCGATGAGCCCATCACGCGCCATCCGGTCGGCGAGCTTGGTGAACCCGCCCGAGGTCATCGCCACCCCGCGAGCCAGTGCGCTCATCGGCATCCGGTGATCATCGGCTATTAGCAACAGGTGCAGCACGGCGAACCACTGAGCCGGAACGCCGGAGTCCTCGAGCACCTGGTCGAGGTGGCGCTGAACCCCCCGCACGCCCGACCGCACGCCCTCCCAGTGAGCGCGAAGGTCCTCGTCAGACATGTCCCATCCCGCCACGGTGCTCAACGTAGCGCGTGCGGCGACGCCCGGGGATGCGAACATTCCCGCACCCTGCTCAGCTTGAGCGCGACTGGAGGCGGCCCGTGTCGCAGTTTGACGACCCTCCTGTGATTGCCGTCTTCGGCGGCAACAACCCCGCCGACGACGAACTGGCCGCTGCCCGGGTACTCGGCGCCCAGGTCCACCGATCCGGCGCTATCCTGCTGACCGGCGGCGGCAACACGCGCGCGCGAACGGTGAAGGATGCCGCAATCAGGTCGGCCGTCGGCGCAGCGGGTCCTGGCAATCCCGCGCGCTGGATCGGCGTGCAGCGAGCCGCCGATCCGGCCGAGCCGAGGTGGCAGGGCCTGCAGTCGATCGTGGTGACCCCTGGGTTAAACCACCGGCGCAACTTCGTCGAGGCGTGCCTATGCGACGCCGCGATCGCGATCGGAGGCGGGAGCGGCACCGCGTCCGAGGTCGTGTTCTCGCTGTTTCTCAAACGCCCCGTCGTCGTCATCGGCGCACGTTGGCCCAGCGATCCGGGCGGTGCAGTGCGGTTCCTGCGGAATTCGGCGGTACAACGGATTGCCTGGCCGAACCAGCCGCAGACCGCGATCGACGCCGGCATCGACGCCGCCTATCGCTGGGCCGACGATCCCGATGTGCTCGCGGTCAACCACGCCCTGCCCGTCACGGAGCAGACGGCTGCTCGGATGATCGACGAGCTGCGCGGACGAATCGCTGCCGTGTCGGCCAGTCCGGACTTCGCCGAGCTCACCGACGAGCATTCGTGGGCCGCCTACGTCGGTGCCGCGATTCGGGCGTCCGGCCGGCGCGTCCCGGCACATCACGCAAGGTAGGCAGTGACCACCAGGTTGTCGACGTAGCTTCGGGCCTGGTAATCGAAGTCTCCGGAGCAGGTCACCAGCCGCAACGTGGAGACGGGGGTCGGCCCGTACACCGCGTCGGTCGGAAACGTCTTCTTCGGATACTGGTCGGTGCGCGCCACCGTGAAGCGCACCGTTGACCCGTCCGTGCGGGAGATGAACACCGGACTTCCCGGTCTGAGCGCAGTCAGCTTGTAGAACACGGCGGGTCCGCTGACCGAATCGACGTGGCCCGCGATCACGGCAGGACCCCGATCGCCCGGACGGACTCCGCCCGCGTACCACCCGGCGACCTGCCACTGCGACGGCGTCTCCAGAGAGCCGTCCGAGAGCAGCCCCAGCCTCTGCAGGGACGAGTCGACACCGATGGACGGGATACGCACCCGTGTGGGCGCACTGCTCGACCCCGAGGGCCGCGGCGCGGCATGCGCCGGACCTGTCGGCCCGTCAGCGAGCGGAGGGATTGCCCCCGGCCGTGCCGCCGACGTCTCAGCGGGCGCCGACGGCACGCCGGCGCCCGCGGCGCTCGATCGCACCCCGGGCGGCGCGCTGGAGGACCCAACATCGGCTGACTCGCCGCCCGCCGGCCCGCAGCCGGCCAATGCGATGACAGCCAGCACCAGGGCGACGGACCATGACGCAGGCGGGGTCATCCGAGCAATGATGCGTTCCTACGCCGAGCGATCAGCAAGGAGCATGCGCCGAGTGAGATCGCTGACCCGAGGATGACGCTCCATAGCGTCAAACCATCGGGACCGCCGCTCACCTGGGACGCCATCGCACCGCCGCCGGCATCAACGGGTCCCCGCGGGGACAGTGCGCTGCCGGACGCGTCCTCGATGGCCCGCAGCTCGATGCCCTCGCCCTGGCTGTCCAGGACGACGAGGGAGTTCACACTGCCCGCTCGCACGGTGACAGTCTTCGTGGCCGACACCGATTCCGGCACCGCCTTGGCGCGCACCGTCCATTGCCCGGCCGGAACGGAGGCATAACCGGTCGAGCTGGCGAACGCTGCATTGGAGGCGACGACGGTGTCCGGTCCGGCGACCAGCGTGGCCCGGGGCGCGCGGCTCGCTGCCTGAATGACGCGTACCAGACCGTGTCCACGGGTGGGCGAAGCGAGGCGGTCGCTCAACACGATTCCCTTCAGCTTGCTGTTCATCCCGACCGCTGCCGCCGTGTAGGCCTTGCCGGCCGCGGCCTTCAACGTCCACTTCAGTCCGGCTGGGCTCGACGCCGGCGCGCCGTGCTTGCGCATCGCCACGATGTAGAGGCCCGGCTTGACCTGACGATAGGCACTGACGTCCCCGTAGCCGATATCGGACAACCACAACGTCGTTGATCGGCCGGAGAACGAGGTGAGATACACGTCGACGCCCGGTGTGTCCGGAGAGAAGTGAGCACCCCGAATCACCGCTGTGGCGCTGCTCGGTGCGGCCGCAGCGACCGGTGCGCTGGCGGACGCGTTCGCGCCCCCGAACAGCAGCATTGCGAGCGAGGCGACGGTTGCCGCCACCGCTGCTCTCGTCGTGCCACTGACTTGATTGTGTTTCATCTTCTGTCCCCCGTTGTCGATGTGTTCCTTCGATGCTCGGTCATGAGATGGGTGCAACCGGACTCACGGCCGGGTTCCACGTGAGCGTGGTGTGCTTGCCGCGGCTGGTGATGTTCATCGGCTGGTAAGCCGGTGGAAGAGACGCCAGGGTCGACTGGACGTCGGCCACCTGGGCGGCGACGGTGAGCGTGCGAACTGGTCGGGCTGCGGCACGCTCGGCCGGGTTCTCGGTGGCTGCGACCACCCGGGCGGAGCCCGAACTGGCCAGCACGGCGATGAACGTCGCCGCACGCAGATCGAGGCCACCCGAGCGCAACAACGCGCGAAACGACGGGCTGACAGTCAGGTTGGGATTGGCCGCCAGGCCGGTACCTGCCAGCACGCGGTTGCCCCGGTCCGTGAACAGCAACGCCCGGATCGCGGCGGGCGGTCGCCGCACGACCGATCCGACCTCGACCGAATCGCTACCGGTGCCGAACCGGGCGATCGGGACCGCGGCCGCGGACAACGCTGACAGGCCGGGTGCGGCTCGAGTTGACGCGGTGGACACGAACCAGTCCAACGTGCGCCCGACCGACGCCTGTTGCGAACCGGAACCGGTCAGCGGCGTGACGGCAGTGAACCCCGCGCCACTGAGCTGTTCAGCCGTTGCGGGATCCGCACCGAGGTGGACGCCGGCGCCTAGGTTCGTCCGCATCCACGACAGCGCGGATGCAATTTCAGCCGAGCGCGCGGCACCCGCAGCAGGTGAACTCGAGGTGGTGGAGCGGTCTCCGCTCTGGCTCGCCGGGGAAGGCGTGTTCCTCGAACGCGTCGTCGCGTACGCCGCAGCCGTAACGGCGAGGGCGATCACGAACAGCGCAGCTGCAAGACGCCACAGCAGTCCCGAACCCGGGCGACGCGGTTCCCAGCCTTCCGAGACCGGCAGCTTGGCCGAACGAAGGGTTCCGGCAAGGCGCGATCGCACTCTCTCCGGGGGTCGCGTTCTCTCCGCGGGTCGCGTTGTCTCCGCGGGTCGCGTTCTCTCCGCGGGTCGCGTTCTCTCCGCGGGTCGCGTTGTCGCCGTAGTTCGCTCAGCCGGCTCACTCTGCGCAGCCGGCTCACTCTGCGCAGGCGGAGGTTCTCGCGCGGCTGCGGGCCGCTCAACAGGCCGCTCAAGTGGAGCCCGGGGCGCAGGCCGCGCAGGGCTCTCCGTCCGCACCGGACGCAGTGCGCCCGTCGGCTGTCGGATGGGTGCGGGCCGCTCAACCAGTGCCGGCCGGTCAACCGGTTCGTCCCGCTCGTCGGCTACCTTGCCCTGCAGCACGGACATCAGGTCGGCGTCATCGTCCTCGGCGTCCGTTGCGCTGTTGTCGAAGGCAGCGCGTAAGCGCCACGCGTCGCGCCGGAACCGTGCTCGCATGACCTTCCCCCGAAAACTGCGCGTAGGCCAGTCGCCGTGCGGGGACGCGGCGCCACCGGCCTGTTCTGCTGTGCGTGTACCCGTACCGAGCATGATGCTCACGTTTTCCGGTATTTCGCACTGCCGCCCGATATTGATTCACGGAAATCGCACAAGCGTCATATGCCCACTACCTCGCTCTTAGCCCAGAGCGCCTGCCTCTTTGTCGATTTTGCGCCCACCTGACCTGAATAGAGCTGCTGCGCAGCGCAGAAATTCACGGCCGCCGGCGCAATATCCGGCGCTTATCTCGATTGATCGCGCCGCGCATTATCGCCCACCTTCCAAAATAGATCCGCCACCATTTCGGTGGGTTTGGGTCACGCGGATTGTCCTGCCACCGGGGTCGGGCCGGGCCGCCGAGCGGTCGAATTCGCCACGCCGCATTTCGCGTACGGTCAGGCCATGCGGACCCTGCGGACTCCAGCCGAGCGCTTCGAGACGTTGCCGAGCTTTGGCTATGAACCGCGCTATGCCGACATCGGCGACCAGCACGGCGGCGAGCTGCGCGTGGCCTGGGTCGAGGACGGCCCCGCCGACGGCGACCCGGTGCTGCTGCTGCACGGTGAGCCGTCCTGGTCGTTCCTCTATCGCACGATGATCCCCGTGCTGGCCGCCCGCGGCCTCCGCGCGATCGCGCCGGATCTCATCGGCTTCGGCCGCAGTGACAAGCCGGCCGACATAGCCGACCACAGCTACGCCCGCCACGTCGAGTGGGTACGCGCACTCGCCTTCGATGTGCTGGATCTGCGCGGCGTGACGCTGGTCGGGCAGGACTGGGGCGGGCTGATCGGGTTGCGCCTCGCCGCCGAGCACGCCGACCGGTTCGCGCGCCTCGTCGCCGCCAACACCGGCCTACCGACCGGCGACCACGACATGCCCGCGGTCTGGCACCGGTTTCGCGAGGCCGTCCAGAACTCGCCCTCCCTCGACATCGCGCGCTTCATCCAGTCCGGCTGTCGCACGACACTGTCCGCCGACGAGCGGGCCGCCTACGACGCCCCGTTCCCGGACGAGTCGTACCAGGCCGGCCCCAGGGCGATGCCCGGACTGGTGCCCTATCGCCCCGACGACCCGGCGAGCGAGGCCAATCGCGCCGCATGGACAACGTTGACCACGTCCGATATTCCCATGCTCGTCGCGTTCTCCGACGGTGATCCGATCACCGGCGCGATGGCGCCGATTCTGCAGCGAGCCATGCCCGGTGCGGCCGGACGCGAGCACCCCACGATTACCGGCGCGGGTCACTTCCTGCAGGAGGACGCCGGCCCCGTGCTGGCCGGGCACGTCGCCGCGTTCATCGCGTCCACGCCCGGGTCGCGAACGGAGCACTGACCGGCCGCTAGATTCGCTCGCATGCTGCTGTCCGACCGTGACATCCGGGCCGAGGTCGAGTCCAAGCGCCTGGTCGTCGAGCCGTGGGACGCCGAGCTCGTCCAACCGTCCAGCGTCGATGTCCGCCTCGACCGGTTCTTCCGCGTCTTCAACAACTCGCAGTACACGCACATCGACCCTGCCCAGCAGCAGGACGACCTGACCACCCTCGTCGAACCGAAGGACGACGACCCCTTCGTGCTGCACCCGGGCGAATTCGTACTGGGTTCGACTCTGGAAGTCGTGACCCTGCCCGATGACCTCGCCGGCCGGCTGGAGGGCAAGTCGTCTCTCGGCCGACTGGGCCTGCTGACCCACTCGACCGCGGGCTTCATCGACCCGGGCTTCACCGGTCACATCACGTTAGAGCTGTCGAATGTCGCCAACCTGCCGATCACGCTGTGGCCCGGGATGAAGATCGGTCAGCTGTGCCTGTTCCGCCTGTCCAGCGCGGCGGAGTTCCCCTACGGCTCGGCGCAGTACGGCTCGCGCTACCAGGGCCAGCGGGGCCCGACGCCCAGCCGCAGCCACCAGAACTTCCGGCGCTGGCCCACGTCCTGACGATCGTGGTTCTTTTCCTGGCTCGGAGCGGGGAAAAGAACCACGATCGGCGGGGCGCGCGGTCAGGTCAGCGGGTGCATCCAGCCATGCGGGTCGGGCAGCCGGCCGGTCTGGACGCCGAGGAGCTGTTCGCGCAATTGGGACGAGACCGGGCCTGGCGTCCCGTCGCCGACGGTCCACTCGCCGTCGGCACTCTTCACCGATCCGACCGGCGTGACCACCGCAGCGGTACCGCACGCGAACACCTCGGTGATCGCGCCGGACTCGTTGCCCTCCCGCCATTCGTCGGTCGAGAGCTTGCCCTCCTCGGCGGTGTAGCCGAGGTCGCGAGCCACGGTCAGCAGTGAGTCGCGGGTGATTCCCGGCAGTAGCGTCCCGGTCAACGCCGGCGTGACGACGCGGGCGCCGGGGCCGGACCCGTAGACGAAATAGAGGTTGTTGGTGCCCATCTCCTCGACCCAGCGGTGCTCGATCGGGTCGAGCCAGACCACCTGATCGCAGCCCTGCGCGGCGGCCTGGGCCTGCGCGAGGATCGAGGCCGCGTAGTTCCCGCCGCACTTGGCCTCACCCGTGCCGCCGGGGGCCGCCCGGCTGAACTCGGTCGAGAGCCACACCGACACCGGCTGCACGCCGCCCCGGAAATACGCACCGGCGGGGGAGGCGAGCAGCAGGTAGGTGTACGCATTGGACGGCCGCACGCCCAGGCCCACCTCGGAGGCGAACATGAATGGACGCAGGTAGAGCGAGGACTCCCCGTCCCCAGGCACCCACGCCTGATCCAGGGTGAGGAGTTGGCGCAGGGATTCGACGAAGAGCTCCCCGGGCAGTTGCGCCATGCCCATCCGGTGCGCCGAGCGGGCGAAACGCGCGGCGTTCTCGTCCGCCCGGAATGAGGCGATCGAGCCGTCGGGCTGGCGGTAGGCCTTGAGGCCCTCGAAGATCTCTTGGCCGTAGTGCAGGACCATCGTGGCCGGGTCGAGAGTGAGCGGCCCGTAGGGCAGTACGTGTCCGGTGCTCCAGCCAGCCGCGGCGGTCCAGTCGATGCGGACCATGTGGTCGGTGAAGTACTTGCCGAAACCGGGTGCCTCCAGAATCGAGGCCCGCTCGGCGTCGCTTCGGGGACTCAGGTTGCGCTCGACATCGAACGCGGTGCCGGTGGACGTCATAGTCGGACATCCTAGTTCGCCCGCCCGGGGCCGGCCGTGGTTATTCTGCGACGCCGGCGCGTGCGGTCCCCAGGATCACGAGCAGCGCGTTGGGATCCTCCGCCAATGCCGCCGACACGACCGCGGGCAGCGCTTTGCTCAGCATGTCGATCAACGCCTCGCGACCGCCCGCCCCGCCGCCGCCGATCCAACGGAGCACGCATTCCTCCACGAACGCGACCCAACCGTGCACGGCCAGCTCGGCGCGCGGTGTCATGGACAGCTCGAGCGCGCCCAGCACGCTGAGGATACGACCGCCCAGTGTGGCGCGAGTGGCGTCGAAGATGGCGCGCATCTCCGCGTCGCCGCTCGCCGCCCCACGGACGAGAGACTTGTAGCTGTCCGGGTTCTCCTGCACGTACTCGACGAACGCGCTCAACGCTCCGCGCAGCGCCGCGAGCGGGGCGAGGGTGGCGTCCGGTTGCGTACGAGCGATCAGTTCGCCGGCTGCGGCCCGCGCTACCTCCACGTGAAACTCGTGCTTGGAGGAGAAGTAATGAAACAGCAGGCCGCGCGAGACCCCGGCCTGCTCCGCGATGTCCTCGACTGAGAGTTCGTCCAGGGTGCGGGTGGCCAGCATCTGCACCCCGAGCTCGATGAGCTGCGCGCGCCGTGCAGCCGGAGCGAGGCGCGTCCGCCTGTCCGGCCTGCCTTCGTGCGCCATGCTCGGCAGCCTAACGCGCTATTGAACGTGAGCCAACTAGCTATTGACCCTCGTTCAACAAGTTGTCTACGGTGGTGCCTCGCATAGCACGAGCGAAACAGGAAGGGCGGCATCATGACCATCCTCAGCGGCCGGGTTGCTGTGCTCACCGGCGCCAGGCGACGCAGTGCGCGAGGTGGGCGGCTACTGCGCGAACGGCTGGACGCCCCGTCCGCCGCGCCGCCGGCCAGCCCTGACCCGACTGTCACCCGTCGATTGCGAGTCAGCCGGCGCCCCCGACCCGGTGTCGCGAGTCAGCCCGCGCCCCGACCCGGCCTCGCATATCAGCCGGCGCCGCCGTCCTGACCTGATTTCCCCGCCGCCGGCCGGTTCGCTGCCCGGCGACCGGTCACCAACGGGGAAAGCCGGTGGCGCAGCCCGGGCTCCGCCTCTACCGAGCTGGGCGGTGGCGCCCGTTCACCAGGTCGACATCGCACGGACACCGCGATCGCCCTGGCTCGTTGCCGTGATGTATCGTCGTGATACATCGCAACGAGATAGTCGCGGGAGACGAATGCTGGAGATCGCCGTGCTCGGGCTGCTCAACGACAGCCCACTGCACGGGTACGAGATCCGCAAGCGGCTGGCGACTCTTCTCGGTGCATTTCGGGCGTTCTCCTACGGCTCGCTCTACCCGACCCTTCGGCGTCTCGCCGAGGCCGGGTGGATCTCGGAGGAGGCCTCGTTGGCGGTACCCGGCGGTGCCCGGTCCCGACGTGGCAAGCGGGTCTACCGCCTGACCGCAGAGGGCAAGGAGCACCTCGCGGAGCTACTGGCCGACGTGGGTCCGGACGCCTTCGATGAGGAAGGTTTCGGCGCGCGTCTGGCGTTCTTCGCCCAGACGCGCTCGGACATCCGGCTGCAGGTGCTCGAAGGCCGTCGCCGCCGGGTCGAGGAACAGCGCGAGGGCATGAAGAGCTCGCTGGCCAGGACGGGGCAGCGGCTCGACCGTTACACCCGCGAATTGCACGAGCACGGCCTGGAGTCCGTGGATCGAGAGGTCCGCTGGCTCACCGAGTTGATCGAAAACGAACGCTCCGGCGCGAAACGCGCGTCGGAATGACCACCCACCCAGTTAGAGGAGGACCCCGATGGGTTCAGAAATTCCAGTCGGCACGGGCGGCCCGATCCGGGTCGGCATCGTCGGGGTGGGCAACTGCGCCGCATCCCTCGTCCAGGGCGTGCACTTCTACCGTGATGCCGACCCGGCCGCGAAGGTGCCCGGGCTGATGCACGTCAACTTCGGCCCGTACCACGTCCGCGACATCGAGTTCGTCGCCGCGTTCGACGTGGACGCCAAGAAGGTCGGCCTCGATCTCTCGCAGGCCATCAGCGCCAGCGAGAACAACACCATCAAGATCTGTGACGTCCCGCAGCTCGACGTCCCGGTGCTGCGCGGCCACACCCTCGACGGACTCGGCAAGTACTACCGCGAGACGATCGAGGAGTCGCACGAGGAGCCGGCCGACGTGGTCAAGGTCCTCAAGGACCAGGCCGTGGACGTGCTGATCTGCTACCTGCCCGTCGGCTCCGACGCCGCTGCGAAGTTCTACGCGCAGTGCGCGATCGACGCCAAGGTCGCCTTCGTCAACGCCCTGCCGGTCTTCATCGCCAGCACGCCGGAGTGGGCCAAGAAGTTCTCCGACGCCGGCGTCCCGATTATCGGTGACGACATCAAGAGCCAGGTCGGCGCCACGATCACGCACCGCGTGCTCACCAAGCTGTTCGAGGACCGCGGCGTGGAGGTGCAGCGCACCTACCAGCTCAACGTCGGCGGAAACATGGACTTCAAGAACATGCTCGAGCGTGATCGCCTGGAGTCCAAGAAGATCAGCAAGACGCAGTCGGTCACCTCCCAGGTTCCCGACCGCGACCTGGGCGAGCGCAATGTGCACATCGGGCCGTCCGACTACGTCGCGTGGCTCGACGACCGCAAATGGGCCTTCGTGCGGCTGGAGGGCAAGACGTTCGGCGATGTGCCGCTCAACCTGGAGTACAAGCTCGAGGTGTGGGACTCGCCGAACTCGGCCGGCATCATCATCGACGCGGTGCGCGCGGCGAAGATCGCCATGGACCGCGGCATCGGTGGTCCGATCCTCTCGGCGTCGAGCTACTTCATGAAGTCGCCGCCGGTGCAGTATTTCGACGACGAGGCCCGCGACCTCGTACAGGCCTTCATCGACGGCACCGTCGAGGGCTGATCACCTCACCCTTGGCCCCTGAGCAGGGAGCGCTACGGCGTGTTTCCCTGCTCAGGGGCCAAGACCGTCAGGTGGGCTGCCGGAGGACGGCGACCCCGCCCGCGACCACCGTCAGGCCCCGCACCGCGGCGCCGGTCAGCAGCTCGGTTCCCGACTGCTCGACGAACACCTCGCCGACGGTGTGGTTGATCAGGAACAGGTACCCCGCATCGGTGCCCACCCGCCGGATCGCCTCCATGCCGCGCGGCAATCCGGCCACAACCGGTCGCGCCCCCGCCCCCGCGAGCACCTCGTTCACCAGCGTCCGCCGGCCCCGAGCTTCCAGCTGGGTGCCGACGTACCAAGCCTGCCCGCCGCCTACCGCCCGCCGCGTGACCGCCGGCGAACCGGCCGTCGGTCCGTCGGTGTAAGTGGCGAGCACCTCCGCCTGGGCCGCGCGGCCCAGTTCGCTCCACACCCGCCCGGGACCGAAGCGCGACAGCTCGACGCCCGCCTTGTCGGCCAGCGGGAAGAACTCCTCGATCCGCACCCCGAGCAGGTCGCGCAGCGCGCCGGGGTATCCGCCGAGGCGAATGTGGTCGCGCTCGTCGACGATGCCGCTGAAGTATGTGGCCACCAGTGTCCCGCCCGACTCGACGAACGACGACAGGCCGGTCGCGGTCGCGTCGTCCATCAAGTACTGCACCGGGGTGATGACCACCCGGTATTGCGACAGGTCCGCGGCCGGCGCCACCACGTCCACCCCGACGTTGGACGCCCACAGCGGGATGTGCCATTGGCGTAGCGCAGCCTTCGCGTCGACGTCGACGGATGGGTGCGAGTCCAGCCCGGCCGCCCACGACGACGGCCACCCCCACTGCAGGGCAACGGACGCGGGCTCGACCGTTGTCCCGGCGACCTCGGCGAGCGCCTGCAGGTCGGCACCGAGTTCGACGACCTCGCGCCACACCTTGCTGTCGGTACCCGCATGCGGGACGAGCGCGGAGTGGAACTTCTCGGCACCGGCGCGCGACTGCCGCCACTGGAAGAACAGCGCACCGTCGGCACCCCGGGCGACGTGCTGCAACGAGTTGCGCCGCATCTGGCCCGGCGCCTTGGCGATGTTGCGCCGCTGCCAGTTGACCGCGGACGTGGAGTGCTCCATCACCAGCCACGGCTGCTGCCCGGCCAGTGAGCGGGTGACATCGGCGACCATGGCAAGCTGCTGGGCGTTGTCGCGGTCGGTGGCGACCAGGTAGTGATCGGTGGACACGATGTCGAGTTCCGGCGCCCAGGACCAGTAGTCGACCGGCTTGAAGATGCCCATGAAGTTGGTCGTGATCGGTTTGGCGGAATGCGCGCGCACCGCCGCGAATTCGGCGCGCATGTTCTCCCGCAGTTCGTCGGACCCGAAGCGCCACCAGTCCAGTTGCTGGCCGGGATTGGCGAAGGTGTTGTAGGCAACCGCCCGGGGCGGGTCGACCTGCTGCCACCCCGTGTAGCGCTGGCTCCAGAAGTCCGTCCCCCAGGACTCGTTCAGCGCGTCCAGGCCGCCGTAACGCTGCTGCAGCCAGGCCCGGTACGCCTCGGCCGAGACGTCGCAGTAGCAGTGCCAGTTGTGGTCGCCGTACTCGTTGTTCAGATGCCACATGACCACCGCTGGGTGCTCCGCGTACCGCTCGGCGACCGCTCCGGCCAGCCGCGCCGCGCCGGCTCGGTACTCGGGCGCTGACGGGCAGTACGCCTGCCGGGCGCCGAATCCGCGCCGCCCGCCCGACTCGTCCACGAGCTTGGTGTGCGGGTAGCGGTGCGAGAACCACGCGGGGACGGACGCGGTGGCAGTGGCCAGGTCGACCTGGACGCCGCCCTCGTGCAGCAGATCGAGCACGCGGTCGAGCCAGCCGAACTCGAAGCGGCCCTCAGCCGGCTCGAGCAGCGCCCAGGAGAAGACGCCGACATTAACCAGGTTCACGCCGGCCTCGCGCATCAGCGCGACGTCCTCGGGCCACACCGATTCCGGCCACTGCTCCGGGTTGTAATCTCCGCCGAACGCGATCCGCCCACCCAGCCCCTCGCTCACCTCACGCATCCTCATGGCGCCGAGCTTGCCGTACCGCGCTTCGGCGACTCAGTTGAGCAGCGGGTCCGACGGGTAGGTCGACACTAGGTTCAGCGGCGGCGGTTGCCGGCGAAGCACCCGCGACCACAGTGGGCTCGGGTCCTCGCTGAACAGATCCTCGGCTGTGCCGGGCACGACCCACCAGCCACCCTGCTCGATCTCGACGTCGAGCTGTCCTCCCGCCCAGCCGGCATGACCGGCGAAGACACGCAGGCGGGCCGCCAGGCCGGAGATCAGGGTGACGTCCCCGTCCAGATCGACGGTGGCGATCCCGTCGACGACCTGCCGCACGCCGGGTCCGGTGCCGGTCAACTGGGCGAGACAGAGCGCGCCGTCGGGCTGTACCGGGCCGCCGCCGAACACGACCGCGGGGCCGCTCATCGCGTTCTCCCAGTCCGGCAGCACATGACCGACCGGGGTGTGGCTGGGACGGTTCAGCACGACGCCGACCGTCCCGCCCCCGTCGTGCTCGAGCAGGTACACCACGGTACGGGCGAAGTGCGGGTCGTTGAGCAACGGCGTCGCGACGAGCAGCCGACCGCTCGCGGGCTCGAGGCGGTTCAGATCAACCCAGCTGGTCGGCGACACGTCGTTCATCTTGGTGGCTCGTGTCGGCTTCGTGCCAGCGGCATCTACCGTCAACTCTGTGAGCGGAACCGGAACGACCAGGCGTGGGCGCGGACACGTCGGCGCCGCACTCGCGGTGCCGGGGTTCCGCCGCCTGTTCGGGGTCCGGCTCACGGGGCAGTTCGGCGACGGCGTGTTCCAGGCGAGTCTGGCCGGTGTGGTGCTTTTCAACCCGGAACGGGCAGCCGGCGCGGCCGACGTCGCCGCCGGGTTCGCGGTGCTGCTGCTGCCGTACTCGCTGATCAGCCCGTTTGCCGGCGTGCTGCTCGACCGGTGGTGGCGCCAGCGGGTGCTCGTCGTCGCGAACCTGGTCCGGGTGGCAGGGGTGGTCGGCGTCGCTGCCGAGATCCTGATCGGCCTGCACGGCCAGCCGCTCTTCGCCAGCGCCCTGGTCGTGTTGTCGATCAGCCGGTTCTTCAACGCCGCGCTGTCCGCCGCGCTGCCCCACGTCGTCGGCCGCGACGAGCTGGTCACGGCCAACGCGATGTCGACCACACTCGGCGCGATCGCTACCACGGCGGGTGGCGCGTCTGCCATCGGCGCCCGGATGCTCGGCTCGGCCGACAGCACCGGGTACGCCCTGACCGGCGTGGCCGCGGTGCTCCCGTACCTGATCTCGGCCAGCGTGGCCCGCGGATTCCCGCGCACCGCTCTCGGCCCGGACGAGGTCGAGCGCAGCCAGCGCGAGACCCTCGCGGAGGTGGTGAGGGGTCTGCGCGCCGGAGTAGCGCACCTGCACCGCCGGCGACCGGCCTTCCTCGCGCTGGCGATGATCAGCGTGCACCGCCTCTGCTACGGGCTCTGGGCGGTGTCCACCGTCCTGCTGTTTCGCAATTACTACGAGGCCGAGGGCGTGTTCCGTGCCGGATTGACCGGGTTGGCCCAGTTCGTCACCGCCACGGCGCTCGGCGGCGGGCTGGCGGCTCTGGTGACGCCCACGCTGAGCCGCCACATCGGTCTGGTGCGGTGGTGCACGGTGCTCCTCGGCATCGCCGCAGCAACCGAACTCGGCTGCGGTCTCGCGTACCGCCTGCCCCTCCAACTGCTTGGCGGACTGCTGCTGGCCTTCTGCGCGCAGGCCATCAAGATCTGCGTGGACACCCAGATCCAGCGCACGGTCACCGATGAATTCCGGGGCCGGGTCTTCGCGATCTATGACACCCTCTTCAACCTGGCCCTCGTCACCGCTGCCTTCATCACCGCGCTGCTGCTGCCCGACGACGGGCATGCCCCCGTTGCGGTGATCGCGATCAGCATCGCCTACCTGGCGACCAGCGCGGCCTACCTGCACGCCCGCACCCGCGCGCCGCGCGTCATCGCTGTTGTGCAGCCCATCTGAGCAGTTCGGCGACGGCGGCGTCATGACCCTGCGGCCCGTGCTCCATGCGCACCGCGAGCAGGTGCTGGTAGGCACGTCCGACCAGCGGCCCGGGACCCACCCCGAGGACGCTCATGATCTCGTTGCCGTCCAGGTCGGGACGGATCGCCTGCAGCTGCTCCTGCTCCTGCAGGTCAGCGATGCGGTGCTCGAGGGTGTCGTAGGCAGAGGACAGTCCGGCCGCCTTACGTTTGTTGCGCGTGGTGGTGTCAGAGCGCACGAGCTTGTGCAGCCGCGGCAGCAGCGGCCCGGCGTCGACGACGTAGCGGCGCACCGCCGAGTCGGTCCAGTCGCCGTCGCGATAGCCGTAGAAGCGCAGGTGCAGCAACACCAGCTGGGCGACCTCTTCGACCAGCGCCTTGGCGTAGCGCAACTCGCGCAGCCGTTTGCGGGCCATCCGCGCTCCGACGACCTCGTGGTGATGAAACGTCACCCGGCCGCCGGGCAGGAACTCACGGGTCACCGGTTTACCGATGTCGTGCAGCAGCGCCGCCCAGCGAAGGACGAGATCCGGTCCGTCGGTCTCCAGGTCGATCGCCTGGTCGAGCACCTGCAGCGTGTGGGCGTACACGTCCTTGTGCTGGCCGTGCTCGTCCGACGCCATCCGCAGGGCCGGAAGTTCCGGCAGCACCACGTCGGCCAGGCCCGTGTCGACGAGCACTTCGAGCCCCGCTCGCGGCTGGGTGCCCAGCAGCAGCTTGGACAGCTCGGCCTGCACCCGTTCGGCGGTGATCCGGCCGAGTTCGGCAGCCATGGCCGACATCGCTGCGGAGACCTCCGCTGCCACGCTCACACCGAGGGTCGACACGAACCGAGCCGCGCGCAGCATCCGCAGCGGGTCGTCGGCAAAGGACTCCTGCGGAGTTGCTGGCGTACGCAGGATGCCGCGCGCCAGGTCGGCCAGACCGCCGTAGGGGTCGGTGAAGACGGGATCGCCGGTCACCGACAGTGCCATCGCGTTCATGGTGAAGTCGCGACGCAGCAGGTCGTCGCTGAGGGACTCGCCGTAGGCGACCTGGGGATTGCGGCCGACGCGGTCGTAACGGTCGGCGCGGTAGGTCGTGATCTCGCACGCCAGCCCACCCAACCGGGCGCCGACGGTGCCGAACTCGATGCCGGTCGTCCAGGTCGCCTGCGCGGCGGGGCGGACCAGCTCCAGCACCTCTCCGGGGCGGGCGTCGGTGGCGAAATCGAGATCGTCGGACGGCCGGCGCATCAGCGCGTCGCGCACGGTACCGCCGACGAGGTGGAGCTCGTATCCTGCGGCGCCGAACACCTGCCCGAGTGCTGTTGCCTGCTCAGGGACCTCGATCAGGTCGGCGGGCGTCACGGGGGTGCAGCCTAACGACCGGCAGCGCTGCGCACCGACGTGCCCGAGCCGGCGATGACTCCGACGGCCCAGACCCAGCGGTTACCATCGGGCCCATGGCTCAGGGCTCGCAGTCGCAGTCCGGGCGCCACCCATCCAAGCCACGTCGGCGCAGCGGCCGGTGGTTGCGGCAGGTCGACGAATTCAGTGCCGGAGGCTTGATCGTCGATCTGGCCGGCGACATCCCCCGCGGTGCGCTGATCGCTCGCGCTGACCGTCGCGGGCGCTTGCTCTGGTCGCTGCCGAAGGGTCACATCGAGGCCGGCGAGACCGCCGAGCAGGCAGCAGTCCGAGAGGTCCAGGAGGAAACCGGCATCAGCGGCGAGATCCTCGCCGAGCTCGGCACCATCGACTTCTGGTTCGTCGCCGACGGGCGGCGGGTGCACAAGACCGTTCGCCATTACCTGATGCGCGCGACGGGCGGTGCGCTCTCCGACGCTGACCTCGAAGTCGCCGAGGTCGCCTGGGTGCCGTTGCCCGCCATCGCTGCGCGGCTCGCCTATCCTGACGAGCGCGGGTTGGTCGACACCGCGGGACGGCTGCTCGCGGAGACAGCGTGAAAAGGCGTTCGTCCCCGCTGCGGCGAGTGCCGGTATTCGCCCTCACCGCCCTGATTGCCACCCTCCTGCCAGCCGCACCCGTCGGCGCGGCATCGCGACCGGCGCCCCGGTTGACCGCGAAGAGCGTCACCATGACCGTCGAGGACGTCACCCCGAGCACCCCGCGCCCCAGTCACACCAAGCAGCCGTTGACGGTGGTGCTGAGCTTGCACAACAACACAACGCGGAAGCTGCGCGTCGAGGTGGCAGCCGATCGTGGCGACCCCATCGGCAGCCAGGCCGAACTGAACATGGCGTTCGCCCGGCGGGCGGCGCCCTCGCCGGACCTCGTCGCCCACGTGGGCACCGAGGCGCCGGTCACGCTGCTGCCCGCCTCGACCCTCGACGTCGTATTCCGCACCACCACCGACATCCCGCGCGATGCCGCGATCTGCCTGTGTCACGACGCGATCTATCCGCTGTACTTCACCGCGACGACCGTGTCGGGCAGTCGCGCCGTCGTCGGCACGACACAGACGTACCTGCCCGTGTTCGGTAAGGCCACCCCGCAACCGGTGCTCGTCGGCTGGGTCTGGCCGCTACTGGACCGCCCGCACCGGCTCACCGAACCCGCCACCGGTACCCAGACCTTTCTCGACGACGACCTCGCCACGGAGGTCGCGGACGGCGGCCGCCTGGACAAGATGCTGAGCGTCGTCGAGCGAGTCGCCGGCCGGGTCGACCTGACGATCGTGCTAGATCCCAACCTCGTCGACGAGCTCGCGGTGATGAGCGAAGGCAGCTATCTCGTCCAGGCGCCCGCCGCCACGGGCACCAGCCCAGCGACGGTGGCCGGCAGTGGAACCGGGGCCGCGGCCGCGTGGCTGCAGCGCCTGCGCGCCGTCCTGGACCAGCACCCG
Organism: Mycobacteriales bacterium; assembly: GCA_038207565.1. Taxonomy (GTDB): domain Bacteria; phylum Actinomycetota; class Actinomycetes; order Mycobacteriales; family Jatrophihabitantaceae; genus JALZAI01. Next base: position 100,298 of record JBBQZQ010000005.1, read on the forward strand.
AATCTGGAGATCGACTTCACCCCCTACGCCGATCCCGACGTGGAGTCGCTGAACGAGCACGACCTGTCCTGGACCGGCAACCTGCTCAGTCCGACCGCCCGGTCCCGCGTGACGACCGCATTGGGCGGGCGGACCCCGCCGCACGACATCGCCTGGCCGGTGGGCCAGACGCTCAGCGCAGGCACCCTGAGCGACCTGACGCGCCAGGGAGCGCGCACGGTCATCCTGGATGCCGCCACACTGTCGGGGACCGCCCGGGCCCGGCGCGAGAACTCCCTGGCCCCGCTGCGAACCCCGTCCGGATCCGTGCTCGCCGCCGTCACCTCGGCCGGAATCCAGCGCTACGTGAGCCGCGTGCTCGAGCCGGGTGGGCCCGGGATCGGGGAACTGCCCCAGTTGGTCTCCGCCGTGGCGATCCGCGCCGTTCAAAGTCTGGACACGTCGCGCTTCGTCGTCATCACCGCATCGCGCTACCTCGACCCCGACACCACGACCGCGGTCCGAGCCATACTCACGACCGCGGACACGACGTGGTCGCGGCCGCTGGCTTTGCGCGCCGCGACGACCACGGTCGCTACCGTCGACCGCGGCGCAGTGCACAGGCGGCGCAACACCCCGCAACTGCCGGGTGCCACACTCGCCTCCATCGACTACGTCAGTCAGTCGCTGCCAGGCATGCGCAGCATGTTCAGCCGGGCCAACGCGACAGCGCTGCTCGGCCCGCTTCCGGCAGCGATGCAGCGAGCCGAGTCCTCGGCGCTGCTCGACGAACCCGCCCGAAGCATCACCCAGTCGGCGTTGCTGGAGGATCAGGTTCGGCGCCTGCTCGACGGCGTGACCCTGGTGCAGCCCGCCAACGGCACGTACACGCTGACCTCGAGCGACTCCTTCGTGCCGATCACCGTCAAGAACACTCTCGGGGTCGGGGTCCGCGTTCGGGTCAGCGCCCACGCGCTGAATCAGTTGCCCGGATTGACCGCCGACACGCTGCCGGTGCAGGCGATCGCGGCGCGCAGCACCGAGCAGGTGAACATCCCCACCCACATCGTGCGCACTGGCCGCATCGACATGGTCGTGCAGCTCTCGACCCCGCGTGGCATGCCGCTCGGCGGTGTGCCCAAGGTGCTGACCGTCCGCGGCACCGCGCTGGGCACCGTGGGCGTCGCGATCACGACGACAGCCGGCGTCGTGCTCGTCCTGGCACTGGTGCTGCGCGCCATCGGCTACCTGCGCCGGCGCAACAAGCCGCGGGTTGCGCTGCGGGTGCCTGACGACGTCACCGCGTCATGAGCGAACCGGACGAGTGGAGCCCGCCGTCGCTGTACCGCGGCGGGCGGCCGATGTCGCCCCCCACCTTCGCGGGATCCGACCCGATCTCCTCGGTGCTGGTCGAGGACTGGGTGGACGGCGGATCCGAGGACAAGCAGTGGGGCGCGACGCGTTACGTCGGCCCCCGACGGCTCCGCCCGGGAACCGCGGCCGCCGGCGAGCCGACCCCGGCCCCGGACGACGTCGACCCGGACGCCGAGCCGTCGGTGGCCGAGCCGCCGGTGGCCGCCGAGGGCGTCCCGGCTGGCGACACTGCGAACGCACCTGACGTCGCGGCAGCCGAACGGTCCAATAGGGGCCTGCTCGCCAACAGCCGCACCATGGCCGTCGCCAGCCTCGCCAGCCGGATCACCGGCTTCCTTCGCAGCAGCCTGCTCGTCGCCGCGCTCGGCATCCACGGGGTCGGCAACGCCTACAACGTCGCGAACAACCTCCCGAACATGGTGTACGAGCTGTTGCTGGGTGGGGTGCTGTCCAGCGTGCTCATCCCGCTGCTCGTCCACGCCCAGGAGGACGACGAGGACGGCGGTGTCGCCTACACGCAGCGGCTGCTGTCCATCGCCACGGCCGCACTCGCCGTGGTCACGTTGCTCGCGGTGGCGCTTGCTCCGTTCATCGCGGCGGGGTTCGTGGACGATCCGGCGCAGCGCTCGCTGACCAGCGTGTTCGCCACGCTGCTGCTGCCCGAGATCTTTTTCTACGGACTGGGCGCCATGTTCATGGCAGTGCTCAACATTCGCCACAGTTACGGGCCCGGCGCGTGGTCGCCGGTGCTGAACAACGTCATCCTCATCCTCACGCTCGCTATCTTCTGGGTACTGCCCGGGCCGGCCACGCTCAATCCGGCGAGCATGACGACGGCCCAGGTTCTGGTGCTCGGCATCGGGACGACGCTCGGCATCGCTGCGCAGGCGCTCGTCCTCGTGCCGCCGCTTCGTCGCTCCGGGTTCCGCTGGGAATGGCGGTTCCGGGCTCGTCCCCATGAGGTGGGACGAATGAAGGAGGTCGGCACGCTGGCCTGCTGGGTGCTCGGGTACGTGGTTGCCAGTCAGATCGGCGTCACCGTGATCGCGAAGGTGGGTGTCACCCACGACGCTTTCACCGTCTTCACCAACGCCGACCTGCTGGTACAGATGCCCTACGGAATTCTCGTCGTCTCGCTGCTGACCGCACTGATGCCTCGGCTGTCGCGTGCCGCCGCACGTGAGCAGACCGAGAGCGTGATCGACGACCTGGGCCTCGGCGCCCGCCTGTCCGCTGTGGCGCTCGTGCCGATCACGGCCGGACTGATCGTGCTCGGACCCGCATTGGGCGTCGTGTTGTTCGCCTACGGCGAGACTTCCATCAGCGGTGCCCGGCTGATCGGGACCGCGCTCGCCGCCTCGGCATTCGGGCTGTTCCCCTTCGCGATGGTGATGCTGCAGTTGCGGGTGTTCTATGCGATGCGTGATGGCCGGACACCGACGTTGATCAACGTGTTCATGGTCGGCACCAAGGTGCTGATCGTGCTCATCTGCGCGAGGGTGTTCGAGACGCCTGGCGCGATCGCCATCGCGCTGACGACTGCCACGTCCGCGTCCTACGTCGTCGGTGCGGTGGTGGGCCACGTCGCGCTTACCCGCCGCTTGGGCCGGCTGCGCTTCCGCAGCGTCGCGGCGACGCTCCTGCAGATCACCCTCGCCTCGGCCTTCGGCGGCGTCGCAGCCTTCGCAGTCGTGCTCGGCGTCACCACCGCCCTCGGCGACGCCCACCTCGGGTCGCTGCTCGCGCTGGTGGCCGGCGGTCTCGGCGGGCTGGCCGTTCTTGCCCTGGTCGTGTGGCGGCTGCGGATCGCCGAGATCCAGGACATCCTGGCACTGGCCAGACGCACCTAGCCCCCGGGAATGCCCGCGTCCCTGGGATCGTTCGGGCAACAGATACCGCTCCACGAGCAAGAATCAGCAAGGAGAAACGTCAGCGTGAGCGAGCACCGCAACGTCATCATCATCGGGTCGGGGCCTGCCGGATACACCGCAGCCCTGTACACCGCCCGCGCCGACCTGGCGCCGCTGGTGTTCGAAGGCTCGCAGTACGGCGGCGCGCTGATGAACACCACCGAGGTCGAGAATTTCCCGGGCTTCCCGGACGGCATCGTCGGCCCCCAGCTGATGAACCACATCCGCGCCCAGGCCGAACGCTTCGGCGCCGAACTCATCAGCGACGACGTCACCGAGGTCGATCTCACCGGACCGGTGAAGATCGTCCGGACGCACGGCGGCGAGTTCAGCGCCGACGCGGTGATCCTGTCGATGGGATCTGCCTACCGCAAGCTCGGCGTCGACCGCGAGGACGAGCTGTCCGGGCACGGCGTGTCCTGGTGTGCCACTTGCGACGGCTTCTTCTTCCGCGACAAGGACATCGCCGTCGTGGGCGGCGGCGACACCGCGATGGAAGAAGCAACCTTCCTCACTCGGTTCGCGAAGTCGGTGACCGTCGTGCACCGGCGCGACTCGCTGCGCGCCAGCCGGATCATGATCGACCGCGCGGAGGCGAACCCGAAGATTCGGTGGGCCTGGAACAGCGAGGTCGCGGCCATCTCCGGGGACACCTCGGTGAACGCGGTCCGGCTGCGCGACACGGTCACCGCGGACGAGCGTGACCTGGCCGTCGGTGGGTTATTCATCGCGATCGGCCACGAGCCGCGCAGCGAGCTGGTGCGCGGCCAAGTCGACCTCGACGCCGAAGGCTACGTGCTGACCGGGCAAGGCACGCACACCAATCTGGACGGCGTGTTCGCGGCCGGCGACCTCGTCGACCACACCTATCGTCAAGCGATCACGGCGGCCGGCACCGGTTGTCAGGCCGCCCTGGACGCGGAGCGCTTCCTCGCCACGCTCGAGGACACGCGCGCCGGAATGAGCCAGACCGCCGCGGCGTTCTAAGCACACACCATCCACCGACTGGGAGAAATTCATGGGCAGCAACACCACCACCGTCACCGACCAGAGCTTCAGCGATGACGTCCTCGGCGCCGACAAGCCGGTTCTCGTGGACTTCTGGGCCGAGTGGTGCGGGCCGTGCCGCCAGGTAGCCCCGGTTCTCGAAGAGATCGCGGGTGAGCACGCCGACAAGCTCTCGGTCGTCAAGCTCAACATCGACGAGAACCCCGAGACGGCGCGCAACTACCAGGTGATGTCCATCCCGACAATGGCCGTCTTCTCCAAGGGCAAGATCGTGAAGACGATCGTGGGCGCCCGGCCGAAGGCCGCCATCCTCAAGGAACTCAGCGAATTCGTGGGCTGACCCGCACGGTCCAGCGAAGCGGTCGCCGTCGACGGACGGCGGCCGCTTCTGTGTTGCGAGCCGAGGTGCACCCCGCGGTAGCCGGACTCCGGGCGCCACGCCCGTGTCCGGAAGTTGCCTATCACGGTGGACCGGCGGCGTGTGCTTGAATCGCTGCCCAGGCCCTGAGGCACAATGACCGACGGGCCCGACAGCCCAGACCACCTGCCCGCAACCGACATACCCCGCGAGGACCCCGTCGATATGCAGCCCCTTCGCCGTGGCGCGTTCGGTAGCGCCGTCGCCGAGGTCCGTCGGATGCTGGCGTCGCTCGGCTTGCTCGACAACACCCGTCCACAGCAGGCCGACACCTTCGACGAGGCAACCGAACTCGCGGTACGCCACTTCCAGCAGAGCCGGGGCCTGACCGTGGACGGCACGGTCGGCCGCGAAACCTACGCCGGTCTCACCGGGGCGCACTGGCGCCTGGGCGACCGTGTGCTCGCACACGAGTCCGGGCACATGATGGTGGGCGACGATGTCAGCGCGCTGCAGACCCAGCTACTCGAAATCGGCTACGACCTTGCTCGCGCCGACGGGATGTTCGGGGTGCGAACCGCGGAGGGCCTGCGCGCGTTTCAGCGTGACTACGGCTTGGTGCCCGACGGAATCTGCGGCCCGGCCACCCTGCATGCCCTCCGCCAGCTCAAACGCCGGGTGACCGGGGGGCGCCCGCAGTTGCTGCGCGAGATGGTCGCCGTCGCCCAGGCGGGCCCCAGCCTGCTCGGCAAGCGCATCGTCCTCGACCCGGGACACGGCGGCGGCGACCCCGGCACCGTCTACGGTGACCACACCGAGGCCGAGCTGGTCTGGGATCTGGCGGCGCGCCTGGAAGGCCGGCTCAAGGCCCTGGGCGTCACCTCGTGGCTGACGCGGGGTCCGCACAACGGAGCCAGCGATGAGGACCGCTCTGCCCTGGCCAACGATATCGGCGCAGATCTGGTGCTCTCGTTGCACATCGACGGGTTCTCCTCGGTGCGCGCCAACGGCATCGCGGCCTACTACTTCGGTGGGGCCGAATCCTCGTCCACCATCGGCGAGCGGCTCGCCGACCTGGTACAGCGCGAGCTCGTGGCACGCACCGGCCTGACCGACGGCCGGATCCACGCGAAATCCTGGGCGTTGCTGCGGTTGACCAGGATGCCCGCCGTCCGCGTCGAACTCGGTTACCTCAGCTCGCCGATCGACCGTGCCCGGCTGACCGATCCGTTGTTCCGCGACACCGTCGCCGAGGGCCTGCTCGTCGCCGTGCAGCGGTTGTACCTACCGAAGGCAGACGACCCGCCCACCGGGATGATGCGGATTTCCGCACTGGCCTGAGGCGCATGGTGCCAGCACCGCGCTGCACGGCTACCTGTTACGCGCGAGCGCCGGCACCTGGATGGAGCCGAGCAGCCGCTCCAGCGCGTACTCCACGTCCTCGCGCCAGGACACCAGGCTCTTCACCTCCAGGCGCAGGCGGGGCGTCCGGTGGTGCGGACGGACGGTCTTGAAACCGACGGCGAGCAGGAATTCCACCGGCAGCAAGCACGCCTGCGGGCTATCCTCGGCAACGGCTCCGGTCCGCCCGAACGCCTCGATCGCCTTGATGCCGCGGCGCGTGACGTCGCCGGCGAGCCCTTGGATCAGCATGCGTCCGAGCCCTGCATCGGCGAACTCCGGCCGCAGCCGAGCCGACATCAGCAGGACGGCGTCGGGGCCGATCGGGGAGGTGGGGAAAGCGAGCGAGCGCGGCACGTACGCCGGCGGCGCGTACAGCACGTGACCGGCCGGGACCCCGTCGACGTAGAGCAACTGGCCGCAGCAACCCCATTCCAGCAGGGTCTCCGAGACCCAGGCCTCTTTCGCGACATCCCGGGTTCGGTTCGCGCAGGCGCGATCGCCGGCGGGGGGATCGAGCTCCCAAAAGACGCAGGACCGGCACGGGTCGCTCAGGTCGTCGAGATTGTCGAGGGTCAGATTGACCAGGCGACGCGACATGAAAATCTCCTCGGCGGCATGCGAGAGCTACCGAGCCGAGCGTATGCCGCGAAACGACGGGAATGCAGCCATCGGTTCCCGGTCACGTCCCGGTGTGCTCAGAGATTTCCGTCGTATCCGGCCAGAAACGTGGCGATGCGCCCGATGGCGAGGGTGAGGTCGTCCACGCGTGGCAGGGTGACGATGCGCAGGTGGTCCGGGTGCGGCCAATTGAACCCCGTCCCCTGCACGACGAGCACGTGCTGCTCGCGCAGCAACTCAAGGATGAAAGCCTGGTCGTCGTTGATCGGGTACCGCTCCTGGTCGAGCTTGGGGAACACGTACATCGCGCCCTTGGGCACGACGCAGCTCACGCCCGGAATGGCGGCCAGGGCAGCAAGCGCGGCATCGCGCTGTTCGAGTAGGCGGCCGCCCGGCAGGATGAGGTCGCGAATGCTCTGCCGGCCGCCCAGTGCGATCTGGACCGCGTGCTGCGCGGGCACGTTCGCGCACAGCCGCATGTTGGCCAGGATGGCGATGCCTTCGAGGTAGCTGGCGGCGTGTTTCTTCGGTCCGCTGACCATCAGCCAGCCCGCCCGGAAACCGGCCACCCGGTAGGCCTTGGACAATCCGTTGAAGGTCAGCGCAAACAGATCGGGGGCGACCTTGGCGAACGGCGTGTGCTCAGCGCCGTCGTAGAGAATCTTGTCGTAGATCTCGTCGGCGAGAACGACGAGGCCGTTCTCCCGGGCGATGCCGGCCAGCTCTGCAAGGACCGGCAGGGGGTAGACCGCGCCGGTGGGGTTGTTCGGGTTGATGAGGACGATCGCCTTGGTGTTCGGTGTGATCTTCGAACGCAGATCGTCGAGATCGGGCAACCAGCCCATCGATTCATCGCAGAGATAATGCACCGGGCGGCCGCCTGCCAGACACGTCGCCGCCGTCCAGAGCGGGTAATCCGGGGCAGGGATGAGCACCTCGTCGCCGTTGTCGAGCATGGCCTGCAGCGCCATGGCGATCAGCTCGCTCACGCCGTTTCCGAGCCAGATGTCGTCCGGGTCGTCGATGTCGAGGCCGCGCTGTTGGTAGTGCTGCACGATCGCGGTGCGGGCCGAGAGCAGGCCCTGCGAATCGGAGTAGCCCTGCGCACTAGGCAGGTTGCGGATCACGTCGATCAGGATCTCCTCCGGCGCCTCGAAGCCGAACGGAGCGGGATTGCCGATGTTGAGCTTGATGATCCGGCGCCCTTCCTCCTCCAGGCGCTTGGCCTCTTGGAGCACCGGGCCGCGGATGTCGTAGCAGACGTCCTCGAGCTTGCGCGATTGCCGCAGATCCACCCCGCAACGATCGCACACGGCGGTGGTGGCTTCGAGCCGATATTGCCCGGTAGCGACCCGTGTCCGGTCGGGCAGACCGGTGTCAGGGGGCCATCGAGCCCGGCAGGTTGCGATCCTGGCATGGTGGCGGCATGGACCTTCGCGATGCCGTGCAGCGCCGCCGGATGATCCGCACGTACGACCCGGACCGGCCGGTACCGCGCGAGGTGATCGACGAACTGCTCCGGCTCGCCGTACGGGCGCCGTCGGCAGGTCACACCCAGGGGTGGGCCTTCCTGGTGCTGGAGGACGACACGTCCCGCGCGGCGTTCTGGTCGGTGACCTCGGACAGGCCACCGGATAGCTGGCTGGAACGCCTGCAGACCGCGCCAGTGCTTATTCTGTGCTTTTCCGACAAAATAGCTTATCTCGACCGGTACGCCGAGGCGGACAAGGGGATGACCGACCGGGACGAGACGCAGTGGCCTGTCCCGTACTGGCATGTGGACACCGGCATGGCCGCGATGATCCTGCTGCTGGCGGCCACTGACCAGGGACTCGGCGCGTGCTTCTTCGGCGTTCCCGAGCAAAGCTGGCCGGCTCTGCGGACCGCCTTCAGCGTCCCCGAGCGGTTGACGCCGATCGGGGTCGTGAGCGTCGGCCATCCCGCCGCGGATCTGCGCTCACCCTCGCTCAAGCGGGGTCGTCGGGCGTTCGCCGACGTCGTTTCCTACGGCTCATTCGGCTGATCTGCGTCAGTTGGCTCGCCGGCGGCGGCTGGGCTCGCCACCAGCTGGGGAGCCATGACTGCGACGATCCGCTCCAGGTCGTCGACCGAGGCGAATTCGACCGTGATCCTGCCCTTGCGCCGACCCAGTTCCACTCGTACCCGAGTGTCGAAGGTGTCCGACAGCTTGTCCGCCAGCTCACTGATCGCAGGTGCGCTGACTCGGACAGTGGCGGCTCGGCGGCCGGGTTTCCTCCCGCCGTGTCCGGGCAGATGCAGCGACACCAGCTCCTCGGTGGCGCGAACCGACAGGCCCTCGGCGACGATGCGGGTCGCCAGTTCCTCCTGGGCGTCGCCGCTGTCGAGTCCGAGCAGCGCCCGAGCGTGCCCGGCGCTCAAGACCCCGGCTGCCACGCGCCGCTGCACCGGCACCGGCAGGTTGAGCAGGCGGATCGTGTTGCTGATCTGCGGACGGCTGCGCCCGAGCCGACCGGCTAGTTCGTCGTGCGTGCTGCCGAAATCCTCGAGCAGCTGTTGGTAGGCGGCAGCTTCTTCCAGCGGGTTCAACTGCGCGCGGTGCACGTTCTCCAGCAGCGCATCGCGCAACATCGCGTCGTCAGCCGTGGTCCGCACGATCGCCGCGATCTCGGTCAGCCCGGCGGCTGCGGCGGCGCGCAGGCGCCGTTCACCCATCACCAACTCATAGCCCTGCTCGAGCTCGCGCACCACGATCGGCTGGAGCACACCGAACTCTCGGATGGAGTGGGTCAGCTCGGCCAGCGCGTCCTCGTCGAACGCCTGACGGGGCTGTTTGGCATTTGGACGGATGGCGGTGATCGCGACTTCGGCGAAACGCGCACCTGCCACCGGCAGCAGCTCGTGCGACACGGCAGGGCTGAGCGGAGTCTCGGCCGGCAGGCCCCCAAACGACCGGGCTTCGCCAGTTATCTCGCGCGGGTTCTCGGCAGGACTCGGATCGAGGGGGGCTTCCGGATGTCCGTTGGGCCGCGGCTCGTCGCCACGGGACGGGAGCGAAGGGAGCGCGGCCGGTGGCGCTGCGGGAATGAGCGCTCCCAGGCCGCGGCCCAGCCCGCCGATGCGCGGCCTGTCACTCATCGCCCGCTCACCGCGGCCTCGATCGGCCGGCGGCCGCGTTCGGCGATCTCGCGGGCGGCCTGCAGATATTTGAGCGCACCGCGCGAACCCGCGTCGTAGGTCATCACCGTCTGGCCGAAGCCGGGCGCCTCGGATACGCGGACATTGCGGGGAATCACGGAATTCACGACGAGGTCCCCGAAGTGCCGACGCACCTCCGCGGCAACCTGGTCGGCCAGGCGCGTCCGGCTGTCGTACATGGTCAACAACACCGTGGTGACCGCGAGCTCGGGATTGAGGTGCGCCCGCACCAACTCGACCGTGTTCAGCAACTGCGCCAGCCCTTCGAGGGCGTAGTACTCGCATTGAATCGGGATGAATACCTCGCGCGCGGCAACGAGAGCGTTCAAGGTCAGCAGTCCCAGCGACGGCGGGCAGTCGATGATGACGTAGTCCGGTGCCCGTCCCTCGTCACCCGCCTGTGCCAGATAGTCGCGAACGGCCCGCTGCAGGCGGTACTCGCGCGCTACCTGGGAGGTCAGTTCGATGTCAGCGCCGGCGAGATCCAGAGTCGCCGGAACGCAGGACATGGTGTCCGCGAACGGAGCGGCGACCGCGACCTCGGCGAGGGAACTGCCCGCGAGCAGCACCCCGTAGCTGGACGGCGTGCCCACCGGATGCTCGATCCCGAGCGCGGTACTGGCATTGCCCTGCGGGTCCAGATCGACCAGCAGGACCTCGAGGCCGTGCAGGGCCAGCGCTGCCGCAATGTTCACCGCGCTGGTTGTCTTGCCGACCCCGCCCTTCTGATTGGCCACCGCCAGGACGCGAGGTTGTACCGGCCGCGGCCAGCGCTCCTGCCCTACGTTCCTGACCCGCACGGCTTGCGCCGCCTCGCGGGCAATCGGCGTGTCACTGGTTTCACGTGAAACACCGAACTCGGCGAAGAGCGGATAGGTTTCACGTGAAACGTCGACCAGTGCCGCCTCGGCTCGGGCCGGTCCGGACGAATCGGTCATCGCGCTCCCTTTCCTCCTGCACTCTTTCTTCCTGAACTCGTGCGACGCACTACATGCCCTCGAGTACTGACCACGACCGTCACCACAGGCTCCACGAGTCCCTCGCCACATTCCACGACGTCGGTCACGATCATGCCCAGCCCAACCAAAGTCACGTGGTGCTTCGCGACCTCGTCGGCAGCTGTCGAACCCTTCATCGCGACCAACCGGCCGCCCGGCACGAGCAGCGGCGAGCACCAGCCGGCCAGCCGGTTCAACGGTGCCACGGCGCGGGCTGTCACCCAGGACGCAGCGCCGACTGTCGACACTGAATTTGCGTCCTCGGCCCGCCCGCGGACGACGCGAACCTGGTGTCCCAATTTCAGCTTCTCGGTTGCTTCGAGGAGGAAGTCGACTCGACGCTGCGACGGTTCGAGAAGGTCGACACTTAAGTCTGGCCTGCGGATAGCGATGACCAGGCCGGGTAAGCCCGCGCCGCTACCCACATCCACCACCCTCGCCGCGGCGGGGAAGAGCTCGGTGATCGCAGCGCAATTGAGCAGGTGACGGCTCCACAACCGCTCGGGCTCGCGCGGGCCGATCAATCCACGCGGCACTGCGTCGGTCGCCAGCAGGTCGGCGAACTGCTTCGCCAGCGACAACCGCGCACCGAAAACGGCCCCGGCGGACGCCGGGGCCGTTTCGATCGTCATCGCAGTCGCGATGCCGTCACGCGTGACCTGCTCGGGGCGCGGGTCATCGGTCCAGCAGGACGACAACGCGCCGCTTCGGCTCCTCGCCCTCGGACTCGCTGAAGACACCGTCGATGCCGGACACGGCATCGTGCACGACCTTGCGTTCGAAGGGATTCATCGGGGCAAGGCGGGCCGCCTCGCCCGAGCTCCGGACCTGCGCGGCAGTCTCCGCCGCTAGCGCGCTCAACTCGGCACGGCGCGCCTGACGGTGGCCGCTGACGTCGAGCATCAATCGGCTGCGGGTGCCGGTCTTCTGCGCCACCGCCAGGCGCGTCAGTTCCTGCAGCGCGTCCAGAGTCTCACCGCGCGGGCCGACGAGGGCGCTGAGGTTGCTGCCCACGATGGCCACGATGGCCCGGTCATTCTCCACGTCAAGGTCGATATCACCGTCGTAGTCGACGATGTCGAGCAGGCGCTCGAGGTAATCCGCGGCGATGTCGCCCTCGTGGATCAGTGCCGCGTTCGGCTCGTCCGGATCGAAATCCCCGTCCGTGACCTCGTCATCATCGGTGCGCTCAACATCGGACTCGGTGTCCGCTACCGTCTCAGCCATTCTCGGGTGATCCTCTCCATGCTTGCTCGACGAATACAACGAGTCAGCGACGCTTTTTCTTGCCCGGCGGTCTGCTGCCGCTCGGACGAGCCGGCCGTTGGCCGGGGCGCGGGGCAGTGGTTCGCGGCGCAGCCGGCGTCTCGGCGACGCCGTCGTCGGCCGCAGCGCTCTGCTGCGCAGTGCCCTGGGTGCTGGGGACGTCCTTGACCAAGGTGGCACGCCCGCGCGCATCGCGCACCGGTCGCTGCCCGACCTTGGGTGCGAGCGTCTTGCCTACCGCGCCCACTTGGGGCGTCTCGGTCGGCGTGTGCGGGTGGTAGCGGTTGATGTACATCTGCTGCAGCAGCGTCCAGACGTTGCTGGTGAACCAGTAGAGCAGGACACCCAGCGGGAAGATGAAGCCGGAGAACAGCACGGAGACCGGGATGAAGACCTTCATCAGCTTCTGCACCGTCGCCGCAGATCCGGTGGGCACCGTCGTCATGCGCGAGGTGGCCAGGATCTGGGTGTAGAAGGTCGCTGCGGCGCTGATGATCACGAGTACGAGGGTCACGACGCGGGTTGCGGTGACATCGCCCCCGAGCTTGGTGATCGTGTCGAAGGAGTCGTGCAGCGACGCAGCGAGCGGTGCCTGGAAGAGCTTGGCCTGCGCAGCGTTGCAGGTCTGGGTCGTGTCGAAGGTGTAGAGCGTCAGCAGGTGGCCGGTATAGGCGGAGCCCTCGTCACACTTGCCGACCGAATTGGCCAGGTGACGCAGGACGTGGAACAGTGAGATGAAGATCGGAATCTGCAGGAACATCGGCAGGCAGCCGGCCACCGGGTTGAAACCCTGCTCCTGCTGCAGCTTCATCATCTGCCGCTGCATCTCGGCCTTGTCGCTTTTGTACTTCTCGCGCACCGCCTGCAGCTTGGGCTGCATCTCCTGCATGTGCCGCTGGTACTTGACCTGCTTGACGAACAGCCGGAACAGCAGCAGCCGCGCGGTCACCACCAGGAACACGATGGATAGCGACCAGTTCAGCCCGCCCGCGGGGTCCAGCCCGAGGAAGGAGAACAGCTGGTGCCACCGCAGCAGCACCCAGGACACCGCTATATACAGAAAGTCAAGCACTCAACTACTCCTAGGCTGCGAGACGGACGCGGTGTTCGGCATCGTCGTGCCGGTGAACGCTTGGGGGCACCGGGTCGTGCCCACCGGCGTGGAATGGATGGCAACGCAGCAGCCGACGCAGGGCCAGCCATCCGCCGCGGAGCAATCCGAAACGTTCGACCGCCTCGGCGGCGTAAGCACTGCAGGACGGGGTGTAGCGGCACCTGGCGGGGAACGCGGGGCTGATCGCCCTGCGGTAGAACCCGATGGCGGCGAGCACCCCTCGGCCGGCGGCGCTCACGCCGAACCCTTGCTTACCGAATTCGACGACTCGCTCGCAGACCTCGGTGAGCGGCGTAGCCGGCGCAGGGCCGCGTCCAGATCGGCACCCAGTTGGCGCGAGGACGCAGCGGCAGCCCCGGGCAGGGCGCGCACAACCATCGCGCTGCCGGCCGGGAACCCGGGCAGCCGAATCGCCAACTGGGCACGCAAGCGACGACTCACCCGGTGCCGGTGCACGCTGTTGCCCACGGCCTTGCCCACGACCAATCCGACGCGTGCCGGGTCAGCGCTCGCACCGACCCGGTGATGGACGATTACGACTCCGCGCCGCGCGCGCGCGCCATTGCCGACGACCGACGAGAACTCCGTCGAACGACGCATCCGATGCACGGCCGGCAACACGCGAGTAGGCAGGCGCGAGTCGGTCAGGCCGACAGCTCGCGACGTCCCTTACGCCGGCGAGCACCGACAATCGCCCGGCCGGCTCGGGTGCGCATGCGCAGCCGGAAGCCGTGGGTCTTGGCACGACGGCGGTTGTTCGGCTGGAAGGTGCGCTTGCTCACGGTCGGACTCCATCGATAGGACGATCTTGCTGGACTCGGGTGGCCGAAGCGGTGTGGCCTGTCGCCCGAGGGGTTTCCGCTACGAGGGCAGGCCGACAGTGCCAGCCCCGACGGCGATCGTCGTCAACGGTACGGATTGGGGTCGTGGCAGGTCAAACCGCCACTCGACCGGCGACCCTGATCCCGCGGGGTCGGCGACGGTACTCCGCGCAGGCCCGGTTCGTGGTCAACACGCCGGGGCCTATTGTCGTGCCTTGGCGGGCGCTGTTAGTTTTCGCCAATCGTGGCGCCAGACGCCGTGTGACTCGGAATCTCGCGTAGCCCGGCGGCCGCATTTCGTTTGCGGCCCACCGGGAGTCGCGCTGTACACAGCATGTGGGAAAACCTGTGGATTCGGTCGATTCGGCGGTCCGCTAACAGGTTTTCTCGTTGAAATGGGACGGTTTCGTGCGGATTCTGTCGGTTCGCCGCAACGCGCGACGACGTCTAGCGGTCCAGCAGATTGGAGCGGTAGGCACCACCGGCACCGACAATGCAGTGCCCGCCCGCAGGACGCACCCGGGCGAGCAGACGACGTACTAAGGCTGGAGTGGACCCGATCCGTGGATGACAAGACCGAGCTCCTCGGAGTCTGGGAACGAGCGCGGCCGCGTTTCGAGGACGACGACACCCTCCGCCCGCAGCACAAAGCCTGGTTGAGTCTGACCCGCCCGCTCGGGCTGGTCGCCGACACCGCCGTACTCGCCGCACCGAACGAGTTCGTGCGCGAGTATCTCGACAATCGGCTACGTCCGTACCTGACGCTGTTGCTGAGTCAGGAACTGGGGCGTGACATACAGGTCGCCGTCACGGTGCAGAGCGCGGAGGAGCAGGCCGAGGCCGCCGAAGCAGCCGAGGAGGAGGGTGACGACGGCCTCGCCGACGGCTACAGCGGCGACACCTTCGCCGATCCGGCCGACTACGAGGAGGGCTGGATGGGTCGCCGCCTCACCCAACCCAGCTCCATGAATGGTTCACGCACCACCGCAGTCGATCGCGACGCCCGGCTCAACCCGAAATACACCTTCGACACGTTCGTCATCGGCTCGTCCAACCGCTTCACCCACGCTGCGGCCGTCGCCGTGGCCGAGGCGCCGGCACGCGCCTACAACCCGCTGTTCATCTACGGCGAGTCGGGGCTGGGCAAGACCCACCTACTGCACGCGATCGGGCATTACGCGCAGCGGCTGACTCCGGGACTGCGTACGCGCTACGTCTCCAGCGAGGAGTTCACCAACGACTTCATCAATTCCGTGCGCGATGACAAGATGCACGCCTTCCAGACCCGGTACCGCTCGGTGGACCTGCTGCTCATCGACGACATCCAGTTCCTGGAGCGCGCCGAGCGGACGCAGGAGGAGTTCTTCCACACCTTCAACACCCTGCACAACGCGAACAAGCAGATCGTCATCAGTTCCGACAAGTCGCCGCGCCAGTTGAAGTCGCTGGAGGACCGGCTGCGTACCCGCTTCGAGTGGGGGTTGATCTCCGACGTCCAGGCGCCGGATCTCGAGACGCGCATCGCGATCTTGCGCAAGAAGGCCGCCCAGGAGGGCATGGACCTGCCGCCGGAGGTGCTGGAGTTCATCGCCAGCCGGATCCAGAGCAACATCCGCGAGCTCGAGGGTGCGCTGATCCGGGTAACCGCGTTCGCAAGCCTGAATCGGCAGACGGTCGATATGCGACTGACAGAGATGGTGCTCAAGGACCTGGTCGGCGACGCGGCGGCGCCGGAGATCACAGCTTCGACGATCATGGCCGTCACGGCCGAATACTTCGCGGTGACCGTCGAGGACATCACCGGGACCTCGCGCAACCGCGCACTGGTCAGCGCGCGGCAGATGGCGATGTATCTGTGCCGCGAGCTGACCGACCTGTCGCTGCCTCGCATCGGGGAGAAGTTCGGCGGCCGCGACCATACGACCGTGATGCACGCCGAGCGAAAGATCAAGACACAGATGGCGGAGAAGCTGACCGTCTACAACCAGATCAGTGAGCTCACCAGCCGCATCAAACTGCGGTCGCGTACGTGATCGACTTCTCGTCCGGGCAGTGTGCACAGCGGGTGGGCAGCATTGTGGAGAACTACTGCTGTTCTGGTGGACGCGTTGTGCACGACACGTGGGGGACGGCGTCCGTCCACGCTTCGTCCTCAGCACCAGGCATGATCTGCTCAAGGTGGTCCACAGGGGCCAGGCTCCCGCAACACCCCTATCGCATGGCCTAGCGTCGGTTGTCCCCAGTGTCCACACCGGCGAAGAAGACTGACGAAGATAGATCCTTGATGATGGAAAACTGCAACGGCTTCAGTGCTGTGGACAGCCTGCCCGACCTGCCCGCGCTCGGCCACCGCCCGATTGCGACGAACATGACCCAGCTGACCCCGCCGACGGAGGCATGATGAAGTTCCGGGTAGAGCGAGACGCGCTCGCCGACGCCGTCAGCTGGGCCGCCCGGAGCCTGTCCAGCCGTCCGACCATGCCGGTGCTCGCCGGGTTGTTGCTCTCGGTCGACGGTGAGCTGCTTTCGATCTCTGGATTCGACCTCGAGGCCTCCACCGAGGTCGATCTCGAGGTGAGTGCCGCTGCCGACGGGCAGGCCCTGGTGTCCGGACGGCTGCTCGCCGACATCACCAAGGCCCTGCCGCCGCACCCGGTCGACGTCACCGTCGACGGTTCCCGACTCACCATCTCGTGCGGTTCATCCCGCTTCACCCTGCCGACCCTGCCGGTGGAGGACTATCCCCGGCTGCCGAACATGCCCAGTACCGCCGGCACGGTCCCGAGCGCCGAATTCGCGCACGCGGTGAGCCAGGTGGCGATCGCGGCCGGTCGCGACGACACGCTGCCGATGCTGACCGGCGTCCGGCTCGAGATCGACGGAACCCGGCTCACCCTCGCCGCGACCGACCGTTACCGCCTTGCGGTCCGCGAGCTCGACTGGAATCCGGACAACCCCTCAGCCGACGCCGTGCAGGTACTCGTCCCGGCCCGTGCTCTGTCCGAGGCCGCGCGCAGCCTTTCGCACAGCGAGACAATGACCCTCGCCCTGGCCGGCGGCGCCGCCTCCGGAACCGGCGAGGGCATCATCGGTTTCGCCGGCAGCACCAACGGTCGGGCCAGCCGCGCCACCACACGCCTGCTGGATGCGACGTTCCCGGCCTACCGCTCGCTGCTGCCCAACGAATGGTCGGCCTCCGCCGACGTCACCGTGGCGCCGCTCGTCGAGGCGGTGCGCCGGGTAGCCCTGGTCGCCGACCGCAACACCCCGGTCCGCCTGGAGTTCGAGACCGGCGCCCTGGCGCTGACGGCCGGCGGTGAGGACGAGGGACGCGCCGAGGAGAAGCTCCAGGTCGAGTACGACGGCGAGCTGATCACCACAGCGTTCAACCCCCAGTTCCTTCTGGATGGGCTCGGCGCGCTGAGTTCGCAGAGCGCCCGGTTGTTGTTCACCTCGCCCAATAAGCCGGTCGTCCTGCGCCCGGATGCCGGCGGCACCGGCGAGTACACCTACGTGATGATGCCGGTGCGGTTGCCCGGCTGATGGGTTGACGCCGGTGTACGTCCGTCATCTAGCGGTCACCGACTTCCGCAGCTGGCACACCGCGGATCTCGCGTTCGATCCCGGGCCGACGGTGCTGCTCGGCGCGAACGGCGAGGGTAAGACCAATCTGATCGAGGCGCTCGGCTACGTCGCGACGCTCGGCAGTCACCGGGTCGCCTCCGACGCGCCACTCGTGCGCCAGAGCGCAGAGCGAGCGGTGGTCCGCGCTGCGATCGTCTCGGCGGGACGCGAGCTGCGGGTCGAGCTGGAGATCACGCCGGGTCGAGCCAACCGAGCCCGGCTGAACGGCTCGCCAGTCTCTCGGGTGCGCGACGTGCTCGGCGCCCTGCGCTGGGTGCTGTTCGCGCCGGAGGACCTTGCGATCGTGCGCGGTGACCCGTCCGAGCGCCGCCGGTTCCTCGACGAGCTCATCGTGTCCCGCTCGCCGCGCATGGCCGCGGTGCGATCGGACTACGAGCGGGTGCTGCGGCAACGGGCTGCACTGTTGAAATCGGCCCACGGGGCGCGCCGGGCCGGTGGGGGCGCCGATCTCGCCGTCCTGGATGTATGGGACGCCCACCTCGCCGAACACGGTGCGCTGCTGCTGGCTGCCCGATTGGCGGCGCTCGAGGCGCTCGGACCGCTGGCCGGCACCGCCTACAGCGAACTCGCCCCTGCCGGTGATGGGCTGCAACTGCGCTACGCGACGACGCTCAGTTCGGTGCTGCCTGGGCTCGCCGACCCGGCGGCGCCCGTCCCGGCCGTCGCGGAACTGGAGGGCGCGCTGCTGGCCGAGCTCGCCAGGATGCGCAGCGCCGAGCTGGAGCGCGGGGTGAACCTCGTCGGTCCGCAGCGCGATGATCTCGAGCTCGGTCTCGGCGCGCTGCCGGTGCGCGGGTACGCCAGCCACGGCGAGGGCTGGTCGGTGGCGCTGGCACTACGGCTGGGCAGCTATGAGTTGTTGCGCGCCGATCACCCCTCCGGCGCGGACCCGGTACTCGTGCTCGACGACGTCTTCGCCGAGCTGGACACTGGGCGTCGTGAGCAGCTGGCCTTGGTCGCGAGCAAAGCCGAGCAGGCGATCGTGACCGCAGCCGTGCTCGCAGACGTCCCTGCCCAGCTGGCCGGCGCGCGCTTCGAGATCGCCGGCGGAGAGGTCCGCCGTGCCTGAGCCCCCTCGCGAAGAGACGCCGGTCACACCGTTATCCACAGCGCACGGTGGACAACCCCCCGATTCTGTGGACGACGACGACGACGACGCTGTCCGCAACGCTCTCGCGGGCGCGCAGCGGATGACCCGGGGCACTGCCCGCCCCCGGCGACGGCGTCGCGGGCAGACCTCGAACGCGGGCGCGCCGCGCGGCGGGTACTCAGGCCCGGCGCCCGACGACACCGACCCGCAGCCGATCGGAGCGGTGCTGGAGGGCTACACCGCGGACCGGGGCTGGCAACGCCCGCTGGCCGAAGCCCGCGTCTTCGCCCAGTGGGACGCCCTCGTCGGGGTCGAGATTGCCGCCCACTGCAATCCCGCGTCACTGCGCGAGGGCGAGCTGCGCATCGCAGCCGAATCGACCGCCTGGGCCACCCAGCTCCGCCTGCTCACGTCCGCGCTGCTCGCCCGACTCGCGGCGGAGCTCGGACCGACCACGGTGACGCGCGTGGTGGTGACTGGGCCGGTCGGACCGAGCTGGAAACACGGGCGGTTCTCCGTTCCCGGCGCCCGTGGACCCCGTGACACCTACGGTTGACACGGGCGTGCGCGCATCGGCTGACAGGCCGTTGTGCGCCGTCGACCCATCGGTACGTGGGAGACCGTTCCAGACGGGGTCCAAACGCTCAGTGTCGCAATGACGCGCGTTGAGGCCCGTTTCTGTCGTCGTGATGGGCTAGACTGGACACATACAGCTCAGGGGTGGCGTCGCGTGTCTGACACGCGCCAGTCGCCCCTGGTTCGTGTCTGATCCGAGACCAACCCCTACGTGATCGCCTCATCGTGGGGTCTGCCACGCCGCGTGTGACGCCGGCAAGAAGGGGACATGCCTGTGACCGCCACCGCGCCCGGCACGACGCCCGACCGGACGCCCGACCGAGCGTCCAAGACGGCGCCCGCGAAGGCGGCGAAGCCGAACGGTTACACCGGTAGCAACATCACGGTCCTCGAAGGACTCGAGGCGGTACGTAAGCGCCCCGGCATGTACGTCGGCTCCACCTCCGAGCGAGGCCTGCACCACCTGGTCTGGGAGGTCGTCGACAACTCGGTGGACGAGGCACTGGCCGGCTACTGCGACCGCATCGACGTGAGCCTGCTCGCCGATGGCGGGGTCCGCGTCTGCGACAACGGCCGCGGCATGCCCGTCGACATGCATCCGACCCAGAAGAAGCCGACCGTCGAGGTCATCATGACGGTGCTGCACGCTGGCGGGAAGTTCGACAGCGACTCCTACGCCGTTTCCGGCGGGCTGCACGGCGTCGGCATCTCCGTGGTCAACGCGCTGAGCAAGCGCCTCGAGGTCGAGATCGATCGCGACGGGTTCCACTGGAGCCAGCCCTACCTCGACCAGAAGCCGGCCGGCCCGCTCGCCAAGGGCGACCCGTCACGCAAGCACGGTACGACCGTCACGTTCTGGGCCGACGACGACATCTTCGAGACCACGGTCTTCAGCTTCGAGACGATCAGTCGCCGACTGCAGGAGATGGCCTTCCTGAACAAGGGCCTGACGATCGTGTTGCGTGACGAGCGCGCCGAGAAGGTCGTGGTCGAGAACGATGCCGATACCGCGCCGCAGGCGCCCCCGGCTTTGAAGGAGATCGTCTACCACTACGCGGGCGGGATCGCGGACTTCGTGAAGCACTTGAACGCGACGAAGGACCCGATCCACCGCGAACCCATCTACTTCGTCGACGAAGACACCCAGAACAAGCTCTCGGTCGAGATCGCGATGCAGTGGAACTCCACCTATTCCGAGAGCGTGTACACCTTCGCCAACACGATCAACACGGTGGAGGGCGGCACCCACGAGGAAGGCTTCCGGGCGGCGCTGACCAACGTCGTTAACCGCTGGGCGATCGACAAGAAGATAATCAAGGACACCAAGGAGGACCGGTTCAGCGGTGATGACATCCGTGAGGGACTGGCCGCGATCGTCTCGATCAAGCTCGGTGAGCCGCAGTTCGAGGGGCAGACGAAGGCGAAGCTCGGCAACTCCTCAGCCAAGACCTTCGTCCAGCAGGTGTGTAACGAGAAGCTGACCGCCTGGTTCGAGCGCAGTCCGACCGAGGCCAAGATCGTGGTGAACAAGATCTCGCAGGCTGCCCGGGCCCGTAAGGCCGCGCAGCAGGCCCGCAAGCTCTCCCGCAAGAATGCGCTCGACACGATGGGCATGCCGGGCAAGCTGGCCGACTGCCGGTCCACCGATCCGGGCGAGAGCGAGCTCTACATCGTCGAGGGTGACTCGGCCGGCGGCTCGGCGAAATCCTGCCGCGATTCGATGTTCCAGGCGATCCTGCCCATCCGCGGCAAGATCATCAACGTGGAGAAGTCCCGCATCGACCGGGTGCTGAAGAACAACGAGGTGCAGTCGCTGATCACGGCGCTCGGCACCGGCATCCACGACGACTTCGACGTCTCGAAGCTGCGCTACCACAAGCTGGTGCTGATGGCCGATGCCGATGTCGACGGCCAGCACATCACCACGCTGCTGCTGACCTTGCTGTTCCGGTTCATGCGCCCGCTCATCGAGGCCGGGCACGTGTACCTCGCGGCCCCGCCGCTCTACAAGATCAAATGGAGCAAGGGGGAGCCGAGCTACGCCTATTCCGAGAAGGAGCGCGACGGTCTGATCAAGCAGGGCCAGGAGGCGAACCGCAAGCTCGCGAAGGACGACGCGATCCAGCGCTACAAGGGCCTCGGCGAGATGAACTCCAAGGAGCTGTGGGAGACGACCATGGATCCGGCCAACCGGATTCTGCGCCTGGTCACGCTCGACGATGCGGCGACCGCAGACGAGCTATTCAGCGTGCTCATGGGCGAGGACGTCGAGGCGCGGCGATCCTTCATCATCCGCAACGCCAGGGACGTCCGCTTCCTCGACATCTGAAGTCAGCAGGCAACGCCGGTCCTGCTGCACCGAAATGCCCGCAGTGAAGTTCCCGGTGAAGTTGGACGCAGTGCAGTTGGACGCAGTGAAGTTGGACGCAGTGCCGAGATGAAAGGCAAGCCTTGACCGACACCACCGATACTGGCGGCATCGACAGGATCGAGCCGGTCGACATCCAGACCGAGATGCAGCGCAGCTACATCGACTACGCGATGTCGGTCATCGTCGGTCGGGCACTGCCCGACGTGCGCGACGGGCTCAAGCCGGTGCACCGCAAGATTCTCTACGGCATGTACGACTCCGGGTTCCGGCCGGACCGCAATTACGTCAAGTGCGGGCGTGTCGTCGGCGACGTGATGGGCAACTATCACCCGCACGGCGACTCGGCGCTCTACGACGCCTTGGTGCGCATGGCGCAGCCGTGGTCGCTGCGCTATCCGCTGATCGATCCGCAGGGCAACTTCGGCTCCCCCGGCAACGACCCGGCGGCTGCGTACCGCTACACCGAGTGCCGGTTGCAGAGCCTGGCGATGGAGATGCTGCGCGACATCGACGAGGAGACCGTCGACTACATCCCCAATTACGCCGGCAACACCGTCGAGCCGGTCATCCTGCCGGCGCGCTTTCCGAATCTGCTCGTCAACGGTTCCGAGGGCATCGCCGTCGGCATGGCCACCCGCATCCCGCCGCACAATCTGCGCGAGGTCGCCGCCGGGGTGATCTGGGCGCTCGACCACCCGGACGCCACGAGCGAAGAGCTGCTCGAGGAGCTCATCAAGCTCGTCCCGGGGCCGGACTTCCCGACCCGCTCGCTCATCGTGGGACGCGACGGCATCGAGGACGCCTACCGCACCGGCCGCGGCTCGATCCGGATGCGTGCGGTGGTCGACGTCGAGGCCGACGCTCGTGGCGCGACGATCCTGGTCGTCACCGAGCTGCCCTACCAGGTCAACCCCGACAACCTGGTCGAGTCGATCGCCGCGCTGGTCAAGGACGGCAAGATCGCCGGAATCCGCGCGATCCACAACGAGAGCTCCGACCGCATCGGCATGCGGATCGTGATCACCCTCAGCCGCGACGCGGTGGCCAAGGTCGTGCTGAACAATCTGTTCAAGCACACCCAGCTGCAGACGACATTCGGGGCGAACATGCTCGCGATCGTCGACGGGGTGCCGCGCACGCTGCGCCTGGACCAGTTCGTGTCGCTCTACGTCGAGCACCAGATCCAGGTCATCGTCCGGCGTACCCGCTACCGGCTGCGCATCAAGGAAGAGCGCGCGCATATCCTGCGCGGCCTACTCAAGGCCCTCGACCAGCTCGACGCCGTGATCGCGCTGATCCGCAGGTCGCCGTCGGCCGAGTCCGCCCGTACCGGGCTGATCGAGCTGCTCGAGATCGACGAGTTGCAGGCGACAGCGATTCTCGACCTGCAGTTGCGCCGCCTGGCCGCACTGGAACGTCAGCGCATCATCGACGAGGCCGCAGAGATCGAGCGCCAGATCGCGGACCTCAACGACATCCTGGCCACGCCGGCTCGCCAACGGCTCATCATCCGCGACGAGCTCACCGACGTCGTCACCAAGTTCGGCGACGACCGGCGTACCCGGCTCGTCCCGCACGACGGCGACGTGTCGATGGAAGACCTCATCGCGCAGGAAGACGTCGTCGTCACGATCACGCGTACCGGCTATGCCAAGCGCACCAAGACCGATCTCTACCGGGCGCAACGGCGCGGGGGCAAGGGCGTGCAGGGCGCGAACCTGCGCACCGACGACATCGTCGAGCACTTCTTCGTCAGCTCTACCCACGACTGGATCCTGTTCTTCACGAACAAGGGACGGGTCTATCGGGCGAAGGCCTACGAGCTGCCGGAGGCCAACCGCAACGCCCGGGGCCAGCACGTGGCGAACTTGCTGGCGTTCCAGCCGGACGAGCAGATCGCGAATGTCATCGCGCTGAAGAACTACGAGGTGGCGCCGTACCTGGTGCTGGCGACCCGCCATGGGCTGGTGAAGAAATCCGAGCTGACCCTGTTCGACTCGAACCGCGCGGGCGGCATCGTGGCGATCAATCTGCGTGGCGACGACGAGCTGATCGGCGCTGCGCTCATCTCCGGCGACGACGACCTGCTGCTGGTCAGCCGCAAGGCGATGTCGATTCGATTCACCGCGGACGACGAGACACTGCGGCCGATGGGACGGGCGACATCGGGTGTCTTCGGGATGCGCTTCAACGCGACCGACGAACTGCTGTCGATGCTGGTTATCCGCGACGAGAACGTCGAGATCATGGTCGCCACCGAGGGCGGGTACGCCAAGCGCACTCGCATCGACGAGTACCCGATCCAGGGCCGTGGCGGCAAGGGCGTGTTGACCGCGCGTATCGTGTCCACCCGAGGCGGGCTGGTTGGGGCCCTCACCGTGTCGCCGAAGGACGAAATCTATGCAATCACGTCCGGAGGCACGGTGATCCGCACGAAGTCCGCCGAGGTTCGCCGTGCTCAACGGCAGACGATGGGCGTGCGGCTGATGAACCTACCGGACGGCGTGAACCTGGTCGCGCTGGCGCGCAACGCCGATGAACCCGACGAGCAGGAGTAGCGATGACGAAGCCGCCTTCCGGCGGACCCGCCTCCGCACCGAGCACGAGCGAGTACGGCGCGACGACGATCTCCGGTACGCCCAGATCCGCCGACGCCGAGGCCCGAATTGCCGAGCATCCGGGTTCGCCGCGGCGCGGCGCCGACCCCGATGCCGCACAGCCCCGAGAGTCGGCGAGCCCGGACGGCGGCCGTCGAAAATTCCGACGCCGTGTCGGACGCAATCGTGAGTCGAGCACCGATTTGGTGGCGGAGGCGCACGACCCGCCCGGGTCCCGGTCTGGCCGTAGCACCGATGCCACCTCGGCCACAAGGACCGGGGCAACGCCCCAGGCCGGCCAGGCAGGTGCGCGCAGTCGCGGACCGCGCCGGGCCCGCCTGCAGATTCGTCACATCGACCCGGTGACGGTGTTGAAGTTCAGTTGCGTCCTGGCAATTGCCCTGTTCTTCGTGTGGTTGATCGTCATCGGTGTGCTCTACGGCGTGATGGACGCCTCCGGTGTGCTCGATCACGTCAACGAGACCGTCACCACGATTAACGGAGCCGGATCGAAGGCGCCGATCACCGCGGGCATCGTCTTCGGTGGGGCGGCCATCGTCGGCGTCGTCAACATCGTGCTGTTCATCGCCCTGACGACGATCGGCGCGGTGATCTACAACCTCTGCGCCGACCTGGTCGGTGGAATCGAGATCACCCTCTCCGAGCGCTGACGCGAACCGGTTTGTAGCGCGCGAACGGCGGTCGGTAAGGTTGGCGTTCGCGCCAGCGGGCCTGTAGCTCAGACGGTTAGAGCGCATCCCTGATAAGGATGAGGCCGGAGGTTCAAGTCCTCCCAGGCCCACCGCCGCCGCGCGTCAGCGTGGTGTCGACGGTACGGGAAGAGGTGAGTTTCGGTGAGCAAGCCGCTCCTGCTCGTGGCCGCAGCGTTCAGCGCCGTGGTCGCGCTGCTCCGTCGTCGCAAGAGCCAGGTCGATGCTGCACTGTGGCGCGAAGCTACTTCCGACACCTCGCGCTGAGGCCACACTTGTCCGGTATCGCCGCCCGGGGGACGTAGCTCAATTGGCAGAGCACCGCCTTTGCAAGGCGGGGGTTAGGGGTTCGATTCCCCTCGTCTCCACAGACTGAAGACCCCGCTTTAGGGCCAGCAACGCGATCAGTCGGCGATGTAGGCCGCAGGCACTGCTACCCGGTCCAGGTCAGGGTGGTCCACGCCTTCTCCAGGATCTCGACGTACGGGTCTGGCTCCAGCTGGTGAGAAGCCAGCCATGTCGGATCGCCGAACGTGGTGTCGTAGCGATCGGATCGGTCACACATCAGCGAGACCACGTTGCCTCGAATGCCTGACTGATGCATCTCGCAGGCGAGCACCAGCGCTCCGTACAGATTGGTTCCGGTTGACGGGCCCGCTCGCAGGCCCAGCCGCTCGTCCAGGAATCGCATCGCGGCCACGGACGCCGCGTCGGGGACTACGATCATTCGGTCCACGACGTTCGCTAGGAAAGACGGCTCGACCCGAGGTCACCCGATGCCCTCGATTCGTGACCCGACGCCGACATATTCCGGAAGAGTCAAACCTCGAAGGCGCTTGCCAAGCTGCGCGCACCAACTGTGACAACTGTGAGGAAGTGAGACGACGATGACCGTTGATCCTGAGCAGTCGGCCGACGAAAGGAGAGTAGCGACGCTTGAACAAGCTATTTCCGGCTCAGCACTTACCCGATGACTTTGCGGTCAGCTCTCAGCCGAAGCGTCACCATCGCCTGCACAATAAGGTTCCGCTAGCTAGCTCGATCGGCGTCGTCGTCGCATTGTTGATCGCTATACCAGTCGGCCTCCTAACCGTGTCTCGCGACGACACCCAGCATTCGCCACCTGCGGCCGGACCCCATAGTCAGCCACCCGTCTGGGCTTTCCAGTGTTTCCGTTCGGACGCCGGGCCGGTCACGCACGAGTACGACGGCCTACCACTCACAGGAGCGGAGCAAAAGGCTAAACAGCTGGGACAAAACCTGCTGCTTGTCGCCAAGAATGGGCAGTGCGTCGACACCGTCGTACCCTTCGTCCCGCACACAGTAAGCGTTGCCGTGTCAAACGAGCGAGTGATCTTTGCTCGCGGAACTTACGGAGGTTGAGCGACGAATCGGTTGGGCCGCCTACCCTCTTTCAATTCCGCCAGTCGTCTGGTCAAACACTCACGAAACCCCTGTGGCGACGCCTGCAGGGAGAGGCCGCAAAGTTTTGCGCGGTGCCGTACACAGACTCACCAGCGCCGATGCCGGCACGTCGCTCGCGCGGGCCGGCTCCGGTCGACAGCACCCAAATTGACCGCGGTGCAAGACCTTTGGCGCTATCGGATCGGCTGGGCGCGGCCGGCAGCGAGGCGGTGGACAGATCGGCGTCCGAATGCGCAGCGCTGGTGACCCTGCTCGCGTATCCCGATGAATCGGTGTCCTGGCTCGGCGGAGTGCTGGGGCTGACCAGCTCGGGCATCACCCGGCTGGTCACCCGGCTGGTGGACGCGGGCTGGGTGACGCGGACGGCCGGCGCCGATGCGCGGAGCCGCCACCTTCGCCTCACCCGCGCCGGAGGCAACCGCGCCAACGCCGTGCTCGACACCCGCCGCTCCGCAATGACCGACGCGCTCGAGGCGCTGTCCGATGATGATCGCGACGAACTCGAACGGTTGCTCGGCGTGCTCGACGTGCTCGTCGTGCTCGTCGGCCGACTCGCGGACACCAGGCTGCCTGCGCTACAGGTCTGCAGACTCTGCGACCGGACTGCGTGCGCATCCCACGGCCGGGAATGCCCGCTAGAACACACCGTGCCGGCAGCTGGCGCCGATGGCTGAGACGGCAACTCAGACGCCGCAAGCACCGCCCACGTACCGAACGGAGCTGCCCGGCGCGGCGATGATCGCGGTCACCTTCGGCTTGGCGCGCGACGGGTAGGGGCTACTGCTGCCAGAGATGCAGGCCGAGCTGTTGATCAGTCCGAGCGCGGAGGGGTTGATATCCTCCGGGACCAACTTGTCCTGTTGGGATGCTCGTGATCACGAGCGCGAACAGCGCGCCCGCCCTGGCGGTCGGAGTACTGGTGGGCGGCGCGGCGGCCGGGCTGGCCTTTCCGCCCTACGCCCACCTCGTCGTCCGTTCGGTGCCCGCCGGGCGGCGCGACCTCGCCTGGTCGACGATCAGCCCGCAGGCGCATCGCCTGGATCGTGTTCGTCGCGCTCGCCGTGGGCACGGGCATCGCAGCAGTGTTGCTCGCACCGGCACATCACCACAACGAACGGCTGCGCCACCCACAGCTGAGCTGGACCTGGTTCCTGTGCCCGAAATCGCGTCCGCTGCTCATCTCCGCGGCGCTCGTCGGCACGGGAAGCGCGGTGTGGTGGTCCTTCAGCGTCACGCCCTGCGCCATGCCGGAATCAACGCCACACCGGCCCGCATCGTCTACGCCGTTTGCGGCGTCGCCTCGGACCACCTGCTGGCCGCCTCAGCCGCCGCAGTGCTGTTTGGCATCTTCTACAACAGCGTGATCGCCGCACAAGGCATCTGGAGCTCACGAGTGTTCGCCGACCACCCCTCGGCCGGGCTCGCCGCCATCAACTCCGCCCTCACCATCGGCACGCTCGCCGGGCCAAGCATCGCCGGCGCGGCGATCGCGCGATTCGGGTTCCGCACCTCGCTCGTCGCAGCGGCCGTCATCGCCGCCGCCCTCGGATTCTGCCCGCCGGGCCCGCACGCCGGCAGGTGCTCGCCTCGCACCGCTGTAACGCCACGCCGGTCCGCACGGTCTGCCAGACCCGGGGACGCCGATGAGTGCGCGTAAAAAATTTCGTTCGGGTGATGTTCGAAGTCGGTAAGCGGTCTTGTCACCGGATAAGGGTCGTCGGACGCTACCGGGACAACGCCAATCTGTTTCGTTTGCTGCAACACAAATAGCAACCCACCACGCACCGTCCCTGTCTGACAGGTGAAAGGAAACGGCTCTCATGATCCGACGCCGAAATTCCCGAATCTCGCTGCTCGCGGCATTGTTTGCAGTCGTCGCAGCATTGCTCGCCGGAGTTCTGGCGGCATCCGCCCCGACGGCGACAGCGATGCTCCCCCCGGCGGTGGCGGTTGCGGCACCAGGGCGCACTGCATAGCGAACGAGGCGAACTACGAGTACTCGAATGACGACGGGCACAAGTACGAGAAGCCCCTCGGCTCGAACTGCAACTACTTCACCACCAAGTCCTGGCATGCCGCGTGAGCGCACTCGTGCAGTAATGGGTGGTGGTCGGAAGCATGGTGCATGGACTTCGCGCACTGGGTGTATAAGAACGAAGGCGCGTCCGTGGTGGGGCTCAATCATCTCGCGGATTCCGCTTATACCTACGGGAAGCGTCACGGCACCTGGCGTCACATTCCGTTCGTCGGCGACCTGGCGCTTTGGAACGGCGGCGGACACGTCGGGATCGTGGTTGCCGTGAACCGGACGAACCACACGACCGAAGTGGTTTCCGGCAACTCGTGGAACCCGGCCCGACGCGATTACACCGCGATCTGGCGGAGCTGGTACTCGGTCGGCAACTTCGAGGGTTTCGCCGGCTCGGTCGCGGCCTGAGACTGGATCGACGTGCGTCCAATAGTTCGGGCGCGAGCCGCCGGGTGGCGGTTCGAGGCCTCAGTCAAGGCAGAACTCGTTGCCTTCCACATCCTGCATGACGACGAAGCCTGTCTCCATGCGGCCGTCGGGGTCGACCCGCCGGACGCGGGTGGCGCCGAGTCGCACCAGCCGGGCGGCCTCGGTGTCAAGCGCGGTCATCCGCTCATCGCCTTGGGCACCGGGGGCGACGCGGACGTCCAAGTGCAGCCGATTCTTGATTGTCTTGCCCTCCGGCACCCGCTGGAAGAACATTCGCGGGCCGTCTTCGCCCTCGGGCGGTAGCGCGGCCGAGCGGCTGTTGCGCTCCTCGGGTGGGACTCCCCAAGCGTCGAGGGCTTTGTCCCAGCTGTCGAAACCGGACGGTGGCGGCTGCACTCGGTAGCCGAGCACCTCGCACCAGAACCCGGCCAGGGTGGCGGGATCGGCGCAGTCGAACGTGATTTGGACTTCTCGAACGCTCATGGCGCTGAAGCTACCGAGAGGCAATGACAAGCGAGGGGTCAGACGGACCCAGCGCTGTGCTTCAGGCGGCGGGCACGAACGAGCTCCTAGACCATCATGTCCTGCAACGCTTACCAGCTTCGTCCGGGCCATGCTGCGCGTTCGTCGAGCGGGCCCGTTCGGGTCGAGGATGCACTACCGGTCGCGCCTACGAGTCGAGACCTGACTTGTCCAACCACTCTCGTACGGTCTGGTGGTGAGTCGCCCAGGCTGTCCAGACGTCCTGTGCCCAGACGTACGAGGCGGCACGTGCGCCCTCGGGGTCGCCGTCGAGCGGCACATCGAGCATCGTGAGTCGTCCTCGAAAACGAGGCGGTTCGAGCTGATGGAATACGGGTCGATCGGCCAGGCGCCGATGCAGCCGGGTTCCCAGCCGGGGGTCGACGCCCCTTTCCAGGAATAGGCACAACGTCATCAGGTGAATCCCGACCGATTGGATCGCACGCGCATCGTCTCCGTCCGGATGTTGGACGGCGTAGCTGTCGACAACGAGTTGATGAAAGGCCATACGGCGCGGGTCCGCGTACTGCGCGGCGAGCAGGTTGCCGTAGCGCACCCAGCAAGCGGGCGAGCAGGTCATGTATGGATGCGCCGATGCATCGACCACTTGCAACCGGACTCGACAGCCCGGGCAAACACTCTCGAAGTCGTCCGCGAGCACACTGCGATCATCCCGGACGGATCGCGAGGGTCCGACGTGATCCAACCGGGTGTTCTAACTGGAAGAGAATCGCCTACGAGGTCGTGGCGGAACGTCCTCCGTTACCGCATCCGCTTGCCGCGAGTTCGAGCGGCGACAAGGCTGGACTGTCACCCTGCGCCGCACAGCGCCTGCCGACCGAGCCGCGATTCTTGCCATTCGTGCGGCGGATGATCTTGTCCGATAGCTCATGGTCATTTGTTTCCGCACACCTGCTCGTGAGGCCTGCGGACCGGGAGCGCTACCTGCACGGGTGCGCGAGCGTCGTCGAGCTGACGTGCTCACCGCCTGGCTGCCTCGACTTCGCCAGCACCGCGGATCTGGTCGATCCCGGCCGCATCGGCATCTTCGAACAGTGGGAGCCGCGGGCGGGGGTCGAGACATTCCGCGGCCGTGGTCCCAGCGACGAGTAGGGAACGGGCATGCTCTCCGCCTCCGTGACGGAGTACGACGTCGCGGAGGCGCGGACCCTGGCGTGAGCGGGATGCTGCCGATCGGCTACGGGCGGGCGGCGATGGGCCGGAGCGTCGGCGTGACCGCGGCGGCGCGATCACGGTCTCGCGCAGTTGGTACGACCGTACTACTCCTGCTATGTTGGGACGCATGTACCAACCTGAACAGGAGTCGCCGTGGCCTGGGTGCTGATCGTCATCGCCGGAGTGCTGGAGACCGGGTTCGCTGTAGCGCTGAAGTCGAGTGAGGGGTTCTCACGCCTCCTGCCGAGTGTGCTCTTCATGGTCTTCGCCGCCGGCAGCTTCACTCTGTTGAGCACCGGCCTGCGCTCGCTTCCGGTCGGCCCGGCGTACGCCGTGTGGACGGGCATCGGCGCCGTCGGGACCGCCAGCTACGGCATGGCAATGCTCGGCGAGTCGGTGCAGACACTCAAACTCGTCTCCATCGCCCTCGTGGTCGCCGGCGTCGTGGGCCTGCAGCTGTCGAGCTCGAGCCACTGAGCATGGCACCGGAGGACGCGTCCGCGCGCAAGACGTCCGCCCGCGGCCTGCGGCGACGGCAGCTGCTCCTTGAGGCCGCCGGCGAGCTGCTGATGGAGCATGGCTTCGCCGCCGTCAGCCACCGCGCCGTCGCGCAGCACGCGAAGCTGCCGCTGTCCGCGACCACGTACTACTTCAGGTCGCTCGACGACCTTCTCGAGGGCGCCGTCCGTCAACTCGCCGACGGCTGGCTGGTCGACGCCGGCGCCGTCGTGACCGACCTACCGCCGCAGCTAGACGATCCCCGGGCGCTGGCCGAGGCCCTGGTCCGCGTCGCCGCACTGGGACCGGCGGGCGAGAACGACACCGACTCCCGAACCTTGCTCAGCCTCTACGACCGCTACCTGGAGGCGGCTCGTCACCCGCTCATACGCCCCGTGGTCGCCGAGTACGACGACCGGATCGAGGCCCTGCTGGCCGACGTGCTTCACCGCCGCGCAGGCCCACCGGACGCGACTGCGGGCGAAATCAGGCGGACGGCTCGGCTCGTCCTGGCCGTCATCGACGGCGCCCTGCTGCGGGCGCTCGCAGAGGGCCTTCCGGTCGCCACGGCGACGACGGCCGTGGAGCAGCTGCTCGGCGCGCTCATCACGCACGAGACTCGCGGGAAGGGGCAGGCATGAGACGGTGCAATTCGGTCGCCTCGATCGCTATCGGCATCGGCATCGGCGGGTGGGCGTCCGCGACGCTGGCAAGTTGAGCACCGCCACGACGACGCCGTCGCGGAGATGGCGCGGATTGCGCGCTGCCGATGCATCGGCGAGCGGCTCATTACCGGCCTCAGGCACCTCCACATATCGCAGCTGCTCCAGCTCGTCGATGTCGCCGGCCGCCGGCCCGCACAGCACGTACAGCGCGGCTCGGTTGCCCGCGTCGGCCGCGAGCGCCATCGGCGCGAACCGTGGCGCCGTCCCCAATTCCACGACACCCGAGCTGCCCACGCTTCCGCAGCCACCGCAGCCAACGAGCCACAGTCGCCCGCGACAGCCCCGTATCGCTGTGATCGCAATCGACACCGTGCCACCCGACCGGTGGCGGATTTCTGATGCGCTGCCCTTGGGAGACCGCCGGCATGTTCGCGACGTCCCCAAGCAGGCTGCAACGGTGCCTCCCGGCCGCGTCACCCGCGCCATCTCGAGGACTCCGGCGTGAGCATTGGACATGAACCCGACGACGAGGCACGCGAGCGTGGCGTCGAACTCCGCTTCGCCGAACGGCAGATTCTCGGCGACGCCGGTCCGCAACCGACGTCCAGGACTCGCAGCCCCTCGGTGACCCCGCTGCATCGGCGAAGGCTGGTGTCAGGTTGTCCCGCGCGGGTCTTGCGCGCCCCGGTCCGAAATCGCTTCCAGCACCGGCGCCGACCGCACGCTCCGTTCGGCTGCCGGCGCAACCGACGCTAGCAGTAACGCACCGTGCGTGGTGGGTGACAGTGTGCAGCAGAATCCATCCGTTGAGCTTCGCTATCGCTCCGCAGACCCGGTCGATTCGACGACGCGACGCTATCCGACCTGACCGCTGGTTCGGGAGTTAGGGCTGGGATGCTGCGCGCATGGACGCGGCCACGGCGGCGGTTCGCATGACTCCGAGCACAGGTCCGACAGGGAGTGCGAATCCGATCCAGTAGGCAACCTCGAGCGGCAGTAGCGCGAACGAAAGCCACCGCGCGTTGGGCCTGCCGGCCCACAGCATCGATCCGACCACAACCTCAGCGGCACAGACTGCAACGAACCCGATGAGCAGGGGAACGGAGGTGGTTATCCCGATCCTTTCGAAAGGCCCGTCGCCGTACGTCGGAAAGCCCATGAAGTGCCA
This sequence comes from Mycobacteriales bacterium, assembly GCA_038207565.1. Taxonomy (GTDB): domain Bacteria; phylum Actinomycetota; class Actinomycetes; order Mycobacteriales; family Jatrophihabitantaceae; genus JALZAI01. The sequence goes on from JBBQZQ010000005.1 coordinate 133,226, forward strand.
CACCTCGTGATGTTGGGCAACGTAGGCGGTGCCGTAGACGCCAAGCGGTCCGAATCCGAGACCGGCGACCCAAGCCAGGGCGCCCGCTGCCCGGCGCATGCCCATGCCCGCACGCCCTGCGGTTTCTCCGTCCTCGTGACTGGTACCCACCCGTTGTCCGCAGCCTGCGCCCGCCGCTCCAAACCAAAGGAAAGTTGGTCTGCGAGCTCATCGAGGTCGCCGCAGCTGGAGACGATCCGGAGCCGGTAGCGCAACGACCATAGATGCGGGAGATGCCTACCGCACAGTCGGCCCAGCGGGTCCTGGCACTCGCCGTCGAACACGGCACCGATATCTTCGAGCGAGCCGCTCCGCTCTGGCAGGCCGTCAATGCGGCGGCCGCCGCCGACCCCTACGTCCAGCGCTACTGGGAGGGCGTGACCGCGAACCGGCAAGTGGGCCCGGCGCGCATGGTGTCCCGACTGTCCGAACTCGGTGCTCTGCGCAACGGGCTCCATCACAGCGCGTAACCGATCTAGTGGTCGTGCTCTTCGGCCATGACGTGTTCCACGAACTACGCGAGGCCGGCTGGGCAGTAACCGCCTACAAGGCCTGGCTCCACACCACGCTCGTCCAGCAACTGCTGCGCAAGTAGCGGCTCGAGCCGCGGGCCAGCCGAGACTTGTCCTACGGCAAAATCCTGACCGAGCAATGAGGATCGGCGATCGGAGCGTGTTGATCGAGGTAATCAAGATGGACTTCGGATCCGCCCGGACCGGCATTGGGTTGGCGTTGTGCCGTAGGCGGTGCGGAATGCGCGGCTGAATGTCGCGAGGTCGGGGAAGCCCCAGCGCCGTGAAATGTCCGTGATCGAGCGACCGTCGTAGGCCGGGTGACGCAGTTCAAGACGTGCTCGTTCCAGGCGCTGGTGCTGGATCTGGTGGGCGACCGTGCTGCCGCGGCCGGCGAAGAGCCTGTGCAGGTGTCGGGTCGAGATGAAATGCGCCGCGGCGATATCAGGAGGGCCGAGACCTGGATCGCTCAGGCGCTCGTTGATGTAGTCGTCGATGCGCCGCAGCAAGCCATCCGCGGAGCGTTCCGGATCGGAAGGACGTGCTCGTTCAGTAGCTACCGTGATGACCAGTTCCGATATTTCGTTGCTGAGGCGGGCGCCGCCGGCGACGCTCAACTCGGGTGGAGCGTTCACGAGGTCGCGCAGCATCCGCCCGACGATCGCCCCGAGCCCGCCACTCCCGCTGAGGCAGCGCGCCGTGAGGGCCGGTGACACTGTGTCGTGGAGCCCAACGCAGGCGCGTGGCCAGGTGTAGACGAGTAGCTCCCAGTCCTCTTTGAGTCCCCACCGGAACGGACGGTCGGTCTCGTAGACGGCGAAGTCGCCCGGCGTGAGTACAGCCTCTCGGCCGTCCTGCTGGAGGACACCCGCGCCACGGGTGAGCAGTCCCACCTGCAGATAGACATCGTCGTCCACGCGAACGAGTTGGGGCGTGCGGGTGCAACCCTGGGTGCTCGATTCCACGGAGGCGACGTTCAGGAGGCCCAGATCTGTGGACCGAACGCGTCCGGTGAACGTCTCTTCGCGATCGGCCACGATGTCGAGGGCGACGAAGTACTCCCGAATCAGGTCACGCCAGACATCCAGTCGGTCGGTCGTGGCGGGTCGGCCCATATGTACCTCGGCGTTTCAGGGGCCGTAGTAGGTTACGGGCCCGGCGGCGGCGCCGTCAAACAGCGGCGAGCGGATGTCACGCAGTCACAATATTGCTGTCACCTGGTGCCAAACCAGCAGGTCCGCACGAGCGGAGGATGAGGCGATGACCGCGATCGAAGACATCCCCGTGACCGACGTATCTAGCACGACCGTCCGGGCCGCGTGTTCGCACGACTGCCCGGACACGTGCGCGATGCTGGTGACCGTCGAGAACGGCAAGGCGGTTGAGGTTCGCGGCGACCCGGACCACCCGTTCACGCAGGGCGGCTTGTGCGTCAAGGTCAACAACTATCAGGAGAAGGTCTACAGCCCGGATCGCCTGTTGCACCCCATGCGTCGTAGCGGCCCGAAGGGAAGCGGCCAGTTCGAGCACATCACCTGGGATGAGGCGCTGGACGAGATCGCCGGCCGCTTCACAGCGACCATTGCCGAACACGGTCCAGAGTCGATCATGCCGGTGAGCTATCTCGGAACGCAGGGAATCATCAACGGTCTCAACGTGGGTGATCCGTTCTTCAATGCGCTGGGCGCGACGATCGCCGAACGTACCTACTGCGATTCGGGCGCGTGCACCGCGTACACGATGACGATCGGCGCCACCGCGGGCGTCGATCCGGAAAGCCTTGTGCATTCGCGCTACATCATCATCTGGGCCTGCAATATGGTCTCGACCAATCTGCACCTGTGGCCGTTCGTGGCCGAGGCCCAGCGCCGCGGCGCGAAGGTCGTGGTGATCGACCCGATGCGCCACAGCACGGCCAAGCGTGCCGACTGGCACATTCCGATCCGGCCGGGGACGGACGGCGCCCTGGCGCTGGCCATGATGCACGTGATCATCAGCGAGGGTCTGACGGACGAGGCATACGTCCGCGAGCACACGGTCGGATACTCCGATCTGGTCGAGCGGGTGCAGCAGTACACGCCGGAGTGGGCCCAGGGCGAGACCGGCATCCCCGCCGACGACATCCGCACCCTGGCCCGCGAGTACGCGACGTCGGAGCCGTCGATGATCCGGATCGGGGTGGCCATCGAGCGCCACGCCGGCGGCGGTCAGACCGTGCGAGCGATTGCGTGCCTGCCGGCGCTCGTGGGGGCGTGGCGCGAGGTCGGCGGGGGGCTCTTGCAACTGCCGTTGTGGGCGTTCCCGGTGAACTGGGGTGCGCTGATGCACCCTGAGCTGGCGACTCCTGGAACCCGGGTGGTCAATCAGTTCCAGCTGGGGCAGGCGCTGACCGGAGAGATGGCGCTCGACCCGCCCATCAATGCCTTGATGGTGTATAACTCCAACCCCTTGGTGGTATGTCCCGACCAGGACAAGGTGGTTGCCGGGCTGTCTCGCGACGACCTGTTCACCGTGGTCAGCGACCACTTCCTGACCGACACCGCGCGCTACGCCGATATCGTCCTGCCCGCCACGACACAGCTCGAGCAGCACGACATCATGTTCAGCTGGGGGCATTTCTACGTCACGCTCAACACCCCAGCGATCGCGCCGCTGGGCGAAGCGGTGTCCAACACCGAACTCTTCCGCCGCCTCGCCGCTCGCATGGGTCTTGCCGATCCCTGCTTCACCCGCACCGACGAGGAGATGATGGCCCAGGCCTTCGACTGGTCGGCGCCCGCGATGAAAGGGATCACGCTCGACTCACTACGGGAAACCGGTTGGGCGCGACTCAACCTTCCCGGCCCCGACGAATTCGCCCCGCACGCCGAAGGGAACTTCCCGACACCATCGGGCAAGACGGAGTTCCGGTCGTCGGTCGCCGAGGCTGCCGGTAACTTCGTGGTGCCACTGTTCCGACAGGGCTGTGCGGAATTCCAGCCCGGCGGCGAGGTGGACCCCGTGCCCTATTACATCCCGCCACGGGAGACCGCCGATTCGGGGTACCGGCTCAGTCTCATCTCGCCCAAGTCGCACGCCTTCATCAATTCCAGTGCGGGCGACCAGCCGAAGCAGTTGCGCGTCCAGGGCGAACAGACGGTCATCATCCATCCGAACGATGCCGACGAACGCGGTATCGCCGCCGGACAGTACGTCCGCGTGTTCAACGAACGCGGCCGCTTCATCGCGCGCGCAGAGGTGAGCACCGAGATCGCCCCCGGTGTTGTCATCTCCCCTATGGGCGGCTGGCGCAAGAACGCGAAAGACGACTCAACAGTGAATGCAGTCAACCCTGTCGTGTTCGCCGACCTGGGCAACGCCCCGACGTTCTCGGATTCGCGGGTCGAGATCGAGCCGGTCTGATGCTTCAGCGGTCTCCCACGCGGACGGTCGCCGACGCGATGATCACCAACGTCAAGCTGAGCAACGCAGCGACAACCGTGCGAGAGCTTCGAGGTCTGTTCCACGATGAGCACGTACACGCTGCGGTGATCGTCGAGGATGGCGTTCTACTGGCGGTCGTGGACCGAGTCGATGTGGAGGGCAACGAACGCGACGACGCCGTTGCCGTCTACCTAGGCTGCCAGCAGGCGCGTGTCGTCGCACCGGATGTCGACCTCGAGGAGGCGCGGCAGTTCTTGCTCGCCTCCGGCCGACGACGGCTGGCTGTGGTCGCGGATGACGGGAGATTTCGCGGTTTGCTCTGTCTCAAGCGCACCCGAAAGGGATTCTGCTCCAACCGGGACGTCCGCGCCCGCTCTGAAAGCCCGTGAGGCGAGTCGGGCTCTTGGACGTGATCTAGTCGGCCACGCCGCCGACGAGTCGACAACGCTTTCGCACCATACGGCGAAATAGATACAGCTCGGGCGGCGGGTGCTAGATTTCCTGAGTATCTCGATCGGGATAGATAATTTGCTTCGGGCAACCGCCGAAGTACTGGTCCAACGACGAGGGAGCAGAGTATGTCCGTTTTGGAAGACGTCCTGCGGGCGAATGACGCATACGCTGCTGAGTTTGGCGACAAGTCCGAGTTGGCCCTGCCGCCGAGCCGCGGGTTCGCCATCCTCACCTGCATGGACGCGCGCCTCGACCCGGCAAAGTACGCCGGGCTCAGCGAAGGTGATGCCCACGTAATCCGCAACGCCGGGGGCCGCGCCAGCGACGACGCCATCCGTTCGCTGGTCATCTCCTACAAGCTGTTGGGCACCGCGGAATGGTTCGTCATCCACCACAGCAACTGCGGGATGGAGTTCTTTACCGACGACCTCATGCGGGGGCTTCTCGCCAGCAGCCTGGAAACGGCTGTCCTGGACGCGGATGGCTTTCATGATGTAGGTGTCGGGCCAGGCTCGGCCGAAGCGAGCTATATCGACTGGTTGACCATCAGCGATAGCGCTCAAAGCGTCACTGACGACGTCGCCCGCATTCGTAGCCACCCGCTGGTTCCGGCGAGCATTCCGATCTATGGCTACATCTACGACGTGACGACCGGGCGCCTCGTCGAGGTCCCGGATGCGACTGAGGCCGGTCAGGCTTCGTGACGCCGGTCAGCTGACCGTGGCACCCCGCCCAGTTGGTGTGCGACCTGACCGGTGCCTAGGGCTGCAATTGCTCGAGAACAGCCTCGTCACCGTGGCCGGGACGATGCTGGAGATCTGAGCAGCGACCGCTCGCGCCGGGCTTGTCCGCGGCTGGGACACCTTGCTGCTCGTCTAGCCTGGGCTCACCATGAATCTGCTCGCGGTCTGGCTCGGCAAGCTGACGCTGGCCGCGCTGCGGGCCCTCGGCCGGCGCGGCAACGCGCTGCCCGGGCTGGTCGTGGAGAAGCTGGTGCCGCGCTATCTCGGCCGCGCCATGGCCCGGCTGCCTGAGGGCGTCATCGTCGTCACTGGCACCAACGGTAAGACGACGACGACCAAGATGGTCGCCACGATCCTGGGCCAGCACTACCGCGTGCTGACCAACGACACCGGCAGCAACTTCGTTCGAGGCGCGATCACCGCCACCGTCGAGCATTCGAGCTGGTCGGGCGAGCTGCCTTACGACGTCGCCGTATTCGAGCTCGACGAGGCTTGGGCGGTACGCTTCGTCAAGGCCGTCCCGCCGCGCCGCGCACTGCTGCTCAACGTGATGCGCGACCAGCTCGACCGGTTCGGCGAGATCGACACCACGGCAGCGCTACTGGGCAAGGTCGCCGCCGCGACCACCGGGCACCTCGTTCTGAACCGCGACGACGAGAGGGTGGCTGCGCTCGCGTCGCGTACCCGCGCCGACGTGACGTTCTACGGTGTCGGTCCGCCGTTACGCGAGATGTTCCCCACCGACGAGGAGCTCTACGGCGGCCCCGTCCGAATTGCCGAGCAGGCGACGACCGCCGAGTTGGTCCGCCTACCGAGCCGTGACGAGCCGCGCCTGGCGATGCGGATCGGCGAGAGCACGCACGACATCGCGCTGCGGGCCGAAGGCCCGCACAACGCGCAGAACGCGACCGGCGCCGCGGCGCTCGCGCTCAGCTTCGGGCTCGACGCTGCGTCCGTGGCGAGTGGCCTGTCGGCGGTCTCGCCCGCCTTCGGACGTGGCCAACGCTTCCGCATCGACGGCTGCCGGGTCGTTCTGCAATTGGTCAAGAATCCCGCGGGGTTCCGGCAGACGCTGCGAACCCTCGACGAGGGCGCACCGGACGACGCGATCGTCGTGGTCATCAACGACGACTATGCCGACGGACGCGACGTGTCCTGGCTCTGGGACGTGGACTTCACCGCGCTCGCCGGACGACCCGGACGCATCGCAACGTCGGGGACCCGCGCCGCGGACATGGCGCTGCGACTGCACTACGACGAGGTCGTGACCGAGGACGTCGAACCCGATGCGGAGAAGGCGGTGCGGGCCGCCGTCGGCGCGTGCCCGCCGGACCGGCAGGTGATCATCTTCAGCACCTACACCGCCATGTGGGCGCTGCATGCCGTGCTGTTAAGGATCGGGGACGCCGAATGACCCGCCCGCTCACGCTCGTCCATCTGTACCCGCGAGAGATGAACATCTACGGTGACACCGGGAACGTCGTCGTGCTGCGCCGCCGCTTGCAGTGGCGCGGGCTGGACGCGCGGATCGTCGCGGTGAGCGTCGGCGATCCGCTGCCGGGCGACACCGACATCCTGCTCGGCGGCGGCGGGCAGGACGCCGCGCAGGGCGACATCGGCACGGACTTCGCGTCGCGGGGCAGCGAACTGCGGGCCATGGCCGACGACGGCGTTGTCATGCTGGCGATCTGCGGCAGCTACCAGATGTTGGGGCATGCCTTCCTCACGCAGGAGGGCCGGCGCATCGACGGTGTCGGCGTGCTCGACGTCATCACCGAGGGCCAGGCGACCCGCCTGATCGGCAACAATTACGTCGACACCCCAGCGGCCGGGCGACTGGTGGGCTACGAGAACCACAGCGGGCTGACCGAACTGGGCCCGGGCGTGCGCGCGCTGGGCACCACCCAGAGCGGTCGGGGCAACAACGGTCGAGACCGCACCGAGGGAGCGGTCCGGGACAACGTGATCGGGACCTATCTGCACGGCCCGGTGCTGGCCAAGAGTCCGCGCTTCGCCGACGACCTGCTCAGCCGCGCGTTCACCCGGCGCGGTCTGCCGAGCGAACTCGACCCGCTCGACGACGGACTGGCCGAGCGCGCGGCGCGGGTCGCGGTCGCACGCCCGCGCTGACGAACGGCCTGCTCAGCTGCTGGGTGTGCTGGTGGGGTCGTCGATACCGGTCGGCGGGGTGGTCGGCTCGACCAACGTCGCGTCCGCATTCTTCCGACGCCGGCTGAGCACGCCCGCGGCAGCGACCGCGGCCAGCGCGACCCCGGCGATCGCAGCGAAGCGGCCCTTACGGCGCCGCGGGCGGCGTCCGGCCTTCTCCTGCGCCAGGATGCTCAACTGGCGGGCCTTCCGGCTCGTTTTCTTTGCTGCCTGCTTGCGGGCCCGCCTGGCGAGCTTCGCCGACTTCTCGACCCGGTCCTGCGCGGCCGACAGCGCGTCCTGCTGCGCCTGACGCCCCCGCTCCTTGGCGGTGTCCAGCGCGGTGGACACCGCGGTCCCGAGTGTTTCGCCTGCCACGGACGCCTGCGTGCGCACCGCATCGAGCGTCGTCGCCGCGATGTCCTTGGTGCTCTGGCTCAGGGTCGCACCGGCGTTTTGCACGGAATCTCGGACGTCGGATACGTCGGTGCGGGGCATGATCGATTCTCCTTCGGCACGTTCGGCGGACCGTGTGTCCGCCCTTCGTATCCCAGAACCTACCCGGGTTGCCCGCCTGTGCGCCGTGGCAGGATGGGCGTTCGACCTCATCGACGAGCAGGAGACGTAGTGTCCGCCACCCAGATCGCCACGTTGCACACCAGCGCGGGCGACATCCGTGTCCAGCTGTTCGGCAATCACGCGCCGAAGACGGTCAAGAACTTCGTCGAGCTCGCCGAAGGCTCGAAGGAGTGGAAGCACCCCGGTACCGGTGCGAAGACCTCCGACCCGTTGTACAACGGCACCGTGTTCCACCGCGTCATCTCCGGCTTCATGATCCAGGGCGGCGATCCGCTGGGCGAGGGTTACGGCGACCCGGGCTACAAGTTCTCCGACGAGTTCCACCCTGAGCTTTCCTTCGACCGCCCGTACCTCTTGGCGATGGCCAACTCCGGGCCAAACACCAACGGCTCGCAGTTCTTCATCACCCACGCGCCCCAGCCCCACCTCGACGGCAAGCACACCGTCTTCGGCAAGGTCACCAAGGGCCAGGATGTGGTCGACAAGATCAAACGCGGCGACACGATCACCACCCTCGCCATCGCCGAGGCCTGATCGCCAGGCCGGGTTTCCCGTCATTCCAGCGGCCGCACGCTCCCACGTTATGCGTGGGAGGGTTCGCCGCGCGCTCGCCCTTCACGCGTGCTCCCCCTAGAATCGCTCGCCTATGTCAGAAACGACCTTTGATCTGATCGTGATCGGCGCCGGCCCCGGCGGTTACGTGGCGGCCATTCGGGCCGCGCAGCTTGGCATGAAGGTGGCCTGCATCGAGAAACAATACCTCGGCGGCGTCTGCCTGAATGTGGGCTGTATCCCCTCCAAGGCCCTGCTGGATTCAAGCCACAAACTCTTCGAGGCCCGTCACGGCCTGGCCAACCACGGCATCAAGGTCGGACAAGTCGATCTCGACCTTTCGGCCATGCTGGCCCGCAAGGACAAAGTGGTCAAGTCGCTCACCGCCGGCGTGGGCATGTTGTTCCGCAAGAACAAGGTTCAGCATTTCCCCGGCACGGCGAAGGTCATCGGTGCGGGCGCGGTTGAAGTCGTCGCCGAGAGTGGCACCACCCGACTGACCGCCAAGAATATCCTCATCGCCACCGGCAGCTCTCCCATCGAGCTGCCCGGCCTGCCCTTCGACGGCAAGTACATCGTCTCGTCCACCGAGGCACTGTCGTTCCCCGAGGTGCCCAAAAAGCTGATCGTGATCGGCGCCGGCTACATCGGCCTGGAGATCGGCTCGGTCTGGAGCCGCCTGGGATCGGACGTGCTGGTGCTCGAGTTCCTCGACCGCATCATCCCGCCGATGGACCGCGAGATGACGACCGCCCTGCAGCGCCAACTCGAGAAGCAGGGGCTCAAATTCCGCTTCAAGACCGCCGCCCAGTCGGCCAAGGTCGAGGGCGACAAGGTGAAACTCGCCTGGAAGAGCGGCGAGCAATCCGGCGTCGAGGAGGCCGACCGAGTCCTGGTCGCCACCGGCCGAAAACCCAGCACGACCGGCCTGGGCCTGGCAGAAGCGGGCGTCGAACTCGATGCCCGCGGGTTCATCAAGGTCAACGAACACTTCGCCACGAATATCGCCGGCATCTACGCCATCGGTGACGTTATCGGCGGCGCCATGCTCGCCCACAAGGCCGAGGAAGAGGGCGTCGCGGCCGTGGAAATGATGGCCGGCAAGGGCGGCCATGTGAACTACCGCGCCATCCCCGGCGTGGTCTACACCCATCCCGAACTCGCCCAGGTCGGCCTGACCGAGGAGGATGCCCGCGCCCAGGGCCACGATATTCGCGTGGGCAAATTCCCCCTGATCGCCAACGGCCGGGCCAAGGCCATGGACGACACGGACGGCATGGTGAAGGTTATCGCCGATGCCAAGACCGATCGTCTGCTGGGAATGCACATCCTCGCCTCGCGCGCCTCTGACATGATCGCCGAAGCGGCACTGGCGATGGAATTCGCGTCGAGTGTCGAAGACATCGCCCGGGCGATTCACGCCCACCCGACGCTCGCCGAGGCGGTGAAAGAAGCCGCGCTCGCCG
>JBBQZQ010000006.1:0-121875 GCA_038207565.1 Mycobacteriales bacterium
GTAGACCGTCATCAGGCCCGAGAACGTAACCGTGGTGGAGAAGGTGCCCTTGGGGTCGCCGTCCTTGTTGGCCGGCGCGGAGTGGCTGAGCAGGTAGTTCTTGGCGAAGCTCAGCGCGGCGAAGCTGCGATTGGACAGCCACATCAGCATGGCGTCGTCGTCGACGGAGAAGGTGACCAGCGGTTTCGCGCCGGGATGGCTATCGGCCCACGCCGCGTTGATGGCATCGATGATGGCGCCGTCGTCGACTCGGCGTAGGGCTGCGCGGTTCTCTGGTGACTGGCCGTGCTTGGCGGACAGGATGATTGTGGTGCTGCCCGCCAGCCCCCGCTTGTCGATCGCGGACTCCATCCTGCCGAGTTGGGTGTCGATGTAGCCGAATGCGTGTGAGAGCAGCGGGCCCGGTGTGCCATTGGGGTTGTAGCCGCCAAGCTTGCCGTCGGAAGTCGGGAGCTTCTCCGCCGTGGAGACGGTTTGGAAATTCATCCCGAAGACCGCCGGCGTGCCGAGGCGGCGGCTGCCCGAGTGGTCACGCCCGTTAATCTCGTTCAGGATCGCCGCAACCTTGACGCTGTCGTACTCCTGAGTGAGCGCGTTGTCCTTCGTCCAGTCATCGCCGGAGGAATCGGCGGCGCTGTCGATCTCCGGGGTGAACAGGTCCTGGATCCCGTTGCCCGTAGATCCGTTCAAGATTTCATACGCGGGGTGCTTGTCGGACCATGCGGTGCGCAGGCCGTGCGCGCGGGCGACCTGGAAGACGGTGTTCACCCGCAGGTACTGGTGCGGATACAGCGGCGTGCAGGTTGCGGGGTTGGTGGGCAGCGCTGCCGGGTCGAGCAGCGACTGTGGCGTCGGGGTCATTGTCAGGATCGCTTGGGTGATGGCCGGGGCGTTCGCGAGCGTCTGCGCCAGGGTGTTGCTGGGCAGGCCGGTCAATGCCGGGTCGGCGATCTGCTGACCCGCATCCAGCGTGATCGGATTCTGCGAGCGGTCCGCCGCCTCCGTCCACGCCACCTCCGTGCCCCGCGCCGCGGTCGCGCAATCCAGCGTCGAAGGCGGCAGCAGCCTGTGGTTGTAGGTGTCGTCGTAGTACACGCCGGTGGCACCCGCGCCGCCGCCGGTCAGCTGCGCGATCATGCCGGGGAAGGAGTCGGACGGGAACGTCGTCACCGCCTTCGTGTACTCGGTGCCACTCGCGACCAGCCGGGCCAGGGCCGAGTGCGGGTGCCGCGAAACGTAGTACGCCAGATCGCTCTGATGCATGCCGTCCACCGAAAGCAGGAGCACATGCCTCACATGCGCGGCGGCCTTGGGCGTCGCATTGGCCGAGTGCAGCCCGCTCACTCCGAGCAGACCGATGCCCAACCCAGCGGCGGCGGCAATGAAACGATGCGGCATGACTCCTCCTCCAGGTGGCCCGCGGCCACACCCCACTCATTCCTAGAACCTCGAAGCACACTTGATGGTGACCGGCAGCCGAATACCCGGTGAACGAACGGGCAGGCACCGCCAGAGTCACCTGAAGCACGGCCGAAGACCCAGCACGTCGGCAGGCTCTATTGAGGTGATGGTGTTGCCTTCGCGCCAGGCCCGCGTTGTCCAAATCGATTAGCAATCGATCGATTGATTGGATACTGACAGCATGACGCTCCTGAATGTGCAACGGGCTGCGGTTGACCTGTTCTCCCGTCGCGGGTTCGAGGCGACGGGGATCCGCGAGCTCGGCGCGGCGGTCGGGGTGAACTCGGCGACGCTGTACCACTACGCGGGCGGCAAGCAGGAACTGCTTGCCGAAGTCATCCGCATCTGCCTGGATGAGTTACTCGAGTGCGGACGGGCGGCGTTGACGTCCTCCACGCTTGCGTTGGAGCAGCTGGCGGCGTTGATCGCCTCGCACGTCGGTATCTCGGCCCTGAACCCGCGCACGGCGCTCGTGACCGATCAGGAGATGCGCGCTCTGGCGCCGGAACGGCGAAAAATGTTAACGGGCATACGGGACGAGTACGAGGCGCAGTTCACCTCGGTGCTGACCCGCGGCGCGCAGGCCGGCACCTTCCGCATGGGCGATGCGGGCGTCACCCGGCTCGCGTTGCTGGAGATGTGCAACGGCGTCGCCCATTGGTACCGCCCCGGCGGGCGCCTGGTCGTCGAGGACGTCCAGCGGCGCTTCGTCGAACTCGTTGCGCGCCTGGTCGGTGCTGTCGGTCCCGAACCCTGGACCGGACGACTGGTCGAGGCCCGGATGTTGGACATCGAGCCGCGCGTGGCGGTGTCGGCGTGACGATCATCGACGCGCGCGTCCGGTTACCCCAGGACCGCCGACCCAACCCGACCTACGCGGCCCCGCGCCGCCAGATCGAGCAGTACGACAAGGTGCTGGACCTCACCGACAAGATGAACCAGGGCACCCTCGACCGACTGCTGCGCGACCTCGACGGCAGTGGGATCGCGCAGGCGGTGATGCACGCCGAGTCCGAGGGGGGTGAGGACGGGGAGGCGCTCAACGAAGCGCTGCTCGCCGTTATCGCCGAGCACAGCGACCGGTTCGTCGGTGTCGGTTGCCTCGACGTCGATGGACGCCGCCCGACCGAGATGGCGAGACAGGTCGCTCGCATCGGCGCGGCCGGGTTGCTCGGCGTTACGCTGCAGCCGGCGTTCTTCGGCCTCGACATCGACGCCCGCACGCTGTACCCGATGTACGCCCGGGCCGAGGAGCTGGGCCTCATCGTGTGCGTGCACACCGGCATCACCTACTCGCGGATGCACCCGTTGCGCCACGAGCGGGCCGAGCTGCTCGACCAGGTGGCGTGCGACTTCCCCGATCTACGACTCGTCGCCTGCCACGCCGGCTGGCCCTGGGCCACCGAGTACGCCGCGGTGGCCCGGCGCCATCCCACCGTCTACCTCGAGTTCGGTGCTCTGGCGCCCAAGTACGTCGCCCGGCCCGGGACGGGGTGGGACGCGTTGTTCGCGATGATGCCCAACGTCCTGCGCGGGCAGGTGCTCTACGGCAGCGACTGGCCGATGATGGCGCCCAAGCGCGCCCTGTTCGAGTGGCGCGAGTCCGGTCTGCACGATGTCGCGTTGCAGGCGCTGTTCCACGACAATGCCGCGGATCTGTTCGGCCTCCACACCGTCCGATGACGATCACGTCGATGCTGGCCGCAGCAGCGGCGTCCCGGCCCGAACATTGCTTCCTACGGACCGCCGAGGGCGAGCTGACCTACCGCGAGACGCAGAACCGGGTGCGGTCGATCGCCGCGGGCCTGGCCCGCCTGGGTATCGGACCGGGCAGCGCGGTCGTGCTGATCATGCGCAACAGCGGCGACCAGGTTGTCGTCTGGTTCGCCCTCGCCCGGCTGGGCGCGTTGCACATCCCGCTCAACACGGGCCTCGTCGGCCGTCAGCTGGAGCATGCCTTGCGTATCGCTGCACCCGTGATGGTCATCGCCGATCACGATCTGCTGCGCCCCATTGCCGCCACCGTCAACGCGGCCGCACCCGGCGCCACAAGCCTGGTACGCGGTGCGCCCACGGACACGTCAGCGTCCAGGCTCGAGGACCTCATCGCCGGCGAACCGGCCGACACACGCCCCCACGCCGCCGACGAACTCGACGTTGCGACCCTGCTGTTCACCTCCGGCACCACCGGTGCCTCGAAGGCGTGCGAGCTCTCGCATCGATACCTGGCGCGACAGGGCGAGATCCACGCGCGCCGATTCGCGCTGCAGGCCGACGACGTCCTCTACTGCCCCTTCCCCCTAAACCACATCGACGCCGCCACCCTGACCGTTGTGGCCGCTCTTGCCATTGGCGCCACGGCCGCGCTCGGCGAACGCTTCAGCACATCGCGGTACTGGGACGAGGTCCGACGCTTCGACGCCTCGGTCATCAACTTCATGGGCGCCACCCTCACCATGCTCTGGAAGCAACCCGCGTCGCCGAGCGATATCGACCACCGCGTCCGCCTCGCTTGGGGAGTGCCCATGCCCGACTGGCAGGACGCGTGGGAGTCGCGATTCGGGTTCCCCCTGTTCCAGGTCTATGGACTCACCGATGCCGGCGTCCCCGTCTACGACCCGATCGACGGAACGCAACGGCGCGGCACCTGCGGCCGGGTTATCGACGAGTACGAGGTCCGCATCGGACCTGGGCAAGAGATCCTCGTCCGCGGCCGAGAATCCGGACTGACCATGAACGGCTACCACGGGATACCCGACGCCACCGACGAGGCCATCGACGTAGACGGTTGGGTGCACACCGGCGATCGCGGACGACTCGACCCCGACGGCTCCCTCACGTTCCTCGGCCGCTCCACCGAATCGATCCGCCGCCGCGGCGAGAATATCTCCGCCCACGAGGTCGAGAACGCCGGACTCGAACACCCGGACGTCGTCGAGGTCGCCGCAGTCGGGATACCGAGCGAACTGACCGAAGAAGACGTCAAGATCTTCGCCGTCCTACGTAGAGGCGCAAACCTCACAGCCTCAGAGTTGTACGCGCACTATCGGACCGTCGCCCCGCGGCACCTGGCGCCGCGCTACATCACCTTCCTCGACCAACTCCCCAAGACCCCGACTGAGAAGATCGAAAAGTTCAGACTCGCCGCCGACGAATGCCCGACCTGGGACAGCGAAGCCCGCCAATAGCCGTCGATCTCGCACATGTTGCGCCGGACGAGGCGCCGCGCAGATCGGAACGTAGGGGTCGTGCTCGGACGATGGTGCCCGGCCCGGTCGCTGCGTGCTGCTTTCGGAACAACACAACGTGGCATGCTAGTGGCATGGCTCGCATACGGATAAGTACGACGGTCGATTCGACGCTTCTGGCCGATGCACGCAGCGCACGCTCGGGAGTCTCGGACGCCGTCCTCGTCGATGAGGCATTGGCGGCTCTGCTCGCCCGCCACCGCGCCGCCGAGGTGGATGCAAGTTACGCCGCATACGACGAGCACCCGCTCGACGAGCCGGACGAGTGGGGCGACCTGGCATCGTTTCGGCAAGCCGCCGCTGCGTCGTGACCGCGCTCCCCGCGCGCGGTGAGGTCTGGTGGTGCGAGATAGCCGAGATCGGCCGGCGTCCGGTCGTCGTTCTGTCGCGTGACGCGGTGATCCCGCGCCACCGTCGAACACTGATCGCACCTTGTACTACGACGATTCGGGGACTGATTAGCGAGGTCGTTCTTGAACCCGGCGATGACCCAGTACCGCTACGGTCGGCGGTCAACCTGGACTCGGTCGAAAGCGTCTCCTTGGCGACACTGGTCGACCGACTCGGCCGCTTGAGCGATGCTCGGATGCGCCAGGTCTGCGACGCACTCGCGGTCGCCGTCGACTGCACGAGTTGAGTACGAGGGCGCTGCTCGAGAGGACCACGCTGCACACACGATCAGTCGTCGAACCCGCACTCCGAACCGTCGTTCGGCGCGGGCTTAACGCCGTGGACAAGCAAGCAGAACGGACCGTATGCGCCCAGCGGGCTACGTGGATTCGATCATCAAACGATCCGCTCAAGCCGATGAGCGCGAAGCGCGCTCATGCCGAGATCCGCTCGTCTGAAGGATGCTTCGCTCAAACATTCCGTTTGGAATCGCCCGCGTGAGGGCTCGACGTCGGCCTGTGGGCGCTCCGGCATCGAAGAGGAGCATTCAACTCCAGGCCGAGGCCACGTCCTACGTGCTACGTCTTGGCCTAGGTTGTGAACTGCACCAGGTCCGCGCAGAAGTCGCGGCCTTGGGTGTCGTTGGTCCCGGTGGAGGGGCGGACGATTCGGAACGAGCCGGGAACCTCTTGGTCGTCGTCGGGGTTGCCCGGGGTGCCGTTGTAGTCCACGTCGACTGCAAACCGGGTTTGGCCGGAGTCCTTGAGCACCAGCTGGCCGTTCTGGTCGTAGAGGCGCGAACCGCCGGAGTCGAAGCTGGTGATGGTGATGGTGCCATCACCGTTGTCGACGATCGTGTGGTCCCGGCTGTTGGCGGTGAAGACAACGGTGAAGGTGCCCCCCGTGTCGAGGTTGGTGTACACGACCGTGCCCCGCACGCTCTCCCGGAAGTACGGGAACGGGCTGGACCCGCGCTGGTTGAACACGAAGTTGCCGGACACATCAACGTCGGCCTGGACCGGGGTGCCGTCACAGTTGAAGGAGAACGGGAAGACGTCGTGGAAGTGTCCCTTGTCGATCGGCGCAGCGGTGGCCGGTGTGCTCGTGACTAGGCTTGCGACGGCTAGCCCCGCGACAAGAAAAGCGGCGCGTACGCCCGTGAATCCCCCTGAGGTTCGACCCGAGTGTTGTGAACTGAGACGAAAATCACTCCTGGCATCGCGCCCGCGACCCGGCCAGAGTGCTAGCACCCGGTTGTTGCGCCATTGACTAGCCCTTGCCTCGGTGAAATACGGCTGCGTGGTCATCGCTTGCTCCCATGTGGGTCGCTGGTCCGGTCGGTGCGAAACGGCTCTCATGTTCGGGCCGGACGAGAGGGGCTCACATCGGGCAAGCAGGCAGATTGACCCCGGGGAAGCGACGTAGATTGACGCCACCTACGTCGTAGCTGGGTTGGAACGCGAGCGTTGTCGATTGATGGCGCGTGACCGGACCAGCCGGGCACGACTGCCCGGCGAGACAGCTCGATGACACGCACGTGGCTCGCCGGGACGGCTATTGAGCACGCTTGCCCGCAGCGCCTGCACGATGCCTGCGCGGCTTTCTGGGTGGGCGACCCGTCCGACTCCGGCTTGCTGGGCGGCAGGACTGGGAACCGACATTGTTGCGTCGCTCGTCAAGTCGGCGCTCCAGCCAATCCGATCGACGGTCGCCTCTCCTCCTCCGCTTAAAGTCGTTGCGACTGTGAGGCTTGACGGCGGGCGGAGCGGCTGGTGCTCTGGTGTGATGGCGGCTGGATCGGTGCTCGCGGGACGCCGAAGCGAGTTGGCTGCTGTCGTCAATGTGATGACCGGCGAGACCGGCCCTGCGACGATGTTGGTCGTCGGCGAGGCTGGAGTGGGCAAGTCTCAGCTGGTCTCGGCTGCGGCCGGTGCCGCTGGACATGCTCATGTGCTCGTGTTGAGCGGTTGGTGTGTTTGGGCTTCTGCGGCGTTGCCGTTCCTGCCGGTGTCGGACGTGCTACGCCAGCTCGGTCAGGTCGACGAAGGCCGGCTCGTCGAATCGGTGCTGAGCGAGTCTCCCCGGTACGTGCGGGCCGAGGTTGGTCTGCTGATGCCCGAGCTCGACGACGCTGGGGAGCGGCCACGATCTGCGGCGTCGGACGGCGAGTGGGGGCGCCAACAGCTGTTTGATGCGCTGCGACGACTGTTGGCGGAGCTGGCGCGGACACGGCGCGTCGCGATGGTGATCGAGGACGTGCACTGGGCCGACGCGACGACGTTGGAGTTTCTGGACTACCTGCTCGCTCCGGGCCGGGCGCCCGGCTTCGGGGTTGTGCTGACCTGCCGCAGCGAGGAGGCGCCGAGTCAGAAGCTGATCGAATGGCTCGAGCGGTTGCAGCGCAATGCTCACATTGCGCGGTTGGACCTCGCGCCGCTGACGAGGGCCGAGACGGCGGAGCAGATCGCGTTGCTTCTCGGGCAGCGGCCGCTGGAGCAGTTCGTCGATGTCATGTTCGAACGCTCCGAAGGCAACGCCTTTTTCACCGAACAGCTGGTTACGTCCGCCCGCGCCGATGATGAGGACGCAGGTGGCCGCGGCGCAATTCCGGCCGGTCTTAGATCGCTGTTGCTGTCCCGGACGGCTCGGTTGACCGGTGCAGCGCGGGAGGTCATTGTCGCGCTGGCGATAGCCGCTCGGCCGCTTCGGGAACAGGACTTGGCCGTCGTGAGTGGAAGTCCTGGTGAGAAGGTGCGAGAGGCCCTGCGAGATCTGCTTTCCGCGCGGTTGTTGCGCCAGCCGGACAGCGCAGGCCGCTACCAATTGCGACACGCGCTGCTGGGCGAGGCAGTGGGCAGTGAGTTGTTAGCTGACGAACGGCTCGAGATGCACGGACGCGTCGCCGAGCTGATGGAGAGTTGGGGCGATACCACGATGGCGGCGCAGATCGCCGAACAGCTCGACGGCGCGAAGCGTCCAGGCAAGGAGCTTCGCTGGCGCCTCATCGCCGCGCAGCACGCCGAGGCGGTGTACGCCTGGAACGAGGCACTCGCACAGTGGCAACGGGCCCTCGCACTGTGGAATGACGCTCCCGACACAGGATCCGTACACGGCCTCGACTTGGTGGAGACGTATCTCCGAGCACAGACTTCTGCCGAATATGCCGGTGACGTAGTCGGCGGTGGGCTGGCCGAGGAGGCGATGACCCGGTTTGCAGTGACGGCTAGCCGGGAAACCGCCTTGCGGCTGTACCGCGCGGTTGGACCGACTCGCGGTAAGGCATCCGTGCAAGCCGGCATGGACGCCCTCGGCATGGCGATCAAGCTCGGCGAGGCGCTTCCCCCAAGCCTGGAGTACCTCACCGCGCTACGCCAATACGCAGGTCTTCTGAACCTCCAGCACAAGTTGTCATTGCAACGCCCAGTCCTGGCATCGGCACTTGAGGTCGCACGGCAGATCGGAAACCGCGCGCAGGAGAAGCTGCTGCGTGCAGAACTGGCGTGGTTGGCGGTATCTGAGGGCAATGACGAAGTTCTGACAGAACTTGAGAGTGCAGTGCAACTCCACGTCGAGCCGGAGGATCCCCCGATCGAAGTGCTAGTGACCCTCGACTACGCCGATGCGTTGCGGACTCTCGGCGCGCTGGATCGTTCCGTCCAGGTGAGTCTGCCGGCGATCCTGCGCGCAGAGGAGCATGGCCTTTCCGATTGGTGGGCAGTGAACGCGCTGCGATGTGTGGCGTGCGTGGCCTTGACGGAACGCGGCGACATCGACCGGGCCACCACAATTATTGATCCGGTCACCGACCGCAACCCGACCCAAGACACGCGTTGGCTTTATGTCGAGCGCGCCACCCTCGACATGTGCCGGGGGCGACTGGCGGCTGCGGCGGCGTTTTGGGACATAGATCAGCTGCAACCCTCGGCCGAGGACGAATCGGACATGCGCGGGCTCCGTGCGGTCAGACGGATCGAACTCGATCTGTGGCTTGGTCGTGCCGGCCGAGTGCTTCCAGAAGCCTTCTTCGTGCTCGAGCAGTTGTGTCGCAGCGACGCATCGACGTTTGGAGGGTCGTTGCTGGTGTTGGCTCTGCGAGCCTGTGCCGATGACGCCGAGCGCGCCCGGGCGACGGGCGACACCGCGGAGCTTCGGAACGCCGTGCACGGCGGCGACCAGTTGGCGCGGTTGCTTGCTGGCGCGAAGTCGGATCCGTTCGCAGAGCGTCGTGTTCCAGCCGACGCGCACGCCTTCTTCCTGTCCTGGCAGGCAGAGTCCGGCCGCCTGCGTGGGGCATCCGATGCCCCCGCGTGGCCGGAGGCGGCCGTGGCCTGGGACGCTTTGTCCCGCCCGCATCGAGCCGCTTATGCGCGGTGGCGGCATGCCCAGGTGCTGTTGGCGAGCTCGCGAAATAGATCGGCAGCCGCGCTGTTGCTGCGGACCGCGGCCGCGCAGGCCGTTCAACACGTCCCGCTGTCGAACGCGATCGGCGTTCTCGCGCGCCGGGCGCGGATCGAACTATCCCAACCCGACGTGCCGGCCCCCGTCGATCAGCCCGTCCACGTCTCGGCATTCGGATTAACCGAGCGGGAGCGGGCTGTGCTGGGACTACTCGGTAGAGGCAAGACCAACCCACAGATTGCGACAGCACTGTTCATCAGCCCGCGGACCGCGAGCACGCACGTGAGCAACATCCTGCGCAAGCTCGACGTCGCGACTCGCGTGCAAGCCGCCACCGTCGCCGAGCGGTCCGGATTGCTGGACGAGTAGCCAGCACCATCCACCCACGCGCCAAGCCCCGCGACGATCATTCTCAAGTTGTGAGGTTTCTAATACCGGTGCGTCGCATTTCCCTGGTGCCGAATACTCATCTGCCGCTGTCGGAGGCCTCTGAGATGATCTTCCGATGCTTGGACGGCTTGTCTATCGAGGGTTGAGGTGCCTTGCCGAGTTGATGCCGTTGGTGCTGCGGGCACTATTGCGTTGGGCGAGCCTGCAGGTCGTGACAATGGTCGGATGATCAGCTCGAGGTTGACCTCCTCTCCAGTCGGTTACCGATTCCCGCGTGAGGTGATCGCGATCGCGGTGCGCTGGTACCTGCGCTACGGCCTGTCCTACCGCGATGTGGAGGAGCTGCTCGCCGAGCGCGGCATCGAGGTCGATCACGTCACGATCTACCGGTGGGTGCAGACGTTCACGCCGGTGTTCATCGACGCCGCCCGTCCGGCCCGGCACGCTGCAGGCGATCGGTGGTTCGTCGATGAGGTGCGCCACGAGGCGCTGTGGATTCGAGTGGGGGTGAGAGACCTTCACCGCCGGGCTGTCGCAGCAGCCCGGTTGAAGCTGGGGGCAGCCTGATCCGGGAGACGCCGGAGAGGGTGGGAAGCAGCCTGACAACGACGGGATAGGTCGGTACTGCCAGACGGCCTGGGCCTGGCCAGCGAGACAGAAAGGCGTACGTGAGGAACCAGCGTTGTAAAGCCCCTCAAGCGAAACCACCAGCTCGAACCTGGCGGATGCGGGCTGGGCTGCAGCGAACTCTTACGTGGATGTGACGCGGCATGGGTCCTGCCGTAGATCGCCGAGACCTGCACACACCCCGACGGGCGGAGCGAGCCCCGATGGATATCGATTCGGCCGTCCGGGTAAGACTGTCCGTGTGCATCGCGCGGCAGTTCCTTTGCTCGCGCTGACCGTAGGGTTCGTCCTCGCTGACTCGGCGATCGTGACACTGGCGCTGCCCGAGATCCTGCGGCGTCTCGGCGGAACCGTCCCGCAGGTGGCGTGGGTGCTGATCGCGTTCAATCTCGTGCTCGCGCTGGCGGTTGTCCCCGCTGCCTGGGCCTGCGTACGCCGGGTCCCGGCGCCGCTATGCGCGGCGGGCATCGCGTTGTTCGCCGGGGCGTCGGTGGCCTGTGCGTTGGCCGGGTCGATGCAGGTGCTCATCGCGGCGCGCTGCGTGCAGGCGCTCGGCGGCGCGTTTGCGTTGGTCGGCTGCCTGGAGCTGCTGGTTGCGGCGACCGACGAGCGGCGCGGAGTTGCCCGCTGGATCACGGCCGGGGTGGTCGGCACTGCGGCCGGACCTGTCGTCGGCGGGCTGCTCACCGAAGCCATCTCCTGGCAGGCCATCTTCGTCGTGCAGGTGCCGGTTGCGGTGCTCGCCGTCCCGGCTGCGCTCACAGCTCGCAACAGCGCGGTCCACCGAGCCGAGGTGCATCGCCCGGCCGTGGCGCCGAACGTCGCGCTGGTCCTGCTCTCGGCGGCGCTGACCGCCGCGCTGTTCCTTCTGGTGTTGCTGTTGGTTGAGGGTTGGGGCCGCTCGCCTGCCACCGCCGCGCTTACTGTCTCGGTCGTGCCGGTCGCGGCGTTCGTCGCGACACCCCTGGCCCGGCTGGCCCGTGCCGGGCCACGCGGGGAGACAGCGGCGGGCTGCGTGCTCATCGCCGGCGGGCTGGCCGGGCTGGCACTACCGCCCTCGGCGCACCTCGCCTGGACGATCGCGCCGCAGGCACTCATCGGGCTCGGGCTCGGACTGACGGTGGACCGGCTGACCGTCGACGCCTTGCGCAACCGGTTGCCGCGCGCGATGCATGGCGGATGGGCGATCGGTGCGCGACATGCCGGGGTGGTGCTCGGACTGGCAATCTTGACCCCTGTGTTCACCGCCGATCTGCGCGACGCCCGGGGGCCGGCACAGGAGGCCATCACGACGCTCGTGCTCGATGCCCCGCTACAGACCCAGGACAAGATCGCGCTCGCCCAGGGTCTGGGCGATCAGCTGACGGCAGAGCGCGGCAGGGTGCCCGACCTGCACCCGGCCTTCGCCGGGCTGCAGCTGGCCGCCGAGGAGCGTCCCGCTGCCAAGAAACTCGAGCGCGACCTGAACGGCCAGCTGGAGCGAGCAGCCACCCGAGCGTTCCGGGACTCGTTTCTCATCGCATCCGGGCTGGCGCTATTCGCGCTGGTCCCACTGATCCCGCTACGCCGGCGGGTGGTCACATGACGCCCGGCAGGAAGCTACGCGCGGTGGCGCTGCCGGTCATCGCCGCAGCCCTGGTGAGCGGAGTCCTCGGTGTGCAGATCGCCAACGGCGGCGGCGACTTCGCCCCAGCTCGGCTGGCCCAGCCGTGTGTCCAGCGGACCGTCACGTCCGTATCGACCGGCATCGAGGGACTCGGCGAACGACTGGTGTTGCTCGGATTGGACGGCGCCGCCTGCCATCTCGGCATGACGCGCGAAGCGCTGACGCTCGAGCTCGCCCGGTCGGGCACGCCAACGGGGGCTCAGATAGCTGCGCTTCGGGCAGGCCTACTGAAGGCGGTGGACCGCATGAAGGCCGACGGCACCCTGCCGCCCGCGTCCGAGCTCACTGACGAGGCACTCGACAACGCGGACCTGAACGGCTTCATCAAGATCGCCGTCCGCGCGCTTCCGGACTCGGTGATCAACGGCGCTCTCAAGACCGATGACGTGCTGCGGCGCGCCATCAACGACCTCGACCTGCGCACGCTACTCGCCAACCTGAACGACCCCGACGAACTCACCCGGCAAATCAACGCTGCTGTCACTGACGCCGTGAAGAGCTCCGTCGTGGCCCGCCTCCGTGGCCTGCACTGAACCGCACCCCGCTGACTGCCTCTCCCGGCCGCGGCCGCGTCTTGACGTCGGATCATTGATCGTGAAGCCCGCGCACTGCTGTTCGAACGGCTTGCCGAGGTTCCACATGTCCTCCTAGATGACGAGCAGGTCGGGCTGGAGGCGATGACACGCAGCGGGGCCGCGCGGTCGACAACCAGGGTCGTGGCGACGCTGTTCGCTGGTTCGCTCGACATCGCCGTAGCGGAGTACGACCCAATATTGGCTCGCCCGGCACCGTCGTCATTGCTCAATTGCGTATCCGCAATTCAGCAGTTCCGGTAAACCCAGCGAAGCTTCGCATACGCGCTCCAACTGCTTGGGCGAGCCAAGTCGACGGCTACGGCACTGTCTCGCGGTGCCAGGCTGCACGATGCCTGGCGAGGGCGTCGAGTCCGAAGTCGGCATGCGGATTGCGCCAGATGGAGTGCGCGTGGTTGGCGCCCCGTTGAGTGTTGTCCCATTCGATGAGCAGCCGCGGTCCTTGCAGACGGTAGTAGTGCGGCGCGCCGGGGTTCTTCGGCCCGGCCCAAGCGAAGTGGACGGCATCGAGCGCGGTGTCGGTGTAGTTGTTCAGCGGTGACACGCCTTCCGGGACGCGGTCGAAGTAGGTCGCGAGCAGCGCTCGGAGCAGTTCACGCTGGCCGCTGTCCATGGCCGCAGCGGGTAGGCCGCTCGGTTCGACGGTGTATTCGAGCGCGCGGTGATCTGCATCGTCGAATCCGGCAGCGTCGTCGATGGCGTCGCTGAGGGCCTGCAGCTTTGCCTGCTCGACCGGGTCGGGGAAGCGGTCGTCGCGCCAGATGGCGGTCAGCGGAATCACGCGATCGCCGTCGGACACCGTGGTGCGGTTGGCCGTGACGAAGTCCGACGGTGCTTTGGGAAGCAGGACGGCCCGGGCAGCGAGGTCCGAGGGAAGCGAGCGGACCAATTCACGCGCCACGTCCTCCACTCGCGCGAGCGGCCGGTTCAGCGCGCCGCCGAGTAGCGGCGACATCGCAGGGTCGGCGCCCATGAAGCACGGTGTGGTGGCAGCTACCTCACCGTTCACGACAAGGTTGTTCAGCGAGACGTGGTGGCCGCCGAATCGCCATCCCCACGGTTGCGCTCCGCCGGGTTCGCCGAAGACGCGCAGGTAATACAGGCCTGGGTCGCGACCGCGTTCGCGGTCGAAACGTGTCACAAATCCTTCGATCTGGTCGAGGACGTTCTCCAGACCCATGATCGTGGCGACGGTGACGAAGCCGGCAGTCGACAGCCCGGTCGAGACGAGCCGCATCGCCGCGCGTTGTTGTGCCGGTCGCTGCTCGTGGACTGTCAGGCCACCGTGGTCGGTGGGCGTGTAGAACCACCGGCGGCGCTCTGCATCCGACGCGTCGTCTGCCGGGACGGTGCCGGTGGCGACCCGGCGCTGCTCACCATCGAGCGTGTCGAGCCAGTCGAATGCCGCATCTGCCATCCGTGCGGCGATCTCTCGACGCATCGATTCGCGGCCGACGGTTGGCAGATTCTCGGCCATCGTCGAAATCTAGCGCGCGAGGCAGGCAATGCAACAACGTCGGGCGAAAGGAGCTGTCCGATCACTCCGGTTCAAGGAGCCGTGCCGAGCGAAGACCGGATGTGTCAACCACGGACGTCTCGGCCCGGCGGCGTCCACAACGCCAAGCCCTCGTACCGAAGGTGGAATGCACCGTCTGCACGGCCCACATCGACAACGCCGGTCACGCCATCGCACTCGCACTCGAACGCGGCGCACCGCATTCCCAGCCGCATCGCCTGGCCGGCCACTCAGTTGAGCCCAGTTCCTTGACCGTCCAGAACGAGCGCGGAAGGCACTCGGTGTCATTTGGGAGGTAGGGATCGGGCGTAGCCGAGGCCGTGGCGCACCCATCCCTCGAACGCGTCCTCGGTGTCGAGCCCATCGGCGTCTATGCGCAGCCAGCCGTTCATCTCGCGGCCTCGCATCTCGAAGCGCCGGGCGTGCGGATCGACGACGAGCGACTCTGTCTGCGCTGGATCTACCCGGAGCAACAATCCGCCCTGGCTGCTCGCGCTCACTGCCATGTTGCCGTTGATCAGGAAGGCGAGGCCGCCGAACATCCGCTTCTCGGTCAGGCCGTCTTCATCCTGGACGAGCTCCCGGATTCGGTTCGCAAGCTCCTCGTCGTATGCCATGTCGCGAGTATGGCGGCACCCGCTACAACGGTCCCGGGTCTGCGTGAGTCGGCGCCGATCGGGCTGCTCGGTACGCCGCTCCACGGCGATGCCGGCTCGACTGTGGCCGATGCCGGGTGTTCAGTCCGGATCGGTGCTGGTGACGAGTGGGACGAACGCGACCGGGAGTAGCACCTGTCGCTGACCGCGGTGCAGTAGGACGAGCCGCCCAGTGCGGTTGTGGCCGACTGGGCAGATCATCCGGCCGTGTGGGGCGAGCTGGGCGACCAGCGCGGGTGGCAGGTCGTCGGCCATCGCAGCGACCGAGATGCCGTCGAAGGGCGCTCGGTCAGCGGCGCCCAACGACCCGTCGCCGTCGCGGACCTCCACGTTGTGATAGCCCAGATCCGCGAGCACCGCTCGGGCGCGGTCGGCCAGAATTCGATGTCGCTCGATAGTGATCACCCGACCCGCGCACCGGGACAGCACAGCCGCGGCGTAACCGGCCCCGGCGCCGACTTCCAGGACCTGGTCGTCGACGCCGAGCTCGAGCGAAGCAGCCATCATGGCCACGATCTGCGGGACGGAGATCGTCTGGCCGGCACCGAGGGGTAGCGGATGCTCCTCGTACGCCTGGGCGGCGTATTCGGCCGGCACGAACCGCTCCCGCGGTACAGTGGCCATCGCCTCGAGCACCCGTGCGTCGGTGATCCCGCCGCGGCGCAGACGGTCTACCATGTCCGCGCGCTGCGTCGCCATCCCACCGTCCGGATCGATCATGACCGTCCTTCCGCCAACGACTCGTTGTACCGACCGTGGCGGCCGCGCCGGCGTGCGCCCATCTTGCGGGCACAGGCGGGTCCGGACAACCCTCAGGTGCCGGGGACAGACGCCGCGGGCACCCGCCGGGCGCGGGATGGGAACCGCAGCGTCGCTGCCGCGGGGTCATCGCAACGGCAGCCGAACGAGCGTACTCAATAATACGAGCGGCTTCGCTCTCGTATTGTTGAGCTCAATCTGCGGTCAATGGCTGCGATGACCGGTTCGCTCCGCGTGCGGCTTGACGATCTTGCCCTTCTCGAAAACGATGATGCTGTCGTAGAAGTGGATCGACTTCGTGGTGCGTGTGAACTCGTCGACCTGCAATGCCTTGTCGCGCGAGTGCCACGCGTTGAGCTGGCCGGTGAGCCCCTTGGCGTACTCCCAGAACGTGCCCGGCCTGAGATAACCACCGCCATACTTGGGCCAGTAGCTGGTGTGCAGGTCCTCGATGAGGAACACGCCATCAGTCGTGATCTGCGGGTAGAACACCTCGAAGGTGGCGATCTGCTGACCCATGGTGTGGCCGCCGTCCTCGATGAGGACATCGACCGGGCCGATCTTCTCGGCGATCTCGCTCAGAAAATCGCGGTCCTCCTGGTCGCCGATGAAGATCTTCGTCCGGCGATCTTCGAACTGCTTGCAGTTCGGGTCGATGTCGATGCCGTAGATGCGGGCGCGGCGGCCGAAGTAGTTGCGCCACATTTGCAGCGAGCCGCCCTGGGAGACCCCGAACTCGACCACGGTGATGGATTGTCCGCGGAAGCGGTCGAAGTGGCGGTGATAGATCTCGAAGTAGTGCATCCATTTGTGGATCAGCCGCTTGTCGTTCTGGCGGAAGTATTCCTCGAGCGGATTTACCCTGCGGCGCACGCGTGCTCCCATTGTCCGTGTGTCGGTCCGTGGACGCTATCAGTCGTGGCCCGGGCTGGGGCCAGCCCGACTGGTGAGCGCGGTGCGGGCTATGCGCCGCGTAAGGCGATGACCCGGTGCATGGCAGATCGTCCACTGAAAACCCGGGTAGCCGATGATGAATCACGAACCCCAGTGCCACGATCGACATCACGTCAGTCTGCCGCATCTGTGGCGAGGAACGAGCCGGGTGCACCGGCACGTCCCAAGGACCCGCCGAGCCGCTTCAGCACGCGGTCGTTGAACTGATCGAGGTCGGACACCGCGTCGGCGTCAGGTGCGGCGAGGTCGTAGGTAGCCGGCCCCTCCTCGACCGCTGCTGCCAGCGCGCCACGCACCTGCGCCGCGAGAGCGAGCGGTGCGAGATCCGGACACCATTCGAGCAGGTCGGCGAGTGCCAACCAGGCGCCGGTCGGGTTTGAGCGTCGGCTGCCGGTGCGATGCGGGGACGAGCCGTGCGCGGGTTCGAACAGTGCGGTGGCGCCGCTGCCGAAGGCGCGGTTGGGGTTGATGGTCGCTGACCCGCAGAGGGCCGGTGACCCGGCGCGGGCGCACAGGACGTCGGAAAGGATGTCGCCAAAGATTCCCTCCGTGATTACGACCGCGGGCAGTTCGGGGTACTTCACCAGCTCGTAAGCGGCACGGTCGACGTTGACGTTGTCGTAGGCGATGCCGCGGTGAGGAAGCACGCGCGCGGCTGCTCGGCGCCACAGCCGCGACGTCGCGAACACGCTCGCCTTGTCCACGCTGATGACGCGCCGCCCGGGATGGCGCTGCGCGTGGTCTGCGCCGATGGAGAGCACCTCGTCCACCCTTGCGGGATCGAGCACGATCAGGTCCTCGGCGGGCGTCTGCCCGTCGCTCTCGCGCCTGCGCTCGGGTCCGCCGTACGCTCCGTCGGTCATGTTGCGGACGACGATCACGTCGTGGTCGTCACCGAACCAGACGGTGCGGACACTCACCCGCAGGTCGAACAGGTGCCGCAACGTAATCAGCGCGGCCTCGGGATTGGGGCATTCGGCAGACGTCACGCCCGGGTGCGACCCGACGGCGCCGGAGAGGATGACGTCGGCGTCGCGGCACGCCTGCACCGTCTGCGGCGGCAGGATCGATCCGCTCTGCTGCCAGCCGGTCGTGCCGTAGGGCCAGGGACCGGTCAGCGTGAGCGGGACGCCGCCGCCCTGCAACCGGCGCAGGTACTCGACCGGGCCGTCGAGGATCTCGGCGCCGATGCCGTCGCCGGGCAGCAACGCGATCGTGGTCATGGCAGCAACAGGTTCTGCGACGTGGTGCTCATGATCGTCGCAGCCGTGCGCGCACCCGCGCGCCGCTCGAGATCGTGCAGCCAGCTCGCGACGATCTGCGCGGGGGTCTCGTGCTCCGCGTGCCCCAGGTCGCCGCCGAACACCAGCAGCTCGGCCGGGTACACGTCGAGCAGCGTCAGGCTCGAGTTCTCCGGCCCGCCCAGCAGGTCGGGCAGGATCCCCAGTTCGAGGTGCACATCGAGCGCCCGCAGCTCGTCCGCGATCGAATCCGCCCAGTGCAGGAACGCCATCTTCGGGTGGTTCATCATCACCCGCCGCACGCCCCGCCGGCGCGCCTCGGCGAACACCACGACCGCCTCGGCGGCAGAGAGGTGCCCGCTCGCGAGCACCAGATCGTGCGCGGCGACGGCGTCCAGTACGTCGTGCCACTCCGGCCGGAGTACCCCGTCGTCGACGACGTCCACCGGCCGCAGCTCGAACCCGCGGTGCACCGACAGCTCCGGCGACGACGCACCGGCCTTGTGCGTACGCGCGGAGACGGTCGGCAGCCACACCACTCGTCCACCGAGGCGTGCCGAAACCTCGACAGCGTCGGGATTCGCGCCGCCGGCCGGACTGTTCAGCACGACCCCGCCGTGGACACCGGGTCCGGCGATCGCGGCGCGTTCGGCCGTACTGCCCTCATGGGCCTTGAGAACGACGGTGGCGAAACCCTGCTCGCGCTCGGCCGCCACGGTCGCGCGATCGTCGCCGTGGCGAGGCAGCAGGCTCGGCGCGGCGTGCACGTGCAGGTCGGTCATCCCGGACGCCCAGTCCGGCAGGGTCAGGTCAACGGCAGCCATGCGGCGACCTCCACATCGGGCAACAGCCGGCGCTGCACCTTGCCGGCCGCGGCGTCGCGCGGGATCGCTGCCACCTGGGCCACCGCCACGGGCCGCATGAAGGCGGGCAGATCGCGGGCGGCCGCCGAGAGCTCGCGATCGGGCACCGGATCGGCGACAGCGTAGAGCACGACCTCGTCGTCGACGAGCTGTCCAGGCCGCTTCCAGATCGCCAGATCGTCGATGCCGGAAACCTGTGCGAGGCGGTTCTCGACGAACGGGATGGGTACGAACTCGCCCTTGACCCGGATCGATTCGGCAGCCCGCTCGACAAAGACCAGCCCGTGGTCGGCGTCGTAGCGACCGAGGTCACCGGTGTCGAACCAGCCGTCCGCATCGCGAGCCGGGTCGGTGCCGGACTCGGTGACATAGCCGGCGAACAGGGTGTGCGGCTCGCGCTCGCGGACGTGGATGCCGCCGTCGGCATCGAGGCGCCAGTCGATGTCCGCGCGCGCCGGGCCGCCGTGCCGGCTGGCGTCGTCGGGCAGGTCGTCGCCCGCCGACCATTGCCTCAGATGACTCACGCCCGCGGCCTCGGTGGATCCGTAGCCGGAAACCGCGGCCGGGACGCCGAAGCGCTGCCGGAAATCGCGGTCGGCATAGAACATCGTGCGCACCTGGTGGCCGTGCGAGTCGGCGCTCGACGTGGCCTTCTTCAGGATCGCGACCGGTGGTGCGTGCAGCACGAGGACGCTGACGCCGTGGCCGACGACGGTGGGCCAGAAACCGCCCGCCGAGAACCGCGGCACGGTGAGCGCGTCGGCGCCCGCGACGAGCGCGCCGATGATGCCGTAGCCCATCGGGTTGATGTGGAACAACGGCAGGGGCGCGAGGACGCGGTCCGCCGGGCTCAGCTCCAGGGCAGCGCCCATCGCCCTCGCCAGACGCAGGAAGTAGGCGTTGGTCTGCGCGCAGAACTTCGGTAGCCCGGTCGTCCCCGAGGTGTGCATGAACGACACGACATCGCCGGGGCGGCCCTGCAGCCCCGGCAGGCCGACCACCGGCGCGGCCCCTGCGACGCGAGCCGCAGCGACGGCGTCGTCGTCGAGCACGAGTGCCGGGGCGAGCGGGTGCAGCATCCGCTCGAGCAGGTCCGGTGGGTAGGTCGGGTTGACCAGCGCCACCGGCGTCCCGGCCAGGAGTGCGGCGAGCCAGGTGAGCAGATAGTCGGTCGAGGAGTTCGCGACGACTGCGATCCGCTGTCCGGGTCGCAGCCCGGAATCCAACAGGTCGCGCGCCCGTTGCGCCGCGAACCCCAGCGCC
Organism: Mycobacteriales bacterium; assembly: GCA_038207565.1. Lineage (GTDB taxonomy): Bacteria > Actinomycetota > Actinomycetes > Mycobacteriales > Jatrophihabitantaceae > JALZAI01. The sequence continues at coordinate 20,026 of JBBQZQ010000006.1, forward strand.
TCCGGGAGCGTCAACTGATCCTCTACGCAGCCGAGCCGAAGCGTCGGCCGTCGCTCGGCATTGCCCAGAAACGCGCCGAGCAGCGTGCCCGCCCGAGCGTCGCTCACGCCTGCCTCGCTCATGCCCGTCCTCGCTTCGCTGCGGGCGGGCATGCGGAGCCGCGATGCCATCGGTTCGCTCGGCAAGCCTCGCTCATGCCAGCCCTTCGTGGCCGGTGTCGCCCAGCACCCGGCGCGCCACGTAGTTGCGCAGGATCTCCGCCGATCCCCCGGCGACCTTGAGCACCTTGATGTCGTTGACGATGTCGGTGTACGGCTCGTCGAAGTACAGCCCGTGGCCGCCGACCAGGCTGTAGGACACCCCGCTCGCCTGCTCGGCGGCACCGATCGCGAGCTGCTTGGCCACGCTCGTCTCGAGCGCGATGTCCTCGCCACGGACGTGCGCGAGCGCGGCGTGATCACGGGCGAGCGAGGCAGCTTGCACCGAACACCATGCGTCGGCAACCAGCCACTGGATGCCCTGGAAGTCGGTCACCACATTGGCGCCCACCTCGCGCCCGGATGCGTAGCGCAGGCCGAGTTCGAGCGCCCGCCGCCCGAGGCCGATGAGCTCGGACGCGTTGCCCAGCCGGCTGATGTTGAATGTCGACAGGAATGTCTGCAGGCCGGCGCCGGGCGCGCCGAGCAGGGCGCCCGCCGGCACGCGCACCTCGTCGAAGTCGACATCCGCGGTGCGGATCAGGCGCAACCCGATCGCGTCGGTGACCGCCGTCGTGATCCCGGGCAGCGTCATGTCGACGAGGAAACTGGTCAGCCCCTCCTCGGCCATCGCGTACCAGATCGTCACGTCGCAGTCGGCGCCGAGGTTCACGTGCGTCTTGTTGCCGGTGAGGATCCAGTCCGACCCGTCCCGCACGGCCGTCGACTTCATCGCCTTGAACGACGAGCCCGCGTTCTTCTCGCTGATCGACTCCGAGAACACCAGATCGCCGGTCGCGATGCCACGCAACCACTGCTGCTTGTGTTCCTCGGTCCCCCAGTCGAGCAGCCACCGTTGGCCCTGGGCGGCAATCTGCCCGGACACGAGTCCGTGCCTGCCGACCTCCTCGCTGATCACGACGTACTCCGGTACGCCGCCGCCGAGACCGCCGTATTCGGACGGAACGAGCGGGCCGAGATAGCCGAGGCGTCCCATCTCCGCGTAGAGATCCCGGGGGAAGTCGGCGGCCCGGTTTGCCGCGTCCAGCTGCTTACGGTGCTCGTCGCCGAAGGCAGCGAGCGCGGTCGCGGTCTCCTCGATCCAGGCCGCTCGCACGGCGTCGGTGCGCAGGGTGGGGTACATCAGCCGTCCTTCCGGTGCGTGCCCATCAGAACACGAGATCTAGCGGGCTGCGGCCGGCGGTAGCGGCGAACCGGTCCAGGCGCAGCGGGGTGATGTCGTGGCTGTGGGCGCGCCCGTCCACGATCTCCTCCGCGACGAGTCGGCCGATCTGCGGGGCCTGCATGAGGCCGTGACCGGAGAAGCCGCAGGCATTGACCCAGGACGGCGCGCTCGGATCGGCACCGAGGATGCCGTGGTGGTCGGGGCTGTTCTCATACGTCCCGGCCCAGCACGCGGATCGGTCCAGGGGGAGGTCGCCCAGCCAGGGGAACCGCTCGACCGCGCGCGCGAGCAACGTCTCCATCCACTGCCAGTCGACGTCGGTGCGATAGCCGTCGACCTCGGCGGGATTGGCTCCGCCGAACAGCAGGCGCGGGCCCTCGCTGCGGACGTAGATGCCGCTCGTCACGTCGATGCTCATGGGCAGCGGGGCGTGCAGGGCCCTGGCTGCGGACGCGTAGATGTTGCGGCGCGAGTGGACGACCGGAACCGACAGCCCGGCCAGTGCGGCGAGCTCTCCCGCCCAGCCGCCCGCGGCGTTCACGAGGTGACGCGCCGTGACGGCTGCGCCGCCCGCGGTGACCCGCCATCCGTCCCCGGCTGGTTCGACCGCGGTGACCGGGGCCGAGAAGCGGACGTCGGCCCCGCCGTCGCGCGCGAGCCCGAGGAAGGCGGCGGTCGACAGGTGCGGGTCGACCACGCCGTCGGCGGGTCCCCACGTCGCGCCCGCGATGCCGTCGGGCGCGAACGGGGTGATCGCCTGCGCCGCCGCGACATCGAGCACGTCGACCGGTACGCCCTGCGCGCGCTGCAGCTCGACTGCGTCCAGATGCGGCGCCCAGTGCTCGTCGCGCACAAGCAGCAGGTACCCGGTGGGGCGGTACCCGACGTCCACGCCGTAGCGAGTGTGGAAGTCGCGGAAGTCGCGGATGCTCTGCCAGGACATGCCGATGTTGAGCTCGTCGGTCCACTGCGCGCGGATGGAGGCGAAGGAGCGGCCGGTGCTGCCCTCGGCCGGGCCGGGAAACCGGTCGACCAGGACCACGCGCAGGCCGCGTTCGGTGAGGTGATGAGCGGCGCTGGCACCGACCACGCCGGCCCCCACCACCAGGACGTCAGTGTCGGGCATTGCCGCCTCCCTGAGTTGCGCGAACCTCGAGGACGACACCGGCGCCGTCGGCCGACGTGTCGAAATAGGTGAAACCCGAACCGTCCTCGCGCCGGCCGTGGCTCTTCACGCGCAATCCGGCCGCGACCGCGTCCTGCTCGGCGCGGTCACAGTCGTCGACCTCGAAGCCGAGGTGGTAGACGCCCTCGCCGTTGGTGTCCAGGAACCGGCGCTGCGCCGTGTCCTGCGGGCCGGGCTGGCACAGCTGCAACTGCGCGTTGTGCAGCTCGGCGTAGCGGAAGCGCAACTGCAGGAACGCCTCGGGATCGGGCCCGCGCAGATCGTGCAGGTAGGGCTCGAGTGGCGGGTAATCGTGCCATGGACCGATGCCGATCGACTCGTAGTAGGCGCTCGACCTCTCGAGGTCATGCACCACGATGCAGACGTGGTGCAGGGATCGGAACACGTCGAGCTGACTGGTCATGCTGCCCCTGCTGGAGTGAGGTCGGCGTCGTTGCGGTGTCGCCACGACGCTAGGGCGAGCCGCGTGGGAGGGCATCGGCGGCGAGCCGCAACAGTTCCGGCGGGATTGCTACAGGTGTCGAAATCAGGCCCTACGATGCGGTCGTGGTCACCGATCCCTTGCAGGAACTGGTCGACGAGCTGGCTGCTGAGCTGGGGCTCTCGGTGCTCATCGACGACGGCGATCTGCGCGCGCTGCGGTGGAGCGCACAGGCGGCCGCGGACCCGGTACGGCTGCACAGCATTCTCGACCACACCGTCGACCCCGCCGCCCAGGCTGTCGTCGCCGACCTCGGACTCCCCCGAGCCACCGGCGTCATGCGCACACCGGCGGTGCTCGAGGTGGGGATGCAACCGCGCTGGTGCGCGCCGATCCGCAGCGGCGCGGCGCTGCTGGGCTACCTGTGGGTGCTCGACCCCGACGGTGTGGCGACAACCCGGCAGCGGCATGAGATCGGGGCGGCGGCGCGGTATGCGGGGCGGCTCATAGCTACGGACGGGGACGCCCGTGACGACCGGCGGCGGCGCGAGTTGCTGACCACGCTCGCGCAGCGCACGGACCCCGATGCTGCCCGGGCGCTCGTCATCCTGGAACGGCAGCCCGACGACATCCACGTCGTGGTCGACGCCAGCCCGCGCCCGGTCGCCTGGCCCTTCGGCGGGGTCGTGGTCCATCCCGTCGCCGCGAGCCATCCACCCGCGACGAGCGGGCCGCCGGTGCCGCTGGCCGACCTGGGCGAGGCCATCCGGCGGGCCCGGCTCACCCGACGCGCGCTTGCGGCAGGAGCCGTGCTGAGTGCACCGAGGTGGGACTGCCTGGGCTCGTGGCGATTGATTGTCGAGGCGCCCGACACCACGTCGCCGAGCGACGTGTGTCCCGGTGCGCAGACCCTGCTCGCGATCGCGCGCCGGGATCTCATCGACACCGCCCGCACGCTCTGCGATCTCGGCGGGGATGTCCGCCGGGCGGCCGAGACGCTGCACCTGCACCGCACGACCCTCTACTACCGATTGCAGCGCATCAGCGCACTGACCGGGGTCGACCTGCGTGACGGCGCGGCCCGCCATGACCTCGACCTCGCGTTGCGCCTTGCCGCCTTCCGCTCCACGCCTTGATCAACACGCCGTCCCGGATGCTGGCACGCACCCACGTGCGCATTGATCAAGGCGGAGCGTGGCGAGCGGCGCGGGCCCGCGGCGAGCAGCGCGTTCCGCGGAACGTGGCGAGCAGCCCGTTCCGCGGAACGCGGGCCCCCCGCACGCGTTCCGCGGAACGCGGCCCCCGCACCCAGGCGCATGTCTTCGACAGCTGTAGCAACCCGGGCAGCACACTTGCGGCGGCGCTCCGATGCGGGGCGCAGTCGCCGGCCTTAGCGTGCACATCACCGCGTCGTCCGCACGGTATTAGGAGTCCCGAAGACATGACCGCACCGGCCGCGCGCACCGCGCTGTTCCCGATCGACCCGACCTCGCCCCAGGCTTTCGCCTCCGGATCGGAGGAACGCACCCGCACGATGGCGGCCCTGGCGGAGGTGCGCGCCGCGCAGTACGACGTCGCCAACCACATCGCCGGACGTGAGGTGCGCACCGGTTCGACGGTCCCGATCGTCACGCCGCACGCCCACGCGACCGAGCTAGGACAGGTGCACCACGCCGGTGCCGAGCAGGTGCAGAGCGCCATCGACGCCGCGCTCGAGGCCAAGAAGTGGTGGGCGCGGCTGCCCTGGGAGGAGCGGGCGGCGCCGTTCCTGCGCGCAGCGGACATGCTGCAGTACGGACCGTGGCGCGACCGGCTCAACGCAGCGACCATGTTGGAGCTGTCCAAGACCACGTACCAGGCCGACATCGACGCCGCGTGCGAGACGGTCGACTTCATCCGCGCCAACGTCAAGAACATGCTCGACATGTACGACGTACAGCCGGGATCGCAGGCCGGTGCATGGAACCGCGTCGAGTACCGCCCGCTCGAAGGCTTCGTATTCGCCGTCACCCCGTTCAACTTCACCTGCATGAACAACCTGGCATTCGGGCCGGCCGTCCTTGGCAACGCCGTGGTCTGGAAGCCCGCCGAAAGCGCGTCGCTGGTCGCCCACCTGTCCCTGCAGCTGTTGCGCGAGGCCGGCCTGCCCGACGGCGTGATCAATGTCGTCTACGGAACCGGCAATGACATCGGCCCGACGGCACTGACCCATCGCGACCTCGCGGCCGTGCACTTCACCGGTTCGACCGGCACGTTCCAGCACATCTGGCACACGGTCGGTGAGAATGTCGGCAGTTACCGCAACTATCCGCGGGTGGTCGGCGAGACCGGCGGCAAGGACTTCATCGTCGCTCACCGTTCCGCCGACGTGGACGCGCTCGCCGTCGCCTGCGTCCGTGGAGCGTATGAGTATCAGGGTCAGAAGTGCTCGGCCGCCTCACGCCTCTACGTGCCGAGCAGTCTCTGGCCGGCGTTGCGGGAGCGGCTCGTCGCCCTCACCGAGTCCGTCGTCGTGGGCGATCCGACCGTACCCGAGACCTACGTGGGCGCGGTGATCAATGCCCGCCAGCACGCCAAGCACGTGAGTGCGCTTGCCGAGGCCCGCGACAAGGGAATGGTCGTCGTCGGTGGCAACACCAACGACAGCGTCGGCTGGTTCGTCGACCCGACCGTGCTGGAGGTCGACGACCCGCACTCGCCGTTCATCACCCAGGAGCTCTTCGCGCCGGTCCTCGCCGCATTCGTCTATGACGACGCCGATTGGGACAAGACGTTGGAGCTCGTGGACTCGTCCACGCCGTACGGCTTGACCGGGGCCGTCTTCGCCCAGGACCGCACTGCGGTCGAACAGGCGGACGCTGCATTACGTTATACGGCAGGCAATTTCTACGTCAACGACAAGCCGACCGGGTCGGTCGTGGGCCAGCAGCCCTTCGGCGGGGCACGAGCGTCCGGAACGAATGACAAGGCCGGCACGGTGTGGAACATGATCCGGTTCGCCAGCCCGCGGACGACGAAGGAGAACCACCTTGCGGTGACCGACTACCGCTACCCGCACCTCGACAGCTGAGCGAATAGCAGAAAAGCAGCGGCGGGGCAGGTCCTGATCGGACTCTGCCCCGCCGCTGCGATTCAAAAACTGTGATTCAGTACGCCGAAATCAGCGCTTGGTGTCGGCGTCGACCTGCTCGATCTGCTCCTTGCGAACCTGCTCGGTGACCTGCTGCTCATCGGTCACCGTCTCGGTGGCGAGGCGAACGCGCTCGACCGGTACGGTCTCCTTCGCGGCGACCGCGCGCTCCGCGTGCAAGGTCACCTCGTGCTCCTCCTCGGTGATGTCGCCACCGGCCAGTGCGTCGCCCCGGTTCGCGTCTGTGATCGGCTCGCGCTCGATGCGAACCTCTTCGTGGCTTACCGGGACGGTCGTGGTGACGTCCTCGGTGACGATGTACTTGCGCAGGCGCGCCCGGCCTACCTCCGTGCTCTCGGTGCCGACATGCAGGCGCTCCTCGGAGCGGGTCATCGCGTCGTCGGTGTTCGGGCCGGACGTGTCATGCCCCTGCGAGCCGGACCGGGTCACGTCGCGGTCACTCACGTCGCGGTCGGTGACGTCGCGGTCGCTGACGTCGGTGACGCCGCGGTCGGCGACGTCGCCGTCGGTGGTGTGCTGCTGCTGGCCGGAGTTGCCCATGTACCCGCTGTAGTGCTGGTACAGCGCGGCGTTCTCGTCGTCGGAGGTGTGTTCGTCGGCGTCGATGCTCGGCGCGTCCTTCACCAGGTCCTTCGAGACGGCGAGCATGAGGTCATCGCCCTCACGGCGCGACCCGTACAGGGGCGCGAAGCTCTCCTTGGTGCCGAAGAGGCCGGTCTGGACGGTCACCCACGTGGGCTCGCCGGTCTGGTCGTCGAGATAGATCTGGCCGACCTTGCCGATCTTGTTGCCGTCCGAGTCGAGCGCGGTACGGCCGAGCATCTCGCGCAGGTCACTGGGGTTCGTCATGTGTTCCTCCTGGAACTCGTCTGTCAATTTTCCTGTTCGGGTGATGCGGATGCCACACCCGGAACGCCGTCCGATGCCGCCCTGACTGGCCGCGAGCGCGCGAAGGCGCGAACGCTCGTGATCAGGGCACGGCCGATGCCGTCATGCGGGCATCTGTGTCGTAAGGGCGCAGCAGCCGGATCGCTCTGGCTGATCATGCGACGGACCATCGCGATGGTTTCGCGATGGCTCGTTAGGTAAGACACCTCCCGCGCCGAAAGCTCGCAGGCAATTTCAATGAAGTGGCGACGAAGGGGTACACGCGGCCAGCCCCGGTCATCCTCGCCGACTCCGCTTGCCGCGACGACGGCCGGAGCGCTGGGAAACGCTGGTCAAGGTCGAGTCCACCCGCCCGAGCACCCGACTCGCCGGCCCGGCCGGATCGCGACGCTGCGCCCGAGTAGCGACCTTGTGCACAGCTGAACGGGCCGCGGGAAGTGCCACCGCCAGCAAAACCCAGGTGCGGATTCGCCTCGACAGAAACACCCACATGCAGTTACTCCCTCGGGATTACGCGCGCCGTCATGGCTCGCCTCACTCCTACCCGCCAATCGCGGACGGTAACCGCTGGTGGGCATCGGGCGCCTTCATCGGGTGCCGTGGCAAGCGCCGCACGGCACCGACCGTCGCCGACAAGAGGTCCAGGGGCTGGCCGTCCAGCCGCACCGCCGTGCTGCAATAGTCGGATGGCCGATTATGGGCACGACCTGCGGTTCGGGACGTTTCTCACCCCCGACACAGCAGACCCCGGGCACGTACTCGAACTCGCAGCATTGACCGAACTGGCCGGGCTCGATCTGGTGACAGTGCAGGATCACCCGTACCAGGCGCGTTTCCTCGACATGTGGGTGCTGCTCGCGACGATCGCCGCACGCACGTCGAGCGTTCGGGTCGCCCCCAACGTGGTGAATCTGCCCCTGCGCGCCCCGTTCGTGCTGGCCAAGACCGTGGCCAGCCTCGACATCCTGAGCAACGGACGCGTCGAGCTGGGTCTGGGCGCGGGCGGCTTGTGGGACGCGATCGCGGCGGCGGGCGGGCCCCGGCGGACACCGGGCGAGGCGCTCGCCGCCCTGGCAGAGGCCATCGCGATCATCCGCGCAACGTGGGACGTCGACGGCGGGTCGCTGCGCCAGGACGGTGCGCACTACCGGGTCGTCGGTGTGCACGCAGGTCCGGCGCCGGCGCATCCGGTCGAGATCTGGATCGGCGCCATCGGGCCGCGCATGCTGCAGCTCACCGGCCGCGACGGGGACGGCTGGTTGCCGAGCATGGCCTACGTCGCGCCGGACACCCTGGCCGAGCGCAATGCCGTGATCGACGACGCCGCCGTGGCAGCAGGACGAGAACCGGCCGACATTCGTCGGCTGTACAACATCAACGCTGCTGCCGGACGTGGGCAGCCGGGGCTGAGCGGTAGTCCTGCGGACTGGGCCGAACGGCTCAGCGAACTCGTCCTCACCAACGGCATGAGCACGTTCCTGCTCGCCTCCGACGACGCCGACGCGATTCGCCGATTCGCCGCCGAGGTGGCACCTGCCGTCCGCGAACGCGTCGACGCAGGCCGAACAGGGACGACGGCGAGTACCGAACCTAGCCCGGTCGACTCACCGGCCTCCCCGTTCGCGGGACGCGCGACGCCCGACGACGGGACTCGGCGGGGTGCTGTGCAGCCATGGAACGAGAGCACCCGGCCCGAATGACGATGCGTCAGAACAACTGGACGCTGGGCGCCGACTGCGAGTCCTACTACCGCGTCGTCGCCACGCACCACACTATCGAGGACCAGAGCATCTTCCTTTCCTGCGCGACCGCGAGATAGCGCTGGCCCCGGTCATCGACCGCCTCGAGCAGGAACACCACGTGATCGCGGACGTGCTCGACGAGGTCGACCGGGCGCTGGTCGCCCTCGTCTCGGCGCCCGGCGCCATCCGCGAACTGCGAGCGGCGATCGACCTGGTGTCGGACACCCTGCGCTGGCACCTGTCCTACGAGGAGCGCATGCTGCTCGAGCCGCTGGCCAGGTACGGCTTCTATTGAGCCGGGACGCGAGCTCGGGGAGCTGTGGTCGTCGTGTCAGGTCCAGTAGAGGACGCGCGCTTCGGGCAGCCGGCGTGCCAGCTCGGCGTCGAACCACTGCCGCAGATCCGCCATCGTGTCGCGCGGGTAGACGTACTTCACGCCACCGAACTTCGACCGCTTCTGCGAGCGCTGGTCTTCGTCCATGTCGAGCTTGGTACGCGGGTACCAGTCGAGCAGCACGTCCTTGCTGCCAGGCGTGAACCGGTGCGTGATGAGCTCGACGGTCAGGTCGAGACGGGGGACGCCGGAGACGGAGGCCGACGCGCGGTCGAGCAGCTCGGCGTAGGCGGTGCGCCAGTCCGGAACGGGCATGATCGGTGCGATGGTCAGCCCGACCGGGTACCTGGCGAGGGCCATCCGGCGCAGCGCGGACAGGCGGTCCGCTAGCCGCGCGGTCCCACCCTCGAACCGGTCGGCGACCGAGGCGGCGTTCACCGAGAACCGGGCACGTGTCCGGCCGTCGTGCGCGAGTGGCAGCAGGGCGTCGACATCGTCGAATTTGGTCGTGAACCGCACCTGCACGCCGTCGCCGAACTCGCCTCGCCCGACCCTGGCGATCGCCGCACCGAGCGAACCGGTGACGTGCTCGATGCCGAGCGGGTCGGTGTAGCAGGAGAGTTCGAACGTGGTGCCTTCGTGGCCGCGAGCCTGGGTGCCGCTGGTCACCGTGCCGCGTCCGGCGTGCGTAGCGATGCCGGCCAGCACCTCGTCCAGGTTGGCGTAGACGCGAGTGACGGGCGGGCCGTTCAGCGATCCGGCGAGATAGCAGTACTGACAGTGCGCCGGGCAGCCGCGCGCGAGGTCGACGCGCCAGTCAGCACTGGGCGGGATGGGTTGTGGCTTGAGCGCGCCAGCAGGTGCGACCACGACGGCAAGGGTCGACTTCGCCCGCGCGTAGGTCGCCTCGCGCATTCCGGTGAGCCGATCACCCGGCAGCACCTCGATGTCGGTGACGCCTGCGGCCTCGCAGCGCCTGACGATCTCGGCAGTGTGGGAAAAGTCGGCGGCCGAACGCAGGATGCGGACGTGCTTCGGTATCCACGGACGCGACGGGCCGGACGAGCCTACCGACGCCGTCCGGCCTCGTCATTGCCACGATGGGTTGCAGTGCCGGGGGTCAGGTGATTACGAGTCGGCGCGCTGCGCCTTCTTGGCCTCGGCCAACTCGCCGAGCTTGTCGGCATCACGGCGCTGCTCATCGGCCTCGGACTTCTCGTGCGCGGCCTGGTCGAGTTCGGCCTTCGCCTTCGCCTCGGCCTGGTGCTCGCGCGCCTCGGCGATCGCTTCGGTCTGCTCGAGGTTCTGCCGGATCGTGGCCACCTTCTGGTTCGCCCGGGTGATGGCCTGCTGCTTGGCCTTGCCCGCCTGTGCGCGTGCCTTGCCGGCTGCGGCCTGCTTGCCCTCGGCTTCGGTCTTCGCCGCGTCCTTCAGGCCTTCGGCGGCCCGCTCCTGCGCCTGCTCACGCTTGGCCGCCGCGCGCTCCTCGCCCGCCTTGACCGTGTCGCGCGCGGCCCGCCGGCGCTCGGCGGCGTCCTGCTCGAGGTCAGCGGCGCGCGCGAGCTTGCCGGCACGGTCCATGCGCTCGGTGCCCTGCTGCTGGAGTCCGGTGTCGTGCAGCAGGCGTCCCGCGATCAGATCGAGGGATCCGAAGGCACGATCGAAAGCGAGCCGGCGTGGCGAGTCGTCGGCCAGCCGGTGCATGACCTTGATGTCGAAGATCGCGAGCGGCGTGCGGGCGACCTGGTAGGGAAGTGTGATGACGCTGGGCATGAGGGTGTCCTTCAGTCGGATTTGGTCGCGGCGCGCAGTTCTGCTGCACGGCGTTCTTCGGCGGATGCTTCGGCCTCCAGGCGCTGACGCTCACGTACGGCGTCGCTTTCCTCCTCGGCCGCCTCGGCACGCAGTTCGCGCGACTCGGCAACGCCCTCGCGGGCCACGTCCTGCGCGTGCGCCTCAGCGCGCGTACGGTCGTCCTGCTCCTGGACCCGCGCCTGCGCTTCGGCGTTGGCCTTCTCGGCGTCAGCGGCGCTGGTCACGGCCCGCTCGCGCTGGCCCGCCTCGGCGTACGCCTCCCGGCGCTGCTCAGTGACCTCCTGCTGCTGTTGCTGAAGGTCGGTGACCGCTTCCTTGCGCGATGCGTCAGCGATCGCCTCGCGGCTGTTCGCTTCTTTACGGGCGCGGGCATCGGCCTGCTGCAACTGGCCCTCCTGGGCCAGGTCGTCCTTGCCGGTCAGCGCCCCGGCGACTTCCTTCGCCTTTCCGGCGACGGAGTCCAACAGGCCCTTGCGGGCCTCCTGTGCCTTGTCTGCGTCTGTCATGGCTGTCCTCGGTCGATGTGTATTCTCGGCGCGGCTGACCTCCCGGCCGACGCGTCGAGGTACCTACCCACAGTCACCCCGGGCCATTCCCCGTTCGTGACCGCCCCCACTGCGACCGGGTTCACGCAGAGCAGGCGACAGGCAAGGCCACACCAGGGAGGTGAGGGCAGCCCGGTCGAGCCGGCCCGCACCGAGGCCGATCTCGACCAGGCAATCGAATGTCGCCTGCGAATCGCGGGCAGCCGCGATGCCCACGTCGAGCAGCGACGGCCAGCGGCCGAGCCAGGCGAGCGCGTCGGTCTGGCGCAGGTGCGCGCCCAGCGCGCTACGCAGTGATCGACGGTAGCTGCCGGCAGGATCGGCGAGCCCGGCTGCGGCGCCGGCGAGCGATCCGGACAGCACTGCGTAGTAGATGCCCTCACCGGTGAGCGGGTTGATCAACGATGCGGCGTCGCCGGCGAGCAGGATCGGCCCGCATCCGACGTCGGGCCGCCCGGTGGACAACGGCAGCTTGTGCCCGCGCAGCGACTCAGGTTCCACCCCGGGCAGCAGGGCGTGCAGCCGGTCAACCAGGTGCGCGCGGGAGGGCGGCGTCGCCTGCAGCAACTCGCCGTAGCCGACGTTCGCGCGTCCGTCCCCGATCGGGAAGACCCACGCGTAGGCCGGCCAGTGCGCCCGGGTCATCGTCAGCAACTGCTCGCCGCGCGGTGCCGAGCCGACGGGGGCGTAACCGCGCAACGCGATGGCCACCGAACCGGCGGGAGCGGCCTTGGCCCCGCTGGCGCGGCGGACCACCGACCCGGCGCCGTCGGCACCGATCACCGTGCGCGCCCGAAGGACACCGTCGAGTACCACGCTTTCCCCGTCGACCTCGACCGAGCGGACGCGCCGCCGCCGCAGCACCGCACCGGCGGCCGTCGCCGCCTGCACGAGCCGGTGGTCGAACTGCTCACGGGGCACCACGTAGGCGGGCCGGGCTACCGGGCGGGCGGCCACCACGCCGCGCGGTGAGCGCAGCCGCAGCCGCGTGATCGGCTCAGTACCGGCCACGAGGTCGTCGACGTCCACGCCGAGACCGGCGAGCACGTCCAGTGCGTGCGGAGCGATGCCGTCGCCGCACACCTTGTCACGCGGGAACTCCGCGGCATCGAGCAGCAGCACGCTCGCGGCCGGACGCGCCTGGCACGCCGCCAACGCCGCGGCGGCCCCGGCCGGTCCCGCTCCGACGACAGCGACGTCCCACCTCTCGAGGGTCGGCACGGCGTCAGCGCGCGAGCTGGCCGACGGCCAGCGAGAACAGCGCCGGTGCGCGCGCGGCGAGGGGGACGACGCGGCGGGCGGTCATCGGGCGCCCGCGTGCCCAGAGCAGTCCGGACGTGATCCAACGCGACCGGCGCGAGGTCCGGGCCCAGGCGCGCTCGTAGCGGTCCGGACGGTCGCGGGCGAGGCAGTCGACCAGGGCCTCCGCGGCGGCGAAGGAGACGGCCAGGCCCTCCCCGGTGAGCGCGTCGATGTAGCCGGCCGCGTCGCCGACGAGCAGCACCCGACCGGCGACACGACCCCGGGCGCGTTGCCGCAACGGTCCGGCGCCGCGGACCGACGAGGCCGGCGCCGCCCCGGCCAGGCGCGACGCGAGCTCGGGGAAGGCGGCGAGTTGGTCATCGAATCCGCCCCGTTTCGAGGAGAGCACGGCGACGCCGACGATCCCGTCGCCGATCGGCGTCACGTAGGCCTCCGAGTGCTCGGCCCAGGTCACCTCGACCGAGTCGGTGAACGGCGCCATCGCGAAGTGGCGGCGCAGACCCCACCGGACCGGGCCGGCGTTCGCGCGCGCCAGGCCCACCGCGGAACGCATCGGCGAGTGCAACCCGTCCGCGGCGACCAGATAACGCGCCCGCAGGCCCGCCGCCTCGACGTGGTCACTGTGCTGCACGACACCGTCCACCGAGCGGTCGAGCACCGCGACCCCGTGCGCTTGGGCAGCGGCGCCCAGCGCGGCGTGCAGGTCGATCCGGCGCACCCCCCGCCCGAGGGAGGAGCCGAAGGCGGCGCGCGCGACCGTCGCGCCCTGGCGGTAGGTGATGCCGCGGATGTCATGCCCCTTCGGATCGACACCGAGCCGTTGCAGCGCGCGCAGTGCACCGGGCATCAATCCCTCGCCGCACGCCTTGTCGACGACACCGGTGCGCTTCTCGCAGACGACCACGTCCAGGCCGCGGCGCGCCGCCCCGACGGCCACGGCGAGCCCGGCCGGTCCACCTCCTACGACGAGGACGTCATGCATGTGCGACGACCCGCAGCGCCTGGTTCTCGGCACGGATGCGCACGCTCAGCAGCCCGGCGTTGAGCGCGGTGAACACGGCGGCGGTGATCCACGCGCTGTGCACGAGCGGCAACGCGAACCCTTCGACCACCACGGCGACGTAATTCGGGTGCGCCATGAACCGGTAGGGTCCGCCGGTCACGCGCGACAGGCCGGGAACAACAACGATGCGCGTGTTCCACTGGTGGCCCAGCGTGCGGATGCACCACCACCGCAGCGCCTGCGACGCGACCACCAGAACCAGCATCGGCCAGCCCAGCGTGCCGACGAACGTGCGGTCGCCGAGCAACACCTCTAGCAGGCAGCCGGCGAGCAAGCCGGTGTGCAGCACGACCATGAACGGGTAGTGCGCGAAGCCTGTCTCGCGGCCGCCGTGCTCGAGGCTCCACTCCAGGTTGCGTTTGGCGACGACCAGCTCGGCCAGGCGTTCGAACGCGACGAGCCCGACCAGCACCGAGTACCAGGCCGCACTCACCATCGCAGCAGTACCAGTTCCGCGCAGAATCCCGGTCCCATGGCCATGAGCACGCCCCAGTCCCCGGGAGCGGCCGGCCGCTCGCGCAGCGTGTCCTGCAGGACGTGCAGCACCGACGCCGAAGACAGGTTGCCGATCCGGTTCAACGAGTTCCAGGTCATCGCCAGATCGTCGTGCTCGAGGTCGAGCGATGCCTGGATGGCTTCGATGACCTTCGGACCGCCCGGGTGGCAGACCCAGCGGGCAATGTCACCGATGACCAGGTCGTTGGCCTTGAGGAAGTGGGTGACGTCGTCGGCGAGATAGGTCTGCACGAGATCCGGCACCTCGGCACCGAGCACGATCCGCATTCCGGTGCCGCCGACGTCCCACCCCATCGCGCGTTCGGTGTCGGGGTAGAGGTGGCTGACGGTGTCGATGACCCGCGGCCCGCTGCCCGCGCTCGGATGGCCGGCACCGACGGCGACGACTGCGGCCGCGCCGTCCCCGAACAGTCCCGACGCGACCATGTTTGCCATGCTCGGGTCGTCGCGCTGGACGGTAAGCGAACACAGCTCGACCGATATCAGGACGCCGACCGCATCCGGCGATCCGCGCAGGAAGTCGTGCAGCCGGGCGATCCCCGCTGCGCCGGCGAGACACCCCAGTCCCATGAGCGGGATCCGCTTGACGTCCGGGCGCAGCCCGATCCGGGCCGCGATCCGTGCCTCGAGCGACGGGACGGCGACGCCGGTGACCGTGGTCGATATGATCAGGTCGACGTCGGCGGGGGTCAGACCGGCGTCGGCGAGGGCGCCGAGCACCGCCTCGCAGCCGAGGTCGACAGCGACCTCGAGGAACGCGTCATTGGCACCGGTGAACCCGTCGAGCTCGGGATACCGCTCGATAGGCAGGGCCAGGTGGCGGGTGGCCACGCGGGCACTGTCGTGCAGCCGCCGCACCAGCGCGTGCGAGTTGCCGTCCGGTATGCACAGCTCGGCGAACAGGTCGGTGAGGCGCTGCTGTGGGTACCGGTGCGGCGGGAGGACGCCGCGCACGGCAGCGAGGGTACTCATGATTCTCAACATACGGATCGGACCTAGTCTTCGGGGTGTGCGGGCAGCCCCTGATCCGGCGCGGACGCACCCGCTCGTCGTCGTCCGCGGCCTGGCCGGTGCGTGCCATCCCGTGCCGAGCGTTGCCGTGACCGCCGTGTCGGTGTTGCTCGCTGCCGGAGTGGGTCTGCCGGCGCGACAGGTCGTGGTGTTCGCACTGGCGGTGCTCACCGGCCAGCTGTCCATCGGGTGGTCGAACGACCGGATCGACGCTGGGCGCGACGCCGCGACCGCACGTGCGGACAAGCCCGCGGCGACGGGACGGGTGCCGCTCGACGCCGTGGCCGTCGCCGCTGTAGTGGCCCTGCTCGCGACGATCGGGTTCTCAGCGGCTCTCGGCCTGCCGGCCGCCCTCGCCGCGCTGACGCTGGTGGCCGCGGGCTGGGCCTACAACCTGGGCCTGAAGGCCACCCTGCTGTCCGGTGCTGCGTATCTCATAGGGTTCGGCGCCCTGCCGGCCGCGGCATATCTCGCCCTGCCGGGGCACCCCTGGCCACCGTGGTGGGTGCCGGTGGTGGGAGCCCTGCTCGGGCTGGGCGCGCACTTCGCGAATGTGCTGCCGGATCTGCGCGACGACGCGGCGACAGGGGTGCGCGGCCTGCCGCAGCGGCTCGGCCCCCGCGCCGGGGTGGTGGTGATGGCGGTGACCCTGGCGACCGCGTCGGCGGTGCTCGGATTCGGGCCGGCTCAGCGCTCCGTCGCGCTCGCGCTGGCCGCATCGACACTCGGGCTGGTGGGTGCCGCGGTGGTGGCGCTGCTCGCGGTGCGCCGCCCGGACAGCGCCGCGGCATTCCGCGTCACCCTGGTCCTGGCGCTGCTCGACGTCGCGCTGCTGATCGCGCTGGCGAGCTAGGAAGCGACGGCTTTCCAGGTAGGCGTCAGACCGTCTCGGGCAGCAGCGGCGCCTGCAGCGCGGACCAGGGACTGATCGCCCACGGCGCGTCCGTTGCCAGTGCGCGGAAGGCCGGCCAGCCCGTCCACGCCCACTCGGCCACCTCGTCGGGATTGGCGACCGGATCGGTCTCGACCCGAGCGAGGAAGACCGGGCACACCTCGTTCTCGACGACGCCTTCCGGCGACACCGCGCGGTAGGCAAAGTCGGGCAGTGCGAGATCGAGCGAGACGGGGACCAGCGACAGTTCCTCGGCCAGGCGCCGCCGCGCGGCGGTCTCCGGGCCCTCGTGCGGTTGCACGTGACCGCAGCACGAATTGGTCCACGTCCCGGGCCACGTCAGCTTCGACAGTGCGCGGCGGGTAACCAGCAACCGGCCCGCAGCGTCGAAGACGTACACCGAGAACGCGAGGTGCAACGGGGTATGCGCCCCATGCACCTGCGACTTGGGCATCGTTGCGACCCGACGTCGCTGCTCGTCGAGCAACACGACCAGTTCCGGATCGCCCTGCATGGCTGGTATGGCGGTCACGTCCCCCGGCTCGCTCGTGATCGGCGCGACGTTACTCCCGCGCGCGACGCGACCTCCCCGCACCGAACCCTGACCCGCAGGTCCCGTCAAGGCCGCGGCGGCAGTGGCCGCGGGGCGCGATCAGGCCGGGTGGATAGCGGCGGCTCGGTCAGCGGCGTCGCATCGGCCAGCGCCTCGGTCAGGACGCGCAGCCCTTCCGCGAGCTGCGGGTCCTCCCCGGCCGCCCAGGCCTGCGGCGGGAAGGGCACCTCGATGTCGGGCGCGACGCCGAAATTCTCGACGCCCCAGCCTACGTCGCGGAACCAGAACGCGTACCGGGGCTGCGTTACTTCGGTGCCGTCGACGAGCCGGTAACGGCCGTCGATGCCGATCACCCCGCCCCACGTCCGTACGCCGACGATCGGGCCGAGACCCATCTCGTGGAACGCCTCGTTGACGATGTCTCCGTCGGAACCGGCGTACTCGTTGGCAAGCGATACCAGCGGTCCGCGCGGAGCGCCGTTGGGCCATTGCTCATCGGCGAAGTGCCGCGCATGACCGGCGCCGAGTGGACGGCGGGCAAGTCGCTCGATGACCAGCTCGGACACGTGCCCGCCCGCGTTGTCGCGGGTGTCGACGACAAGTGCGTCACGCTGTAGCTCGCGGCGCAGGTCGCGGTTGAACTCGGCCCAACCGGCCGACATCATGTCCGGCACGTGCAGGTAACCGATCCGCCCGTCGCTCTGGGCGTGCACGAGCGATCGACGGCCGGACACCCAGTCCTGGTAGCGGATCGGGGTCTCGTCCGCGGTGGGTATCGCCACCACCGTCCGGGCCACGCCCTCATGGGACACGCTCAGTTCGACCGGCTTACCCGCCATGCCGGCCAGCAACGTGCCGGGGCCCGACGGTGGCACGGGACGGCCGTTGACGGCGAGCAGTACCGACCCGTCGGCGACATTCGCCCCGGCTGCGCGCAGCGGCGAGCGGGCGGCGGGGACGGACGACTCGCTGGGCAGCACCCGCGCGATCACCCACGCGTCACCGTCACGCGCCAGGTCGGCACCGAGGAACGCGGCGGCCCGGCCCGGCGGCGGATCCGGGAACACCGGCCGCTCGTAAGCGTGCGACGAGCCGAGCTCGCCGACCATCTCCCATAGCACCTCGGACAGGTCGTCGCGGGTGGCGACGTGTTCGACCAGGGGCAGGTAACGCACCAGCACGTCGGCCCAGTCGACACCGCCCATGTCCTCGATCCAGAAGTGGTCGCGCATCAACCGCCACGTCTCGATCATCATCTGCCGCCACTGCAGGATCGGGTCGACCACGACGCGGACCCGGGACAGGTCGACGGTGACCAGCTCGGACGGGGCGTCACCCTCCGGCGGCTCCACTGCATGCTCCGCCGGACCGACGGTCAGCTTCTCGCCGTCGCGGACCACGATGCGAGCACCGTCCCCGGACACCTGGAACCAGTCGAGCGGCTCGACGAGCGTGCTGCTCCTGCGCGAGGTGAGGTCCCATCGCGACAGCGTCGGACGGGGCGGCTCGCCGCCCTCGGGCAGGCCCGACCCGATGACACCGGTGACCGGGTGGTCGAGCCAGAGCAGACCGTCCTTCGCAGCCCGCAGATCGCTCAGCAGGCCGGCCGCGACCGGCACGACGACGGCGCGCTCGGTCAGCCCGGCGACGTCGACGCGAACCTCAGGTACGGCCGCGTCCGCCGGTTCGGGCCCGCCCGCCGGCTTCGCCACCTCGCGACCGGCCGGCTCGGGATCGAACGGCGACGGGGTGTCGGCGGCGAGCGGGACGAGGTAGGGGCGCACGCCCGCGGTGAACGACAGGTCGAAGTTGTGGGCGTCGTACACCGGGTCGAAGGTGCGCGCGGACAGGAACGCCAGATGCTTGCCGTCGAGGGTGAACACCGGTGCAGTGTCGACGAAACGTTCGGAGGTCGCGTCGTGCACGTCGCCGGACGTGAGGTCGGCGAGCCGGATCGAGCGCAGCCCGCAACGGTGCGGTTTCGACCAGGCGAGCCACTGTGAATCGGGGGCGAACGCGAGCCCGCTCGAGTCGCCCTGGTCGCTGGCGTCCAGCTGGCGTACCGACCCGTCGCTCAGCGCGACGAGCAGCACGCGGCCGTCGTGGCTTGCCACGGCCACGTGGTCACCGCCCGGCGCCACGGCCAGCTCGAGCACCCGTCCGACCTCGCCACCGGCGATGCGCCGGGTGGTGTCGCCGTCGGTGAGCTCCAGCGCATCGTCGCCGTCGACGTCGCTCACCCACACCGCGGACCGGTCGCCGGGACGCACCCGTGGCAGCCGAGTGCGTACGCCGGGAGTGTCGGCGAGCGCGCGAACCGGGCCGTCGCTATGGGTCAGCCACTGCACGGTGCCGTGGATGTCAACGACGCTGGCGCGTCCGGTCGCGTCGACCGACAGCGTCTCGGCCTCGTCGAGCGCAACCGGGACGACCGTCGGCTGGCGCGCGATGCGCGCACCCGGCAGCGACACCTCGACCGGCGCCGGTTCCGCGTCGGCCGCGAAGGCATCGAGGCGGTACAGCCGGCCGGCACGCTGGTACACCAGCCGAGTGGACGCGCCCTCCAGATCGCCGGCGAGATCACGCGCGTAGTTGCCTATGTGGTCACTGTGCCGGCGCAGGTCGCTGCCGTCGCCGAGGACGGAGTAGATGTTGCCGTGGCCCTCGTGGTCGGACACGAACACGAGCCGTTCCCCGACCCAGACCGGGTCGGCCAGCTGGGCGTCGAGGTCGGCAAGCAGGCGCGCGAACTCGCCGTTGCCGGACGGGTCGAGCCAGAGCTTTCCCCGCGTGCCGCCGCGGTAGCGCTTCCACGTCGCGGGTTCGCGGTTGCCCGTCGATTGCACCACGGTCACCCCGTCGGGACGGCGCGCGAGAGCGTTGATCGGGCCGTAGGGAAGGCGCTGCGCAGGGCCGGCGTCGGTCGGCAGCGCGTAGGCCCAGGACCTCGACCGGAACGGTTGCAGCGCCGGGCTGGCGACGATCACCCGATCGTCGGTATCCCAGCCCAGGACGCGGGTGAGCGGGTGGTTCCAGTAGGTCAACCGTGTCGCCGGCCCGCCGGCGAGGGGCGCGACGTAAACCTCGGGATTCCCGTCGCGCCGAGTGGCCCAGGCGACCTGGGTGCCGTCCGGCGAGAGTCGGGGACGCGACGCCGCCACCCGGTCGGAGCTGAGCCGCTCCGCCCGGCCGCCGCGAGCATCGACGCGCCAGATGTCGTCGTCGGCCACGAACACGATGTCGTCGCCGACCAGGTGCGGGAACCGCAGATACGTCACGGCCGACCTCGCTTCGCTCGGATCGGCCGGCTGAGCCCTATGCCCATGGTTCGCTCGCACGCTTCGCTCACGTTGATCGACCCTAGCGAGGGCCACCAACGCCGATTTTTTCCCCTACGGCGTCACCGAACCGTCCGGCGCGATCAGGCCGGGTGTGTCGGGCATGATCTCGTCGACGTCGGTGTAGTTGTCCGGCGATGTCGACTCGCCGTACTGCCAGATCTTCGTCGCCTCGGGTGGGGCACAGTGCGGGGCGGTGGGCGCGAAGCGTGGCGCGGTGGCGGGGCCGATCGTCGCCGGTGGCGCACCGATCGCGGGCTCCGGCTCATCGTCTGCAAGCACCACCTCGCGCGTGAAGACCGGATGCGTGCCCACGACGTCGCAATACGCGTGCACGAAGTCGTAGTCCTGCGAGTGGGCGTTGCCGTAGAAGCCGACGCGGTAGGGACCCGCGCGCGTGACCCGCCACCAGGTGAGCAGGTATTCGGCGGTTAGCTCGCCGGTGCACGACCCGACCTGTTCGACATCCTTGAACAGCATGGCGCCTTCCGGCACCTGGTCGTGACGGGCCGCACGGACGGCCTCGCGGGCGTCCTGCGTCGCCTGCGCCGACGTCCGGTCGTTGCCGCAGAGGTCGCCGCCACCGGAACACATCGAGCAGTTCGCGTCGGGGACGAGCACGTAGACGAAGATGCCGTGGCGGCGGGCGAAGTCGAGCTCACCGGGTCGCAACGACCAGTGCCCGCTCACATATCGTCCCCAAACCGCCGGGGTACGTCCGCCCAAGTACCAGTGTTTGACGTTGTCGAGCGCCTCCTCGCTCATCGCCGTCGTCGAGTCGACACCCCACCACAGCCCTTGTGGCGTCACTCGGTGGCGTGGCACGTGCGGCAACAGCGGGGCGGACGGGGAGACCACTTCGGTAGGAACTGTCGATGTCGCAGTCATCGACGAGGGCGGTTGCGGGTGCGACGGATCCGAGGGCGCAGGCGTGGTCTGCGGCTGCACGCTTACGCACGAGCTGAGGACGAGAGCGATGCTGGCGAACGCGGCGACTAGTACACGTTGACGACCGCGCATTCGTAACTGCCTGAACTCGGGATATAGGCCCATCCGATATGCACCGACTTCACGCTCGGGTCGAGAAGGAATTGGGCGCCGTCGCGCTTGGCGGCGATCTTGCTGATCACTTCGTTGCCGTTGTGCCCGCTCACGGGTTCCCAGAAGTAGGACTTCGGGCACGGCGGACTATCGCCGTTGTGCACGGCGCAGGTCTGTGCGGCTCGGCTGACCGAGCCCGGGATCGCCAGTTGTCCGTGGCTGGTGCGGTAGGCGTTGACCGCGGCGAGGGTGTTGCCAGGATCACCGGGAAGGGTGCAGGCCGGTTCGGTGGAGCACGTGACCCGGGTGGGTTTCGGAGTGGGCTGCTTCGACGGTGTAGCCCGGGTGCTGCTCGTGGCGCCGGTCGGGGAGGTCTGGACCGATGATCGCGGTTGCGTGGTCGGTGCTGTCGTGCCGCTGTCGGTGGGGCCGGCGACCTGCGTATCTGTGCCGTTGCCGTTGCCGCTGCTCGAATCGTTGACGAAGAGCAGCATCGCGGCGACGACTAGGACGGCGACCAGAGCGATGGCACCCAGCGCCAGTGCAGCCCGTTTGCGCTGCGCGCTGCGAGCCGTCTCCCACGTGGGGCGACCGTCGCTCACTCCTGCTCCGTCCACTGGCCCGAGAGTCGCCGAGATGCCCGACGACGAACCCCACCATATGGCGTGGCCTCGGCGGTGTCGGCGCGCGGCTCGCGGCTCGGGTCAGCGGCGGGTGCGCACGACCGCCGCAGGGCGACGGCGACGGCGCCCCTGCCGCCCGGTCGGCACGTCGGCCGATCCGACGACGAGCGGGGTGCGCGCCCAACCGTTGCGCTGTTCGATCCGCCCGAGCTCTTCGGCAAACCAGATCGGGCTGGGCGGCCGCGCCCGCGGGTCGCGCGCGAGCCCCCACTGCAACAGATCGGTGACGTCGGGTGGCACGGTGCCGGCGGGCAGCGGCGTGACGGTGTCGCAGAGCACGCGCGCGCTCGTTGCGGCCGCCGAATCGCCCTCGTAGGAGCGAAACGGCCCATGCCCGGTGACCAACCAGAAGAGCGTGACGGCCAGGCCGTAGACGTCGGTCGCCTCGGTCGCCCGATCACCCAACAGCAACTCCGGCGCCGTGTGCACGGTGGGGTCGTGCAGCAGCGGTGCCGGTTCATCCGACTCCGACCTGAACACGGCAGACTCGAAATTCGCGAGCACCGGCTCGGCGAAGTCGCTCAGCAGGAGGTTCTGCGGGCGCACGCCGCAGTGCAGCACCCCACCACGGTGGACCGTCTCGAGCGCGCCGGCCAGCTTCGCGCTGAGCTCGAGCGCATGTCGAAGCGGGGTGGGGACGAAATGGAACAGCTCGGCGAACGCCCCCAGGCAGCGCTGCAGAACCAGCGCCGGACGGCCGTCGCGCGTCTCGATCTGCTGGTAGATCGTGATGATGTTGGGGTGCGCACCGAGCGCGGCCAGGATCGTTGCCTCCTTGGCCAGCGCGTCATGGACGAAGGCCGGTGCGCCGGCGTCGGCGACCTTGAGCACCACATGTCGCCCGGTGCCCTGCTCGATCGCACCGTAGCGGGCTATCCCGTCGACGGCGTCCAGTAGACGCGCGTCGGCGTAACCCGCGCAGAGCGGCGGTTCGTGCGCGGCCCACGTCATGGCGACTCCCCCGGTGTCCCGTTCACGACCTCACCACCGGTCACGGTACGACGGTCACGGGCCAGCGGGCATCCTTGACCAGTCGACTGGCGAGCGAGCCGACGAGCCGGTGCCCGGCCTGCATCGAGGCGCCGATCACGATCGCGTCCACCTTCAACTCGTCGGCGACTCGAACCAGCTCCACATAGGGATTGCCCCGCTTCAGCAGAAAGGTGACCGCGATCCCGAGGCGTGCCGTGACCTCGGTGATCTCGTTGCGGAGATTGTCGGCGAGGCTGGCCTGCGCCTCGAGGTAGAGGCCCGCAGCCCCGGCCATGCCGGCACTCAGGCCTCCCCTGGTCGTCGCGACGAAGACCACCACCACGTGCGAGCCTTGGCGCCGCGCGAGCCCCGCCGCATACGCCCCCGCGCGCATCGACGTCTCCGACCCGTCCACACCGACGAGGATGCGGGTCGGCCCATCGGTTCCCAGTTCGAACATCGCCGTCCATCATCGCGCGCGCCGCGCCGAACCAGAACACCGTGTCAGGACGCCTGCTCTCGGTCATCCCCGCGGATTGTCCCCCGTGTCGCTCGCGTAGGGGCCGAGGCAGGGCCGTACACACCGGGCGCCATACCCGTCTCCGAGCGGCAGAGCAAGGGTCCGTTGGCCTTGATTTATCACTGGCAATCTGGGTTCGGCCGGTAGCGCTGCGATCGTCCCCAGCCCGGCGCGGGTTGTGCACGGGTCGTCCACAGGGTTATCCACAGCTGTGCATGACGTACCAGATTCCCGGGGCGACGCGCCAGTAGCAACCGCCGACTCACCCCAATCCGGGTCCGATTCCCGCATCACCCAGCACCCGGACTGTGTTGTCGCGGGCGAGCGCCGCCACATCCCCGTCGGACCAGCCGCGCGCCAGCAACTCGGCGATCAGCGCCGGGTAGCCGCTGACATCACCGAGCCCCGCCGGCATCGGGTCACAACCGTCGAAGTCACCGCCGAGGCCGACGTGAGCGACACCGGCGACCGCGCGCACGTGCTCGACGTGATCGGCGACCTGGGCAACGGTGGCGACGGGTGCGGGGTGTGCCTGGGCGAACTCCGCCGCGGTCTGCATGTGCGACGTCCAGTCGCGCCGATCGAGTCCGCGCGAGTCCATCAGGGCGAGCACCTCACGATCCCACTCGTGGCAGTCGGCGGAAACGAAAGCCGGCACGAACGTCACCATGCACACGCCGCCGTTGATGGCCAGGCCCGCCAGCACATCGTCGGGCACGTTGCGGACGTGGTCTGTTACCGCGCGCGC
Organism: Mycobacteriales bacterium; assembly: GCA_038207565.1. Taxonomy (GTDB): domain Bacteria; phylum Actinomycetota; class Actinomycetes; order Mycobacteriales; family Jatrophihabitantaceae; genus JALZAI01. The sequence goes on from JBBQZQ010000006.1 coordinate 44,091, forward strand.
CGACGAGTGGCTGAAGATGACCGGCATGGTCGAGGTCTCGAGGGCGGCGCGCATGGTCGCAGGTGCGACGTGAGAGAGATCTACCAGCATTCCGAGCGCATTCATCTCGCGCACGACGCCACGGCCGAAGTCGTCGAGCCCGCCCACGTTCTCGACGTCGGTCGCCGAGTCCGCCCACGAGGTGTTGTCGTTGTGGGTCAGGGTCATGTACCGCACACCGAGCGAGTGCAGCACCCGCAGCACCGCGAGTGAGTTGTCGATGCTGTGCCCGCCTTCGGCGCCGAGCAGCGAGGCCACCTTGCCCATGGCATGTGCCGCAGCCACGTCGTCGGCGTTCAGCGCCAGGGCGAGGTGGTCGGGGTAGTGGCCCACCATCCGCAGCACGAAGTCGATCTGCTCGAGCGTGCCGGTGACAGCCCGGTCGCCGGCCCACTGCGAGGGCACGTAGACCGACCAGAACTGCCCGCCCACTCCGCCTTCGACGAGCCGCACGAAATCGGTCTGGGTCACGCTCTGCCGCACGTCGAGGCGATAACCGTCGAGGTCGTACCCGGTGTGCTTGCGCATCGCCCAGGCCAGGTCATTGTGCCCGTCGATGATCGGGTGCCCATCCAGCAGGGCACGCGCCCGGGCGATACTCATACGCTAGGAGGCTACGGACTCGGTCGGGGCGAGATGGTGCAGCTCGATTCCGAACGGGCCGGCGATGCGAGCGAAGAGTCCCCCGAACACGGCGGCGTACCGGTCGTTGATCAACGCGTCATGGATTTGGTGCACCTTGGGCGCCCGCACGGCGATCGCGAAATCGATCACCTCTGCACCCTTCGACCACGGTGCGTTCGTCGGCAGCAGCAGCGTCCGTACCGCGACGTCCGGGACGGTGAACGAGTCACCCGGGTGATACACGGCGTCATTGACTAGGTATCCGATGTTGGCGATCGTCGGGATCGCCGGATGGATCAGCGCGTGCTGACCGCCGAATGTCCGCACGGTGAAGCCGGCGGCGGCGAAGGTTTCGCCCGGCGACACCGTGACGACCTGCTCGCCGAGGTCTTGGAGGGTACTCGCCACGCTGGACGGCGCCCACACCCGCAGCCGTGAGTCGGCGGCCAGGGCCGCCCGCAACTTATCGGCATCGATGTGGTCGACATGCTCGTGCGTTATCAACACCCCCGCCGCGAGGTCGAGCGCCTGCTCGACCTCGCTGAACGAGCCCGGATCGATGACCAGCGAACGGTCGCCGTCCTCGAGGCGGACGCAGGCATGGGTGAACTTGGTCAGCTGCATCGGATCCCGCAGTCGTCGTCTCCGACGCTAGACAACTCGATCGTCTCCGACGCTAGACAACTCGATCGTCTCCGACGCTAGACAACTCGATCGTCTCCGACGCTAGACAACTCGATCGTCTCCGACGCTAGACAACTCGATCGTCTCCGACGATGTGCATCGCGGCTTCCTCGGCGGTGGCCGCGTATCCCGCGCGCCCGACGTCGGTCGCGATCTCGTCGCTCTCCAGGTCCTCGTGCGCACCCTCGTCCGGGGCGACGAGACGCCCGGCGCGCTGTTCGGGCTCGGTGTCGTCGTCGTCCACCGAGATGTCCGGCTCCTCCTCGGCAAGGTGGCGATCCAGCGACTCGCCTGCGCGCGCCTCGCCGGCCGTGTCGCCTCGCCAGCTGTGCGACTCGCGATCGGGGGGCGAGTACCCGGCGTCGAGCGGGTCCTCGGTGTTGTCGCCCGTCAGCGACTCGGACGGGTCGATCTGATCGTTGCCGCCGAACCCGCCCACGTACAGATCATCTGACTCACTCATGCGCACAGACCTTCCCGCTTCGTTGTCGGCAGTCACGGGCAGACTCGCACCATGACTTCGGTGCTCTGGTTGCGGCGTGATCTGCGGCTTCGTGACCATCCTGCCCTCCACGAGGCAGCGAAGGACGGGCCGGTGGTCGCGCTGTTCGTTCTCGACCCGGCGCTGCTCACGCCGGCGGGCGCGCCACGGGTGGCGTTCTTGTACCGGACGCTGCGCTCGCTCGCTGCGGATCTAGGCGAACACGGCGGTGCGCTGCTCGTGCGCCACGGCGATCCCACCAGGGTCGTCCCCGAGGTGGTCGGCGAGGCCGGTGCGTCCGTCGTGCACGTCAGCGCGGACTTCAACCCTTACGGCCGGGCCCGCGACCAGGCGGTCGAGAAGGCGCTCGGTGCTCTCCCGAGCGGCGAGATCCCGCTCGTGCGCACCGGCTCGCCCTACGCGATCGCGCCCGGGCGGGTGGCCAAGGCAGACGGCGAACCGTTCAAGGTCTACACACCGTTCTTCCGCGCCTGGAAATCCCACGGCTGGCGTGACCCTGCGCCGGCTGTCGCCGGCCACGTCGACTGGCACCGCAAGCTCGAGGGCGTCGACATCCCGGCCGACCCCCCGCTGCCGTCCGGCCTGACGCTGCCCGAAGCCGGTGAGGATGCCGCCCGCCGGGCCTGGCGGGTCTATCGGGAGGAGCAACTGGCGACCTACGCCGACGATCGTGACCGCCCGGACCTCGACCGCACGTCGCGCATGTCGGTCTATCTCAAGTGGGGCTGCATCCATCCGCGCACGATGCTCGCCGATCTGGGCGCCGACGATGAGACATTTCGCAAGGAGATCGCCTGGCGTGAGTTCTACGCCAATGTCGTCTATCACTGGCCTGCGAGCGCGCGGGAGTACTTCCTGCCGCAGCTGGCCACGATGGCCTATGCCAGCGCCGAGTCGACAGCGTTCATCGCGTGGCAGGAAGGGCGTACCGGTTATCCGATGGTGGACGCCGGCATGCGGCAGCTGCTCGCACAGGGTTGGTTGCACAACCGGGTGCGCATGATCGTGGCGTCGTTCCTGGTGAAAGACCTGCACATCGAGTGGATGCACGGCGCCCGGCACTTCATGAAGCACCTCGTCGACGGCGACCTCGCGTCGAACCAGCACGGCTGGCAGTGGACGGCCGGCACCGGCACCGACGCGGCGCCGTACTTCCGCGTGTTCAACCCGGTGACGCAGGGTCAGAAATTCGATCCGCGCGGCGACTATGTCCGTCGCTGGGTGCCCGAACTCGCCGAGATCGAGGGCGAGGCCGTGCACGAACCGTGGACGCTCGCCGACCCGCCGCGCGACTATCCCGGCCCGATCGTCGACCACAAGCAGGAGCGGCAGGTGGCCCTCGCGCGATACCAGCAGACCCGCGGATGAGGAGCGTCAGAGCAACGGTTGGATGCCCCACGTCCCGGCCCAGGTGCCGCCGGCCTCCAGCACGATCAGCCCGTGACCGGAGTTGAACGCATCCGCGGCGCAGGTCATCGGCTCGAGCGCGATCGCGGGCACGCCGTCGATCAGCGGATCGGGCGTGAACACCTGCAGGTAGCGATAGGTCGCGTCGAACCAGAGGCGGGCACCCCCGGACGGGGTCAGCACCTCCGCGAGCCCGCGCCCCTGCTCGGTGTGCAGCTCGGTGAACCCGTCGTCCATGCGCAGCGAACCCAGCACGCGCCCTGCGGTGAAGTCGTGCACCGTCTCATCGACCGGCTGCGCGCCGATCGGTATCTGCATCTCATCGAGCAGCAGTCGCTGCCGCGCCGGAAGCCGTAATGTCACCTCGTCGAGCGAGTGGCCGTGGAGTGCGAGGTAGGGGTGGAAACCGGCGCCGAAGGGCGCGCGGCCGCTGCCATGGTTGTGGGCGAGCGCGGTCACCGACAGCCCGTACTGGGCATCGAGTGTGTAGGTCACGTCGACGCGCACCTCGAACGGCCAGCCCACCTGGGGGACGACGTCCAGCGACATCGTCACCGACGCGACGCCGTGGTCGCGCACCCGCCAGCGCACCCAGCGACCGAGCCCGTGCGAGGCGTTTGCCTTGGCAGGCTCGGTGAGCGGTAATTGCAGGTCGGTGCCCTCGAATGAGTACTGCCCTGCCCGCACCCGGTTCGGCCACGGCACCAACACCGCGCCGCAGCACTTGGGCGCCAGCACGTCGTCACCGTAGGTCGGTGTGACCTCGACTCCGGCGACGCTGTAGGAACGCAGTCCGGCGCCGACCTCGACGATCACGGCCTCGTGATCACCGGCCCTGATGAGGTACTGCTGCCCGCTCAGCGCCACGATCGAATGCCCGTCATGGGGAAAACCTAGTCCGCCAGGGTGACGGGCTCACCGAGGCGTCGGGCGGTGTCGTAGCGCCAGAAGGGACGCACCAGCACACCGGCCACGAGCACGACAAGCACGCATGCGATTCCCCCGCCGACCCACGAGATCGTGACGGTCGAGACCGCAGCCGTCGCGCCGGCGCGCACATCGCCGAGCCGGGGGCCGCCGGCCACCACGGCGATGAACACGCCCTGCATGCGCCCGCGCATCTCGTCGGGTGCATAGGTCTGCAGGATCGTCTGCCGGTAGACCGCGCTCACCAGGTCGGCCGCGCCCGCGAGGGCGAGCAGCAACACCACCAGCCACAGCTGGTGGGCGAGTCCGGACAGGGCGACCGCGGTGCCCCAGGCGATGATCGCGAAGACCAGCATGCGGCCCTGTCGGTGCACTCGCCCGATCCACCCGCTCGACAGTCCCGCCACGACCGACCCGATCGCGATGGCGGCGTAGAGCGGGCCGACATTGCCGCTGAACCGCTCGTCGGCGGCCGCTGGGAACAGGGCGCGTGGCATGGCGAACACCATGGCCGCGATGTCCACCGCGAACGACATCAGCAGCACCGGGCGCGTCATGATGAAAGCCAGGCCCTCCGTGACCGACCGCAGCCCGAGGTTTCGTCCGGCCGACGTGTCCGGCGGCAACGCCGGCAGGCGCAGCGCCGAATACAGCGCGGCGGTGAAGAGCAACGCGTCGATCCCGTAGGCATAGGCGAACCCGTTGCTCAGACCGACGAGCACACCGGCGATCAGCGGCCCGACCACCTGCCCGATGTTGCCGATGGTGAAGTTCAGCGTGTTGGCGGCGGGGACGAGCTCCTCGGCCATGATGCGCGGGATGATCGCACCGCGCGCGGACGACGCGATCGCCCATGCCGCCGCCTGGACCGCGACCAACCCGAGGATCAGCCAGACGTTGCCGATACCGAGCAGCGTCTGACCCAGCAGCGCCAGCGTGGTCACCCAGGACGCGAGCGAGGACCAGAAGTACAGCCGACCGCGGTCGACGGCGTCGGCGATGGCGCCGCCGTACAGGCCGAACGCGATGATCGGGCCCAGCCCGGCCAGGCCGAAGTAACCGACGTAGAGCGAGGAGCGGGTGAGGTCATAGATCTGCACCGGCACCGCGACCTGGGTGAGCATCGAGCCGATGAACGACGTGCCCTGGCCGATCAGCAGGCGTCGGTAGGCGAGGATCGCCAGCGGACGGGTATCGACGGCGTGGTGCTTGAGGAACGCGCCCAGCGAGCGGGCCTGCTCGGCGGCTCGCGCCGGATCGGGGGAATCGGGAGCGGGACCGGATTCCGTCGCTGCCACGACGATCAGCCTAGGTTCAGCGCGACAGCCGGCTGCACCGAGGCCGTCAGCGTGAATCGACCGCGGTGACGATGTCGGCTGCCGCCTGGTCGGGAGTCAGCTCGCCGGTGAGCACGCGCTGCTCGGCTGCGCGCACCGCGGCGCGCAGGTGCGTGTCGTCCAGGCGCGACAGCAACCGGTCGCGCACGAGGGCCCGGGTCCATTCGACGAGTTGGCGGCGCCGCTGGGCATCGAAGCCGCCGGTGTCACGCAGCCATTGCTCGTGCCGAAGGACGTGGTTCCAAAGCCGGTCGAGATCGGTGTTCTCCAGTGCGCTGCACGTGACGACCGGCGTCTGCCAGTCCTCGGCCGCTCCGCGCAGCAGGCGCAGTGCGCCTGACAGCTCGCGGGCCGCGCGGCGCGACGGGTCCGCATGCTCGCCGTCGGCCTTGTTCACCCCGATCACGTCGGCCAGTTCGAGGATGCCGCGCTTCATGCCCTGCAGCTGGTCACCGGTGCGCGCGAGTGTCAGGAACACGAAAGTGTCGACCATGTCGGCCACGACGTACTCCGACTGTCCGACACCGACGGTCTCGACGAGCACCGTGTCGTAACCGGCGGCCTCCATCACCAGCATCGTCTCGCGGGTGGCCTTCGCGACGCCGCCGAGCGTGCCCGCGCTCGGTGACGGTCGGACGAATGCGCGCTCGTCCGCGGCGAGGCGGGTCATCCGCGTCTTGTCGCCCAGGATCGACCCGCCGGTCCGCCCGCTGGACGGGTCGACGGCCAGCACCGCGATGCGGTGGTCCTCGGCGATCAGGTTCACGCCGAGCTGGTCGATGAAGGTCGACTTGCCGACCCCGGGCACGCCGGTGATCCCGACCCGGCGCGCGTGACCGGTGTGCGGCACCAACTCGACGAGCAGCTGCTGCGCCCGCTCGCGGTGGTCGGTGCGGCGGGACTCGACGAGCGTGATCGCCCGTGCGATTGCGGCCCGCTTGCCCGCGCGGACGTCCTTCGCCAGGTCGGCGACGGGAGTCATCCGGTGTGCGAGAGCTGCTCGTTGAGCTTGTGCAGCATCTCGACCGCGGACTCTGCGATGACGGTGCCCGGTCCGAAGATCGCGGCGGCGCCGGCTTCACGCAGCGCGGCATAGTCCTGCGGCGGGATGACGCCACCGACGACGATCATGATATCCGGACGGTCCTGTGCCGCGAGCTCGCCGCGCAGTTCGGGGACGAGGGTGAGGTGCCCGGCCGCGAGGGAGTTGACCCCGACGATGTGGACGTCCGCCTCGACCGCCTGCCGAGCGACCTCGGCCGGCGTCTGGAAGAGCGGGCCGACGTCGACGTCGAAGCCGAGGTCGGCGAACGCGGTTGCGAGCACCTTCTGTCCCCGGTCGTGGCCGTCCTGGCCCATCTTGGCGACGAGGATGCGTGGGCGTCGGCCCTGCGCGTCGGCGAAGGCCGAACTGGCCGCGCGCGCCTCGTCGATCACGTCCACCCTGCCGGACTCCTCCCGGTAGACCCCCGAGATCGTCCGGATGGTCGCCGAATGCCGACCGTATACCGCCTCGAGGGCGTCGGAGATCTCGCCGACCGTCGCCTTCGCGCGTGCCGCGTCGATCGCCAGCTTCAGCAAGTTGTGCTCGAGACCGGGGCCTTTCCCCTGCGCTGCGTTCGTGAGCGCGGCAAGCGTGGAGCGCACCGCGGCCGCGTTGCGTTCCGCGCGCAACCGCTCCAGCTTCTCGGCCTGGCCCTTGCGGACACCGGCATTGTCGATCTTGAGGACGTCGAGGTCATCCTCCTGGGCGAGGCGGTACTTGTTCACGCCGATGACCGGCTGGCGTCCGGAGTCGATGCGGGCCTGGGTGCGCGCCGCGGCCTCCTCGATACGCAGCTTGGGCAGACCCTGGTCGATGGCCGCAGCCATGCCGCCTGCCTGCTCGACCTCCTCGATGTTCGCCCACGCGCGGCGCGCGAGGTCGTAGGTCAGCTTCTCGACGTAATACGAGCCGCCCCACGGATCGATGACGCGGGTCGTGCCGGACTCCTGTTGCAGCACCAGTTGGGTGTTGCGGGCGATCCGTGCCGAGAACTCCGACGGCAGGGCGAGCGCCTCGTCCAGTGCGTTGGTGTGCAGCGACTGGGTGTGTCCCTGCGTGGCGGCCATCGCCTCGACGCAGGTCCGGATGACGTTGTTGAACACGTCCTGCGCGGTCAGTGACCAGCCGCTGGTCTGCGAGTGCGTGCGCAGCGACAGCGACTTGTCGTTGTTCGGGTCGAACTGCTTCACCAGCTTCGCCCAGAGCAACCGCGCCGCGCGCAGCTTCGCGACCTCCATGAAGAAGTTCGTTCCGATGGCCCAGAAGAACGACAGCCGCGGCGCGAACACATCCACGTCGAGGCCGGCCGCGATGCCGGCGCGGAGGTACTCGACACCGTCGGCGAGGGTGTAGGCGAGCTCCAGATCGGCCGTCGCGCCGGCCTCCTGGATGTGATAACCGGAGATCGAGATGGAGTTGAATCGCGGCATCCGCTGCGAGGTGTACTCGAAGATGTCGCTGATGATCCGCATCGACGGCGCCGGCGGGTAGATGTAGGTGTTGCGGACCATGAACTCCTTGAGGATGTCGTTCTGGATCGTCCCGGTGAGCTGCTCGGGAGCCACACCTTGCTCCTCAGCAGCGACGACGTAGAGCGCGAGGACGGGCAGCACGGCGCCGTTCATGGTCATCGACACGCTCATCCGGTCGAGCGGGATGCCGTCGAAGAGCTGGCGCATGTCATAGATCGAATCGATGGCAACACCGGCCATGCCGACGTCACCGGTCACCCGCGGGTTGTCGCTGTCGTAGCCGCGGTGTGTGGGCAGGTCGAAGGCGATGGACAGACCCTTCTGGCCCATCGCGAGATTGCGCCGGTAGAACGCATTCGAGTCGGCTGCGGTCGAGAACCCGGCGTACTGCCGGATCGTCCACGGCTGGTTGAGGTACATCGTCGGGTACGGCCCGCGCAGGTACGGCGCGATGCCCGGATAGGTGTCGAGGAAGTCCAGTCCCGCCAGGTCGGAGGCGGTGTAGAGCGTCGGGACGGTGATGCCCTCCGGGGTCTCCCAATCGGCACTCTGCCCCGGCTGTCGGCCACCGTCTTGACCCCGTCGGCCGCCGTCTTGGCCCCGTCGGCCGCCGTCTTGGCCCCGGAGCAGGGTCTGCCGCGGCGTGTCGCCCTGCTGGGGGGCCAACTCTGCAGAGCCGAAGTCGGGGATCATCGCGCGCCTGCCAGCACGTCGAGGGTCGTGCGCAGGACGTCGAGCGCGTCGCAACCGGCGAACAACGTGCCGTCCACACCATCGAGGTCTTGCGTGCCCGCGAGCCAGAGATGCCGCGCCGACGACAGGGTCGAGATCGCGGCCGCAGCGTCGGCAGCGTAGATCTTGTCCGACGAGCACAGGCAGGCGACGGAGGTCCCGCTGTCGGCGAACTCCTCCGGCGCGCCGGTGACGACGTGCAGCCCGCCGGCCCGGAACAGGTTGGTCGCGAAGGCGGTCCGTGCGCTATGCGCCGCGGCGGGCCCAAGCGTTGCCAGGAAGACGGTGGGACGCGGGTCGGCTGCCTCGGCGCGATCGCGCAACGCCTCGTACGGCTCGGCCCAGCGGTGCGTTTCGAGCCGGCCGCCGCCGACGCGGGTGGGAGCGGGATCGCGCACCACTGGCGCCTCGTCGGGGAACGCGAACTCGCTGACCCCGATGATCGGGGCACGGCGGTGCGCGATGTCGTCGGCGCGGGCGTGGCGGGCAACCCCGATCAGCTCGTCGAGCAGCCCGCCGTCGAGTGCCTGTGCGGCGCCGCCGGCCCGCTCGATGGCGGTGAACTGCGCCCACGCCTCCCGTGCCAGGGCGTCGGTGAACGACTCGACGTACCAGGACCCTCCCGCAGCGTCGACGACCCGGGCCAGGCTCGATTCGTCGTGCAGCACCGCGTGGGTGTTGCGGGCGAGGCGGCGAGCGAGGTCGTCGGAGCGACCGAGCGCGATGTCGAACGGCAGCACGGTGATCGCGTCGGCACCACCGACCGCCGCGGCGAAGCAGGCGAGGGTCGTGCGCAGCATGTTCACCCAGGGATCGCGCCGGGTCATCATCGCCGCGGACGTCACCGCGTGCTGACGTTGTCCGCGGCGGCGGGACGAGGCGCCGGACAGCTCGGCGACCCGGTCCCAGATTCGCCGGGCGGCGCGCAGCTTGGCGATGGAGGCGAACTGATCGGCGGTGACGGCGATGCGGAACTCGACCGCGTCGAGCGCCTCGTCCACCGACAACCCGGCATCGGTCAAGGCGCGCAGGTAGGCGACCCCGACGGCAGTCGCGATGGCGAGTTCGAGCGCGTCTCCGGCGCCTGCTTCGTGATACACCAACGCGTCGACGGTGGCGATCCGCAGCCCCGGGTAGGGGTGGCCGCGCTCGGACAGTTCGCCCAGCAGGTCGAGATCGGCGTCGGCTCCGGTGCGCGCACCCAGTCCGAGCGGGTCCGCGCCGAACGTCCCGGTCAGCTCGGCGGGGGGCACGCCTCGGTCGACGGCGAGGTCCAGCAGTGCCGTACCCGCCTCCCGCGTCGCCGCGCCGGCGTCGAGCGCGATCGGCGCCAGGTCGAGGTGTACGCCCTCCAGCGCGGACGCTAGGTCGGCCACGGCAAGCCCGCCCTCCCCCACGACCAGCCACAGCGACGTCGCCCCGCCTTCGAGATCGGCGAGGGCGGCCGTCCGGACCCGCGCGACATCGGGATCGGCGAGCCGCTGCCGCACGTCCCACCCGCTCGCGGCAGCGCCGCCCGAGGTCGCTCCGCGGGTGAACGGAGCGGTGCCGGGCGCGGGGGGTTCCGGCGGTGCGTCAGCCGCGGTGTAGAGGGGAAGCAACCGAATGCCGTCGTAGGTTGTCGAGCCCAGCGCGGCGACCGGGTCATCGCCCTGGTGCCCACCGGACTTCGCGAGCACACCCGCTACCAGCGCACGCCACTGCTGGGCGGTGGCCGGCGGGAAGTCGGCGGCGAGGTCCAGCTCCTCGGGTTCCTCGGGCTTGGCGACCTCGGACTCCGTGACGGATTCCGGACGGTCGGACATGCAGCGAATCGTAGGACGAGTCGGCAATGTGGTCGTTCGCAAGGTGGCCGATCTCTCGCGGTGTGCTCCGCATGACCCGCCGTGGCCACTGGCCGGATTTGCCAATATCGGGGGCACATTTTCCACGATCTTGGACAATAATCAGTGCTTACCCCAGGCCGTCGGCGGCGCTGCGGGTGCGGGGGTTCCGGCGGCGCCGCCGACACCGACGGGGGACTGCGACCATCGTCGCGGTCCCCCGGCTTTGACGCCGTACCTGCCGACTACGATCCGCGGACGTGGCAGATCCCAGTCAAGGGCAGGAGGTCGGCCAGCACGCCGATCCGGCCGAACTGGCCCGTCGGGCAGCGGACGAGCTGCGCCGGCAGACCGGCGTCGACTCGCACGTCGTCGCGATCGTGCTCGGATCCGGTTGGGTCCCGGCTATCGACGCGCTCGGTAGCACAGTGGCCGAGGTGGTGGTGACCGCGCTGCCCGGCTTTCTGCCGCCCGCCGTGGCGGGGCACGCGGGTCGGATCCGCTCGCTGGACGTTGCGGGTGTGCCGGTGCTCGCGTTCCTCGGGCGCACCCACCTCTACGAGGGGCGCGGTGTCGAGCCGGTCGTCCATGGGGTTCGGGTCGCTGCAGCTGCGGGGTGTCGGACGATCGTGCTGACCAATGCGTGCGGCGGGCTGCGTCCTGGACTGGCCGTGGGCGACCCGGTGCTGCTGAGCGACCACCTCAACCTGACCGGACGGACACCCCTGGTCGGTGCCCGGTTCGTCGATCTCACCGACCTGTACTCGCGGCGCTTACGCACACTCGTTCGCGAGATCGACCCGTCCATCACCGAGGGTGTCTACGCACAGTTCCCGGGACCGCAGTACGAGACGCCGGCCGAGGTCCGCATGGCGGGGGTACTTGGAGCGGACCTGGTGGGGATGTCCACGGTGCTCGAGGCCGTTGCGGCACGCGCAGAGGGCTGCGAGGTGCTGGGCCTGTCCCTCGTCACGAACCTCGCCGCCGGACTGGGCGACCCGCTCGACCACGAGGACGTGCTGGCAGCCGGGCGGGCCTCCGCGGCGCGCATGGGCGCGTTGCTCGCACAGCTCGTCCCGCTGATATGACCGCTGATATGAACTCGGGTGGAATGTCGGACCCCGCGCCGTCTGACGGCACTGTCCTGGTAACCGGGGCTGCCGGACGCATCGGATCGTCGCTGCGCGAGGCGTTGCCGAGGCTGGGCTGGACGGTGCGCGGAATCGACCGATCGGCCGCGGATGGCAGCGTCGTCGGTGACGTGAGGTCGCCCGCCGATCTCGACGGGGTCGTCGCAGGTGTCGATGCGATCGTGCACCTGGCGGGCCAGCCGACCGAGGCGCCCTGGCCGGTTGTTCGCGCCGCCAACATCGAGGGCACTTTCCAGCTGTTCGAGGCCGCTCGCCGCCACGGCGTGCGGCGGGTCGTCTACGCCTCGTCCAACCACGCGGTCGGCTTCTGGCCGGTGTCGCCGGAGCAGCCGGCCGACATCGCCGCACGGCCGGACACGCTCTACGGCGTCAGCAAGGTGTTCGGTGAGGCGCTCGCGCGCTATTACGTCGACCGGTACGGCATGCAGGTCGCGTGCCTGCGCATCGGAACCTTCGCCGAACGTCCGCCCGACCTCCGCGCGCTCTCGACGTGGCTCTCCCCCGCCGACTGCGCCCGCTTGGTCGACGCGTGCCTGCGCTCGGACGTGCTGGGCTTCGCGCAGGTGTGGGGCGTCTCGGCGAACACGCGCCGGCTCTGGAGTCTCGACTGCGGGCATGTGCTCGGGTACTTCCCGATCGATGATGCCGAGGATTACGCCGCCGACCTGCCCTCGACCGTGCCGCTGCCCGGCGACCGGCACGTCGGCGGCGCCTTCACCTCGGCCGACTTCGGCATCGACGAAGTGGCGGGACGGGCGTGACCCCTCGCGATGAGGTCATCGCGTGGATCGCCGACGAGGTGGACCCTGCTGCCGCGACCGAGCTGCAGGCGCTGCTCGACGCGAACGACGACAAGAATCTCCTCGATCGCTTCAGCGGGCCGCTCACGTTCGGCACCGCCGGCTTGCGCGGCCCCATGCGCGCCGGTCCGAACGGCATGAACCGCACGGTCGTTCGGCGCGCCGCTGCGGGGCTCGCGTCCTGGCTGCGCAGGCACGGCCGCGCCGGGCAGGCGGTCGTCGTCGGATACGACGCGCGGCACGGTTCGCGCGACTTCGCACGCGACTCGGCGGCGATCTTCGCCGCCGCGGGCTTCGACGCGCGGCTGCTGCCCGCGCCGCTGCCGACACCCGTGCTGGCCTTCGCGGTCCATCACCTCGCGGCGGCTGCGGGTGTGATGGTGACGGCGTCGCACAATCCGCCGCAGGACAACGGCTACAAGGTCTACGCGGCCGACGGCGCGCAAATCGTGCCGCCCATGGACCGTGAGATCGAGGACGCCATCCGCGCCGTGGGGTCCGCCCGGGACATCCCGCTCGATGCGACCACTGTGACCGTGCTGGACGAGTCGGTGGCCGCGGACTACGTGAGCGCAGTGGCCGGACTGGTGTCGGACGGGCCGCGCGAGCTGGATGTCGTCTACACCGCCATGCACGGTGTCGGCGCCGAAGTGCTGGGGCAGGTGTTTGCCGCTGCAGGATTCACCGCGCCCGAACCGGTCGTCGAGCAGGAGCATCCTGATCCGGATTTTCCCACCGTCGCCTTCCCCAACCCGGAGGAGCCCGGCGCACTCGATCTGGCCCTGGAACTGGCCCGCACGCGCGGCGCCGATCTGGTGATAGCGAACGATCCGGACGCCGACCGCTGCGCCTGCGCTGCGCCTGCGGCCGACGGTTCGTGGCACGCGCTCAGCGGTGACGAGGTCGGCGTGCTGCTAGCGGACGCCCTGCTGCGAAAGGGAGTTCGTGGAACCTACGCGACCACGATTGTCTCCTCGTCCCTGCTGGCAGCGATGGCCGCCCGCCACGGCGTCGGGTACGCCGAGACGCTCACCGGGTTCAAGTGGATCTCACGTGCCGCGCCCGATCTCGTGTACGGCTACGAGGAAGCACTGGGGTACGCCGTCGCCCCCGGCCTGGTGCGCGACAAGGACGGAATCAGCGCAGCGTTGCTCCTCGCGGAGTACGCGGCGCTGCTCAAGTCGGAGGGCTCGTCGCTCCCGATCCGGCTGGACGAGCTGGCCGCGGACTTCGGGCGCTACGCCACGGACCAGGTCTCCGTGCGTGTCGCGGATTTCGCCCTGATCGACGATGCGATGCGACGGCTGCGCGCGCAGCCACCTGCCGCGCTGCTCGGCGCGCCGGTGCAGGTCACCGATCTGCTTCCGGACGCCGACGTGCTGCGCCTGTCCTGGGACGGGGGGCGGGTCGTGATCCGCCCGTCCGGCACCGAGCCCAAACTCAAGGCCTACCTCGAGGTCGTCGACCCGGCCGGGTCGTCCGAGCGCACCTGCGAGCTGCTCACCCGGTTACGTGCCGAGGTAGGAGCGCTGCTCTGACGGCCGTCTACTTATCTCGGCGTCCGCGGTCACGCTCGCCAGGCGACCGCGACACCGATCGTGCGGAGCGCTGAGTCATCGAACTTCGCGTAGTGCGCGGTGAGCAGTGAGCCGCGCGAGGTGATCAGCGCCGCACCGTGGCGTTTGCCGCAGCTGTAGGCCAGGGAAACCCCCGCAACGGCGGGCGCGGTGCCGGTGACTGCGACGCACCGCGCCCCGTTCGCCAGTTCGAGCGCCCACGGTCGGGTCGCGTCCAGCCCCGGCGCGTCCGCGGGCAACGCAGCGCGCAGCGTGAGCTTCTGAGCCGTCGCCCACGGGCTCGTCAGGCAGAGCACGCCGGCCGCGTCCTCGCTCGCCACGAAGCACGGGTCGAGGATCTCATTCCCCCCGAAGCAACGGTACGCACCGCGTACCGGCGCGGCGACCGACGACGTCCAGCAGGTGCCGGCCCTGGTACGGGTCACGGGCACCGACGGCGTGCCGTCGGCGTGGAAGGGCGTGAACACGCGTACGCGCGTCTTTACAATCGTCGGCGATGTCGTCTGCGCGCTCGGCTTCGGGGTCGTCGGCCCGGTCGCCGGTGTCGTCGACGGGGTCGTCGTTGCGTTCGACTTCGGGGTCGTCGCCGTGCTGCGCACCGGGGTGGTCACGTGGGGGGTGTGACGCGCAGCGGAGGCCGATGACTGGGGTACCTTCCCGGGCGTCCGCGTCGCCGTACGCGCGACGGTGGCGCTGCCACAGCCGGCGAGCAGAACCGTCCCCAGCACGATCCCGGCAGCCCGAAACAGTCGCGTCCTCATGCCTACCGGGCCCCTCCAGGCTGCAGCCGGGGCTGCGAAAAATTGTGCGCTCGGCACAGATACGCACGGCCGCGCACAAAAGTTGCACGCCGCGCCGCAATCGTGATCGTGCGGTTACCAATTCGGTATGCGGCGACCGATCCTTAGCTCCGGGTTTGGCCGGCCGAGGAAGATGGACAGATGCGAGCGACCGAGCGCGACACCCCGGGGCCTGGCCAGGAGTCGGTGTGGGACTACCCGCGGCCGCCTGCGTGCGTCGCCTCCGACCGGTTGGTCGTCGTCCGCCTCGGAGACGAGATCATTGCCGAAACCCGCGGCGCCTACCGGGTGCTGGAGACGAGTCACCCGCCCACCTGGTACGTGCCGCCGGGCGATGTGCGACCCGGCACGCTTGCCAGCTCCGACGCCCGCTCGACCTTCTGTGAGTGGAAGGGGGCAGCGACCTACTACGACGTGCTCGGGTTGCAGGCAGCAGCCTGGTGCTACGAACGGCCGACCCACGGCTTCGAGGCCATCGGCGGCTACCTCGCGTTCTCGCCGTCACGACTGCAGTGCGAGATCGACGGCGAGCGCGTACGACCGCAGGAGGGTGGTTTCTACGCGGGCTGGATCACCTCCGACGTCGTCGGCCCGTTCAAGGGCGGACCCGGGACGCTCGGCTGGTGACCGGTCCGCTAACTCGGACCCGCTAACGCGGTCCGCTCCTCCCCCGGTTCGGACCCGCTAACGCGGTCCGAACTGCCGGTCGCCGGCGTCGCCTAGACCAGGGACGATGTAGGCGTTCTCGTTGAGGTTGTCGTCGACGCTGGCGGTGAAGATCCGCACCGGCAGCCCGCTGCCTTCGATGCGGGCGATGCCCTCGGGTGCTGCCAGCGCGCAGATCACGGTCAGGTCGTCCGCACCGCGCTGAGCCAGCAACTGCAGGCAGTGCAGCAGCGAACCGCCGGTCGCCAGCATCGGGTCGAGCACGATCACCGGACGGCCAGTCAGCGACGCCGGCAACGACGCCATGTACGGGTGCGGCTCGTGGGTCGCCTCGTCGCGAGCCAGGCCGACGAAACCCATCTGCGACTCCGGCAGCAGGTTGAACGCCGCCTCGGCCATTCCCAACCCGGCACGCAGCACCGGAACCAGCAGCGGGGGGTTCGCGATCTCGAGACCGACGGTCGGCGCCACCGGCGTGGCGATCGGGGTGTCCGCTGTCGCGAGATCACGGGTCGCCTCGTACACGAGCAACGTCGCCAGCTCGCGTAGCGCGGCGCGGAACTCGGCATTGCTGCTGGTCGCGTCGCGCATCACAGTCAGCCTGGCTTGGACGATCGGATGCGTCACGACGGTCGTCGGCGAAAGGACCATGCCGGAAACCCTAGCCGCGAGCGGGCTCCCCGCGGCCTGAGCCAGGACGGGCGCCGCGAAGGACCAGTCGCGCAGAGAGCACGCGCAGCACACCGAGAAGATGCATGAATTGATCATGGGCGGCGGCGGTGAACGGGGCGGGAACGCAACCCGACGGTCGGCGGAATCCCTAGACTCGCTACGTGACCGTCATCGGAACAACGCAGTTCGGCCGCGCAGCTCGTGCCGGCCTGCACGGCGTGACCCGCGACGGGTCGTCCCTGCGCCGGTTCCTGCACGGCTTGCCCGGCGTCGACCTCGTCGGCGCCGAGAGCCGGGCCGCCGGCCTTGCCACCCGCAGCATCAAGACCAGCGCCAAGGCATGGGCCCTCGACACCGCGATATCGATGGTCGACCTCACGACACTCGAGGGCGCCGACACCGCCGGCAAGGTGCGCTCGTTGTGCGCGAAGGCCGTCCGTCCCGACCCGAGTGATGCCGCGGTTCCGGCCGTCGCCGCCGTCTGCGTGTACCCGGACATGGTCGCGACGGCGGTCGAGGCACTGCACGGAACAGGCGTCCAGATCGCCTCGGTCGCCACGGCCTTCCCGTCCGGACGTGCGTCGCTCGATACGAAGTTGCACGACGTTCGCGAGGCGGTCGCCGCCGGGGCGACCGAGATCGACATGGTGATCGACCGCGGTGCCTTCCTGTCTGGCCGTTACCTGCAGGTCTTCGACGAAATTGTCGCCACGAAGGCGCAGTGCGGGACCGCCCACCTGAAGGTGATCCTCGAAACCGGCGAACTCGCGACACTCGACAATGCACGTCGCGCGTCCTGGCTTGCGTTGCTAGCGGGCGGCGACTTCATCAAGACCTCCACCGGCAAGATCACGCCTGCGGCCACCCCTCCGGTCGCGCTGGTCATGCTGCAGGCGGTGCGCGACTTCGCGGATCTGACCGGCGACGTGCGCGGCGTCAAGCTGGCCGGCGGCATCCGTACGGCGAAGCAAGCCGTGCGCTACCTCGTCATGGTCAACGAGGTCGCCGGCGACGCGTGGCTCGATCCAGCCCTGTTCCGGTTCGGCGCGTCCAGCCTGCTCGACGACCTGCTGCTGCAGCGGCACAAGATGACGACCGGCAGCTACGACGGTCCTGACTACGTGGCGATGGACTGAGCATGGCCACGTTCGAGTACGCGCCCGCACCCGAGTCCCGCGATATCGCGCGGCTCAGACCGAGCTATCAGATTTTCGTCGACGGCTCGTTCCGCGACGGGTCCGGCGACGCGATAAAGACGATCAACCCGGCGGACGAAGAGCCGCTGGCCGAGGTCGCTGAGGCCGGCCCGTCGGATGTCGACGATGCGGTCAAGGCCGCCCGCCGCGCTGCACCGCGGTGGGCGGGCCTGCCCGGCAAGGAGCGCGGCAAGTACCTGTTCCGTATTGCCCGCGCGATTCAGGAGCGCGGCCGCGAGCTCGCGGTGCTCGAGTCGCTCGACAACGGCAAACCCATCCGCGAATCGCGCGACGTCGACATCCCGACCGCGGCGGCGCACTTCTTCTACTACGCGGGATGGGCCGACAAGCTCGGCTACGCGGGTTTCGGACCCGCGCCGCGACCGGTCGGTGTCGCCGGGCAGATCATTCCGTGGAACTTCCCGTTGCTCATGGCGGCGTGGAAGATCGCACCGGCACTCGCCTGCGGCAACACCGTCGTCCTGAAGGCTGCCGAGACGACGCCGTTGAGCGCGCTCGTCCTCGCCGAGATCATCGCCCAAGCTGACCTGCCGCCCGGCGTCGTGAACATCCTTGCGGGCGGGCCGTTGATCGGGCAGGCGATCGTCGAGCACGAGGGCATCGACAAGATCGCGTTCACCGGGTCGACCGAGGTCGGCAAGAGCATTGCGCGAACGGTCGCGGGGACATCCAAGCGGCTCTCCCTCGAACTCGGGGGCAAGGCGGCCAATATCGTCTTCGACGACGCGCCGCTCGATCAGGCGGTGGAAGGCATCGTCAACGGCATCTTCTTCAACCAGGGCCAGGTCTGCTGCGCCGGTTCGCGGCTGCTCGTCCAGGAGTCAGTGGCCGACGAGTTGCTCACCGCGTTGAAGCGACGGCTGCGGACGCTGCGCATCGGCGATCCGCTGGACAAGAACACCGACGTCGGTGCGATCAACTCCGCGACGCAGCTGGCGCGCATCCGCGAGCTGTCCGACGCGGGCGAGGCGGAAGGGGCGTCGCGATGGTCGCCGCCCTGCTCGCTTCCCGAGCGCGGCTACTGGTTCGCGCCGACCGTGTTCACCGGCGTTTCCCAGGCACACCGCATCGCGCGCGAGGAGATCTTCGGACCGGTGCTGTCCGTGCTCACCTTCCGCACTCCGAGTGAGGCGGTGGACAAGGCGAACAACACGCCGTACGGACTCTCCGCCGGCGTGTGGAGCGAGAAGGGCTCGCGCATCCTGTCCGTCGCGTCCAAGCTGCGGGCCGGTGTGGTCTGGGCCAACACGTTCAACCGGTTCGACCCCACCGCGCCCTTCGGCGGGTACAAGGAGTCGGGATTCGGCCGCGAGGGTGGCCGGCACGGGTTGGCGGCCTACCTCGATGTCTGACGACCGGCTCGCCGTGCGCAAGACCTACAAGCTCTACGTGGGCGGCGCGTTCCCGCGCTCGGAGTCGGGGCGCGCGTACCCGGTGCTGTCGTCCGGCGGGACCCTGCTGGCGCACGTAGCGCAGGCCTCGCGCAAGGACGTGCGGGATGCCGTGGTCGCAGCACGCAAGGCGGTCGGCGGTTGGTCGGGCGCGACGGCCTACAACCGCGGCCAGGTGCTCTACCGCGTCGCCGAGATGCTCGAAGGCCGGCGCGAGCAGTTCGCGGCGGAGGTGCGTCGGTCCGAGGGCGGGACGGCACGGGCCGCGCTGGGGCAGGTCGACGAAGCGATCGACCGGTGGGTCTACTACGCCGGCTGGGCGGACAAGTACGCGCAGGTGGTCGGCAGCACGAACCCTGTCGCCGGGTCGTACTTCACATTCTCGCTGCCCGAACCCACCGGCGTCGTCGGCGTGATCGCGCCGTCGGACTCGTCGCTGCTGGGTCTCGTATCCGTCCTCGCGCCTGTCCTTACCACGGGGAACACGGCGGTGGTCGTGGCATCGGAGCTGCACCCGTTGCCGGCGATCTCGTTCGCCGAAGTGCTCGCCACCTCGGACGTGCCCGGCGGGGTGGTCAATCTGCTGACCGGGTTCACTGCAGAACTGGCGCCGTGGCTGGCGTCGCATCGCGACGTCAACGCCCTCGACCTCTCCGGCGTGCCCGCCGCCGATCGGGTGCCGCTGCAGGTCGCCGCCGCCGACAATGTCAAGCGGGTCTACGCGCCGAGCTCGACCGACTGGAGCGCCGACCCCGGCACGTCCCGCCTCGGCGCCTTTGTCGAGACCAAGACCGTCTGGCATCCGGTCGGCGTCTGAGTGATCTCAAGTGGCGTCGTTCCACCGCGCGTCCGCCGTGTCCGCCGCGTCCGCCGCCACGCTCGTGGTGCCAGCATCATCGAGTAGTGCCAGCGGATCGGGCGGGCAATCCACCAGGCGCGCGACCCCCTACCCGAGCCCGGAGTCGCCGCATCTCACCCAGGGCATCCGCGAGGACCTCGGCGCCGTCCCAGCAGCGCGGGCCCGAGCCGGTAGTTTCGCAGCTATGACCAGCCCCCTCGACGCCGCGATCATCCCGGTCACGCTCACCGTCAACGGCCGCATCGGGTTGACCCTCTGGGCTCCGCCGTGGGAGGACGAGGACGGTGAACAATGGCAGGGTTTCCTCGGCGACGGCTCGAAAATCCTGCTCTACCCGAACGCCCGCGACCTGGCCGAGTTCATCAGCTCCGGCGCGGAGAACGATCTTTCCGACCACCCGGCCTGGGGCTACGTGCTCACGCTGACGCCGGATCAGCTACGCCCGAGCGGCGAGGACGCCTACGACCTCGACGCCGTCTATGACTGGGCATCAGGCGAACCCGACCCGGTGCACGTCTCGGCTCTGGCGAACGTCGTCGACATGGTCGCCACGATCGCCGAGTGTTGTGACGACGGTGCGCTACGACGTCTCGTGGAAGGCACGCCCGAGTACGCCGAACTGGTGGACGAGGACGTGAGCTACCAGGGCAAGGAGGGCCGCAAACGCTGGAACGAGTTGGGCGACACGATCGCCGAGACCTGGGAACGGGCAATCGCACGGGTCGAGTCATGGCTGAATTGGCAGGGCGACTTCACCTCCTCCGACCTGGACGCCGAGACGGTCTGGGACCGCGTCGGCGCCGAACCCATCCAGATCACCCTGCAGGATGGGACCTACCTGACCGTGCGGGGCTATCTCGCCGAGGACACCCAGGAGGAGCCGAGCGCGGTATTCCTCGGCGACGCGAACAACGTCGCGGTGTTCGCCGAGGTGACCGACCTCGCCCGCTACTGCCGGGTCGCTGACGACCACGAGCTGGCCCGCCTCGAATGGTGGTCCGAGCTGGCCGAGGTCGAGAACGACGACGTGTTCACGCCCGGGCTCGACGCTAGCTTCGACCTGCGCAAGCCCACCGCGAGCAGTACGGCACTGCTGCGCGAGCTGATCGCGTTCTGCGACCTCGACCTAGACACGTCGGTGCTGGACGAGCCGACTGTTGACCGCGACGACTGGCGCAACCTGCTCGACGAGGTCCGCACGTCCCTCCTGGTGCAGGACTGAGATCGCTCAGCGTCAGGTCAGGATGTCGTCGCCGCCTGCGCGTGCAGGTGGCTACGCACCTCGGGGGCGGAGGTACGGACCTCGTCCGCGGCGCGGTCGTCGGTGCGGGCCTGCGATGCCCGCTCGGCCTCGACACGCGTCACGTACCCGACGACCTCGGCGGATCGCGTCGCCTCGTCCCAGCCCAGGATGGCGGCCATCACGTTGGCGACCGCGTCCGCGCAGTCGACGCCGCGGTGCGGGTACTCGATCGAGATGCGGGTACGGCGGGTGAGGACGTCCTCCAGGTGCAGCGCGCCCTCGTGCGTGACGGCGTAGCGGACCTCGGCCATCAGGTAGTCCGGTGCACTCGCGACGGTCTCGAGCAGCTCCGGCGCGATGAGTCCCGGGTCGAGCACGTCGCGGATCATCGAGCCGTATCGCCCGAGAACGTGCCGGATGCGGTGGGGGTGCAGCCCGTATTCGGCGGCCAGGGAGTCGAGTTGGTTGCGCATCGCGTAGTAGCCCTCGGCGCCCAGCAACGGCACCTTGTCGGTGCATGACGGTGCGATACGGCGCGGCAGATCCTCGGTGGCGGCATCGACCCCGTCGGCGGCCATGACGCGATAGGTCGTGTACTTGCCGCCGGCGATCG
This sequence comes from Mycobacteriales bacterium, assembly GCA_038207565.1. GTDB lineage: Bacteria > Actinomycetota > Actinomycetes > Mycobacteriales > Jatrophihabitantaceae > JALZAI01. The sequence continues at coordinate 65,672 of JBBQZQ010000006.1, forward strand.
AGATCAGGCCCGGCACCACGCGCGCCACGGCGTGCTCGCGCGAGAGCGCGGACGTGTCCTCGGACTCGCCTGCCAGCAAAGGGCGAAGTCCCGCGTACACCCCCTCGATGTCCTCGCGGGTGATCGGCAGGACCAGCACGGAGTTCACCTGGTCGAGCAGGTAGTCGATGTCGGCCCGCGTCGCGGCCGGGTGGGCGAGATCGAGGGTCCAGTCGGTGTCGGTCGTCCCGATGATCCAGTGGTTCTTCCAGGGGATGACGAACAGCACCGATGAGGCGGTGCGCAGGATGAGCCCGGCATCGCCGGTGATCTTGTCCCGCGGCACGACGATGTGCACCCCTTTGGAGGCGCGGACCCGGAAGCGTCCGCGCGCACCGGAGAGCATCTGCAGCTCGTCGGTCCACACCCCCGCGCAGTTGAGCACAACGCCGGCCTTGACGCTCGTCTCGGCACCGCTCTCCGTGTCGCGCACCGTCACGCCGACGACGCGATCAGATTCCTTCGCGAATCCGACCGCCTGCGTGGAGGAACGAACGACCGCCCCGAAGCGGGCGGCGGTGCGGGCAACGGTCAGCGTGTGCCGGGCGTCGTCGGTCTGCGCGTCGAAGTAACGCACCGCGCCGACCAGCGCATCCGAGCGCAGTCCCGGGAACACCCGCAGCGCGGCACGCCGCGACAGGTGCTTCTGGCCGGGCAGGCTGCTGTGCCCGCCCATCGAGTCGTAGAGCGCCAGCCCGGCGGCGACGTAGGGACGTTCCCAGGCGCGGTGGGTGAGCGGATACAGAAAGGCGACCGGCGTCACCAGGTGCGGCGCGAGGCGGGTCATCATCAGCTCGCGTTCGCGCAGTGCCTCGCGCACCAGACCGAATTCGAGCTGCTCGAGGTAGCGCAGCCCGCCGTGGAAGAGTTTCGAGGAACGGCTCGAGGTGCCAGAGGCCCAGTCGCGTGCCTCGATGAGCGCAACCGACAGTCCGCGGGTGGCTGCGTCCAGCGCAGCTCCGGCGCCGGTGACGCCGCCACCGATGACGACGAGGTCGAAGTCGTCGGCGCCGAGGCGGTACCAGGCCGCATCCCGGTAGGCAGCGTCCAGGCGCGACGCCGCTCCGCCACGGGGCAACTGTGGCCGAGCCGAATCGCTTGCGTTCGCCGAGGGGTGCACTAATGGCACGCTAGCGCAATGACCCAGACGCCAGCGGTCGTCGCAGCCATCGATCAAGGCACCACGTCGACGCGGTGCATCCTGTTCGACCACGAGGCCCGCATCGTCGCCTCGGAACAGCTCGAGCACCAGCAGCGACTCCCGCGGGCGGGCTGGGTCGAGCACGACCCGATCGAGATCTGGACGAACACGCGCAGGGTGCTGGCCGGAGCGCTTGCCCGGGCCGAGGTCAGCCAGGGCGATGTCGCCGCGATCGGGATGACCAATCAGCGTGAGACGACGTTGATCTGGGACCGCCGCACGGGAGAGCCGGTCGGTCCGACCATCGTCTGGCAGGACACCCGCACGCAGCCAATCTGCGACGAACTGGCCCGAGACGGCGGCGTCGAACGGTTCAAGCAACGCACCGGACTGCCGCTCGCGACCTATTTCGCGGGGCCGAAGGCGCGCTGGATCCTCGACAACGTCGACGGTGCTCGCGCGCGGGCGAACCGCGGTGAACTGGCTTTCGGCACGGTGGACTCGTGGTTGCTGTGGAATCTCTCCGGGGGGACGGACGGCGGTGTGCACATGACCGACGTCACCAATGCCTCGCGCACGCTGCTGATGGACCTCGACACCCGCGAGTGGATCCCCGACGTCGCGGACGAGATGGGCGTGCCGCTGTCGATGCTGCCCGAGATCCACTCGTCCTCGGAGGTGTATGCGAAGGCACGCGAACGCGGCCCGCTCGCCGGAGTGCCGATTGCGGGCATCCTCGGCGACCAGCAGGCCGCCACGTTCGGGCAGGCGTGCTTGCAGCCCGGCGATGCCAAGAACACCTACGGCACCGGAAACTTCCTGTTGCTCAACACCGGCACCGAGAAGGTGCTGAGCGAGAACGGGCTGCTGACGACGATCTGCTACCAGCTCGGCGACGAGGCGCCGGTGTTCGCGCTCGAGGGTTCGATCGCGGTCACCGGGTCACTCGTGCAGTGGCTGCGCGACAACCTGGGGCTCATCTCGTCCGCGTCGGAGATCGAGGCCATCGCGCGGCAGGTCGATGACAACGGCGGCGCGTATTTCGTCCCCGCCTTTAGTGGGCTGTTCGCACCGTACTGGCGGCAGGACGCGCGCGGCGCCGTCGTGGGGCTGACCCGCTTCGTCAACCGGGGCCATCTCGCCCGCGCCGCGCTCGAGGCCACCGCGTTCCAGACCCGGGAGGTGGTGGACGCGATGAACGCCGATTCCGGAGTGGATCTCAGATGTCTCAAGGTCGACGGGGGCATGGTCGTCAACGAGCTACTCATGCAGTTCCAGGCCGACATCCTCGACGTTCCCGTCGTGCGCCCGGTAGTGGCCGAGACGACCGCACTCGGCGCGGCGTACGCGGCCGGGCTCGCGGTGGGGTTCTGGTCGTCGACGCAGGAGATCGTCGCGAACTGGGCGGTCGACAAGGAATGGCAGCCCGCCATGGATGCCGATCGCCGTGCGGCGCTGTACGCGGACTGGAAGAAGGCCGTGACCCGTACCTTCGACTGGGCCTGAGCCATGATCGGAACAGGCGGCGCACCGCTGACGTTGGGACCGAACGTGAGGCGACTGCCTGCCGTGCCCCTGTCCGTGCTCGATCTCGCGACCGTGGGCGAGGGCAGCGACACCACCGAAGCGCTGCACGCCAGTCTCGATCTGGCCCGCGCAGCCGAGGAACTGGACTTCACCCGGGTCTGGGTCGCCGAGCACCACAACATGCCCGGCATCGCCAGCTCTGCACCGCCCGTGCTGATCAGCGCTCTCGCCGCGAAGACGTCGCGCATCCGCGTCGGCTCGGGTGGTGTCATGCTGCCCAACCATGCCCCGCTCGTCGTGGCCGAGCAGTTTGGCACACTCGCCTCGCTCTACCCCGGCCGCATCGACATCGGACTAGGGCGCGCACCCGGCACCGACCAGGTCACCGCCCGCGCCCTGCGCCGCACGGCGCAGCCCGGTGCCGACGACTTCCCCGAGCAGTTGGGCGAGCTCGGCTGCTACCTCGCCGGTGAGTGGCCGGACGGGCACCCGAACGCGGCGATCAGCGCCGTTCCGCGTGCCGATCAGACGCCGCCGATCTGGCTGCTCGGTTCCAGCGGTTTCAGCGCCGAGCTGGCCGGGCTGCTCGGCTTGCCCTTCGCGTTCGCACACCACTTCAGCGGCCAGAACACGCTGCCAGCGCTGGAGCTCTACCGTTCCAGCTTCCGTCCCGGCCAGGTGCTGGACGAGCCCTACGCAATGGTCACCGTGCAGGCGATCTGTGCCGACACCGACGAGGAGGCCGACCGCCTGGCACTGCCCGCGGCGCTCTCGTTCGTGCGGCTGCGCCAGGGACGCCCCGGCCGCCTGCCGACACCGGAGCAGGCCGCTGAGCACCCGTGGACGAGCCTGGAGCGCGACTTCATTGCCGAGCGCCGCCGCGGGCAGGCCATCGGCAGCCCGCAGACAGTGCGCGAGTCGCTGGCCGCCCTGCTCGAGGCGACCCAGGCCGACGAACTGATGATCTCCACGATGGTCCACTCGCCCAAGGACCGCCTGCGCTCGACGGAGTTGGTGCGGGATCTCTTCGACAACGTTGCGACCGGTCTGGGTCAAGTCTGATCGCGGTGCGCCACGATGGGGCCGTGCGCCGAACCAGCATCGCCGCGGCGACGGCGCTGCTCGCCATCACCGCGTGCTCCTCGGACGTGGTCGGGAAAGGGTCCTCGCCGTCACCGACCACGACGGCTGCCCCGGTCTCGACGCCGGCGACCACGACATCGGCGGCTCCGAGCAGCCCACCGTCGACGCCCAATGCACCGACGCCCAGTGCACCGACCACGAGCGAACCCAGCACGAGCTCACCCGCGACGAGCACGCCTGATGCCCCGGCACCGGGATCGACATCGGCGGTCGCGACCGCGACGACCCGCGCCCAGGAGATCTTCGACTCGATGACCGATGCGCAGCGGGTGGGTCAGCTGTTCATGATCGGTTGCCCGAGCACGAGTTTCAGCAGCGCGGCAATCGCTGCGATCCGCACGTACCACGTTGGATCGGTGATCCTTGGCGGCAACAGCACGCTCAGTGTCGCCGCACAGAAAGCCATGACGGGCGGCCTGCAGAGCAACGCGCCGGCACACGTCCGGCTCTTCATCTCCACCGACCAGGAGGGTGGGCTCGTCCGGCGTATGCGCGGCCCCGGTTTCTGGCAGATTCGCAGCGCCGTCGAGCAGGGCACCTGGTCCACGTCGACCCTGCAGTCGCGGGCCACGACCTGGGGCAGGCAGCTCAAGTCGGCCGGCATCAACGTCGACCTGGCACCGGTCCTCGACACCGTCCCGTCCGGCGACACGAACAACCCGCCCATCGGTGATCTGGATCGCGAGTTCGGCCACACCACGTCCGTCGTGTCCTCGCACGGAACGGCGGTCGCGCGCGGCTTCGCCGCGGCCGGCGTCGACGCCACGGTCAAACACTTCCCCGGGCTCGGCCGAGTCACGGAGAACACCGACACCACGGGTGGGGTCACCGATGCGGTCACGACGAGCACGGACGCCTACCTGAGGCCGTTCGCCGCCGCGATCCGTGGCGGGGTGCCGTTCGTGATGATGTCGACGGCGATCTACCCCAAGATGGATCGGGGCGGGCCGGCCGCATTCTCCCAGCGCATCGTCACCACGATCCTTCGCGGCGACCTGGGCTTCCACGGCGTCGTGATCAGCGACGACCTGGGGTCGGCGAGGCAGGTCAGCGGCTACCCGGTCGGCGAGCGGGCCTGGCGCTTCATCCGCGCCGGCGGCGACATGGTGCTCACCGTCGACGCCACCCAGGCGGGCTCGATGACCGCTGCTGTCCTGGCGCGGATGAAGACCCACGCACCGTTCAAGGCGAAGGTGTACGCGTCGGTGCTGCGAGTGCTCGACGCCAAACATTCCCGCGGCCTGTTGCCTCGCTGAGCGCGATCGGCCCGGCTACGCCATGAGCGTTGCGTAGCCCGGCTTGATCCGGCTGTTGATGATCGCCAACCGTTCGTCGAACGGGAGGAACGCGCTCTTCATCGCGTTGATCGTGAACCATTGCAGATCGCTCCAGCCGTAGCCGAAGGCTTCGACCAGCAGAGCCATCTCGCGACTCATCGACGTCGCGCTCATCAGGCGGTTGTCGGTGTTGACCGTGACCCGGAAGTGCCGCCGACGCAGCTCGCCGATCGGGTGCTCGGCGATCGACGGCGCGGCCCCCGTCTGCACGTTCGAGGACGGGCACATCTCCAGCGGGATGCGCTTGTCGCGCACGTACTGCGCCAGGCGGCCCAGCGTCCCGTCCGCGGTGATGTCGTCGACGATGCGCACCCCGTGCCCGAGCCGGTCGGTGCCACACCACTGGATGGCCTCCCAGATCGAGGGCAGACCGAACGCCTCGCCGGCGTGGATGGTGAAGTGGAAGTTCTCGCGCCGGACGTACTCGAAGGCGTCCAGGTGCCGGCTCGGGGGGAACCCGGCCTCGGCCCCGGCGATGTCGAACCCGACCACGCCGGCGTCGCGGTAGGCGACCGCCAGCTCGGCGATCTCGCGGGAGCGCGCAGCGTGGCGCATCGCGGTGGCGATCGCACCGATCCGGATGTGGCGCCCCGCTGCCGCCGCGGCCTGCTCACCCTCGCGGAAACCCCGCAGGACGGCGTCCACCACCTGCTCGAGGGTCAACCCGCCGCCGACATGCAGCTCCGGCGCCCACCGGACCTCGGCGTAGACGACACCGTCGGCGGCCAGATCTTCGGCGGCCTCCGCAGCGATGCGGCGAAGCCCCGCTCTGGTCTGCATCACGGCTACCGTGTGCGCGAATGTCTCGAGGTAGGACTCCAGCGAACGGGAGTCGGCCGCCGTCCGGAACCAGGCGCCGAGGGCGGCCGGATCGCGTTCCGGGAGCGCACCGTAACCGATCTCGTCCGCCAGCTCGACCACGGTCTCCGGACGCACACCACCGTCGAGGTGATCGTGCAACAGCACTTTGGGAGCGCGGCGGATCGCGTCGTCGTCGAGGGCGGTAGGCATGTCGCTAAGGTAGCGAGCCGATCAGCCGACGCGGCCGAGGACAAGCGGCGCCGGCTCGTGCGTCGTGCCCGGCCCAGCAATGTCGTAGGCACCGTCGAGCGCCGCGATCGCGCGTTCGATGCGGGCGGCGTCGTCGGTGTGCAGCTCGAGCAGAGGGTCGCCGGCGCGCACCTCGTCGCCGGGCTTGGCCAGCATGACGACACCGGCGGCGGCCGAGACTGCATCCTCCTTTCGGGCCCGACCGGCTCCCAGCCGCCACGCCGCGACGCCGACCGACAGGGCGTCCAGCCGGGTCAGCACGCCCGACGATGGCGCGGTGAGCACGTGCCGTTGCGCCGCAACCGGCAGTTCGGCGTCCGGATCGCCGCCCTGGGCCGCGATCATCCGGCGCCAGACGTCCATGGCGCTCCCGTCCCGCAGCGCCCCGGCGGGATCGACCGCGTCGAGCCCGACGGCGCTCAGCATCTCGCGCGCGAGGGCGAGGGTCAGCTCGACCACATCGGGCGGACCGCCACCGGCGAGCACCTCGATCGACTCGGCCACCTCGAGGGCGTTGCCCGCAGTCCGTCCCAGCGGCGTGTTCATGTCGCTCAGCAGGGCGACGGTCCGCACACCGTGCCCGGTGCCGAGTTCGACCATGGTCTCGGCCAGTTCGCGCGCCGCCGCCGCGTCCTTCATGAATGCGCCGGTGCCGACCTTCACGTCCAGGACGAGTGCGGACGAACCCTCGGCGATCTTCTTGCTCATGATGGACGAGGCGATGAGCGGGATCGACTCGACGGTGCCGGTGACGTCGCGCAGCGCGTACAGCTTGCGGTCGGCCGGAGCCAGCTCGTCCCCAGCCGCGCACACCACCGCGCCGACCTCATCGAGCTGGCGCAGGAAGTCGGCGTTGGACACCGCTGCCCGCCATCCGGGGATCGACTCGAGCTTGTCCAGGGTGCCGCCGGTGTGACCCAGCCCGCGTCCGGACAGCTGCGGGACCGCTGCTCCGCAGGCGGCGACCAGCGGCGCGAGCGGCAAGGTGATCTTGTCGCCGACGCCGCCGGTGGAATGCTTGTCGCTGGTCGGGCGCGTCACGCCCGACAAGTCCAGTCGCTGCCCCGAGGCGATCATGGCCGCGGTCCAGCGCGCCAGCTCACCGGGCTCGAGGCCGCGCAGCAGGACCGCCATCGCCAATGCGGCCATCTGCTCCTCGGCCACCGCGCCGTGGGTGTAGGCGTCGATCACCCAGTCGATCTGCGCGTCCGACAGCGCCGCGCCGTCGCGCTTGGTGCGGATGATGTCGACGACGTCGAAACTCCCCCCGCCCATCAGCCGAGGTGTTCGCGGCCGAAGGCGAGCGGCAGGACCTCGACCATCGGCTTCGGACCCTCGGCGGTGTCGACCATCAGGTCGGGGCCGCCGTGCTCCCACAGCAGCTGTCGACACCGCCCACAAGGCATGAGCACCGCACCGTGGAAGTCGACGCAGGCGAAGGCGACCAGGCTGCCGCCGCCGCCCGCGTGCAGCGCGGACACCAGGCCACACTCCGCGCACAGGCTCAGCCCGTACGAGGCGTTCTCGACATTGCAGCCCGCGACGATCCGGCCGTCGTCGACGAGCGCCGCCGCACCCACCGGGAACTGCGAATAGGGCGCGTAGGCGTTGCCCATGGCCTCCAGGGCGGCGCGGCGCAGGGCCGGCCAGTCGATAGCGCTCATATCCTCAACTCTTCGATTCGACTTCTTCGGCTCTGTCTTTGATTCGACTACTTCGGCTCTGTCTTTGATTCGACTACTTCGGCTGTGTCCTCGATTCGACTACTTCGGCTCTGTCTTTGATTCGACTACTTCGAATACGGCTCGCCGTCGGCGGCCGGCGCCTGCACGCGGCCCACCAACCCGGCGACGGCGATGACGGTCGCGAGGTAGGGGGCCATGCTCAAGAACGCCGACGGGATGGCTACGGGAGTGCCGACGATCCCGAGCGTGATCTGCAACTGGTCGGTGAAGCCGAACAACAACGCCGCCGCGATCGCGCCGCGCGGGCTCCAGCGTCCGAAGATCACTGCGGCCAACGCGATGAATCCCTTGCCGGAGGAGATGTTGCCGTTGAACTGCCCCGATCCGCCGATCGTCAGCACCGCCCCGGCGAGACCCGCGATCAGTCCGCCGATCAGCACATTGCGGTATCGGATGCGATTCACCTTGATACCGACGGTGTCGGCCGCTTTCGGATGTTCGCCGACCGCCCGCGTCCGTAACCCCCAGCGGGTACGGAACAACCCGACATCGATCACGACGATCAGCGCGTAGGTCAGGTAGACGATGATGCTCACGTTGAACAGCGCCTGCCCGATGACCGGGATGTCGCCCAGCACGGGGATCTTGATCGGCGACAGGGTGAGCCCCGAGTTGTACTTGTCGGAGTTCTCCGTCCCGGCCATGATCGAGTGAAAACCGAGGTTGGTCAGGCCCAGCGCCAGCGTGTTCAGCACGACGCCGAGCACCACCTGATTCACCAGGTAGCGGATCGCGAAGACCGCGAGCAGCAGGCCGATCAGCGCCCCGCCCAGCATCGCGGCGACAACGCCCACACCGAGATTGTTGGCCGACGAGGCGAACAACGCGCCGGCGAAAGCACCGACGAGCATCTGGCCCTCGATAGCCACGTTGATGACGCCCGAACGCTCGCACACGATGCCGGCGAGCGCGCCCAGGATGTAGGGCAGCGACGCGGTGACCGAGTTCTGCACCAGACCGGTCAGGCTGATCGGGTTCTCCGGGGAGCCGGTGGCCGCCCAACAGAGGAAACCGAGCACGAACAGCAGCAGCGACACCACCAGGGCCCGGCGCAGCTGGCGTCGGTCGTACCCGCGGACCAACTGCCCGACCCCGAGCGCGATGACGACGATCCCCATGATCATGGCAGCCGCACCGCCGGGGAAGCGGACGTCCGCGACGTGCCACCGGTCGGTGAACTGTGACACCTGGAAGGCCGCCTCGCCGTTTCGTGCGCCCACCCCCCAGGCCAGGAAGATCACGATGCCGGCCACCACGAAAGCGACCCCGGTGGCCAGCCGCTTGCGCGGCGACAACGGGAGCTCGACGACCTCGTGGGTGACGACGAGGTCGCCGTCCTCGACGACTGCGCCCTTGCCGGACTTGGTCGGCGCGCTCATCCGTTCCACCCCTTGGCCAGCTGCCCGGTGCCACCGCCGCGGGAGGCGCGGAGGCGGAACAACCCGCGGATGAGGGCAGGGGCGGCGATGAACAGCACCATCACCGGTTCGATCACCGAGACGACGTCGGGCGGCGTGCTGGTCTGCGCGCCCATCACGACACCGCCCGCGCGGAACGCGCCGAAGAGCAAACCCGCCAGCACCGTGCCAAGGGGCGAGCCGCGACCGAGCAGCGCGACGGTGATCGCGTCGAATCCGAAGCCCGCGTCGACATCCTGGGTCAGTACCTGGCGGGTGCCCAGCACCTGCGAGCACCCGACGAGCCCGGCCAGCGCGCCCGAGATGATCATGACGATGACGAAGCCGCGCTCGACTTTCATCCCGGCGGTGCGCGCGGCGAAGGCATTGGCACCGATCGCCTTGAGCGTGAAACCGAGCGTCGAGCGCGCGAGCAGCCACCAGCACCCGGCGGCGGCCAGGATCGCGAGGAACACCCCGGCGTGCAGGTTGCCGAACAGGTGCGGCAGCCGCGCCGTGCTGTCGACGGGGCTGGTCGTGGCCTCGGTCGACTTGGGCGCCTGGAAACCGTCCAGATTCAGCAGGTAGCCGAGCAGGTAGAAGGCGACGTAGTTCAGCATGATGGTCGTGATGACCTCGTGCGCGCCGGTCTTCGCCTTGAGGATGCCGACCAGCCCGCCCCAGATCGCCCCCCCGAGGATGCCCGCGACGAGCGCGACCAGCAGGTGGAGGACGGGCGGCAGGTGCCAGGCGAAACCCACGTAGCCCGCGCAGATCGCACCCATGATCAGCTGGCCCTGGACACCGATGTTGAACAATCCGGCCCGGAATGCGACGCCGACCGCGAGACCGCCCAGAACGAGCGGAGCCGCGTTGACCAGCGTCCCCGAGATCGGGTCGAGGATCGCGACGCCGCCGTTGGAGTAGAGCGAGTCGGTATCGAACACCGATCCGCGCAACAGTGCGCTGTACCCGGCCGAGATGGCGTGCCACGCGCTGCTGAGCGTGTCCGACGGGTACTGGAAGAAGTACCCGAGCGAGTCCCGCGTGGCCTGGTCGGCGACGGCGATGAGCAGCGCTCCGACGACAAGTGCGCAGACTAACGACAGCAGGGTGACGACGAATTGGTTGCCGTAGAGGTAGCCGTCGAGCGCGCGTCGCCACCACGACCGCCCGGGGTCGCTGGGCGGCGGCCGGCCGTCGTCGTGCTGCAGCGTTGTAGTCACGCCACGCCTCCCCTATCGGGCGCAGTATCGGGCGCAGTATCGGGCGCAGTATCGGGCGCCGCACCGGACGTCTCGCGAAGGGGCGCCACGTCGGCTGCCGCCTCGGCCACCGCTTGCGCGGCCGACGAACCCGCCATCAGCAACCCGATCTGCTCCACCGGCGTGCCGGCTGCGACCTCGCCCGCGATCCGCCCGCGATACATCACGGCGATGCGGTCGGCGAGGCCGAGCACCTCGTCCAGTTCGGTCGAGACGAGCACGACGGCCGTTGCGTTGTCGCGTTCTTCGACGATGCGCCGGTGCACGAACTCCATCGACCCCACGTCCAGCCCTCGCGTCGGTTGCGCCACGACCAGCAGCTTCAGCGGACGGGACAATTCGCGTGCGAGCACCACCTTCTGCTGGTTGCCGCCCGACAGCGTGCTGGCGGGTGCGGCGGTGACCGGCGGGCGCACGTCGAACTCCTGCACGCGGCGCTCGGCGTTGCGGGCGATCTCGCCCAGGTGGAGGCTGCCGAACGCCGCGAAGGGCGCCTTGTCGTACCTGTCGAGGATCAGGTTCTCGGCAACGGTGAACGATCCGACCAGCCCGTCGTGCAGCCGGTCCTCCGGCACGTACCCCACGCCGAGATCGAGCACCTCGTCGGTCGTCAGGGTGGTGACCCGCCTGCCGTCGATCGTGATGTCCCCGCTGGTCGGGGTGATCAGGCCGACCAGCGATTCGGTGAGCTCGGTCTGCCCGTTGCCCTGCACGCCGGCGATCGCGTAGATCTCCCCGGCCCGGACGGTAAAGGACACCGAGTCCACAAGCACCACGCCCTGCGCGTCGACCACGGTGAGGTCCGAGACCTCCAGGACCGGCTCGCCCGGCGCTGCGGGTGACTTGTCGACGACGAGCTGCACCGGACGGCCGACCATCATGGCCGCTAGCTCGGCGGTGGAGGCACTCGGCTCGGCCGTGCCCACGACCCTGCCGCGACGGATGACCGTGATCCGGTCGGCGATCCTGCGCACTTCATGCAGCTTGTGGCTGATGAACACGATGGACGTGCCGGCGTCGCGCAGCGCGCGCATGACCGTGATGAGCTCGTCGGTCTCCTGCGGCGTCAGAACGGCGGTCGGTTCGTCCAGCACGAGCAGCTTGGCGTCGTGGCTGAGGGCCTTGAGGATCTCGACCCGCTGCTGCACACCGACGGGGAGGTTCCCGACGAGCGCGTCCGGCGGGACGTCCAGACCATAGCTGCGGGAAATCTCGGCGACCCGCTTGCGCGCCCGACGGCGGGCGAGGAAGCCCAGCGGGTTGATCTGCTCGTGCCCGAGCATGACGTTCTCGGTCACGGTGAACACCGGGATCAGCATGAAGTGTTGGTGCACCATGCCGATTCCGGCGGCCATCGCGTCGCCGGGGCCTCTGAACGACACCGGGTCGTCGTCGATCAGGATCTCGCCGTCGTCCGGGTGGTAAAGCCCGTAGAGGACGTTCATGAGGGTCGACTTGCCGGCCCCGTTCTCGCCGAGCAGGGCGTGGATCTCGCCGGGCTCGACCACGAGGTCGACGCTGTCGTTCGCCGTGAGCGGGCCGAAGCGTTTCGTGATCGCTCGAAGTTCGAGTTTCACGGGCTGCGGACGTCCCTTCTCGACGCTCTGCCGGGTGGAACCCGGATCGGGCTCCACCCACAGTGCCGTGCGGGTAGCAGTGCCGTACGGGTATCAGTGCCGTGCGGGTATCAGGCGGCGGGCTGACTCTTCGACGTGATCTTGATGCTGCCGTCGGAGATGCCGGCCTTGACCTTCTCCAGCTGGCTCCTCAGATCCGAGGAGACCTTGGCGTCGAAGTCGTGCAACGGTGCCAGGCCGGTGCCGTTGTTCTCCAGCGTCCCGACATAGGAACCGGTCGGGAACGAACCGGACGCCGACTTGTCCAGGTACTCCTGCACCGCGCCACCGAGGTTCTTGGTGACAGAGGTAAGGAAGTACTTGCAATACTGCGACACCGACTTGCAGCCGTCGGTGTCGACCCAGATCACGTTGGCCTTGCCGCCGCTGGCCTGGGCCGCGGTCGCCGCCCCCAGCCCGGCGCCGCCGGCGACCGGGAAGATGATGTCCGCGCCCTGCTGGACGAAGGTGGTGCTGATCTGCTTGCCCTTGTTCTGGTCAGTGAAGGACTGCGAGAACGTCCCGGCCTTGGGCTTGTTCTCGTTCCAGCCCAGCACCTGAACATTCTTGCTGTTCTGCTTGTTGTAGTACTGGACGCCTTCCCAGAAGCCGTCCATGTAGATGGTCACCGGCGGGATGTTTAAGCCACCCCACGTCGCGACCTTGCCGGTCTTGGTCATGCCCGCAGCTAGGTAGCCGCCCAGGAACGCACCCTGCGCGGTGTTGTACTGGATGCCATACACATTCGGCCCGCTGGAGGGGGCGTCGACTTCGGCGAACTGAGTCTTCGGATTGGACTTGGCGACCGTCTTGACGTTGGCCGACATCAGCCCGCCAACGGCGATGACCGTGTCACAGCCCTTCTGCACCTCGGCCTTGAGGTTGGGCGTGTAGTCGTTGCCGGAGTTGGACGGCACGTAGGAGATTTTGATGTTCGGGTTGGCTTTGCTCGCAGCCTGCATTCCCGCATAGGACGACTGGTTGAACGACTTGTCGTCGACGCCGCCCGTGTCGAGCACCATGCAGGCCGTCAGCCCCTTGCCGGTGGACGCGGTACTGCTGGCGGTGCTCGAGCCGCCCGCGGTCTGCGCCGGCGCTGTGGGCGAACTCTGGGTGTTGCTCTTGGCCTTGCTGCCGCAGCCGGACAGGAGCAGCGCGAACGCGGCCACACCGGCTACTGCGGCACTCGTACGGTGTGCGCGCAAATTGATCATCCTCTCGAGGTGCCGGCAGCCTGGACGGGTGCCGGCAGAAAGCGGAAACGACGCTGTGGACGACGCTGAGACTCAGACGCTGGACACAGCCATGGAGCGAAGCGCTAGACCTGAGCGGTAAACCTAGTCCAGCGTGCGCAGCCACCCGCAACATGGACCAGTTTCCTGGGGGCAGTCGTCACGCGATCGTTGTGTTGCGCAGCGGCCTCGAACGGGCCGGGCCACACCACGTCGCGGCCGGATGAACGACAGATGTCCGCATCGTCACATGACCCCGGCCGTGCGTCTCCAGCACGCGCGCACGTACCATTTCAGGGAAGCGCAGCTGCCGGATTTGCTGGGCTTCACGGGTCCGACCGCGACCGTTTCCTGTCGTGCGGACCAGTTCCCGCCCCCGGGCCGGTGGCGGGTTGCCGAGTCTCTCGAAAGGTGTCGCGACAGGTGTCGAGCACCGCGACGACGTCGCCGTCCGCCCCGTCCCCCCGCCGCACGAAGCCGGTCGGATCGCTGTACCGGGGCCGCGAGGGAATGTGGTCATGGGTGGCCCACAGGATCACCGGCGTACTGACCTTCTTCTTCTTGTTCGCGCACGTTCTGGACACCGCGTTGGTGCGGGTCTCGCCGGAGTCCTACGACACCGTGATCGACACCTACAAGAACCCGTTCGTCAACCTGATGGAGATCGGTCTCGTCGCAGCCGTGCTCTTCCATGCGCTCAACGGCCTGCGGATCATCGCCGTCGACTTCTGGTCGAAGGGTCCGCGGCTGCAACGCCAGATGCTCTGGGCGATCGTCCTGGTCTGGGTCGTGGTGATGGTGCCCGGCGCCTTCTTCATGTTCAAGCACACGTTCGAGACCATGTTCGGGAGCGCGTGATGGCCTCGGATATGGGCATGCACTCACCGATCCCGCCGGTCATCGAGGCGCCCCGCTCGGCGCCCGTCCGGCGCCGCGGACGCACCAATACCGAGCTCTATGCCTGGCTGTTCATGCGGATCTCGGGCGTTGTGCTCGTGGTGCTCGTGCTCGGGCACCTGTTCATCATGAACATTCTCGACGGCGGTGTGCAGCGCGTTAACTGGGGCTTCGTCGCCGGCCGCTGGGCGTCGCCGTTCTGGCAGATCTGGGACCTGCTGATGCTGTGGCTGGCGATGCTGCACGGCACCAACGGGCTGCGCACGATCATCAACGACTACACCCGCCGCGACGGCACCCGCCTCGCGCTCAAGGGCGTGCTGTACACGGCCACGACGGTCACGATCGCCCTCGGCACCCTGGTGATCTTCACCTTCGACCCGACGCTGTAAAGGGGTCCGTATGCCCACCGTTCATCCCACGGTCCATCAGCACATCTACGACGTTGTCATCGTGGGCGCAGGTGGTGCCGGGATGCGCGCGGCTCTGGAGTCCTCGTCCCGCGTCCGGACCGCCGTCCTCACCAAGCTCTACCCGACCCGCTCGCACACCGGCGCGGCGCAGGGCGGCATGTGCGCCGCCCTCGCCAACGTCGAGGAGGACAACTGGGAGTGGCACACGTTCGACACGGTGAAGGGTGGCGACTACCTCGTCGACCAGGACGCCGCGGAGGTGATGTGCAAGGAGGCCATCGACGCGGTGCTCGACCTGGAGAAGATGGGCCTGCCGTTCAACCGCACGCCCGAGGGACGAATCGATCAGCGCCGCTTCGGCGGGCACACGCGTAACCACGGCGAGGCCGCCGTGCGCCGCTCGTGCTTCGCCGCCGACCGCACCGGTCACATGATCCTTCAGACGCTATACCAGAACTGCGTCAAGCAGGGCGTCGAGTTCTACAACGAGTTCTACGTGCTCGACCTGATCATGAACGACGGGCGGGCGGCGGGCGCGGTGGCCTACGAACTGGCGACCGGCGACATCCACGTGTTCGCAGCGAAATCGGTCGTGATCGCGACCGGCGGCTTTGGGAAGGTCTTCAAGACGACGTCCAACGCGCACACGCTCACCGGCGACGGCATGGGCATCGTCTGGCGCGAAGGATTGCCGTTGGAGGACATGGAGTTCTTCCAGTTCCACCCGACGGGTCTGGCCGGGCTCGGCATCCTGCTGTCCGAGGCCGCGCGCGGCGAAGGCGGCATCCTGCGCAACGCCGACGGCGAGCGGTTCATGGAGCGTTATGCCCCGACGATCAAGGACCTCGCTCCGCGCGACATCGTGGCCCGCTCGATGGCCAACGAGGTGCGTGAGGGACGCGGCGCCGGTCCCGACAAGGACTATGTGCTGCTCGACCTGACGCACCTGCCGCGCGAGCAGATCGACGCCAAGCTCCCCGACATCACCGAGTTCGCGCGTACCTACCTGGGCGTCGAGCCGTACACCGATCCCGTCCCCGTCTACCCGACCGCGCACTACGCGATGGGCGGTGTTCCGACGAACATCCGCGCCGAGGTGCTGCGCGACAACACGCGCGTCGTGCCGGGACTGTATGCGGCGGGCGAGGTCGCCTGCGTGTCGGTACACGGCTCGAACCGGCTCGGCACGAACTCGCTGCTCGACATCAACGTGTTCGGTCGCCGCGCGGGCATCGCCGCCGCGGAATACGCGTCCACCACGTCGCACCTCGGGCTGCCGCCGGAACCCGAGGCGAGCGTGAACGCGATGGTGAGCGGGTTGCTCACGGCGAGCGGCACCGAGCGCGTGGCCGACATCCGGCGCGCGATGCAGGACAGCATGGACCTCAACGCGCAGGTCTACCGCACCGAGCAATCGCTCAAGCAGGCCGAGGAGGACATCGTCGCGCTGAAGGCGCGCTATGCGAATATTTCGATCGGCGACAAGGGAAAGCGCTACAACTCCGATCTGCTCGAGGCGATCGAGCTCGGCTTCCTGCTCGATCTCGCCGAGGTCTTGGTGATCGGTGCGCGAGCTCGCAACGAGTCACGCGGCGGGCACTTCCGCGAGGACTACCCCGACCGCGACGACACCAACTTCATGCGCCACACGATGGCCTACCGCGAGCCGGACGGCGCGATCCGGCTCGACTACAAGCCCGTCGTCCAAACGCGATACCAACCGATGGAGCGCAAGTACTGATGGCCACCGGCACTTCGCTCGTCGCGGTGGAGACACGGACGGTGACCGTCAAGCTCCGCCGTTTCAATCCCGAGGTCGATGACGAACCGCACTGGGAGAGCTACCAGGTCGAAGCCCAGCCGACCGACCGGGTGTTGAACCTGCTGTTCTCGATCAAGGGTTACCAGGACGGCACGTTGACGTTCCGTCGCTCGTGCGCGCACGGCGTGTGCGGGTCGGATGCGATGCGCATCAACGGCGTCAACCGGCTCGCGTGCAAGGTGCTGGTGAAGGACATGCCGGACGAGATCATGATCGAACCGATCAAGGGCCTGCCGGTGGAGAAGGACCTCGTGGTCGACATGGAGCCCTTCTTCGACGCCTACCGCGCGATCAAGCCGTTCCTGATCACCTACGGCAATGCCCCGTCGCGAGAGCACATCCAGTCCCAGCGCGATCGTGAGCGCTTCGACGACACCACCAAGTGCATCCTGTGCGCTGCGTGCACGACGTCGTGCCCCGTCTACTGGACCGACGGCTCGTACTTCGGGCCGGCTGCGATCGTCAACGCGCACCGGTTCATCTTCGACAGCCGCGACGAGGGCGCCGAGGAGCGCCTGGAGATTCTCAACGACCGCGAGGGGGTGTGGCGCTGCCGCACCACGTTCAACTGCACGGAGGCGTGCCCGCGCGGCATCGAGGTCACCAAGGCCATCTCTGAAGTCAAGAAGGCGCTTCTCTACCGCCGCGTCTGACCCGTTCGGTCTTGCTGCAGTTGACTCGCCACACGTCCCTCGTCGGTCCGGACGAACCCTTGACGTCCTCTGTCCTGCGTTAGCGTCGACAAGATGTTCACCACTCGACCGGAACTCCAGGGCAGCGTCGGGATGGTGTCCTCGACCCACTGGCTCGCCTCTGCCGCCGGCATGGCCCTGCTCGAATCGGGCGGCAACGCCTTCGATGCCGCTGTCGCAGCCGGCTTCACCCTCGAAGTCGTCGAGCCGCACCTGAACGGGCCGGGCGGCGACCTGCCGCTGATCTTCGCTGGGCCGAGCAGCCAGCCCACCGTCCTCTGCGCCCAGGGTCCGGCACCCGCGGCCGCCGACATCTCCCATTACCGCGGGCTCGGGCTCGACCTGATCCCCGGTTCGGGTCTGCTCGCCGCGGTCGTCCCCGGCGCGGTGCCCGGGTGGCTGACGCTGCTGCGCGACCACGGCACGGCGACGCTGCGCGAGGTCACCGAGGCGGCGATCCACTACGCCCGGCAAGGTTTCCCCGTGCTGGCGCAGATCGCGCGGACCATCGGCAACGTCGCCGAGCTGTTTCGCGCCGAGTGGCCCACGTCCGCTGCTGCCTTCCTGCCGGGCGACGGCGTGCCCGAGGCCGGTACCTGGCTGCGCAACGAGGGCTGGGCGGCGACGCTCGCGCGCCTGGTCACCGAGGCCGAAGCGGCCACCGCCGATCGCGACGGGCAGATCGAGCACGCGCTGGGTTCGTGGTCGATGGGCTTCGTCGCGGACGAGATCGGGCGCTTCGTCCAGGACCCACTGTGGGACTCCTCGGGCGGCCGGAACCCCGGCGTGCTCACCGCGGCGGACCTCGCCGCGTGGCAGCCGAGCTACGAGACCCCGGCGACGCTGGACTTCCGGGGGTGGACGGTGTGCAAGACGCGCGCGTGGGGACAGGGCCCGGTGCTGCTGCAACAACTCGCGCTGCTCGACGGCAGCGACCTGCAACCGGGGACCGCTGAATTCGTCCACACGGTCGTCGAATGCGCCAAGCTCGCGTTCGCCGATCGCGAGGCTTGGTACGGCGACGCCGCCGACGTCCCGCTGGACGCACTGCTCAGCGCGGCCTACACCGCCGAGCGCCGCGCCCTCGTCGGCGAGCGGGCCGACCTCGACCTGCGACCCGGCAGCCCGGACGGCAGGGAGCCGCGGCTGCCCGACGCACTCGCCGAGGCCGCTCTGCGTGCCGACAGCGCCGCCGGTTACGACCCGACCACGGCCGAGCCGACGCTCGCCCGCGCCGCCCGATCCCCGTCTCGCTCGACATCCGGGGGCGACACCTGCCACGTCTCGGTCGCCGACCGCTTCGGCAACCTGGTAGCGGCCACACCGAGCGGCGGCTGGCTGCACTCCTCGCCGGTCGTGGCGGGGCTGGGCTTCCCGCTGGGCAGCCGCCTGCAGATGGCCTGGCTGCAGGAGGGACTGCCAAATTCGCTCATGCCGGGGCGCCGTCCACGCACCACGCTGTCACCGAGCCTGGCGCTGCGTGACGGCGAACCGGCGCTCGCCTTCGGCACGCCCGGCGGTGATCAGCAGGACCAGTGGCAGCTCGGCTTCTTCCTCAATCACGTCCTCGCTGCGATGAACCTGCAGGAGTCGATCGACGCTCCCGCGTTCCACTCCACGCATTTCCCGAGCTCGTTCTACCCGCGCGAGTCCTATCCGGGCGAACTCGTCGTCGAGGGCCGGTTTGACCAGACTGTGCTCGACGAGCTGCGCCGCTGCGGCCACCGGGTCGTCGTCAACCCCGACTGGTCGCTGGGCCGGATGTGCGCGGTCAGCCGCGACGGCGCGGGCCACCTGCGCGCTGCGGCGAACCCGCGCGGGATGCAGGGTTACGCCGTGGGGCGCTGACCCGTCCCCCCAGCAGGGCACGCGCGCCGAGCACCCCGATCACCGTACCGAGCACGAGCGAGACGACGGTGAGCAGCAGGTGCACCGCGAAGAACCCGGTCATCCCGTCGTCCCACGACCGCGGGTCCTTCCAGATGTTGTTCAGGAAGCTCGGCCAGATGATCCATGACCACACGCCGAAGGCGAGCAGGAACCAGGCGACCCGCCGCGACACCGTCATGGGTCCAGTCTGCGCCCGTCGGTGCGGCGCACGTGCATTCGGTGCCGGGCGATCGCGGTCACCGCTGCCCCGGTAACCGCTGCCCCGGCGACCGCGCCCGCGCCGATCAGGGTCGCGCCCACCGCCACCGGATTGACCGGGGCGGCCTCGTGCGTCTCGGGCACCGGCACGTAGGGCGTCACGCGCGCCGCCTCGGCCTCGGCCTCGGTGCGCACGGCCGTCCACGAGACGGTGAACATCAGTAGCCGGCCCACCAGCTGAATCCACACCAGCACCGCGACGATGCTGGCGAACGGGCCTGCTGTCAGGCTCCTCGCCGATGACGCGATGGTGTACGTCCCGAGCAGCTTGAGGATTTCGAAGCCCACGGCGGCGAGCAACGCGCCGCGGAAGCCGATGTGCTTCGGGACGTGCGCGTGCGGCAGCCGGATCAGCACCCACGAGAAGATGACGAAGTCCCCGAACAGTGCGAGCGCGAGACCCGCGACCACGATCAGCACGGACGTTCCGGGAATGCCGTCGAGATGCAGGAATTGGACGATCTGACCCGTGAGCGCGGTGCCCCCGGCGGTCAGGCCGACCGAGATGAGCGCACCGACGCCGAGGCCCGCGAGGACACCCGCGGAGCTCACCCGCTGCATGACGAAGTTCTGCTGGGGTGGACGGACCTGCCATGCCGCGTCCAGCGCGCGGCGCAGGTTGCCGATCCAGCCGAGCCCGGTGAGCAGCACGCCCACCAGGCCGACGATGCCCACCCTCGTCCGCGCGTTGATCGCCGACGAGATCGAGTCGCGCAGCGTCTTGCCGACGGTGCCCGGCACGGTCTCACTGATGTGGTTGAACAGGCTCTGCAGCGTGGCCGGGTTCGACTGCAGCACGAAGCCGGCGACCGCGACAGCCAACAGCACCAACGGGAACAGCGCGAGGAAGCTGAAGAAGGTGATCGCGGCGGCGTACTGGTTGCCGTTGGTCTGGTCCACGCGGGCCCACGCCGCGACCAGGTGCCGCACGGATGGGCGCTTGTCCTTCAGCCGGCGCCAGGGTGCCTTGAGGCGATCGAGTATCCCCGGGCGTGCAGCGGTGTCGTCAGCCACCGTGCCATCCTTGCTCACCGCACCCGGCGAGCTCACCCGGACGGGAGGTCGTAACCCGGCAGGAAGGCCCCGCCGAGCGTGAATTCGGTGCGCCAGTGCCAGCCGCCGTCCGGATCGCGGGAGAAGAGCACGATGTGATCGACGGGGAAGCGCGCCACGAAGTCGGTCAGGCCCTCATACGCTTCGTCCAGCGCGGCGTCCTCGAGCCCGTGCGCCACAGTGACGTGCGGGTGGTAGGGGAACTGCAGGTCGCGCTCCAGCGGGCTCCGGCGGATCGCGCACTCCAGCTCCTCGCAGTCGCCGACACCACGTGCCACCTGGACGAAGACGACGGGTGAGGTGGGGCGGAAGGTCCCGGTGCCGGCCAGGTGCATCACGAACGGACGCGCCCGCGCGGCGGCCTGCGTCAGATGCCGCTCGATCTCTGGCATCCGGTCGACCGCGACCGGCGTGGGCGGCAGCAGCGTCACGTGCGGCCAGACCAGTTCGGCCGACGGGTCACCCACGCGCTTGCGCCAGGTGGCGAGCGCGCTCGCATGCGGCTGGGGAATCGCGATCGCGACGCCCACCGTCACCTGGTCGGCCATCAACGTCGCGCCGCAGGGAGGAAGCCGACCCGGTCGTAGGCCGTGGCCAGGGTCGCAGACGCGACCGCTCCGGCGTGCTCGGCGCCCGTCGCGAGCAGGCGGTCGAGCTCGGCGGGATCGCCGATCAGTTCGCGCGTGCGCAGCGCGAACGGCTCGACGAACGCGACGACCGCGTCCGCGACGGCCGATTTCAACGCGCCGTAGCCCTGCCCGGCGAAGTCGGTCTCGACCTCGCTCACCTGCCGGTCGGTGACAGCGGCGAGGATCGCGAGCAGATTCGACACCCCCGGCTTGGACTCGGGGTCGAAGTGCACCTCGCTGCCGGTGTCGGTCACCGCGCGCTTGATCTTCCTGGCGATGGCTGACGGCGCGTCCAACAAGTTGACGGTGCCGGCGTCGGCGAGCGACTTGCTCATCTTCGCAGTGGGGTCCTGCAGGTCGAGCACCTTCGCGGTCCGACCCGGGATCAACGCCTCGGGGACGGTGAAGGTCGCTCCGTAGCGGGAGTTGAAGCGTTGCGCGAGGTTGCGGGTGAGCTCGAGGTGCTGGCGCTGATCCTCACCGACCGGAACCCGATCGGCCTGGTACAGCAGGATGTCAGCCGCTTGCAGCACGGGATAGGTGAACAGCCCGACCGAGAAGTGCTCAGCGCCGGAGCGGGTGGACTTGTCCTTGAACTGCGTCATCCGGCTCGCGTCGCCGAAGCCGGTCAGGCACTCCAGCACCCACGACAGGCGCGGGTGCTCGGGAACCTGGCTCTGCACGAACAGCACACACCGTTGCGGGTCGAGACCGGCGGCCAGCAACTGCGCGACCGCGATCCGCGTGCGCTGGCGAAGATCGTCGGGCGCAGGCGGTTCAAGGGTGAGTGCGTGCAGGTCGACGACGCAGTAGTAGGCGTCGTGGGTTTCCTGCAGGGCGACCCAGTGCTTGACTGCACCGAGGTAGTTGCCGAGGTGAAACGAACCCGACGTCGGCTGGATGCCCGAGAGAACGCGCGGTCTAGTCGCCGAGTTGCTCGGCACCGTCGCCGGCGGTGGGTCGTTGGGGGGCACCCGCCGATTCTGACACTGCCTCGGGTTCGTCGTTCGGGGGGTCGGCCGGCGGTGTGAGCCGGATCCGGGCCGCACGCCGCCCGTCCACCTCGATCACGTCGAGCAGGTAGCCGTCGCGCGAAACGCGGTCGTGCAGGCTCGGCATGCGGCCCAGCGCCGCCATCACATAACCGCCCAGCGTCGCGTAGGGGCCGTCGGGCAGTTCCAGTCCGGAGAGCTCCGCGACCTCGTCGAGATTTTCCTTGCCGTCCAGTTCGATGACGCCTCCGGACAGGCGTACCGGTTCGCCGTTGTCGATGCCGCTCTCGTCGCGGATATCGCCGATGACCTCCTCGACCAGATCCTCGAGACTGACGATGCCGTCGGTGCCGCCGTACTCGTCCACGACGATCGCGAGATGGTGCCCTTCGCGCCGCATCTCCGACAGCGCCGCGAGCACACCCTTGGTGCCCGGCATCTGCTTCACCTCACGCGCCATGCTCGCCACGGTGCGGTCACGGCCACCGCGGAAGTCACCGAAGACCAGCTCGCGGATGTGCACGACGCCGCGCACGTCGTCGTGGTCGCGCCCGTAGACCGGGTAGCGCTCGTGCGGGTGCTCGGCCGCGATCTTCACCGCCCGGGTCACCGTCATCGAGCCCTCGAGAAAGTACACGTCGGTGCGGGGCACCATCACCTCGCTGATCGAGCGTTCCCCCGCGGCGAAGACGTCGTCGATGAGTCGCCGCTCGTCCGAGGACAACGACTCGTGCGCGGCGACCAGGCCGCGCAGCTCTTCCTCGCTGATCGGTTGACGTCCGGCCGCGGGGTCGCCGCCCAGCATGCGCACCACGCCGTTGGTCGAGCGGGAGAGCAACCAGATGACCGGACGGAAAGCCGCGGCGATGCGCGCGAGCGAGGGGGCGAACAGCTTCGCGGTCGCTTCGGGACGTTGCAGGCCGAGCCGCTTGGGCGCCAGCTCGCCGACCACCAGGGTCACGAAGGAGATCACCAGGGTCACCCCGACGACGCCGGCCGCGCCGGCCAGGCCGTCGCTCCAGCCGCTGCGGACCAGATACACCTTCACGTCCTCGGACAGGGTCACCGCGCCGTACGCGCTGGAGAGCAGTGCGGTGGACGTGACGCCGATCTGAACCGTTGCCAAGAAGCGGTTCGGGTCGCGGACCAGCCGTTCGACGGCCGCACCACGGCGCCCGGTCTCGGCCATGGCCCGCGCCTGGCCCTCCCGCAGCGAGACGAGCGAGATCTCGGCCGCGACGAAAAGCCCTTCGATCATGATCAGCAACAGGACGATGCCGACATTCAGCAATGTCGCGCCGCTCACGGGCTAAAGCTAGCCGACGAACGCCGCTCGACTTGCGGATCGCGACGCCGACCCCTTGCGGCGCCGGCCGCTCGCGGCGTCAGGCCATCGCCTTCTGCAGGTTCGCATCGATCGCGTCCAGGAACTGCTCAGTGGACAGGAACGGCGCGTCCGAGCTGATCAGAATGGCGAGGTCCTTGGTCATCTGCCCGCCCTCGACGGTCTCGATGCACACCCTCTCCAGCGTCTCGGCGAACGCGGTGACCTCGGGTGTGCCGTCCAGCTCGCCGCGGTGCGCCAGACCGCGCGTCCAGGCGAAGATCGACGCGATCGGGTTGGTGGACGTGGGCCGACCGGCCTGGTGTTGCCGGTAGTGACGGGTGACGGTGCCGTGCGCCGCCTCGGCCTCGACGGTCTTACCGTCGGGCGTCATCAGCACTGACGTCATCAGGCCCAGCGAACCGAAGCCCTGGGCCACGGTGTCGGACTGCACGTCGCCGTCGTAGTTCTTGCACGCCCAGACATAACCGCCCTCCCACTTCAGTGCAGCCGCGACCATGTCGTCGATGAGCCGGTGCTCGTAGGTGATACCTGCCGCCTCGAAGTCGGCCTTGAACTCAGCCTCGAAGGTCTCGGCGAAGATGTCCTTGAACCGGCCGTCGTAGCCCTTCAGGATCGTGTTCTTGGTGGAGAGGTAGACGGGGTAGTTGCGGTTGAGGCCGTAGCGCAGCGACGCCCGGGCGAAGTCGCGGATCGAGTCGTCGAGGTTGTACATCGCCAGCGCCACCCCCGGGCCCGGGAACTCGAACACGTCGAGCACGGTGGGCTGCGAGCCGTCCTTGGGCGTGAAGGTCAGTGTCAGCGTGCCTTCGCCGGGCACCCGCATGTCGGTGGCACGGTACTGGTCGCCGAACGCGTGGCGGCCGACGACGATCGGCTTGGTCCAGCCGGGGACGAGCCGGGGCACGTTGCGCATGATGATCGGCTCGCGGAAGATCACGCCGCCGAGGATGTTGCGGATCGTCCCGTTCGGCGAGCGCCACATCTTCTTCAGCCCGAATTCCGCCACACGCGCCTCGTCCGGGGTGATCGTGGCGCACTTGACGCCCACACCGTGCCTCTTGATCGCATCGGCGGCATCGATCGTCACCTGGTCGTCGGTGGCGTCGCGATGCTCGACACCGAGGTCGTAGTACTCGAGATTCACGTCGAGGTAGGGGTTTATCAGCTTGTCCTTGATGAACTGCCAGATGATGCGCGTCATCTCGTCGCCGTCCAGCTCGACGACAGTTCCCTGCACCTTGATCTTGGCCATGTCCTCGTCCAACCTCCGTGAGTTCTCTTGACATCAAGATACCTCGCCGCCCGAGCTCGGCATGAGCGGGGCCGGACGCAGCCCTAGTGTTGTCGGGCATGACCCAGTCGCGCACCCCCACCGCCGTGGATGCCCTGGCCGAGCGATACCTCGACGATGCCGCAGCGCTCGACCCGATGCTCGCCACCGAGCTCGGTATCGCCGGCCACGACCACGAGCTGCCCGAGCTCACCCCGCAGTGGTACCAGCAGCGATCGCAGCTGCGGCGGCGGGTGCTGGCCGAGCTCGATTCGGCGGACCCGGTCGACGCCCCGGACCGGGTGACCGTCGCCGCGCTGCGCGAGGAACTCGAGGCGGCAGAGGCGATCACGGCGCTCGGCGTCGACGAGGCCGATCTCAAGACGATCGCGTCGCCCGCCCAGACGATCCGCGACACGTTCGACCTGAACGCGACCACGACACCGGACGACTGGTCGGTGATCGCCACCCGGCTCGCGGCCGTGCCGGGCACGATCGAGGGGTACCGCACTTCGCTACGGTCGGCCGCCGCGCGCGGCGTTGTCGTCCCGCGTCGCCAGATCGCCGCGGCGATCGCGCAGGCGAAGGACAACCTGGGCCCGAACGGGTTTTTCGCCGACTACGCCCGCAGCGCCGCGGCGGCCGACGGGCGCCCGCTGCCGGAATCGCTGCGGACCGAGTTGGCGCGCAACGCCGACGCGGCCGCGCAGTCGTTCGCCGCGCTGATCGACTTTCTCGACGGCGAGCTGATGGCCCAGGCCCCCGAGGCCGACGCGTTCGGCCGCGAGGCCTACCCGGTGTACCTGCGCTCCTTTCTCGGGACGCAGGTCGATCTCGAGGACACCTACGCCTGGGGCCAGCAGGAACTCGCCCGCATCACCGCCGAGATGCAACGCACCGCAGGGCGGATCAAGCCGGGGGCGTCGGTCGCCGAGGCGATCGCGCTGCTCGACCTCGATCCGGCGCGCAATCTGGAGGGGACGGCGGCCCTGCAGGCCTGGATGCAGGAACGGTCCGACGCCGCGGTGACCGGGCTCGCGCGGACCCACTTCGACATCCCCGAGCCGATCCGCCGGCTCGAATGCCGAATCGCGCCGACCCACGCCGGTGGCATCTATTACACCGGCCCGAGCGAGGACCTGACCACGCGACCGGGACGGATGTGGTGGTCGGTCCCGGCGGGCGTGACCCGGTTCGGCACGTGGCGCGAGCTGACGACCGTCTACCACGAGGGCGTGCCGGGCCATCACCTGCAGATCGCGCAGACGGCGTACCGCCGCGAGCTGCTCAATCGCTGGCGACGCACCGGATCCTGGGTCAGCGGGCACGGCGAGGGCTGGGCGCTCTATGCCGAGCGGCTGATGGCTGACCTCGGCTTCCTCGATGACCCGGCCGACTATCTGGGCATGCTCGACGGCCAGACGCTGCGCGCGGTGCGCGTCGTGATCGACATCGGCGTGCACTGCGGTTTCCCGGCCCCGGCCGAGGTCGGGGGCGGCGGGTGGACCTACGCCAAGGCGTGGCAGCTGCTGTCCTCATACGTGCACGAACCGGAGGCCAACCTGCGCTTCGAGCTGGACCGCTACCTCGGCTGGCCGGGCCAGGCCCCGTCGTACAAGATCGGCGAGCGCTTCTGGCTGGGGCTGCGCGACGAGGTGCGCCAGCGTGCCGGCGCCGGCTTCGACCTGACCGCCTTCCACCGCACGGCCCTCGATGTCGGTTCGCTGGGCCTGGACGTGCTGCGCCGCGCCGTCCTCGGCGAATTCGACTGACATGTTGATCCATCCCTGGGACGCCTCGACCTCGCCGGAGGAATGGGTCGGCTTCGTCCGTGCCCAGGGATTCGGCCACCTCGTCGCCGCCGGTCGCGAGCGCGACGTCGCGGTTGTGGTGCCGACGCAGTTCGCGCTCACGTCCCCCTCGCTCGTCGAACTGCACCTGGCCCGCCCCAACCCGATCTGGGCCGCGCTGGCCGAGAACCCCCTGGTGCTCCTGAGCGTCGCCGGCGACTGGAGCTACATCCCCGCTGCGTGGAAGGCGGTGGCCGAGGAGGACCCGCGCCTCGGCGTGCCGACCACCTACTACGCCGGCGTCCAGCTCGTGGCGTCGGCCGAGATCGTGGACGACGTGCAGCAGAAGGCGGCGATCCTGCGCACCCAGCTCGCGGTCACCGAGCCCGGGTCCGGGGCCGCCGATCCGATCGAGCACGGCCGCACGCTCAACGGCATCCGCGGATTGCGCCTGTCGGTGCGGGAGGTGCGGGCCAAGTTCAAGTACGGCGGCAATGCCGACGACGAGCATCGCGCCGCGGTCGCGCAGCGCCTCGGCGAACGCGGCGGACCGGGCGACGCCGCCGCGCTGCGCCATCTGCAGCGCCGCACGCCGCTCCCCTGAGCCCGATCGTGGTTCTTTACCCTGGCGTGAGGCAGGTAAAGAACCACGATCGGCTCGTCGTGAGGGCTCGCCATGTCGGGCTTTCGGGTGTATGACAGCTGCACGGTCGGCAGTGTGACTGCCGCGGCTCGTCCGCCGGCAGATGTTGCTAACCATCAGGCGGCATGAGCCGGCCAGGGAGATCGGCATGAGCGAGAACAGCAAACCGGACACCGAGGACGTCGAGGGCCACTCGCGCACGCGCTGATCGAGCTACCGCTGCGGGGGAGTTGGGGATGATGCCGGAGGCCTCGGGAGGGAGCCTCCGGCATCATCGTGTCCAGAATCTGACGGGGAGGGCCGATGACCGACCCGGACCCGCTGCTGCGCGAGTTCGCGGAGCTGGCCGCAGCGACGGGGCAGGTCGCGGCGCCACCGGCGCTTGCCCAGGCCCTCGTCTCGCTCACCGCGCTCGCCAGGACTTTCTTCGGCGCGGCAGCCTGCTCGGTGGCCGTCCTGGACGAGGACGAGGATGGCGACCACGCCGAGCTGGTCTACACGGCCGCGACCGGCGAGGGGCGACGCGATCCGGGGGTGCGGCTGCCGATCGACCGCGGCATCGCCGGGTGGGTCGCGCAGAGCGGCCAGCCGATCGCGGTCTCCGACCTCTCGCGCGACGTGCGCTTCGCCCGCGACGTCGCCGAGTCCACGTCCTACGTCCCCAGACGATCATGGTGGTCCCCGCTGAATCCGGTGACCGCCTGCTCGGGGTGCTCAGCGTGCTCGACCGCGACGATACCCGGGCCGTCGAGTGCCGACAGCTCGCCGAGCGAGTCGCCCGGGCCGACCACCGCGAGCACCAACTCCTCCCCGCGCGGCGAGGCGACAACGACCCGCAGCCGCCCCGTCCGCACCAGGAACAGGTAGTCGCTCGGCTCGCCCTCGGTGAAACAGCACCTGGCCACGCGCGAGCCGGCATACGTGCGCGGCGCGGGCGAGTGCGGCGAGCGACTCGTCCGACAGCTCGGCGAAGAGCTCGATCTGCACCAGCTCGCCGGCGATGTCCCCTACGGCGACGACGGTCCCTAGAGGTTGGCGACGTCCGCCTGCTTCGCGCGAACGGCGTCCGCCGCGGCCTTCAGGCCGGCGAGTTCGGTCTCGGTCAGGTCGCGCTCGACCACCTTCTTCACGCCCTCGCGTCCGATCTCGGCCTCGACGCCCAGGTAGGCGCCACTGATGCCGTACTCGCCGTCGACCCATGCGCACACCGGGATGACCTGGCCGGAGTCCTCGATGACCGCGCGCGCCATCCGAGCGGCTGCTGCCGAGGGTGCGTAGTACGCCGAGCCGGTCTTGAGCAGCGCGACGACCTCGGCGCCGCCGTTGCGGGTGCGGTTGACGAGCTCCTCGATCTTGTCGGCGTCCATCACGTCGGTGAGCGGCTTGCCGTCGACGAAGCACGCCGAGGGCACCGGCACCATCGTGTCGCCGTGCGAGCCGAGGGTGAGCGTCTGCACCGAGCCCACGGGGACGCCGAGAGTGGTGGCCACATTGTTGGTGAAGCGCGCGGTGTCCAGGACGCCGGCCTGGCCGAACACGCGGTTCTTCGGGAAGCCCGAGGCCTGCGCGGCGAGCGCTGTCATCTCGTCCAGCGGGTTCGAGACGATGATGATGACCGCGTTCGGTGAATGGCGCGCCACGTTCTCCGCGACGCCGCGGACGATCTTCGCGTTGACCCCGAGCAGGTCCATGCGGCTCATCCCGGGCTTGCGCGGCAGCCCGGCGGTGATCACGACGACATCGGAATCGGCGGTGGCTTCATAACCCTTCCCGCCGGCGGTCGTGGTGGCGCCGACGACCGTCGTCTCGAAGCCCTCGATGGGACGCGACTGGTTGAGGTCCAGCGCGAGACCTTCCGGCTTGCCCTCGACGATGTCGGTCAGCACAACCGTCTCGAACACGTCGTA
Organism: Mycobacteriales bacterium; assembly: GCA_038207565.1. GTDB lineage: Bacteria > Actinomycetota > Actinomycetes > Mycobacteriales > Jatrophihabitantaceae > JALZAI01. The sequence goes on from JBBQZQ010000006.1 coordinate 94,768, forward strand.
CTCGGCCAGGCGTTGGGCGGTGGTGGAACCGTAAAAACCGGATCCGACCACGGTGACTTTCCCGCGACGGGCTCTGTCGGACATGTAGCTCTCTCCTCGGTCGAGTGGACGATGGCGTATCGGTGCTTCCTGCACGCGAGGCTAGCCCGTGGATCCGTTCGTGCGCAGGCGGAGGGCGACGCTGAGGATCACGACACCTGTGCCCAGGTAGAAGACCACGTCACGCCAGCGGCCACGCACGGCGAGCATGCCCGCTGCCTGAGCCGGCAGCACGAGGCGCAGCAAGGCGGCCAGCAGCATCGCCGCGGCGATGATCCCGGCGCCGGGACGCCAGTCCCCCGGCTCGAGCACCAGGAACACCACCGCCGCGAGCAGGATGACGATGACAGCGACGAAGGGCGCCTCGACCCGCAGCCAGCGCAGGGCCCGCAACAGCATCTCAGCCGGCCAGCGAGCGTTCGGCCGCCTCGACGACATTGCGCAACAGCATGGCTCTGGTCATCGGGCCCACCCCACCGGGATTGGGGCTGAGGTACCCCGCGACCTCGGCGACGTCGGCCGCGACGTCGCCTGCGATCTTGCCGTTCACGCGGCTGACACCCGCGTCCAGGACGGCCGCGCCCTTCTTCACCATCCCCGCGGTCACCAGTCCCGGCGATCCGGCGGCCGCCACGACAATATCCGCCTGCCGCACGTGCGCGGCCAGCTCGCGGGTGCCTGTGTGGCACACGGTGACGCTCGCGTTCTCGCTACGCCGGGTCAGCATTAGCGCGAGCGGCCGTCCGACGGTAATACCCCGTCCGATCACCACCACGTTCGCTCCGTCGATCGCGATGTCGAAGCGGCGCAGCAGTTCGATGATCCCGGTCGGCGTGCACGGCAACGGGGCAGGCTTGCCCAGCACCAACCAGCCCAGATTCATCGGATGCAGCCCGTCCACGTCCTTGTGCGGGTCGACGCGGGCGAGGATGGCGTTCTCGTCCAGCCCGGTGGGCTGTTGGACTAAGAATGCGGTGCAGGACGGGTCGGCGTTCAGCTCGTCGACGACCGCCTCCACCTCGGCCTGGCTCGTGCCGGCGGGCAGGTCGCGACGGATGCTGCGCACACCGATCTGGGCGCAGTCGCGGTGCTTGGCATTGACGTACCACGCACTGGCCGGGTCGTTGCCGACGAGGACGGTGCCCAGTCCCGCGACGATGCCGCGCTCGGCCAGGAGCGTCACGCGATCGGTGAGTTCGGCTTTGATCGTGTCGAGGGTGGCCTTGCCGTCCAGGATGATCGCCGTCACGAGCCACCATCCTGCCATCAGCGATGCGGCGACCTGCCGCGCGTCAGCCGATCCGGACGCCGTGCGTTCCGCGGAACGCGCAAGGCCGGGAAGGCCGGGAAGGCCGACCGGACTAATGGGCGAAGTGCCGGGTGCCGGTGAAGTAGACCGTCACGCCCGCGGCCTTCGCCACGTCGATGACGTCCCCGTCCCGGATGGAACCGCCCGGCTCGACGATCGCCCGGACTCCCGCATCGATGAGCACCTGCGCCCCGTCGGCGAAAGGGAAGAAAGCGTCGGACGCCGCGGCCGACCCGGCAGCCCGCTCCCCGGCGCGCGACACGGCGAGTCGGCACGAGTCCACGCGGTTCACCTGGCCCATGCCGATGCCGACCGTGGCGCGGTCCTTGGCAAGCAGGATCGCATTCGACTTCGCGGCCCGGATCGCCCGCCACGCGAAGGCAAGGTCGGCCAAAACCGCGTGCCCGGCCGCCTCACCGGTCACCAACGTCCAAGTCGCCGGGTCGTCGCCGGGCGCGTCGATGCGATCCGAGCTCTGCATCAGCATGCCGCCGGACACTGCGCGGGTCTCCACCGACGCGTGGTACGGGCGCGGCTCGGCGACCAGCAGGCGCAGATTCTTCTTGCGGCGCAACCGTTCCAGGGCGTCGTCGTCGAAGCTCGGCGCGACGATGACCTCGGTGAAGATGTCGGCGAGCTGCGCGGCCATCGCCATGGTCACCGGACCGTTGGTGGCGATCACGCCGCCGTACGCGCTGATCGGATCGCACGCGTTCGCGTTGCGGTGCGCCTCGGCGATATCGTCGCCGACCGCGATGCCGCAGGGGTTCGCATGTTTGATGATCGCGACGCAGGGCTCGGCGAAGTCGTAGGCCGCGCGCCAGGCGGCATCCGAATCGACGTAGTTGTTGTAGCTCATCTCCTTGCCCCACAGCTGCTCCGCGCCGGCGAGGCCACCGGTGCCGCCAGGGGCGACGTAGAGCGCGGCCCGCTGGTGTGGGTTCTCGCCGTAGCGCAGCACGGCCGCTCGCTCGTAGGCCGACGCGACCCAGCCGGGGAAGCCGCTGGCCACCCCGTCCACCTCGTCGTCGGGTGCGACCACATTGCCGAGCCACGAGGCCACCGCGATGTCGTACGCGGCGGTGTGCCGGAACGCGGCGACAGCCAGCCGCTGCCGGGCGGCGAGATCGAACCCACCGGCACGCACCGCGTCCACCACGTCGCGGTAGCGGGCCGGATCGGTGACCACGGCGATCGAGCCGTGGTTCTTCGCGCTGGCACGGACCATCGCCGGGCCCCCGATGTCGATCTGCTCGACGACCTCGGGATGGGACGCGCCGCTGGCCACGGTGTCCACGAACGGGTACAGGTTCACGACGAGCAGCTGGAACGCCGCGATGCCCAGCCCACCTATCGTCGCGACGTGCTCGGGATCGTTCTGGTCGGCCAGCAGTCCGGCGTGGACATTCGGGTGCAGCGTCTTCACCCGCCCGCCCAGGATCTCAGGAAACCCGGTGACCTCGTCGACGGCGACGACCGGGATGCCGAGTTCGCGAATGCGGGCGGCTGTCGATCCCGTGGAGACGATTTCGACTCCGGCGTCGTGCAGGCCCTGGGCGAGTTCCTCCAGTCCGGTCTTGTCATAGACGCTGACGAGCGCGCGGCGGACGGCGATCTGGGTCATGCAGACATCTCCTGGCACAGCTGTCGGAGGGTGGTGACGAACAGTGGCTTCTCTGCGGCCTGGATGCGCTCGCGCAGGCTGGCCTCGTCGTCATCGGCGTGAACGGGCACCTCGACCTGGGCGATGACCTGGCCGGTGTCGATGCCCTCGTCCACCCAGTGCACGGTCGCGCCAGTCGTGCGTGCGCCGGCGGCCAGGGCTTCGCGGATCGCGTGCGCCCCGGGAAACGCGGGCAGCAGCGCGGGATGCGTGTTCACCACCCGGAACCGGTCGAGAACCGGTGGGCCGATCAAGCGCATGAACCCGGCCAGTACGAGCAGGTCGGGCTGGTGCTCGCCGATCGCCGCAGCCAGCGCCTCGTTCCAGTCAGCCCGCTGCGCGTACTCGCCCAGCGCGACGGTGAAAGTCGGCAGGCCCGCGGCTTCTGCCCGCCGAAGCGCCTCGGACTCGGGGACGTCGGACCCGGCGGCCGCAACAAGCGGGCCGAGTTCGCGATCGTCGAGCAGCGCCTGCAGGGTGGTGCCGCTGCCCGAGGCGAGGACGACCAGCCGCACACTCACGTGTGCTGACCCTACCCGGCGAGCTGGTCGGACTCCTCGTGCTCCTCGTCCTCGGTGGCGACTCGCAGGACGCGCTCAGCCGGCTTCGCGGCGAGGAAGAACCCGACCTCGTCCTCGTCGTCGACCGGCCTGCGCAGCCAGGTCCATGCAGCCGCGGCAGCGAGGCAGGTCAGGCTCAGCAGGCCGACCTCCCCAGCTACTGCGCCGCCAAGCCGCCACGGCGAGGCGCCGACGGTCCGCAGCCGCCCTTGTCCGGCAGCACCGCCGGCCTGCCAGCCGAGCACGAGCATCGCCAGGCCGGACGCGAGCGCGGCGCCGCCGGCGGTCCGCAGCCGTTGCGGCCAGCTCGGGGTGTGGGTCGCGGTGTGGGTCGCGGTGTGGGTCGCGGCGCGGGTCGGGGCGCGGGTCGGGGCGCGGGTCGCCAGGCGGGCGACGACCGTTGCGGCGAGCAGCGGTGTCGCGACCACGAGCACCCACGCCGGCCAGCCGGCTCCCTGACCGGACGGCACCGCCCCCAGCAACGGAAAGGCGGGCATGGTGCCCGTCGCGGTCGTCCCTGCGCCGACGGTCGTCCCGGCGCCCACGGCGAACCCCGGGCCCGCGAGGTAGGACGCTGCGGCGATCGCGGCATTCGGCGCGGCGAGCACGCCGAGCAGCAGCACCGGCACGCCGCCCCAGCCGCCACCAACCTGTTGCGAGATCGCCTCGACCTGGCTGTGGTGCAGCACGATGGCGGCGGCCACCAGCACAGCGCCGCCGCACAGGTAGACGGCCGTCGCGGCCGTCGCGGCCCGCACGATCGGGCCCAGACCGGCAGGGATGCGCCCGGCGCACCACCCGCGCAGCGGGGACGCGCGGACGAACGCGACGACTCCACTGAGCGCGAACAGCAGCACGGCGCCGATACCCACTCCGAGCAGGGGGGCGCTGCTCGACCCCAGCGTCGCGAAGGGGACGGCCACCAGGCAGCACCCCGCGAAGGCCACCGCCTGAGCCGCGCCGGCGAGCCACAACCGGGCGGGCGCTGTTTCATCCAGCGCCGCGGCAGCGTCGGCGAGCCCGGCGCCCGCCCGCCGCGCGATCACCGCGACGACCAGCAACATGCCGAGCGGCAGCCAGGACGCGAAGGTTCCGTCAACTGTCACCCCGCCGTGCAGTGCGGCCAGGAAGGTCAGCAGGCCACCCTTGATGGTGGACGTCGCCCGGTTGCCGCCGCTGAAATCGTTGCCCGACACCGGTAACCAGCACACCGCGACCACGACGAGGGCGAGGGTCGCGCACACCGCGGCGACGCCGACGCCCGTCCACACCGCGGAGAGCCACAGCGACCGGCCGGCAGCCTGGGGGACGACGCGTTTGCGGACCGGCTGCCCCTCGGCGCGGTCGTAGCGGTCGGCGAACACATCCTCAGGCTCGCAAAGGCGCGCGTTGATCCCTCGCAGACGCGCCGGGCCCGGGGCAGTGCACAGCCACGCCGATACACCGAAAGACACCCCGGAACAGGTGTCCGGGGCGCCCTTCGGTCACTGCTGCGTGTATCCGGGGGGCTGCTGCCCGTATCCGGGCGGCGGTCCCTGCTGCGGCGGAGGGGGCGGCTGCTGCCCGTATCCCGGCGGCGGTCCCTGCGGCGGCGGTCCCTGCGGTGGCCCTTGCTGCGGTGGCCCTTGCTGCGGTGGTCCCTGCTGCGGCCCTTGCTGCGGTGGCCCGTAGCCCGGCGGCGGGGGACCGTAGCCCTGCTGCTTCTGGCGGGAGCCGCCGGAACCAGATCCGGATCTACCAAGTGCGGGCAGCTGGCCACCGGTTTGCTGGAACCGCAGGAAGCACAGCACGGCAGCCGCGATCAGCAGGAGCAGGACGACCCAGTACGAGAAGTCGTGGCCCTCTTCGATCACCTTGTCGTATTCACTGTCGCTGACGCCGACCGCGGCGCTGTAGGTCGGGACAATCAACAAAGCCAAGAGCGTGCAGATCACCGCGAGCACGAAGGCGCCAAGGGCAGCCAGGCGGACGGGCACCGGCAGTTTCACCTGCGGCGCGAAGAGCGCGAGCGCAACGAGGCCGGCGCCGATGAGCGCCAGCAGGATCGCGAACCAGCCGAAGAAACCCGACCAGGCGCCGTCGCTCGCACCGCCGCACAGGTCCCCGGCACCGCTGACGGTCGTGGAACTATCGCAAACCGACTTCAGGGCGCCCTTGACGTCGTAGCTGTAATACTTGAAGAACGAGAAGATGAGTGCCAGCAAAGGGGCGCCGAGAATGCCCCAGTCAAGAGGGTTGACCGACTTCGGGTCGAAACCCTTCTTGGACCCGGACGGAGCCGGGTTGCCATAATCGCCGCCGTATTGGCCGGGCGGCGGGCCGTACTGGCCGGGCGGCGGGCCGTACTGGCCGGGCGGCGGGCCGTACTGGCTCGGCGGGCCGTACTGGCTCGGCGGCGGGCCGTACTGGCCGGGCGGCGGGCCGTACTGGCCGGGCGGCGGGCCGTACTGGCCGGGCGGCGGGCCGTACTGGCCGGGCGGCGGGCCGTACTGGCCCGGCTCGCCTTCGGGCGCACCGGGAGGTTCATTCCCGGGTGGACCGTAAGTCATCTGATGGCGTTCCTCTCACACGTGGACGTAACGGGGATAGTCGACCTCTTGATCGACTCGGCTGATCGGCAATCCTGCTACCCGCGGCGAACCGTACCGCTCAGCAGAAGCTCGGGGCGCGACAACAGACCGGAACGCGCGAGGTGCGCGTTCCGGCCCGGAGCAGGTCATGCGAAATCGAGCGCGCCGAAGGGCGCCAGCAGTCGGCTGCCGCTACTGGCGCGGCGGCCCTGGCGGGGGTGCGGGCGGCATTCCTGGAGGACCGCTGGGGCTGCCGTCGGGACCCCCGCTGGGGCCGCCGCCGATGCCAGGACGCCGGCCACCCATGCCCGCCGGCAGCTGACCGCCGGTCTGCTGGAAGCGCAGGAACGACAGCACCGCCCCCGCAATGATCACGATCACACTGACCCAATAGCCAAACCCGTGGCCTTCGTCAACGCTGTTGTTGAAGAAGTCACCGGCGCCAGGCACAACGACGAGTGCGAGCAGAACGCACAGCGTCGCCAGTGCATACGCTCCGAGCGCGATTAGCCGGTTCGGGAAGGGCAGCTTCACGTGAGGTGCGAAGATTTCTGCCGCGACTGCAGCGGAGCCGATGAGCGCGAGGAGCATTGCGAACCAGCCGAAGAAGCCGTGCCAAGCGTTGAGGCTGCCCAGATCGGTACCCCGGTAGGAGTAGGTGTAGTAGCTGACGAAGCTGAAAAGGAACGCCAGCGCTCCGGCTCCGAGGATGCCCCAGTCAAGGGGGTTGACGCTCTTCGGGTCGAAGGAGCCGCCGCCACTGGGTGGACCGTACGGCTGGCCGGGCGGCGGGCCCCACTGGCCCTGTGCCGGCGGAGCACCGTAGCCGCCCTGCGGCGGCGGACTGCCGTACCCACCCTGGGGCGGCGGGGCACCGTATCCACCCTGGGGCGGCGGGGCACCGTAGCCGCCCTGCGGCGGCGGGCCGTACGCCCCTGACTGCGGCGGCGCACCAGGAGGCGGCCCCTGGGGCGGCTGCCCGCCGGATTCCTCGGGGGGAGGCGGCGGAGGCGGCGGTTGAAACGTCATGGCAGTCTCCTCAAATGGAACAAGACCCTACTGAGGTGCAAGCTAGCCGCCGTTACGCCGTCTGCATACTTGCAACGCCCTAAGAGGAGCCGTGAATTTGATGAGTAACCCATAAACTACGCAATGCGGTGCGAATCGGGTCGAGGAGAAGATCAGCTACCGAGGACCGCTCGCATCAGACGCGCTGTCTCCGACGGCGTCTTGCCGACCTGCACGCCCGCGGCCTCCAGGGCTTCCTGCTTGGCCTGGGCCGTCCCTGACGAGCCGGAAACGATGGCACCCGCGTGGCCCATGGTCTTGCCCTCGGGCGCGGTGAACCCGGCGACGTACCCGACGACCGGCTTGTGGACATTGTCCCTGATGAAGGCGGCTGCGCGCTCTTCGGCATCGCCGCCGATCTCGCCGATCATGACGATCGCTTCGGTGTCCGGGTCGGCCTCGAACGCCTCGAGGCAGTCGATGTGCGTGGTGCCAATGATCGGGTCGCCGCCTATCCCGACCGCGGTCGAGAAACCTAGGTCGCGCAGCTCGAACATCATCTGGTAGGTCAGCGTCCCCGACTTCGAGACCAACCCGATGCGTCCGGACTCGGTGATGTCGGCCGGGATGATCCCGGCGTTGGACCTACCGGGGCTGATCAGGCCCGGACAGTTCGGGCCGATGATGCGCGTCTGCTTTCCTTGGGCGTAGGCCCAGAAGGCGGCGGTGTCATGGACGGCGATGCCTTCAGTGATCACGACCGCGAGGGGGATCTGGGCGTCGATCGCCTCCATCACGGAGTCCTTGGCGAACGCCGGCGGGACGAACCCGACGGTCACATTCGCCCCCGTCTCGGTCATTGCCTCGGCGACCGACCCGTAAACGGGCAGCGTGTGCCCGTCGATCTCCACCTTCGTACCGGCCTTGCGCGCATTCACTCCACCGACCACATTGCTGCCGGACGCGAGCATGCGGCGGGTGTGCTTGGTGCCTTCCGAGCCGGTCATGCCCTGGACGACGATCGTGGACTGCGCGTTCAAGAAAATCGACATCTCGTCACTTCCCCGCGTTCGCGAGCTGGGCGGCCTTGTCGGCCGCATCGTCCATCGTGTCGACCAGCGTGACCAGGGGGTGCGCGGCCTCGGTGAGGATGCGGCGTCCCTCGACGACGTTGTTGCCGTCGAGTCGGACCACCAGCGGCTTGGCCGCCTCGGCGCCGAGCAACTGCAGCGCACCGACGATCCCGTTCGCCACGGCGTCGCAGGAGGTGATACCGCCGAAGACGTTGACGAAGACGCTCTTCACCGACGGGTCGTTCAGGATGATGTCGAGGCCGTTGGCCATGACTTCGGCGGACGCACCACCGCCGATGTCGAGGAAGTTCGCCGGCTTCACATTGCCGTGCTTCTCGCCCGCGTAGGCGACGACGTCGAGCGTCGACATGACCAGGCCCGCGCCGTTGCCGATGATGCCGACCTCGCCATCGAGCTTGACGTAGTTCAGGTGCTTCTCCTTCGCCTTCTGCTCCAGCGGGTCAGCAGCCGCGGTGTCCTCGAATGCGGCGTTGTCCGGCTGACGGAAGTTCGCGTTGTCATCGAGGGTGACCTTTCCGTCGAGCGCAACAACACTGCCGTCGCCGACCTTGGCGAGCGGATTGACCTCGACCAGCGTGGCGTCCGCACCGACGAACGCCTGCCAGAGCTTGACCAGGACGTCGGCGACCGGATCGATCAGGTCGGCGGGGAACTTGGCAGCCGTGGCGATCTCGCGCGCCTTCTGCAGGTCCACGCCCTCGCCCGCATCGACGGGCACCTTGGCCAGGGCCTCGGGGCGTTCGGCCGCGAGCTGCTCGATCTCCATGCCTCCCTCGTAGGACGCCATGGCGAGAAACGTCCGATTGGAACGGTCGAGCAGGTAGGAGACGTAGTACTCCTCCTGGATGTCGGCGCCTGGGTCGACGAGCACGCGATGGACCGGATGACCCTTGATATCCATGCCCAGGATCTGCTCCGCGTTGGCCTTCGCCTCGTCCGGCGTCCTGGCGACCTTGACACCGCCGGCTTTCCCGCGTCCGCCGACCTTCACTTGCGCCTTGACGACGGTGACCCCGCCGATCTTCTCGGCGATGGCCTTCGCCTCGTCCGGCGTGGTCGCGACCTCGCCGAGGCCGACGGGCACGCCGTACTTCGCGAACACCTGCTTGGCCTGATACTCGAACAGATCCACGCTGAGTCGCTCCTTCTGACTGGCACCTGTGTCTGACTGGCTGCTGCTGCCTGCTGCTGTGATTGGCCGTTCGCTCACTCGTGCGGCGAACACTGGTGTTGGCAGGCAAGCCGCATTGCCATGCGCTCACGCAATCGGCAGCCTAATCAGGTGCGCCGCGGCGCGGATGACCCTGAGACTGGACTCACCCGATCCCCCGGCACCTGGCTTGCGTCGCGCGAGCGCGGTCCTCAGGCACTCACTCCCACATTCGCGCGCACCCATTGCACGACCTCGTCCAGCGGGGTACCCGGCGTGAAGATCTTGGCCACCCCGGCGGCCTCGAGCTGCGGGATGTCTGCCTCCGGAATGATTCCGCCACCGAAGACGACCACGTCGTCGATGTCCTGTGCCCTCATCAATTCGAGCGTCTTGGCGAACAGCGTCATGTGGGCACCGGACAGCACGGAGAGACCGACTGCGTCCGCGTCCTCCTGGATGACGGTCTGCACGATCTGCTCGGGAGTCTGGTGCAGGCCGGTGTAGACGACCTCCATGCCGGCATCGCGCAGCGCCCTCGCGATGACCTTGGCTCCCCGATCGTGCCCGTCCAGCCCTGGTTTGGCGACGATAATGCGCAGGCGTCCGGTCATGCTCGCAGGGTATGCCGTCGCGGAGGCCAGCGAAACGGCCGACTCCGCTCGGTCAGCTCCCGTCGGTGCGGACGTGCCGCCGTTGCGCCAAAACGGCGATCGCCCACGGCCGGTCGAGCCGTTCGCCGCCCCACCGCGCTCGGGCAGCGTCGGGGTCGACATCGACGCTGGCCTCGATCGGCGCGGGCGAGTCGCCCAGCCGGTCCGGGCCGGGATGATCGTGGAGCGCCTTCCCATCCGCTCGTAGGAATCGGAGACCCGCGTGCCCCGTGCCCACGATCTCGAATCGGCCCTCGTGCAGCGCATGGTGATGGCGCTCGCACAGCAGCGCGAGATTGGCCAGGTCGGTGCGCCCGCCCATGATCCAGTGCCGCACATGGTGGGCCTGCAGGCCGGAGCGGGACGTGCATCCAGGGTGACGGCAGTGCTCGTCGCGACGAGCAGCGCCCGGAACTGCCGGGCGCTCACGGTGCGGTGGCTGCGGCCGAGATCCCGCACATTTCCTTGTCGGTCGTGCACCACCGTTCGGATGCGTCCGGAACACATGAGGCGCTCCAAAACCGAACGCGACAGTCCCGGCCCGTCCGCGATCCGCCCCGGTGCCCCGTGTCGCGCGTTCCCGGCGAGTCCCGCAGAACGCGCGTGTTCCGTGGGCCGCGCGTCCGGTAACGGGGCGCTGGCGGGCAGGTCGTCAGCGGGCGGCGCGTCGGTCGCCGGCGCCAGCGCAGCGGCGTCGACGTGCACGATGACCGCCGCTCGCTCCTCGCCGCGCAGGGGTCGCGGCGGGTGCTCACTGTCGTTGACGCTCACCAGTGCGATCTCGGCGATCCGGACGAGGGCCTCCACCTGCGCGAGGCCCTCGGCACGAGCGATGCTGTCGATCGCCGCCTGGACGAGCGCGCCACGCTCGGGTGCGAGTCGTGCGGCCACCCGCCACTGCGAGGCGGCCGTCCAGGAATGTCGCACGTACTCCTCCGGGGTCTGATCACCGAGGGCCTCGTTGTCCTCGACCGTCCGCAGCCCGCGAGCGACGGTTTCCAGCTGCGCGGCGGTGCCGTGCTCGGCCAATTCGATCAGATCGGCGACGACTCCCTGCTCCCCCTCCCGTGGCACGCGCGAGATGGCCCGCACCTGCGAATAGGACAGCCGTCCCGCCGCCATTTCTGTCGTCAGGGCAGGGAAGGCAACCATGGCCCGCGCCACCCGCACATGTTCTACGGCCGTGCGGTGCGCGATACCGCAATGGTGGGCGAGCCAGCGAGCGGTCGATGGCAGCCCGAACCGCGCGCACCCCTCCCTGCCGTCGAAGTCGGCGATCAACAGCAGCCAGCGGCACGTTGCCGCGGCGAGCCGTCCGGACAGTCCGACGATGCGGGAGGCGAGCTCGTCGAGGGAAAGGGTCGAATCCGGCCGCTCGGTGTCGACGACCGTGAGGATGGGCGCAGCGCTGCTCATGACGGGAACGTACGTTCGACCTCTGACAAAATTGACGCCACGCCCGCGCAAGGCGCGTTCCGCGGAACGTGGTCAGAGCTTCTGGACGGGGGCGTAACGCAACATCAACCATTTCAGGCCGATGTCGCCGAAATCGATCTGCGCCTGCGCGCCGTCTCCGGCGCCCCGGGTCGCGACCACCGTCCCCATACCCCAGGCATCATGCGTGACGCGATCTCCCGGGGCCAGTGATGGCACGCCACGATTGCCGACGCCGCCGCGGATACCGCCGCGGCCGAGGCGCGACGAGGCGAGTTGCTCCTGCGCAGAACGGCCGGACGCCGAGCGGTAGCCGTGGTCGCCGTAGCGGGTGGTGGGGCCCCCGCGGTAGCGAGAATCGGGGTCATCGTCGCCGTATCCGCCGACGAACGGCGCACGAGCCACCTCGCCGGTCCACTCGGCCAATTCGGCGGGGATCTCGTCCAGAAATCGCGACGGCGGGTTCCACGACGGCGCGCCCCACGCCGAACGCGACAACGCGCGGGAGAGGTAGAGCCGCTCCCGGGCGCGGGTGATTCCGACATAAGCGAGCCGGCGCTCCTCGGCGAGATCGTCGGCATCGCCGAACGTGCGCATGTGCGGGAAGACGCCGTCCTCGAGCCCGGTCAGGAAGACCACCGGGAACTCCAGCCCCTTCGCGGTGTGCAGCGTCATCAGCGTGACCACACCACCGGCGGAATCAGGGATCGAATCGGCGTCCGCGACGAGGGAGACCTGCTCGAGGAACGCGTCCAGCGACGTTGCCTCCGCAGTACCCGCGCGCTGCTCCTCGAACTCGCGGGCGACCGACACCAGCTCGCGCAGATTGTCGACACGTCCCTCGTCCTGCGGATCGCGACTGGCTTCCAGCTCGCGCAGGTAACCGGTGCGGTCGAGCACCGCCTCGAGGATCGAGGACGGTGTGCCGTCGGGCGAGACCAGCACGGCGCGCAGCGAGTCCATCAGCGTCGTGAAGTCGCGGATGGCGTTGAGCGAGCGCGGCGCAAGCCCGATCGAGGTGTCGGCGACCTCCAACGCGGCGCCGAAAGAGATGCGTTCGCGCTCGGCCAGCACCTCGACGCAGGCCTCGGCACGGTCGCCGATGCCACGGCGCGGGGTGTTGAGGATGCGCCGCAGCGACACCACGTCGTCCGGATTGGCGATTACGCGCAGGTACGCAAGCGCGTCACGGATCTCCTTGCGTTCGTAGAAGCGCACGCCGCCCACGACCTTGTAGGGCAGGCCGACGCGGATGAACACCTCCTCGAACACCCGTGATTGCGCATTCGTCCGGTAGAACACGGCGACGTCGGACGCGGCCGCCGTCCCCGCGTCGGACAGCTCGTCGATGCGCTGCGCGACCCAGGCCGCCTCGTCGTGCTCGTTCTCGGCGACGTAACCGGCGATCTTGTGGCCGTGCCCGGCCTCGGACCACAGATTCTTCGGACGTCGGTCCGGGTTGCGGGCGATGACGGCGTTCGCCGCGTTCAGGATGTTCTGCGTCGAGCGGTAGTTCTGTTCGAGCAGGATGGTCGTGGCGTCGGGGTAGTCCCGCTCGAATTCCAGGATGTTGCGGATCGTCGCCCCGCGGAAGGCGTAGATCGACTGGTCGGCGTCTCCGACGACGGCGAGTTCGGCGGGGTCGGGACCCTGCGTCAGTTCGCGGACGAGGGTGTACTGGGCGTGGTTGGTGTCCTGATACTCGTCGACCAGCACATGGCGGAATCGCCGGCGATAGTGCTCGGCCACGTCCGGATAATTCTGCAACAACCCCACCGTGGACATGATCAGGTCGTCGAAGTCGAGAGCATGCGACTCGACCAAGCGCCGCTGATAACGCGCGTACGCCGCACCGAGAACCTTCTCGTGCGCATTGCTCGCCTTGTCCAGCCAGGCCTCGGGGGTGACCAGCTCATTCTTCAGATTGCTCACCTGCGCGGACAGCGAGCGGGCCGGATAGCGCTTCGGATCGAGGTCGAGGTCACGGCCGACCATGGTCATCAGCCGCTTCGAGTCGTCGGAGTCATAGATCGAGAACGACGACTTCAGCCCGAGTGCCTTGCCGTCGTTACGCAGGATGCGCACGCACATCGAGTGGAAGGTAGACACCCACATCGCTTTCGCGCGCGGGCCGACGAGTGCGGCCACGCGCTCCTTCATCTCACCGGCGGCCTTGTTCGTGAACGTGATCGCCAGGATCTCGCCCGGTTGCGCCCCGCGCTCGGCGAGCAGGTAGGCAACCCGGTGGGTCAACACGCGGGTCTTGCCCGATCCCGCCCCGGCCACGATCAGGAGCGGGCCGCCCTGGTGGACCACCGCGGCCCGCTGCGGCGGGTTCAGCCCGTCCAGCAGGGTCGCCGGATCGACGGCGATGCGGCCGCGGGGCCGCTCCGGAACCGGGTCCGGGGCAGTCTGGAAGAGCTGATCGACGTCACTGGTCATCGTCGACAAGCCTACGGCGGCCACCCGACGGCGCCGGTCGCCCCGTCTCATCGCGCGGGACGAAGTTGCCACACGGTGGACGGACGTGTCACGATCAACGACGTGCTTCGCCGCTGCTACGAGTTTTTCTACGGGTACCGCCGCTCGGTGCCCGTGGTAGCTGGCTGATCACACTCATCCAACCGACGCCCCGGGCCCGAGAGCTTCCCGGGGCGTTTTCTTTCGTGTCGGGGCCGCGGCGCCGGACGACCTGCCACGAGGACGAACCATGATGAGCACCACCGCCGACACCACCGCGGCCCAGGCCGCCGACGCCATTGCGGTACTCCGCGAGCAGATCGACGCCCTCGACGCAGCCATCATCCGGCTGGTCAACGAGCGGACCCTGGTGTCGCACCGGATTCAGACCGCGCGGATGAATGCCGGCGGGACCCGGGTCGAACTCGGTCGCGAGCGAGTCGTGCTGGCCGCCTACCGCGCGGGCCTCGGCGCCGACGGTCCGCATCTCGCCGACGCAGTGCTGCAGGTCTGTCGCGGCCCGCGCTGAGCAACGCTGCGGCCCTAGAAGATGCGCCGGTCGGCTGCCCAGCGGGTCAGCTGATGCCGGCTGGACAGCTGCAGCTTGCGCAACACGTTGGATGCGTGCGTCTCGACCGTCTTGATCGAGATGAACAGTTCGGTGGCGATCTCTTTGTAGGCGTACCCGCGAGCCAGCAGGCGCAGCACCTCGCGCTCCCGCGGAGTCAGGATGTCCAGTTCGCTTTCGAGCTCCCCGCCGGCGGGGGTCACCGGCGCATCGCGGAACGCGTCCAATACGAACCCGGCCAGCCGGGGGCTGAACACCACGTCCCCGTCGGCCACCCGGTTGATCGCGTCGGCAAGGTCGGCGGCAGAGATCGTCTTGGTGACGTAGCCGCGCGCGCCGGCTCGGATCACCGCGATGACGTCCTCGGCGGCGTCGGACACCGACAACGCGAGGAAACGGGTGCCGGGCAGCGACGAGCCGATCGCCTCGAGGACGGCGAGGCCGCCGCCGTCGGGCATGTGCACATCCAGCAGCACGACGTCCGGAGTGGTCGCGCGGATGGTCGTGACGGCCGAGGACGGATCGCCCGCCTCGCCGACGACCTGCACGCGCTCGCCGAGTTCGGCGCGGACACCGGCCCGGAACATGGCGTGGTCGTCCACCAGTACGACAGTGCTCATCTCGTCCCGCTCATCTCGGCATCTTGATCGCGATCTCGGTACCGGTAGCCGTGCCGCCTCGCTGGCTGGTGACGCTGACCTTGCCACCATGGCGTTCGATGCGCCCGACGATCGACCCGCGTACGCCCTGGCGGTCATCGGCGACGGCCTCCGGGTCGAAGCCGACCCCCCGGTCGCGGACGAAGATCGCCGTTTCGTTCGGTTCGACCTCGGCATAGAGCGAGACGGCTGTGACGCCCGAGTGCTTGGCCGCATTGACCAGCGCCTCGCGCGCGGCGGCGACGGCGGCGTCCAGCGGCTCTGTCATGGCGGTGTCGCCGACCAGGACGATCTCGACCGACATCGCGTAGGCGTCCTCGACCTCGGCCGCCGCGCGGCGCAGCTCGTCGGCGAGCTGACCGGACGCGGTCCGCTGGCCGTAGAGCAGGGTGCGCAGCTCGCGCTCCTGCCCCCGCGCCAGCCGGGTGACCTCACGCGGCGAGGCGGCGTTGCGCTGGATGAGCGCGAGCGTCTGCAGGACCGAGTCGTGCAGGTGCGCGGCGATGTCCGCCCGCTCCTGGGACCGCACGCGCTCGCTGCGCTCGGCACCCAGCTGGGCCATCAGTCGCATCCACCAGGGTCCGGTCACCAGGGCCAGCCCGATGACGGTGACGACCATGGCCAGCAGGCCGTCGCGGATGGCGGAGAAGTTCGCCCTGGCGAGCACCAGCACTGCACCGGCAGCGACGAGCGACGCGCCCGCAGCCAGGCGGGCCCGGCCGAGCCGGTTCGTCCCGCCCGCCAGCAGTGACGTCCGCGAGAGCAGCCGCAGCCGGTCCCGGTCGGGTTCGGACGCCTGCCGCCAGATCAGCGCACCGCCGAGGCAGGCCAGCAACGTCGGCAGGACCAGACCACCGGTCGGCAGGCTCGTCGCCACCACCACGAGGGCGATCGCCGCGAACACGGCGGCCAGGCCGTACTCGATCACTCGTGGCACGCGCGGTCGTCCGGCGTCGGGATCGACGGGTAACACGATCCAATAGGCGCCGTAGAGGGCGAGCCCCAGACCGCCTGCGGCGCTGAGGAAGAAGAAGGCGAGCCGGATCACGCGCGCGCGCACTCCGACATGGTCGGCGATTCCCGCTGCGACGCCGCCGAGCATGCCGCGATCGGGCAGCCGGTACAGCCGGCGCGCGGCAGGGATGGCGGATTCCACCCGCCCATGATCCGGCCTGCGGGTGCCTCGCCGCATCAGGCAGCACCCTGAGCCGTCGAATCAGGGTGCAGTTCAGGGCGCCACCCGATGTGCCCGAGGGCGGTCCGGCAGCATGCTCTGCAGCTATGAGCACCCCTGACACCGACCTCCTCCCGCCGCCGCCACCGTTCACCGCGCCGGCCGGGCGCCTGCGCCGCAGCCGCAGCGACCGCGTCGGCGCGGGCGTCGCCGGCGGCCTCGGCGAGTACTTCGGGGTGGACCCGGTGCTGTTCCGCGTGCTGTTCGCGACGTCGGCGTTCTTCGGCGGCGCCGGCATCCTGGCCTACCTGCTGTCCTGGGCCGCGATCCCGGACGCTGGGACCGAACGCGCCGCGGTGGACGGCTGGATCGCCGCCCTGCGCCGCCGGCAGGTCCCGTTCTGGGTGGTCGCCGTCGGGGCCGGGGCGCTGCTCTGGCTGGTGGCCTTCAGCTGGTGGGCGCCTGGCCCGATCTTCCCGGTGATGGCGGTCGTCGTGCTGCTCGTCGTCGCGTTCACCCGCAGCGGGCGGCGGGCGAGCGCCCCCGCCCCGATCAGCCTGCAGAAGGGCGTACCGGCACCGCCGGTGAGCGAGGCGCGCGGCTGGCTGGCCGAGTCGCTGGATGCGGGGCGGGAGCGCCGGCGCCGGGCCGCGCCGGTGCGCATCGCGACGCTCGCCGCACTCGTCGTGACGCTCGCCGTGCTCGGCATTGCCGACGCTGCGTCGGGCATCATCATCCCGGCCTACTTGTGGGCGGCGTTCGGCATCGTCCTCGCCGGCCTGCTGGTCGGCGCGGCGCTGCGCCGCACACCGTGGAGCGTGGCCCTGCTGCTCATCCCGATCGTGGGCGGATTGTTCGCCTTCGCCGGTACCCGGGCCAGCCTGCACGACGGCAGCGGCCAGCAGGAGTGGCGTCCGACCACGGCGCCCGCGGCGGACTACCGCCTCGCCTTCGGACAGGGCACGCTCGATCTGCGCAAACTGCCCGCGCAGTCAGCAGCGCACGATGTGGACGTCACGATGGCGGCCGGCCAGGTGCGCATTCTCGCGCCGCGGACTCTGAACCTGACTGTGGTCGCGAACATCCACCTCGGGCTGCTGACGGTCGACGGACGTGATTACAGCGACGACACCGGCCCGCGGCGCGGCGGCTTCAACTTCAACCGCACGATCGACCCACCCGCCGGAGCGACCGGGACGCCGATCAAGGTCACCGTCCACCTGGCCGACGGCAACGTCGATATCGTCCGCAGGTAGCTCTCCGTAGCCCGAGCTCTACCGCCGGATATGTGGCTGACGTGCACGTTGTTGAGGGACGTGCTGTCGGTCTGCAGCCTCAGCGTTACCCCGTTGCCCACGACTGTTCCGGTGATGTGAACCGGTTCTGCGGATTCCGCAACACAGCGGCCACCAATCTGTCTGGGGAGGTCTACTCCCACTCTATGGTGCCGGGCGGCTTGGACGTCACGTCCAGCACGACGCGGTTGATCTCGCGCACCTCGTTGGTGATGCGTGTCGAGATGCGTTCGAGCACGTCGTAGGGGACGCGCGTCCAATCGGCGGTCATGGCGTCTTCGGACGAGACCGGGCGCAGCACGACGGGGTGACCGTAGGTGCGCCCGTCCCCCTGCACCCCGACCGAACGGACGTCGGCGAGCAGCACCACCGGGCACTGCCAGATGTCGCGGTCGAGTCCGGCGAACGACAACTCGGCGCGGGCGATCGCATCGGCACGGCGCAGGATCTCCAGTCGCGCCGCGGTGACCGCACCGACGATCCGGATGCCGAGCCCCGGCCCCGGGAACGGCTGGCGCCACACGATCTCGGCGGGCAGGCCCAACTGCTCGCCGACACGGCGCACCTCGTCCTTGAACAGCGTGCGCAGCGGCTCGACGAGCGCGAACTGCAGGTCGTCGGGCAGCCCGCCGACATTGTGGTGGCTCTTGATGTTGGCGGTGCCGGCGCCGCCGCCGGACTCGACGACGTCGGGGTACAGCGTGCCCTGCACCAGGAAGTCCACCGACTGTCCGGATGCGACGATCTTGCGCGCTGCCAGCTCGAAGCTCCGGATGAATTCCCGTCCGATGATCTTGCGTTTCTCCTCCGGGTCGTTCACCCCGGCGAGGGCGTCGAGGAACTTCTCGGCCGCGTCGACGATCTCGAGATTGACACCGGTCGCCGCCACGAAGTCGCGCTCGACCTGCTCGGCCTCACCCGCGCGCAGCAGGCCGTGGTCGACGAACACGCAGGTCAGCTGGTCACCGATCGCGCGTTGGACGAGGGCCGCGGCCACTGCCGAGTCGACGCCGCCGGACAGCCCGCAGACGACCTGCTTGCCGCCGACCTGGGCGCGAATCGCCTCGACCTGCTCGTCGATGATGTTGGCCTCGGTCCACGTCGGGCGGATGTGGGCGATGTCGTAGAGGAAGCGGCGCAGGATCGTCTGCCCGTGTTCGCTGTGCAGCACCTCGGGGTGGAACTGCACTCCCGCCAGTCCGCGAGCTGCATTCTCGAACGCGGCGATCGGCGTATCCGGCGTGGCGGCGATGACCGTGAATCCGGCAGGCGCCGCCGTGACCGCGTCGGCATGACTCATCCAGACCGACTGGGTCGTCGGCAGGGCGCGCAGCAGAACGCCGGGGTCGGTGACCGTTAACGGCGTACGACCGAACTCCGAGGTGTCGGTACGGGCAACGGTACCGCCGAGGGCATCGGTCATCGCCTGGAAGCCGTAACAGATCCCGAAGACGGGGACGCCGGCGTCGAAGAGCTCGGGATCGGTGCGGGGGGCGCCGTCGGCGTACACCGACGTCGGTCCGCCGGACAGGATGATCGCCTTGGGGCGCCGCTCGAGCATCTCCGCGACCGGCATGGTGTGCGGCACGATCTCGGAGTACACATGCGCTTCGCGTACCCGGCGGGCAATCAGCTGGGCGTACTGCGCGCCGTAGTCGACGACCAGGACGAGCTCGGCCTGCATGGGCGAATCCTACGGGGGCAGCGGCCGGTCAGCCGGCGAGGCTGGGCAGCGTGCCGGTGAAGGTGCGCGCCACCGCGAGACGCTCGGCACTCACCGCGCCGTAGAGGGTGTCGCGCTGCACCGCGGTCCGTCCTGGCAGGCCGCCGACGATCTCCTCCAACTGTCCAGTGGTCATGGCCGAACCGTGCTGGCTGCCGGCCATGCGGCTGATCGTCTCCTCCATCAGCGTCCCGCCGAGGTCATTCACGCCACCGGTGAGCAGCTGCCGGCAACCGTCGGCGCCCAGCTTCACCCACGAGCATTGGATATTGTCGATCAACCCGTGCAGCAGGATTCGAGCTGCGGCGTGAACCGCCCGGTTCTCGCGCGTGGTCGGACCCGGACGCGCGACGCCCGCCAGGTAAATCGGTGCGTTGGTGTGGATGAACGGGAGCGCGACGAACTCGGTGAAACCGCCGGTCTGTCGCTGGACGCGAGCCAGCGTGCGGAAGTGACCGAGCCAGTGCGCCGGGTTGTCGACGTGGCCGTACATCATCGTCGAGCTCGATCGGATGCCCAGCTCGTGCGCGGTCGTGACGACCTCGATCCAGGTGGCGGCCGGCAGCTTGCCCTTGGTGAGCAACCAGCGGACGTCGTCGTCGAGGATCTCCGCGGCAGTGCCGGGGATCGATCCGAGGCCCGCGGCCTTGGCCTCGCTGAGCCACTCGCGGATCGACATGCCGGTGCGCGACGCGCCATTCACGACCTCCATCGGGCTGAAGGCGTGCACGTGCATGTCGGGGACGCGCTTCTTGACCTCACGGACGATGTCGAAGTATGCGGTGCCCGGGAGGTCCGGGTGAATGCCGCCCTGCATGCACACCTCGGTCGCACCGAGCGCCCAGGCTTCCTCGGCACGCTCGCCGACCTGGTCGAGCGAGAGCGTGTACGCGTCGGCATCGGTGCGCCGCTGCGCGAAGGCGCAGAAGCGGCATCCGGTGTAACAGACATTGGTGAAGTTGATGTTGCGGTTGACGACGTAGGTGACTTTCCCGCCGTTGACGTCGCGGCGCAGGTCGTCAGCCAGGCGGGCGACCGCATCGAGCTCGACGCCGTCGGCATGCAGCAACGCGAGCGCCTGTGCGTCGGTCACCGACGCCGGATCGCGTTGCGCGCAACGCAGCGCTGCCGCGACGTCGCTGTCGAGCCGGTGCGGCGCGGACGTGCGGACGGCCTGCTCGCGCACCGACTCCCAGTCGCCGTAGACACTGTCGAAGTCGGCGCGCCGGTCGGCTGTGCGGCCCTCGGTGTCGATCGAGGTGTGCAGGTCGGTACGTCCCTGCCCGCCGTCGGCGGTCCACGCGTCTTCGGGCTCTTGCCAGGCAATCCCCTTCGGCACGGCATCTTCGCGGGCCAGGCCGTCCGCCCCCGCGAGCGCGGTGACGTGCGGCAGCACGCGCGGGTCGAGCCACGGCTCGCCCTCCTGCACGTAGGCCGGATACACCGTGAGCCGCTCGACGAGCCGGAATCCGACGTCGGCGGTGCGCGCCGCGAGCTCCTCGATCTGCGGCCACGGCCGCTCCGGGTTCACGTGATCGGGCGTCAGCGGTGAGACGCCGCCCCAGTCGTCGATGCCGGCGTCGAGGAGTGCGCGGTACTCCTCGGCGATGAGATTCGGCGGCGCCTGCACCCGCATGCGCGGGCCGAGCACCAGACGGGTGACGGCCACCGTCGCAGCGAGATCCGCGATCTCGGCGTCGGGCATGCGCGCCATCGCGGTGTCCGGCTTCGCGCGGAAGTTCTGCACGATGACTTCCTGGATCCCGTTGTAGGCACGGGCGATCCGGCGCAGTGCGAAGATCGAATCGGCACGCTCGCTCAGGGTCTCCCCGATGCCGATCAGGATGCCGCTGGTGAACGGGATGTTCGACCGGCCGGCGTCCTCGAGCACGCGCAGCCGGACGTCGGGGTCCTTGTCCGGGGAACCGAAGTGCGCACCGTGCGGGTCCTCGAACAGGCGTCGCGAGGTCGTTTCGAGCATCATGCCCATCGACGGCGCGACCGGCTTGAGGCGCTGCAACTCCGACCACGACAGCACGCCCGGGTTCAGGTGCGGCAGCAGCCCGGTCCGCTCCAGCACGAGGATTGCCATGGCGCGGACGTAGGCGAGCGTCGAGTCGTAACCGTGCGCGTCCAGCCACTCGCGTGCGGCGGGCCAACGTTGCTCGGGACGGTCGCCGAGTGTGAACAGTGCTTCCTTGCAGCCGAGCGCGGCGCCTTGCGTCGCGATCGCGAGCACCTCGTCCGGTGACAGGAAGGCCGACCCGACGCGGTGGGGTGTGGTGGCGAACGTGCAGTAGCGGCAGCGGTCACGGCAGAGCCTGGTCAGCGGGATGAACACCTTGCGCGAATAGGTGATCACTCCCGGACGGCCGGCGTCGGCGAGGCCCTGATCGCGCACGCGGGCAGCCGACGCGCTCAGCTCGCTCAGATCGTCGCCGCGCGAGGCCAGCAGGATCTCGGCCTCGACGGCATCGAGCGCAACGCCGTCACGGGCGCGGCGCAGGGCACGGCGCATCGCTGAAGTGGTCATCCTCGCCTACAGCGCGCGCAGGCGCGGGAGTATTTCCTGGCCGTAGAGCTTCAGGAACTTCTGCTGGTCCGGACCGGGTGCGTGGAACACGAGGTGGTTGAAGCCCAGGTCGAGGTAGGTCTTGATTCTTTCGACGTGCTCGTCCGGGTCGCTCGACACGATGAAGCGCTTCGCGGTCTGCTCGACCGAGAGCTCGTCGGCCAGGCGCTGCATCTCCACCGGGTCCTCGACACCCGACTTCTGCTCGGCGCTGAGCCCGAGGGCGCCCCAGAACCGCGTCGCCTGCATGGCCTCGTCGCGGTCGTGGTCGAAGGACACCTTGACCTCGATCATCATGTCGATGTCGCTGATCTTGCGTCCCGCCTTCTCGGCGCCCTCGGCGATCGCCGGCATCAGCGTGTCGGTGTAGAGCGAAGGGTCCTTGCCCGAGGTGGTGATCCAGCCGTCCCCCTCGCGTCCGGCGAAGCGCGTCGCGGCGGGGCCGGACGAGGCCAGCCAGATCGGGACGAGGTCCGCCGGGCGGTCGTAGATCGTCGCCTTGTCGGTCGTGTAGTACTCGCCCTCGAAGCTGACCCGCTCCTGCGTCCACAGCTGCCTGATCAGCTTGACCGCCTCACGGAAGCGGGCGAAGCGCTCCTTGCCGTCAGGCCATTCGACGCCGAGCGGCACCTCGTTCATCGATTCGCCACTGCCCATGCCGAGAACGACCCGACCCGGGTACAGGCACCCCAGCGTCGCGAAGGCCTGGGCCACGATCGCCGGGTGGTAGCGGAAGGTCGGGGTGAGCACGGACGTCCCCATCGTGATGCGTTCGGTGCGCGCACCCAGTGCGCCGAGCCAGGTCATCGCGAACGGGGCGTGACCGCCGTCATGGCGCCACGGTTGCAGGTGATCGCTGACGAACACGGAGTCGAATCCGCATTCCTCGGCGAAGACGCCGTAGCCGAGTAGTTCGGTCGGCCCGAACTGCTCGTTCGATGCCTTGTAACCCAGCTTCAACGTCACCCTTATCGGCCTCCTGCCACAATGAGTTCGACCTTCTGGAACTCCTTCAGCGAGGAGTATCCGCACTTGCCCATGACCCGGCGCACGGCACCGAAGAGGTTGCGCTCGCCACTTGGGTCGCTCGTCGGACCCGTGACTAGCTCCGCCAGTGCCGGACGCTCGTCCTCGTCCACGCCGAAGTCGACGACCGCCGATCTCGGGACTCGGGGGTGGGCCGCCGTCGCGTCCCAGTACCGACCCCGCCCCGGCGCCTCGGCGGCAGGCGCGAGCGCCTCACCCAGCATGACTGCGTCCGCGCCGCACGCGAGTGCCCTGGCGATATCCGCACCGGTGATCATGTCGCCGTAGGCGATGAGGTGCACATAGCGGCCACCGGTCTCGTCCAGGTAATCGCGGCGTGCAGCCGCGGCGTCGACGACCGCAGTGGCCATGGGGACGTCGATGCCGAGCACCGCGTGCGTGGTCGACCCGAGATGGGCGCCGTAACCGACGATCACGCCCGCCGCGCCGGTGCGCATCAGGTGCAGCGCCGTCTGGTAGTTGGTCACGCCGCCCACGAGCACCGGCACGTCGAGGTCGGCGATGAAGGTCTTCAGGTTGAGGCCCGGACCCTCCGGCGTGACGTGCTCGGCGGAGATGATCGTGCCCTGGATGACGAGCAGATCGACGCCGGCGGCGAGCACGTGGGGGGCGAGGTCAGCGGTGTGCTGCGGGCTGAGCCGAACGGCGACGCGGATGCCCGAGCCGCGCAGCTCGGTGACCCGCTGCTGCAGCAACTCGGGCGACACCGGGCGTGAGTACACCTGCTGCAGGGTCGCCGTCTCGCCATCGAGCTTGGCGAGCTCGGCGTCGGGGTCCTCGTAGCGCGCCCACAGACCCTCGCCGTCGAGAACCGCGAGCCCCCCCAGGCGTTCCACCTCGACCGCGGTTGCGGGGCTGACCACGGCGTCCGAGGGGGCGGCGATGAGGGGCAGCTCGAAGCTGTGGGCGTCGATCTGCCAGGCCGTGGACACCGCCGCCGAGCCGCGGGTGCGCCGGGTCGGAACGAGCGCGATGTCCGCGAGGTAGTAGCCGCGACGGGCGCTGCGTCCCAGCCCGATCTCCACGGTGTCCGGCATGGCGTCGAGTCTGCCTTATCGCCACGGGTGCCCTCCGCGACGGGCGGCGGCGGTGACGTGCCTTGGCGGACAGTCGCGATCTGGTGATCAACACGCGCAGAGGCTGGTCGGCGGCATCCTGCCGGGTAGTTGATCACGAAGGGCCGGCGGGCGGAAGGCGGGGGCGGGCGGCCGAAGGGCCGGCGGGCGGCGGGCGGGGCGGGCGGCGGGCGGGCGGCCGAAGGGCCCCGCCCAGCCGGTCAGCCGGAGTAGTTCGGGGCCTCGACGGTCATCTGGATGTCGTGCGGGTGCGACTCCTTGAGCCCCGCCGCGGTGATCCGGATGAATGTGCCGCGCTCCTGCAGCTCGTCCACGGTGTGCGCGCCGACGTAGAACATCGACTGGTGCAGCCCGCCGACGAGCTGGTGCGCGACGGCCGAGAGCGGCCCGCGATAGGGCACCTGGCCCTCGATGCCCTCGGGGACGATCTTGTCGTCGGAGGGGACGTCGGCCTGGAAGTAGCGGTCCTTGGAGTAGCTGACCCGCCCGCGGGAGGCCATCGCCCCGAGCGAGCCCATGCCGCGGTAGCTCTTGTACTGCTTGCCGTTCACGAAGACAAGGTCTCCGGGCGACTCGTCGCAGCCGGCCAGCAGCGAGCCGAGCATCACCGCGTTGGCGCCGGCCACGATCGCCTTGGCGATGTCGCCGGAGTACTGCAGCCCGCCGTCGCCGATCACCGGCACCCCGGCGGGACGGCAGGCCTGGGCCGCATCGTGCACGGCCGTGATCTGCGGCACGCCCACCCCGGCCACGACCCGGGTCGTGCAGATCGAGCCCGGTCCGACGCCCACCTTCACGGCGTCCGCGCCGGCGTCGACCAGGGCCTGCGCCCCGGCCCGGGTGGCCACGTTGCCGGCGAGCACCTGGACGTGGCGCAGCGCCGGGTCGCCCTTGAGCCGGCGCACCATCTCCAGCATCAGCCGCGCCTGGCCGTTGGCGGTGTCGGGCACCAGCACGTCGACACCGGCTTCGATGAGGGCGGTCGAGCGCTCCCACGCGTCACCCCAGTAACCCACCGCGGCGGCCACCCGCAGGCGGCCAGAGCCGTCCTTCGTGGCGTTCGGGTACTGCTCGGACTTGGTGAAGTCCTTGACGGTGATCAGCCCGCGCAGGTGGTCGCCGTCGTCGACGATCGGCAGTTTCTCGACCTTGTGCTTGGCCAGCAGCGCGGCGGCGTCCTCGCGGCTGATCCCGACGGGCGCAGTGACCAGCGGCATCGGGGTCATCACTTCGCGCACCGTTCGTCGTTCGAAGTCGGCGGCCACGATGAAGCGCAGGTCGCGGTTGGTGATGATCCCGACGAGGACGGACTGCGCGTCGACGACAGGGACGCCGGAGATGCGGTAGCGCCCGCACAGGCTGTCGACCTCGGCCAGCGTGGCATCCGGCGACACGGTGATCGGGTGGCTGACCATCCCCGACTCGGACCGTTTCACGAGATCGACCTGGCCGGCCTGGTCGACGACGGCGAGATTGCGGTGCAGCACCCCGATGCCGCCCTGGCGCGCCATCGCGATCGCCATCCGGGACTCGGTGACGGTGTCCATGGCAGCGGACACCAGCGGGACGGCCAGCCGGATTGCTCGGGTGAGTTGCGTCGAGGTGTCGACCTCGGACGGGATCACATCGGTCTCGCCCGGTAGCAGCAGCACGTCGTCGAAGGTGAGGCCCAGCGGGATGAGGCTGGTGGGGTCGTCGGGCATGCTTCAGCTTACGTCGGGCGAGGGATCCCCCTGCGCGTGTCATCGGCAAATGTCAGGGTCCGCTCGGGCTGCTGCTCGGGGTGACCTACGGGGCCCTATTCACCGACGCCCTGCACGGCGAGGGACTCGACGTGCTGAGCGTGCCGTGGGCACAGAGTGTCGAGTTCCTGGTGCTGGCTGCGGTGGTCGGTGTCCTCGCGGCACTGTGGCCGGGGTTGCGGGCTTCGCGGACGAGCCCCCTGGAGGCAACCGCGTCCGGATGACGCCACCCCCGTGCGCACGGACTACCCTTCGGGGTGGCACCGAGGCGCGGCCGCGCCTACGGTGGGCTGCGAACAGGCGGCATTCCGGCAGGGGGACTGATGGACATCGGAGACGGACCGCTCGATCCGTTCATCGACGACCCGGACGATCCGGCCGCGGAACTGGCCGACGCCGACCCGGCGGTGCCGCTGAGTGTGGACGACCGGGCCGATGTCGAGGCCGATCTCGCCGAACTCATCGACTTTCGCCAGTCGCTGGCTCCGGTCGGCGTTCACGGCATCACCATCGAGTGCGGTGATTGCAGCGAGCAGCATTTCTTCACCTGGGAGTTGATGGCGGCCAACCTGCGTGCGCTGCTCGATGAGGGGCGCACCCAGGTGCACGAGCCGGCGTTCGCGCCCGACCCGGACGCCTACGTGAGCTGGGAGTACGCCCGCGGTTACACCGACGCGGTGCGGATCATCAGCAACCGGCGCTGACCGGAGCAAACCCGCTGGTTGCGCCCGATATGGGCGTTATGTCGGTTTGCATTTCACGCGAATCTCACTATCGTGCGTCACCTTTTGCAGTTCCGCTCTTTTTACACGGCAGACGACCGATGAGATTGCCGCAAGGACAATCCTCATCTGCTTGTGAAGGGCAGGAACCATGGCCGAGATTCGCCGCCTCCCCGAGCCCCGCGAGGGCGACTGGGACTGGCAAGTTGGCGCTGCCTGTCGCGGTCGGGACACCTCCGACTTCTACCATCCGGAAAACGAGCGCGGTCCGTCGCGGCTGCGGCGCGAGATGCGCGCCAAGGCTGTCTGCGCCCAGTGCCCCGTCGTCGCGAACTGTCTGCGCTGGGCCCTCCAGGCCCGCGAGCCCTACGGCGTGTGGGGCGGCCTGTCGGTGGAGGAGCGCGAACAGTTGCTCTCGCAGCGCCCCGCCTAGTCTCCCCGTCATTATCAAGAGGGCCGAACCGTCGGGTTACGCCGGGTGGGCCCGCGTGATAAGCGCGGGGGAGCGATCAGCGCGGTGGAGCGCTCAGCGCGGTGGAGCGATCAGCGCGGTGGCGCGATCAGCGCGGTGGAGCGATCAGCGCGGGCGA